>JAFDVL010000130.1 GCA_018268995.1 Acidobacteriota bacterium | reverse complement strand
CACCGGTCAGCACGTGGTCAAGACGATGCTTGCCGGTGCTGTCCTCGTAACGTTCAATCCAATGCTCGAAAAGGTGATCGTGGCCACCAAAGAAAACTTTGACGTGATGTTTGCGAAAGAGCGGCATATAACGATCTCGAATAATCTGTGTCGGTTTCTCGATCTGCGCGCCGCCGTGTGGGCCGGAGGAAAATGCGGGGTGATGACTGTACACGAACACGTTTTTGTATCGCTGCCGATCCAGCCCCTCTAACTGCTCGGTGATCCATGCAATCTGCTTTTCGTCGCCTGCGATGTTGGAATCGAAAGCAATCACGAATGTGTTCCCGTAACCAAAGGAAAAGACCGGATAGCCGCTCAACCGACGCGGTGATCCGTCAGGCGGAAGCAACTCTGCGTTAGCGGAGTAGTAGTTTTTCAGCCCCGGTTGTCGTCGTTCAGCGTCGTGGGTATCGGCGCTGCTCACGTCGTGATTTCCCGGTGCCAGAAAGTACGGCACGCCACCATCCTGCGTCAGCTTGTTGATGAGATCAATGTAGCTAAGATTCCATTGCTTGCCCATCGCGCCATTCGCTACGCCGTCGCCTGTTTGAATGACGAAGCGCGCTGGATAGTCCGTTTTTTCCAGCTTCTTAATCTGCGCGACCATCGAATTGATGACAAGCGAATGTTCGTACTGCAATTCATAGCCATCGCGCCGCCCACGCGTGTCTCCGTAAACGAAAAAGGTGAATTTCGTGGCGTTGGCCGAGGCGTCTTCGCTTGGCAACGGATTGCGCGGAGCTTTAATTGCCTGCACCGGAATGTTGTCGGTGAGCGTTGTTTGGGTCTGTGTTGGGGTCTGTGGTTGCGTTTGTTGCTGGGTCTGTGTTTGTGTAGTCGAAGTTTGCGCGGACAGCGCAGCCGCCCCTGAAACGATCAGGAGCGCAAAGAGCGATAGGCGTAGCATGTTATTTTCCTGAATTGGCAATTTGATAAATCGCTTCAATCTAAGCCTCCGGCTGCAACACGGCTTTCACATACTTGCCATCGTGCATGCCGTCAAAACAATCTTTCCAGTTTTCGAGATTGGAAACGACGCTGATGATCGGCTTCAGATTGATTTGCCCTGACGCCAACATCGAAACAACCATCTCCCAATTTTCAAAGGTATGGCTGAAGCTGCCTTGCAAGCGCACCGCCTTTTGCACCAGCGGATCAAGCGAAAAGCCTAATGGTTGCGGCCCCCAGCCGACTTTTGTGATTTGACCTCCGGGCCGTACGATTTCGAGCGCGGATTTCAGCGCTGCCGAAGCTCCGGCAGCATCAACAACCAGATGCGCGCCGAGGCCATCGCCCAGACTCATGACCAACTCTTTCAAATCCGTTTCCTGCAAGTTAACCGCGTGCGTAACGCCTAATGCTTTCGCTGCCGCGAGTCGCGGCGCATCGCTCGCCATTCCCGCCACAATCAGATTGCCTGCGCCCGCGAGTCGTGCCATTTCAGCGCACAGCAACCCAATTGGCCCCGGCCCCAGCACAACCACAGTATCGCCGGGTTTGACGTTGCTCTTTTCAATCACGCAGTTGTAGCCGACGCAACATGGTTCGGTCAGCGCCGCTTTTTCAAACGGCAAGTGATCGGGAATCGGGTGTAAACAACGCTCCGGCACACGCACATAGCCAGCCATCGCGCCGTGAATGCCGTAGCCAAAGCCTTTGCGTTGCGGGCACAAATTATACGCACCCGTGCGACACATCATGCATTTGCCGCAAATGTACGCGGCGGTTTCTGACACCACGCGGTCGCCTTCTTTGAAGTTTTTGACGCGTTTGCCAAGTGCTGCGATTGTGCCACCGAATTCGTGGCCTAACACGACGGGCGTGTTGACAGGCCAGCTTTGCGAGCCGTGATATTGATGCACGTCACTGCCGCAGACGCTGACGCCGCCGACTTTTAATAACACTTCTTCTTCGCCGATTTCGGGGATCGGCATTTCGCGAACTTCTACTGAACCTGGGGTTAAGTCGTATTGCACGACTGCTGCCATTGCTTGAGCCATAATAATTCCTACTGATTGGCCACAGATTACACAGATTGGCACAGATTATTTGCTTAAAAAATTAAGCCGCTTTGATTGAGTCAAATTTTCTCGTCCTCAAATCAAATCTGCGTAAATCTGTGTAATCTGTGGCCAATAATTTCTTTATTCTCGAATCCTTCGGGTAATTTCTGACAAAACAGTTTTCAGATCATTGCTCGCCACAGCGAACGAATGCGCGTCAATCGCAAGCGGTGCGCCGATCACGACCAACGGTGCGCCGCGCTTCGGCATTGAAATCGCTTGTTCGATGGAAAGACCGCCGACCGCTTGCACAGGAATGCTGACGGCATTGACGACTGCGTCAAGGTCATCCAGTGGACTAAGCATTTTGCCAGTGTCGGCAAAAATGCCATTGCGCTCGTCGAAGCCCGTGTGATGCACAATGTAATCGCAGCCTAAGTCTTCGAGCATTTTGCTGGCGGCGGCTTTGTCTTCAAAGACCATGTTGTCGCCCATCACTTTGACGCCGAAATCGCGTCCGGCTTTGACGACACATTTAATTGTTTCAGGATGTGCGCGGGCCATGACGACGACGTGTGTGGCTCCGGCTTTTGCCATCATTTCAGCTTCAAGATAGCCGCCGTCCATCGTCTTCAAATCGGCAACGATAGGCGTGTCAGGAAATTCTTTGCGCAACGCACGCACGCCGTGTAAACCTTCGGCAAGAATCAGGGGCGTACCTGCTTCCAACCAGTCCACACCCGCTTCAAGCGCGATGCGGGCAGTTTCGATAGCTTCGTTGATGTCAGTGAGATCAAGAGAAATTTGAACGATTGGATTCATTATGCTTTGACTTTTGATTATTTTAATTCTCGAATTTTCAGATTGCGAAACCAGACCTGATCGCTGTGGTCTTGCAATAAAATATGGCCTTTGGAAATTTCGCCAAAACCTGCTGTCTTATTGAACTTGCTTTGTGCAATGTGTTGCTTGAATGCCTCGCTGCCACGTTCAAATTCCAAAAGCTTTTTGCCGTTCAGCCAGTGTTCGATGTGATTGCCTTTGACAATAATCCTGGATTGATTGAATTCGCCTACAGGTTTGATGATTTTGTCCGCAGGCGCAGGGATCAAATCGTAAAGCGAGCCCGCTTTGCGATTGCCATTGATACCCGCTTTAGCATCAGGATGGTTGTCATCATCCAAAACCTGATATTCAAATCCGATAGCACCACCGCCTGTGGGAGGCAGACTTTCAGAAATTAAATATTTGACGCCACTGTTGCCAGCCTGGCTGATTTTCCATTCAAATGAAAATTCAAAATTCTCGAATTGCTCGGTGGTAATCATGTCTCCACCCAGTTTGCGGTTTTCAGCCGTGCCTTTTGGTTTCGTAATTGTCCCGTCTTCAACAACCCAAATCGCGGGAGCCGTCTCTTTATGAAATCCGCGCCAGCCATTCAAGGTTTTTCCGTCAAACAATAATTTCCAGCCTGCTTTTTTTTCAGCGTTGGTGAGTTCGTTGTTTTTCTGTGCAAACGCAGTGAACGCAAATACTGCGAGCAGTAAGATGGTGAGCAAATTTTTTCGTTGCATGATTTTGGTGCTTTAGTTGGGATGAATTAAAGACCAACAAACGACCGGACAATTAGGAAACAAGCTTTTTCAATCAATCTTCATTTGCCCGAATGTCCGGTGTTCTGGTCTTTTTTTCTCTACAGTTTCGCAATCGAACCTGCGAGGACTTTTTCGCGTTTGGCATCAAACTTCAAAACTGTCTGTTGCCGATAGGCATCCACGCCCATTCTGATTGCGGTCATGGCGCGGTAGCCTAAATCCGCAGGTAGATTTGGATCCTGGCGACTGCGTACGCTGTCAAGGAAGTTATCCATATGCGGATGCGTGCCGCGCGCATGCGGCGTGACCGGAATTTCCAGCATGTCTTTGCCCGTCTTTTTCTTGAAGTCTTCGGCGTACTCACGATCCGGCACGACTTTGATCGAAGTATTGCTTAAGTCTTCGCTGTCATTCGCAATGAAGATAGTGCCTTCAGAACCGTGGATCACCAGGGGTGCGCCGATGCCGGAACCGACGGAACAGGCCAGCTGAATGGTGAAACTGGAATAATCCGCGTTAATGAAAAATGTGTCGGGAACCTCGCGGTCTTTTTGTTTATAAATGCCGCCGGAAGCCGAAACGCGCTCAGGAAACTGTGGCCCAATTGTGAGCAGCAACGGCGAGAGCGTGTGATAGAACAAATCCGTCGCGATGCCGCCCGAATACGCCCAATATTTGCGCCATCGGAAGTAATGCTCAGGATTAAATGGAATTTTCGGCGCGCTGCCCAAAAACGCCTTCCAGTCAATCGTCTTTTCGCTGGCGTCCGGCTGGATGGTGTAATTCCATTCGCCCTTTTTGTTTTTGTTGCGTCCGAAGCCCCCGCTGGCCCACATCACCTGGCCAATCAATCCGTCGTTGATGGCTTGCTTGGCTTTGTGAAAATGTTCCATCGAAGTGTACTGGCTGCCGACTTGCATCACGCGTTTGCTTTTCTTAACGGCTTCTGCGAGCAAGCGCGCTTCTTCGACGGTGTATGTCATTGGTTTTTCAAGGTAGACATCTTTGCCGTTTTTCAGCGCTTCCATCGCGTGATTGAAATGCCAGTGATCAGGCGAAGCAATGACGACCACATCAATGTCTTTGCGGGCGCAAAGCTCCTGATAATTGTGGTAAACGGAATTGGCTTCGACGCCGGTTTTTTCCTGTGCGAGCTTTTTATTGCGTTCGTAAATGTCGTTGACCGCAACTGCCATCACATCGCCTTTGTCCTTGGAGCGTTTGACGAGATGATTGATGTGCGTATTCATCCGACCACCGCAACCAACAAAGCCGACATTAATGCGATCATTCGCGCCAATCACGCGACCAGTCGCAAAAACAGGCGCTTCTGTTGGTTCGGCTCTGACGATTTTGGTCGTCAGGGCATTGCCAGCGCTAAGGACAGCCGCACCTGCGCCTGCCTGCTTAAGAAATTTTCTGCGTGAATTACTCATAATAATTCGAGCCTCATAAAAGTTACCGCGACCATAAAACAAAGGAGGAATTACTGCTGTGTTTACGGTCGCGGTCAGAATTTGGTTACTACGCTTTGGCCTGTACTTGAATTGGGCGATCTGTCACGCGTTCGTTGCGCTCATCGAAGTACAACACTTTCCCTTGCCGATAGGATTCCACAGCCATGCCAATCGTCGTCATGGCACGGTAGGCAGTCGGCGCATCCAGCGCGGTTTTCTCGCGGGTTTTCACACAGCGCAGGAAGTTTTCCATGTGACTTTCACGCGTCTTGTCGGTTTCCAGCTTGACTTCGGCGCTGCCAAATTTGGCGACGAATTTATCTTTGAATTGGCGTTCAGCAGTGGCCGTGATGTAATCCACTTTGCCCTCAAACTGGCCGTGCGGAACCATCATAATCGTACCTTCGTGGCCGCGAATCAGGCCCGGTATATGCTGGCTATTAGCCATCGAAGAACTCAGCACCAGCGAATGGCCTTTCGGGAATTCGGCAATCAGATGGAACGTGTCGGGCACTTCGCGTCCGTCCTTGAAAACATACGTGCCGCCCGACGCCATGACTTTGAGCGGGAACTGCGCTTCGCCCCAGCAAATATTCAGCGGCGCGACGACGTGGTAGAACAGGTCGGTCGCAATGCCGCCAGAGTAATCCCAGTATTTGCGGAAACGGAAAAAGCGTTCGGCGCTGAACGGGCGTTTTGTGGCCGGGCCAACCCACATATTCCAATCAATGAAATCGTCGCCCTTGCCGTTCGGCCCAGCATTTTCGTCAATTTTGTAATTCCATTCGCCTTCGATAGAGTTGCGATGATACGACCCCTGGCTCATCAGCAAATCGCCGATCATCCCGTCCTGAATGGCCTTGCGTGCCTTCCACCACTGATCGCTCGACGTGGTTTGCGAACCGATCTGCACAACGCGGTTCGTAGCTTTGGCGACCTCGGCAAATTTCTTAGCCTCTTCGACCGTTTTGGTCATCGGCTTTTCGCAATACACATCTTTGCCCGCCTGCATCGCAGCAATCGCAATTGGTGCGTGCCAATGATCTGGCGTGGCAATAATTACCGCATCAATGTCTTTGCGCGCGATGACTTCGCGGTAATCCATTGTGGCAAAGCCGGCTTTGCTGATAGTTTGGGCGTTATTCAGGCGCTTGCGATAGACATCGCACACCGCGACAACATCCGCCGGACGAGTTGAGTTACCGGTCTCAATGGCCCATCTCATCACACCCGTCCCGCGCCCGCCAAGACCAATACAACCGAGATTAATGCGGTCATTCGCGCCCAAGACACGACCTGAAGCAAGCACATTCTTGATTTTTGTGGTTTGCGCATAGGTAGGAATTGACAGTAGTACACCGCCCGCCGTAATCCCCGCGCCTGCCTGCTTCAAAAAGTCTCTGCGTGATTTCTTGTTAGCCATGATGTCCTCCGAAAAATAATGTAAGGTGATGGATTAAGTGAACGTAAAATTTTACCTAGCAAAGACGGTAAGCATACTCATCACTTGACACTTGGTCAAACCATTATAGATAATTGCCCCAAGCTGACGAGATCCATAGATTATCGTGCCATCCTTTGGCAGACTCAGTCGGCACCGCTGGGCTGAAAATACAATCCTCGAAATTGTTATTACCAATATTGAACGTCTTGCGAGGCTCTGGTCTTGAGCCAAAGTGTTAAAGGCTTAGCTTCGCAATCATTGTCAGTCCCCGTAATCTACTGGATTACGGTTCATTCTCAGAGGAGTACATCAATGATTTCCCAGAAAACAAAAATGCTCACGAAGCTCTTGAGCATTGGATTGTGCCTGATGTTGAGTTCAATACTCACATTTGCCCAATCTGACAATACCCAGCTTTCCGGTATCGTCAAAGATCAAACCGGGGCGGTGATTGCCAATGCCAAAATCACGGTGACAAATGAAGCCACCGGGCTTGAGCGCTTGGCGAACAGCAACAGCGATGGTTATTACATCGTTCCTCAATTATCGCCTGGTCTTTACACTGTTTCGATTGAAGCGGGCGGTTTCAAGCTTTACAAAGAATCGAACCGCAAGCTGGATCCAAATCTTCCGGCGCGCCTTGACGCTACGTTGCAGCCCGGACAGGTGACAGAAGTTGTGAACGTCACGGCGACGACCAATCAAGTGCAAACCGAGTCGTCTACCGTCGGCAAGTTGGTTGATGTTCAGCAGGTCGAAAAACTGCAACTTAATGGTCGCAACCCGCTTTTCCTCGCACTGCTCAAGCCGGGCGTCGCGGGCGGTGCGCTGGGCGGTTTCAGCGCCGAATTAAGCAGTGGCGGTTTCAACATCAACGGCTCACGTTCCCAGGACAACCTGATTACCTTTGACGGCGCGGTGGGCGTTCGCACGCGCTCGAACGGGACTTCCATCGGCACGGCTGATCTTGATTCGACACAGGAAATTCAAATCCTGACGGCCAACTACAGCGCCGAGTACGGGCGTTCCGCTGGCGGTCAGATTCGTATGGTTACCAAGTCGGGCAGTAAAGACTTTCATGGTAACTTCTACGAGTACCATCGCAATTCAGCAGTCAATGCGAACTCGTGGGGACGCAATGCCGCAACCCCTGCCAATCAGCCTTGCGATAACCCGCTTTACGAAAAGGCCAATCACTGCCGCCCGGAACCGTTCCGCTTTAATCAATTTGGGTACAACCTGAGCGGCCCGGTGCTTATTCCTGGCACAGATTTCAACGCCGGACGCAACAAGCTCTTCTGGCTGTGGGGACAAGAATGGTTCCGCTGGAATCGTGAACAAACAACGAACATTCGCGTCCCAACGACGCGCATGCGCAATGGGGATTTCAGTGAAGTGTTTCAGGGCGGGCCGAATTATGTTTCGGCACTCGGTCTAAACTACTTTCTCAAAGACCCGCAAAAGACAGGTGGATGCAGTGCCAGCGACACGACTGGCTGCTTCAACGATGGCGGCGTTCTCAACAAGATTCCGGCCAGCCGCTTGAGTGCGAACGGTCTGGCGCTGATGCGTGCGCTGCCTGATCCGATTGCGGGTTATTATGGTCCTGGTGGTCAAAACTTCTTCCAGTCACGCGCCGCGAATCGTTCGCAACTCAAGAACACAATCTCGGTCGATTTTTACCCAACCGAACAACATCAATTCCGCTTCCGCGTTCAGCTTTATGACGGAACGTTCCCGGATGCTTTCCGTGGCGGCACAGACCGTGCGCCCGCAACGCTGAAGCGTCCGAACCAAACCGCCACGATCAACTGGGTGTGGACGCTCTCACCCACCTGGATTGCTGAAACTCTGATCGCAGGCAGTCGTGACCAGGTCTTCATCTCTGTCCAAACCGACGGCGACCGCTTCCGACGTAGCAAGTACGGCATCAACTATCCGTATATTTTCCCCGGCGCGCAGAAGGAAATCACTGACAAGATTCCGACCGTTGACTGGGCTGACTTCAATGGCTTGGATGGCGGCCCGTATCCCGCGCAATCCACTGGCCCGATTTATCAGGCCAATCAGAATTGGACGAACATTCGCGGCAACCACACCCTCAAATTCGGCGGCTATTTCGAGCGCGCCGGACAGAATGACTTTGACCAAATCAACGTTTCCGGTGTGCCGGGCGGTACTAACAACCAGAACGGACGCTTTGTGTTTACCAACTCGACACCGGGCGGTACGGGCAGAGCAATTGCCAATGCTGCCATTGGTCTGTTCGACACTTACGCCGAATTAGGTACGCGGTCATTCACACCGTATCGCGGCCACATGGTTGAATGGTTCTTGCAGGACTCCTGGAAGATGACCCCGAAGCTGCGCATAGAAGCTGGATTGCGGCATTCGCTCATCCAACCGTATTACAGCCTCTGGCGCAATATGCTGGTGTTCGATCCCAAATACTACGATCCGAACAATACCGTCACCTTGGACCGGGCGACCGGGCGTGTCCTTTCGGGCAGCCTCGCCGCGCGGTACAACGGTATGGTGATTCCAGGCGATGGCTGGCCGGATGCGGCCAAAGGTGCAGGACGCGTGCCGATTGCTAGCACCGGAGAATATGATTTCCTCTTCCGCAATGGTGCTGAAAATAAATCTTATTCGGACCTCAATCCCTGGAATACGTTCCAACCTCGTATTGGTTTTGCTTACGCCTTCAATGACAAGAACGTGTTGCGCGGTGGTGCAGGGCGCTTCCTGACACGACTCGGCGTGAGCGACTCGGTTTTCCTCGGCGGCAATCCGCCGCTGCAACCGTCCGTCTCGGTGAGCTTCGGTAACGTGGACAATCCGGGCGGGGCCAGCGGTGTCAGCTTTCCGCTGACCATTACGTCGCAAGACAGAAACTTCCGTGCTCCTGAAGCGTGGACGTGGAATATGACTTACGAGCGTGAAATCGGTTGGAACACGACCGTCGAAGTTGGTTATGTGGGGCGTCGCGGATTGTTCGGTCAACGCGAACGTAACATCAACCAATTGCCCGTCGGCGCGCGCTTCCTCGCGGCGAACGCTGGCGCAAACGTGGATGCGTTGCGTCCGTACAAGGGTTATGCCGTCATTCGTGTAACGGGGAACGAAGCAAACTCCATGTACAACGGGTTGCAATTCAGCGTGAATCGTCGTTTCGCGCAGGGGCTGAGTTTCGGTGGCGCTTACACGCTCTCGAAAACTTTAGACGCTGGCTCGGCGCAACGTGACGTTGTTCCCGATGCTTACAACACCAGCAATCTCTGGGGGGCGGCGAGCTATGACCGTCGCCACGTGATGGTACTCAACGCCGTCTATGAAGTGCCGATCTTCAAGGATCGCTCACGTTGGACGGGCAAAGTGCTTGGTGGTTGGACGATCTCTGCCGTGTCGCAAATGCAAACCGGCACGCCGTTCAGCATCGGTACGGGCGACGACTTCGCTGGTGTTGGCACGGGTAGCGGTGGGCAGTTCTGGCGTGTCAATGGCAGCCCAACGCTCGACAGCGGTAGCCAGAAATTTGCCGTCAACCGTACGACTGAAGCAAACTTCTGGTTCAATATCGCCAACCCGGATGGCACACGCCTCTTCACGGCTCCGGCCAACGGCACGATTGTGACCGACCGCGTGCGCAACATCCTCCATGGCCCTGGTTTCCAAAACCACAATCTGGGCATCCATAAAGACTTCACGATCAAGGAAGGTCATCGTATCACCTTCCGCGCGGAAGCCTTCAACTGGCTGAATCACCCGGATTGGAGCGGCCCGGACACCAACCCGAACAACGTCGTGATTGGCACGGACGGTAAGGTTGACCTCAACCGCAGCACGTTCGGCAAGATCAACAGCAAGGGCGGCAACCGCGAATTACAATTCGCGTTACGCTACCAGTTCTAGGCTCATAGCTTAGCAATAGCTCGAAAGCACGCTCGGTATTTTGTACTGAGCGTGCTTTTCTTTTTTCTTTCGCCTGGGGCAGGCGTAAAATGTCGTTCGCCACCTCCCCGAACCAGAAAGGAATAAATTATGCGAAGCTTGCTGTTGAGGTCGTTATTGCTTTTGGCCGTCGTCAGTTGTCTTTCATTTTCTGTTGTGCCCCAATCGAACTCAAGCCTGACCACAGACAAGCCTGCACTTGAAATCGTCAGCTTCAAGATCGGCAATAATTACTACCCACTCTTGGATCGTCAGCCCTCCGGATTCACGGCAGAAGCGGTTGAGATTCCGCAAACCGAGGCAGAAAAGCTCGCGCGCCGTACCGCCCAGGCGAATCGCAACAATTCCACTTACAATCAATCCACGCCTCGCGGCGTAATCGCCCCCGAAGATCGCCGGACACGGGGTCGCTTGCAATCCACGGTGCGCGTCATTGACCTGGCTGAATGGGTCAACGTTGCGGTCAAAAACCTCTCGGACAAAACTATCAAAATGGTCGAATGGGATTTTGCTTTTCCGCGTCGAGAAGGCGAAAAAGTGATTTTACGTTATGAAGTAAGCACAAAAGCAGAGATCAAACCCGGCGGCAAAAAAACGCTCAAACAACCGCTGCCAGAGGGCGCAATGAGATGTAAAGTGGTAATGATTAGCGATGGCAAAGCGTTTGAATCGGTGTGCAGCAAGAGCTTCCAGGACCCGTCTCAATTCCCGCAGGAATCGGTTTCGATCAAGAAAATTGAATATGTGGATGGGAGCGTCTGGCAGCGCTCGTGACCCTTACGCAGAAGCGATTCCAATAGCTTCAACGGGACAAACTTCCAGCGCTTCCTGGCACAATTCTTCTTCTTCCGGTGTTGTTGGTTGCTTGTACACATACGAGTACCCACCATCGTCATCGCGAGTAAAATTCGCCTCTGCCAAGTCGCGGCAGACATCACAATCTATACAATTCTTATCCACGTAAAAACGCCCCGGCACATTTTGGGGTACTTTGGCATTTGGATTTGGCATATCAAATTTAGTTTTAGCCAGAAGCCTTACTGATAATCCGACGATTGCTGGCTACACACCATTAAGATTAATCACGGGCAATTCGCGTTTGTGCCTGGCTGGCGCAGTAATCTGCGCGGCAACTGGTTGCACACCTGCTGTATGTTCATGCGCGTGATAGCTTGATCGCACGAGCGGCCCCGATTCGACATACCGAAACCCCATTTCCAATCCAATCTCTTTGAATTTCGCAAACTCTTCCGGGGTGTAGTATTTCTCGACCTTCAATCGCTTCGGCGCGGGTTGCAGATATTGGCCCAGCGTCAGGATGTCGCAATCTACACTGCGCAAATCGCGCATGGTTTCAATGATTTCTTCGTCCGTTTCCCCCAGCCCTAACATTACACCTGATTTCGTGAGCATTCCGCGCCCTTCCTCGTCACGGCGTTTGGCCGCACGTTCGAGCAACGTCAGCGTCCATTCCCGATATTTGGCTTGCGGACGCACGCGGCGATAAAGACGCGGCACAGTTTCCGTATTGTGATTCAGCACGTCCGGTTGCGCATCCAGCACCGCAATTAATGCTGATTCATTACCCTGAAAATCCGGGATCAGGACTTCAACCTTTGTATTCGGATTCAGCGCCCGCACGGCTTGAATCGTTTGCGCAAAATGGATCGCGCCGCCATCTTCCATATCATCCCGATTGACGGCAGTGATGACCGCATGCTTGACGTTCATCTTTTGCACAGCCTGCGCAACGTGCCACGGCTCCTCCGGGTCAAGCACCACGGGCGCACCTTTGCTGACCGCGCAAAAGCCGCAACGCCGCGTGCAGACTTCGCCCGCGATCATGAAGGTTGCTGTACCGCTCGACCAGCATTCATACAAGTTTGGGCATCTGGCTTCCTGACAAACCGTATGAAGACTCAGATCGTTAACAAGATGTTTGATGTGTTGATATTCACCACCCGTGTTGAGACGAATTTTCAACCACTTGGGCTTAGGCGTGATTTGTTTCGCTGTACTCATAGCTGAGGATTATAGCAGTGAATGCGGAGAAGTGCAGGCGCTGGGCTAACAGAAGCTGACTGTCAAGGAGTGTTACTCGTTGCGCCCTTCCTGACAGTCGGGCTTCCGCCTCTTTCATCACTTCTCTATCGTCAATGAAGTTTCACTGAACTCGCATCAATCGGCGTCACAACTTCATTGCCAGCATCGTTGAATTCGCCTTCCCATCGCGCAACGACCGCCGTTGCCAGACAATTGCCGATTACGTTGGTCGCCGTGCGGGCCATGTCCATCAATTCGTCTACGCCAAGGATCACGGCAATCCCTTCAAGCGGCAAGTCAAATTGCGCGAGCGTTCCAGCCAATACAACCAGCGAAGCGCGTGGGACAGCAGCGATCCCTTTGGTCGAAAGCATCAGTGTCAGCAACATAATCACCTGTTGCGAAATCGTCAGCGGTTTATTCGCTGCCTGCGCCACGAACATTGCTGCAAGCGATAAATACAATGTCGAACCATCCAGATTGAAGCTGTAACCAAGCGGCAGAATAAAACTTACGATGCGTCGCGGCACGCCAAGGCGTTCCATATTTTCCAACGCTTTCGGAAACGCCGATTCGCTTGATGTCGTCGTGAACGCTAACATTGCGGGTTCCTTCACCAGTTGAAAGAATCGCTTGAAGGGCAGGCGAATCAGTAACGCAATGGGAACAAGCACGATGAGAATGAACACCGCAAGCGCGCCATACAAGGTCAAAATCATCTTGCCCAGATTGATCAAAACTCCAAGTCCCTTGTTGCCAACTGTGACAGCCATTGCTGCGCCGACGCCCCACGGTGCAAAATTCATGACGTAAGCGGTGAATTTGAACATTGCCTCTGACAGAGATTCGCACCACGCCACCATTGGCTTTCCCTTTTCGCCTATGCCCGCAACCGCAACCGCAAACAACAAGCTGAACACGACGATCTGTAACACGTCATTTTCCGCCATTGACTTGATAATACTGGTCGGAAAGACATTGACGATATGATCCTGTGCTGATTGTTTGCCTGCGCGTTCAGCAATTTCCTTAGCTTCTTTGCTCTGCTCAGGAGGCAGATTCACACCATCGCCGGGACGCGTAATATTGACGGCGACTAATCCGATGACCAACGCCAGCATCGTCGCAAATGTGAAATAAGCCATCGCCTTCAGGCCAATACGTCCAACAGCCTTGATGCTTCCAGCCCCAGCAATGCCAACCACCAATGTTGAGAAAATCAACGGGGCGATGATGACTTTAATCAGGCTCAGGAAGACGCGGCTTAGTACACGCACCCATTGAATGGCTTGTTCCTTAACGTGTGGGTTGCCATCGAAAAAGTAATGGATCATCCATCCCACCAAAATACCAACACCAAGGCCAATGAAGATTTGTTTTGTCAGGGAGAGTTTGAATTTATTGGGCATAGAAATAGATGTTAGATACTGGATGCCGGATGTCAGGTGTTGAAAACCTCATGCCTAATTTAGCATCTAGCATCCAACATCTAGCATCTGTCGTTCAAATACATCGCCGAAATGTTGCGTGACAGATGCGGCGACTGCTTCGAGTGCGATTTTTTCTCCAAGAATTTTTTCGAGCGAGGTTACTCCGTGATCGGCAATGCCGCAAGGAACGATCAGGTTGAAATACTCCAGATCAGTCGTGACATTGAATGCGAATCCGTGCATCGTCACCCACCGCGAAATCCGAATGCCAATCGCGGCAAGCTTTTCATCACCGACCCAGACGCCGACGTGTTCGCCTCCGCGCGGCTCAGCTTCGACCCCGAAATCACGCGCCGTCCGCACGAGTATCTCCTGGATGTCACGCACGTAACGGCGGACATCACAACGGTCTGGCGCTAAACTGATGATGGGATAACCCACGAGCTGCCCTGGCCCGTGATAAGTAACATCGCCGCCGCGTCCTGTCTCGAATAGCTCAACGTTCTTTGCGGCGCGCGTTTGTTCGTCAGCAAGAATATTCGCGCGATTGGCGGCGCGCCCCAGTGTAATGACGTGTGGATGTTCAAGCAAGAGCAACGTGTCAGAAACTTCGTCGCGTTTGCGCGCATCGTGTCGAGATTGTTGTAGGGCTAAGGCTGTGGCGTAAGGCGTGCGACCAAGATAGCGATGTTCACAAGTCCGCATAAAAATACAAAAGCGAAAAGCGAAAAGAAGTTCTCTTCACTTTTCGCCTTTCGCTTTTTACCACTGAAAATTACAGCAACGCTGAGAAATCAGTTGTCTCTAACGTCTTCTTCATTTTCGCCAGGAATTCATCTCCGATTGCGCCATCAATAATGCGATGGTCGAACGACAGGCTCAGAATTCCAATGTGACGAATCGCAATCACATCCCCGTGTTCGGTTTCCATCACCCACGGACGTTTGTGAATGCCGCCCACACCGAGGATTGCAACTTGCGGTTGATTGATCACGGGTGTCGCGGTCAATCCGCCGAACAAACCAAAATTGGTGATGGAGAACGTACCGCCTGACACTTCATCGGGCTTCAGCTGTTTGCCGCGCGCGCGCGATGCCAGGTCTTGCGTGGCGCGTGCCAGACCGACCAGATTCATTGAATCCGCCTGTTTGATGACAGGCACAATCAGGCCCCAATCCAACGCAACGGCAACGCCGATGTTGATGTCCTGCTTGTAAACGATGTTGTCACCGTCCACCGAAGAATTCACGATGGGCAACGCTTTGAGGGCATCAATTGCCGCTTTGGTGATGAACGGCATGAACGTAAGTTTCGCGCCGTTCTTTGCTTCAAAATCCTTCTTCACACGATCACGCAAGCGAGCAACGTTCGTGAAGTCAACTTCAAAGAAGGTCGTGACGTGTGCCGAGGTCCGTTTGCTGAGGATCATGTGATCAGCAATAGACTTACGCATCTTCGTCATCGGCTCAATCTTGACGCGTTCACCCGCAGCAAAGACGGGAGCAGCAGGCTTCGCCGGAGCTGGTGGGGCTGAAATGGACGGCGGTGCAACAGGCGGCGGAGCCACGGGAGGTGGCGCAACAGGCGCGACAGTTGGAGCTGCTGGCGGAGCAACCACAGGGGTTGCCGGTTTATTCTCAATGAAGCTGAGAATATCTTTCTTCGTGACGCGTCCTGAAATGCCTGAGCCAGAAACTTGGCCGATGTCCACGCCATGTTCTGAAGCAATCTTTCGCACCACAGGAGAAGATTTGAGGCGGCGCAATTCTTCGACAGAACCTGCCGCAGCGGCAGCTGTCGCTGGAGGTGCAGCCGGAGCCGGAGCCGGAGCCGCTTGCACGGGTGCTGCTGGTGCAGAGGGTTCCGGTGCCGCAGGCGCAGGCGCAGACGCACCCGCTTCGCCAATCGTGGCGATGACTTCGTTAACGCCAATTGTCTGGCCTTCCTGCGCGATGATGGATAACAACGTTCCTGCGGTGGAAGACGGGATTTCAGCATCCACTTTGTCAGTTGAGATTTCCAGCAACGGCTCATCGCGTTGCACCGTATCGCCAACCTTCTTCAACCAGCGAACAATCGTTCCTTCGGCAATAGATTCGCCGAGTTGCGGCATGACAACATTGGTTACATTGCCGCCTGACGCTGGCGGTGAAGCCGGAGCAACAGGCGGTGGCGTAGGTTGGGCAGCAGCAGGCGGGGCCGGTGGTGGCGCAGTTTCAGCAGGAGGAGGCGTCACAGTAATGCCAGGCGAGGCCTCTGCGAGTTCAGGCTTTTCACCTGCTTCACCCAATTGGGCGATCACTGAATTCACAGCAATCGTATCGCCTTCATTCGCCAAAATTGCAATCAACGTACCCGCCGCAGTAGACGGGATTTCAGCATCCACTTTGTCAGTCGAGATTTCCAGCAACGGCTCATCACGTTGCACAGTATCGCCAACCTTCTTCAGCCAGCGAACAATCGTTCCTTCGGCAATAGATTCGCCGAGTTGCGGCATTACGACATCTATAGGCATTGGTTTCTCCTGTTAACAGATTCAGTAAACAGTGAACAGTAAATATTCCCACAAACCTCTACCGACTACTGAGTACTGACTACATTTTTTACATATTAATCGCCATCTTATGCACGTCTTCTGCCGCTTCCATCAGCGACTCTGACAAGGTTGGGTGCGCGTGCATAATGTGGCCGAGTTCTTCGGCGGTGGCTTCCAGGCCCATTGCGACACAGGCTTCTGCAAGCAAATCTGTCGCGTGTGGGCCAATGATGTGGACGCCGAGCACTTCGTCGTATTTCGCGTCTGCAACCACTTTCACGAAGCCGTCCGTTTCGCCCAAAATCTTGGCTTTGCCGAGCGCGGTGAACGGGAATTTGCCGACCTTCACTTCGTAGCCTTTTTCTTTGGCTTTCGCTTCGGTCAAACCGACACTGCCGATTTCGGGATGACAATACGTGCAATTCGGCACGAGGTTGTAATTGACCGGACGCGGATTTTGGCCTGCGATATGTTCGGCAGCCACGCAACCTTCTTTCGCGGCCACGTGCGCAAGCCACGGCGTCGGAATCACGTCGCCGATAGCATAAACATTCGGTTCAGCCGTGCGCAGGAATTCGTCCACTTTGATGTAGCCGCGATCCATTTCAATCTTGGTGTTCTCAACGCCTAACCCATCCGTCACAGCGCGGCGGCCCGTGGCAACAAGCAACGTTTCGCAAGTAATCTTGCCTTCTTTGCCCTTGCTGTCGGTGTAGGTGATTTCGACATCATCTTTATTGACCTTGGCAGATTGAAAGCGTGTATCGGTCAGCACATTGATCTTGCGCTTTTTGTAAACGCGTGTGAGTTCTTTGGAAACGTCTTCATCTTCAATCGGCACAATGCGCGGCAGCAATTCGATGATTGTGACTTCGCTGCCGAAGTGCGCGAAGACAGAAGCAAACTCGACGCCGACCGCGCCTGCGCCCAGCACAACCATAGATTTCGGTACGTGGCGCAATTCCAGCAATTCATCGCTGGTGACAACACGCGGCGCGTTCACTTCCAAGCCTGGCAGCAAACGCGGCGCGGAGCCAGTCGCAAGGATGACGTTTTTGGTGTCAATCGTTTGCGTTTTGCCGTCGGCTCCAGTGACGGAGACTTTGCCTTTGCCTTCAAGTTTGCCTTGTCCGGTAAAGACCGTGATTTTGTTCTTCTTCATCAAGAAGGCAACGCCTTTGGCAAGCTGGTCTACGATCTTGTTTTTGCGCTGGTAGACGTTCTCGAAATTGATTTTGTAGTCGGCGACATCAATCCCAAATTCCGCTGCATGGGTCATCGTGTTGGCCAGATGTGCGGAGTGCAAATACTCTTTGGTCGGAATACAACCGCGCAAACCGCACGTGCCGCCGAGTCTGGGGTCACGTTCGATGATGGCGGTTTTCAAGCCCACTTGAGCAGCGCGGATTGCGGCTGTGTAACCGCCCGGCCCCGCGCCAATTACTGTGACATCAAAAGTGTCTGCCATGTTCTCCCTTTGTCGCGCAGACCTGATCGCCTGCGAAAAAATCTGCGCTACAAAAACAGACCGCAGACGAAATGTCTACGGTTCGGTTTGTGCTACAGATCATTGCCATGAATGAAATAGCCGATAAATCGGGGTCAAGAATTAAATCGGGATGATAATCGCGAGGGGATGAGTTTGCAAATGCTGGCACTCTGTGTGCGCTCATTCCTGATAAATCGGAAGGCTGAAATGAAATTGGCTGCCTTTTCCTATTTCGCTTTCGACGCTGACCGTCCCGCCATGCAATTCGACCAGATGCTTCACAATGGTAAGGCCAAGTCCTGTGCCTTTCGTCCGGTCGTCTTTGTTCGGGTGAAGTTGGATGAATTTGTCGAAGATATGAGATTGCGCTTCGGGCTGAATTCCGCATCCCGTATCCGCCACAGTGAAGGTAATAAAATCGTCCTGTGCGGAAGCGGTGATCGTAATGGTTCCACCGGGAGGGGTGAATTTCAGCGCATTGCTGATGAGGTTCGTCAGCACTTGCTCGACACGCTGACCATCGCAAAAAACTTCGGGTAAACTATAGCCCACACGATTGACGAGTTTGACCTGCGCGGATTCTGCTAAAGATTCAAGTTGATAAATAACAGCCTCAACCAATGTGCGAGGATCAAGCGGCTCGCATTGCAGGCGCATCATGCCTGATTCCATCTTGGACAGGTCTAGCAGGTCATTGACCAATTGCCGCAGGCGAACGCCATTTTCGATGATCTTTTTCAGGTTTTCAGTTTGCGCTTCGCTGAGTGGGCCATAAACACCTGCTTCCAGATTTTCCGCCAGCCCCATCATCGCAGTCATTGGCGTGCGCAATTCGTGTGTGATCATCGAAAGAAACGTGTCTTTCATCCGATCCAGTTCGGCGAGGCGCGCATTCGCTTGCACCAAAGCTTCGTTCATTTCGAAGACTTCCTGATTGCTACGTGAAAACTCTTCTTCCAATTCGGCCAGCCGCCGCCGTAACAAATCGCGTTCTTCGCGCAGGCGCTGATTGTCTTCGAGCAAGCCCATTTAGGATTTAGGATTCAGGATATAAGATGTAGGATTGAAGAGACTTATGCTTTCCCCTAAATCCTAAATCCCAAATCCTGGCATTCAAGCCACGATGATGTAGGTATTTAGACCGCCGCTGACCTCAGAGAAATCTTTAGCGTATGTGACTTCAACAGGACGGAACGTCTTGATCAATTCACCCAATTCCGCTGCGGTGATGAAGCCATCTTCAGGATGAGCAATGGCCCATTTCGGAATATGCTTGGCGTTTTCGAGGAACTTGCCAATCAAATCCAGATAGCGGCCTTTGGAAACAACCTGGTCGCCGAAGCCGGTCACCTGTGCCAACGCCTGATCAAAACCACTGGCTAAGCCGCGTACCCAGATTTCGCGCCAACCAATTACAGAATTACGTTGCGAAGCGAGACCTTCCGGGCGCGGGAAATGCGCAAACATCAGATCCGCATGCGCAGTACCAATAAATTCGGTTGCTTCAAGATTGGTGCTGCGGTTGTCTTTTTCATTGTTCTGGACTTTGCGCTGCTGTCGCCACAATGCCTCAAAGACTTCTGAAAGAGGGCGACGCAATTCAGCGGTTTCATAATTGAATGAATGCACGTAATCGCCCACCCCAAATGCATGATAATAGGCCAATGCACGTTGGTGAGGTTTTTCGATTTGCTGAATGTTTTGCCAGACGTTATCAAACCACCAGGCATCCATTTCTCCCATCAGTTGGCTGAGCGCAGGATTGCTCAATCTACGGCGCGGCACGTAAGCGTTGTGGAGAACTTGCGCAACATCATCTTCCCGTAGCGTTTCATACTGGTTTTCAACTAAGGCGCGTGCCGTCCACCACGACCATTGGCAAAGATCATTACTGAAAACCTGCTTGCCCCAAAATTTGAGATACCAGTCCAATTCAGGTTGGCCGGAAAAAGGAATCGCAATGGAATTAAATTTAATACGGCGCAGGACGCTTAGCTCATAGCCAAGCCAACGACGATTTTTCATAAAGGTTGGGTTTATCGTTGCGTGTTTACGATCTCAAGAAACGCTTTGACGACTCGTGGATCAAATTCAATGCCCGCACTATCCGCAATGATCTGTCGTGCGACTGATTCATCAAAACGTTCGCGGTAGGGGCGATCAGAAATCAGGGCGCTATAGGTATCAAGAACACGTAGAATCCGTGCGCCCAGCGGAATCGCTTCCCCGGACAAATTATCGGGATAGCCGCGCCCATTCCACCATTCGTGATGCCAGCGAATCAGTAATTGCGCCTGACGCGAGAGTTCGCGTTGCGCGGCAGCCTGTTCGCCCAGAATCGGATGCCGCCAGAGATCAAATCGTTCATCCCAGGTGAGTTCGCCGCGTCGCGCAAGGTACTCTCGCTTCATAATGCGCTCGCCCAGGTCATGTGCGTAGGCAGCCTGTTTGAGTGAAATGAGATCGCTATCGCGCAGTCCAAAGTGCTGTCCCAATACTTCAGCCAAGCGAGCAATGAAACTACTGTGGGGAACGCTATAACTTTCAACCTGATCTATCTCGGCAGCGAGTTCCGCCAATTGCGCTTCGACCACCTGTCTGGCAATTTGCTCGGCGTTAACTTCAGCGGTGATGATACGCTGACTTTGCATGAAGCTTAATTCTCCTCCATCGAATTCCCTATCGTGCGTGATTCCTATCCATTCCGATTGAAAATACGCGCCCAAAATCCTTGTCCTTTGGCAGCGCGCTTTCGTCCATAATGCGCATTGGCAGTCTGAGCATTTTTCAAGCTCATTACTTCTTCCAGCGCCGAAGCAGCAGCACGATCAACCGGATCAAGCTTGAGCGCCAGAATAAATTGCTGCTCAGCCCGAGACAGTAATCCAATTGCTCGATAAAAACTACCTAATTGCAGATGATAAAACAAATTGCTGGGTTCCAGCTCAGTCGCGCGCAGAAAATGTTGCTCCGCCTGCTCACGACGCATTGGCATTTTTTCTAATAACGCCGCCAGCTCTCCGTGATAGCGGGCACAATCTGGTGCTAACGTCACAGCATCTGTCAACAACCCGATAGCAAAATCAAACTCACCGCGTGACTGATGCGTCAGTGCCTGGCGATGCTTCACCTCAGCCAGTGAAAGATTTCGGCTTTTGATTGCTTCCGCCGTCAGCTTTTCATGTTGAAAATGTCCCGCTGATTGCGGCACTGAATTTTGCGAATTCGGCGAATCGAAAATGATTGGGAGCGATTCCCCCTGCGTGCGTCTGACCGCTTGATAGCGCCGCGTGTTCGAATTAATGATCTCTGCAAGCAGCGCATGTTCGATGGCCGTTTCGTAGGCAGCGCGAATCGCCATGAGAATATCGCTCAGGGTCGCCAGCGTGATCGTATCAGAATAGGGATGATGTCGGTCTGGATGGTAATGATTGACCAACAAGCGGTAGGAATGCTTAACTTCCGTGGGAGTCGCTCCAGCATTTAATCCAAGCACTGCATAGTCGTCATTGGCCGAAGAAAGCACCTGACGGATCTTTTTTATATCGCGCTTGATAGCAGCAAGCTGCCGTCGCTTCGCGGTTTCAGGGTCTTCCTGTACTGGCCACGTGAGCGCCATGCAAACTTCAGTTTCCTGTGGCCGCACAGATGTGCTCTCTTCTGCTGGTGTGGCCAATCTTATAGGCTGCGCTGTAAGTAATGGATTCTGAGTGGGATTAGCAGTCTTCGCAAAAGAAACCAGTCCCGCACAATAGAGCCCATACAGTTGCTGCAAAACTTCCTGCTCGGTTTCATTCATTCTGCCGCTTTCCATGAGAATGGAAAGATTGCGTGGTTGATTCAAGCAGCTCAGCACAAAATACGCGAATGGTTGCAGCTTAACATCCGAGGTGATGGCCTGATGCGCAGTAACCAAAATGCACGGATCAGTAATCCATTCACGGAAATACCTTGGCACATAACATGACAATGATCCAGAAATCAGTAACGCTTTGGCACTGATCCCCAGGTTGCCACCTAAAACCTGTGTACCTTCTGTAAAACGATATTCGCCGCTCGCCCATTCACAAAGCGAGTCGAAGATGGATTTGACGTGTTCGATGCGCAGTTGATTTAACTCTTCACGCGTCACACAACCATACATTACCAGGGCTTCGCTGAAAGATCTTCCGCCAGCGACTTCCTGCTGAATACCCAGGGCGGCTTCCTGTGTGACACGCCCCGCCCGCATCAAAATAGCTAGAGCAGAATCTGGAGCCAGATTACTGGCTGCGGCATAAACTTCTCCCTGAGAAAAGTAAATGATGCGTTCTGCCCGGAGGTCCGCGCGACTATCAATCAGATAGAGACTTCCCGTCAATCGCTGCTGGTTGATAGCGCCTGCCAATTCAACAAACGGAGTTTCAGTGAGGACGCCTGTTGGGTTGAAGTTCAAGTTCATGCGCAATGTGTCTCTCTTGGGATTGGGCATTTTCCTGTATGAACAGGATGATACTTAGTAGCCTTGAAGGGGGAGTTTACAACAAAGATGAAATTGCTGGTAGCAAATTTAAACGGGTATCAAGGAGCAGGAAAATGAGGAATAAAACCTGTTTAGAGTAATTAGATCACTATTTGCCTCAAAACAAACAGAGAAGGATGTTTGCTATCCAGGAAGCAAGGGGTTGACGGGGTGCATGGGGTTAGGTACATTCTTCGGCTTATTGATGACGGACTAATTGACACATCAACTTCGCCCCTCGCTTGAAATTCAAACCAGGGAAGACTCAACCGACTATGAACTATCAAATTTTTTACTTGCCTGCGCGCATTGGGCGCTTGGGAGAATTGGCCTATAACGTATGGTGGAGTTGGAATCCAGACGCCAGCGCTTTGTTTCAATATCTCGACAAAACACTATGGGAATTGACCCACAATAATCCGGTCAAATTGCTGCGACAAATTGCACCCGCCAAACTTGAAGCGGCGGCAGCCGATCCAGCCTTCCTGCGCCGCTATGACGGTGTGATGCTGGCCTTTGATTACGCGCTTTCCTGCGAGGGCGATTGGTTTCCCCAGAAATATCCCAACCTGAAAAACGAAACTATCGCGTACTTCTCGGCAGAGTTTGGCGTTCATAACTCGCTCCCTATCTATTCCGGTGGTCTTGGCATTCTGGCTGGCGATCACAGTAAAGAGGCCAGCGATCTTGGCTTGCCTTTCGTGGGAGTCGGCTTTGTCTATCCTGAAGGATACTTCACGCAGAAAATTTCGGCGGCAGGTCAGCAGGAGGCCCACTACTTGCAGCTGGATTACTCCATGTCGCCGATAGAACCCGTCTTTACGAAAGACACCAGTGGCCCAATTAAATTTCATCTTGGGGGACGCGATATTTATGTGGCGGTCTGGCGAGTGCGGTTAGGCTCAGGCTCGCTGGTTTTGATGAACGCCGATGTCGAGGAAAATCAGCCGTGGGATCGTGAGCTTTCAGCCCGACTTTATGGCGGCAATCGAGAAACACGCTTATTGCAGGAAATGTTGCTAGGAATTGGTGGCGTGCGAATGCTGCGCGCATTAAACCTGAATCCGGCGGTGTACCATGCAAATGAAGGACACGCAGCCTTTCTTTTGTTGGAACGGATTCGTGAATTTGTGGCAGCAGGAAAATCCTTTGAGCAAGCGGTTGAGCAAGTGCGCGCAACCAGCATTTTCACGACGCACACGCCGGTGCCTGCCGGACACGATACATTTCATTTCAGCCTAATTGAAAAACATTTTGCCGGGTATTGGAATCAACTGGGTATTGGCCGTGAAGAGTTCATGGCATTAGGTGCTTACAATGATCATTTCGGCGGCGGCACGAATTTCAATATGACAGCACTGGCCTTACGGTTATCAGGACGATACAACGGCGTCAGCAAAGTTAACGGCGAAGTCTCACGCAAAATGTGGCATCCCATGTGGCCGGATAAAACGGAAAATGATGTCCCGATTACCTCAGTCACAAATGGAGTTCACGTGCCAACCTGGTTAGCGCCTGAGCTGAGCCGATTGTACTCAAAACATCTCGGCCAGGATTGGCTTCGGCAGCATGATGATCCAAAGTTTTGGGAACGAATGGATGAAATTCCAGACGAAGAATTGTGGAATCTACATCAACGCCTAAAAGCAAAACTGCTGAGTTTTATGCGTGAGCGCGCGCGAAAGCGGTGGATGAACGAAGGAACAGGCGCAACGCACGCATTGGCCTCTGGAACATTCTTCAACCCTGAAGCACTGACTATCGGCTTTGCGCGGCGATTTGCAACTTATAAGCGCGCGCTCCTGATTTTCCGCGACATCGAACGCTTGAAAAAAATCCTGCAAGATTCGTGGCGGCCATTGCAGATCGTGTTTGCGGGCAAGGCACACCCGGATGACGCACCGGGACGCAGCCTGATTCACAGCATTTATGAAATCGCTCGTGATCATCAAATTGGCGGACACATCGCCTTCGTTGAGGACTACGACATTCTATTGGCCAAACACCTCTATCACGGCGTAGACGTATGGATGAACAATCCACGTCCGCCGCTGGAAGCCAGCGGTACCAGCGGAATGAAAGCGGCGCTCAATGGCGTCCCAAATTTAAGCGTGCGTGACGGCTGGTGGTTTGAAGGGTATCACGGGACAAATGGCTGGGTGATTGGGGCAGATCCAATGGTGGAAATGAGCGAAGAAGAACGCGATGACGCCGATGTCGAATCCTTATACAGCACGCTCGAAAGAGAAGTTGTACCATTGTTCTACGAACGCGACTCTGATGGTGTACCACGCGGCTGGGTACAAGTCATGAAAGAAGCCATCCGACACGGTGCACCCGCTTTCAGCGCCCGACGAATGGTTAAGGAATATACAGAACGGCTGTACCTGTCTGCCATGCAAGCGGCAGAGAAAAAGTAAGCGAAGCTTTCAGCCAGATTTTGCGGATTAAGGGTGCGCGTTCAATTTCAGGGAGCAGCGCTTTGCTGAATTTGAGAACCGAGGCGGCTAGATTTTTTACAAGGCATGTTCAAAAAAAGCTAGCTACGGCGCACCCTTCTGGCTATAATGCCCGCCATTGAGTGATCAAGTTTTTCAGACGAAACTGACAACGCGCCTCACCACGCGAAGTTAGAATCATGCGCAAACTCGGCGCGAGTTTTTTGATTACAGGTGAATAAGTAACTATGGAAACCGTGTCTTTCCCTACTTACTAACCTGGGTTTGGTAGCTGACCTCACTGGACTAGAAGTTGTTCTCCCATCGCATGGGCTTCTAGTGGAATTACAGTTGCTCTTCCCATGCCTGCCATCTTACCGCAAGGGAGCTGGCCTGAATTGGTGTGTGGATTCTCTATCCGGCTAGGAGACTCCCAACACACAAATCATGTTTATGAAATTGCCTAGCTGAGGCGCAGATATCTGCGTTCAGGGTCAGTAATCCCTGCTTAGTCACAGGCATATACTCATTGTAGCAATTCGCCTTTGGTGAACGGCTATTGATATATATTTATTAAAGCCCTAAGTCGTATCCCCCCTGACGACTGGAAACCTCACGGATGCCGTAATGAAAGCTGTACCTCACAAGTCCTGGAAATCACTGGTAGAAAATAGCGATGCAACATTACTGTGGCAATCACTTCATCGCTTGGTCTCCATTCACCCACTGGTACGCTCTGCGCAACGCAATCAACATAATTCTAAAAATGCTGTCTCCCTGTTATCGCTGCAAGACCTCACACAGGATTTATACTTACTCCTCTTAGAAAAATCCCGCTTCAAACATTATGTCCAGGGACAAATGACTGATGCGGAAATTGAGCGAGAGATTTTCCAGGTAGAGCTAACGAATATGCTGATTGGCCGACTGCGCCGCCGCCAGCCGGAAAACTACCGCATTGTTCGCCGGATCAGCGCTGTACTGGAATCAGGGCCTTGCTTTCGTGTAATTCGACAACCGGAAGCGCACCAACCGGCTCGTTACCGACAGGCTGTTAACGTCGTTTACGGGTTACGGAATTGGAATCTGGACAAACCGATTCAAGATAGTGGCACTTTTGAAAACCTGATTGCCAACATTCCAATGCGAATCCGAAATCGGCGGAGGGTTGGATGCAAGGGCGATTCGCAAATCATCGTCACGAATCAAGAACTCAGCGAATTGCTGGTTGAAATCTTTCAAGCCATTGATTCACCAGCTTCTTTGCGTGTTTTGCGGACACTCGCGCTTTCCAAATTGCCCGTTTACGATGCTGTGGTTTCTTCTATCGAGCAAGTAACCGAACAAGATGAATATAGTCGGGGCTGGGAAAAATTACTGATCTCAACGAACTCCTGTCCAGAGCAAATCAACCTGCGACGTGAGCAGGAAATGTTAGCGCGTCGGGCTGCCCACGATTTTCTCGCGCGACTGGATCGCATTACTCGATTCCAACATCCACGCACACAAAAGCTTTGGCAAATTCTTTGGTATTACTATTTTGATCCAACAGAACCCTCGCAACTTTCCATTGCGGCCATGCTTGGCATGTCTGATTCTTCGGTGAGCGATTATCGCCGTAAAATGGAACAAGAGATGCAGAAACTGCTAAGGCCGACTTTTTCTCCTGAGCAAATGAGCTATTTTGCTGAGGAATTAGCGACACAGCTCAAACGACAATTAGCCAGGTTAGAGGAAACTCGTTGGCACAAACCCAAGGAGCAGCAGGAATCGGCGTGGCCACGCTTCAACTATGCCTCTCTGGCTTCAATGGAAGCCATACCTGTAGTTTGAGACACTATTTTTAGCTTAACCCATTCCACGCTGGAACCTGAAGGTCGTGGGGATATATTTCTTTTTCTGATCGCTTTCTATTGGTATTTCCAGAAGGCAGGGACAAGAGGATTATTTGTAACAAGTCTTTGTAACAAAGATGCAATCAAATTCTCCTTGTTTTAATTCTTGTTCTAAGGATATTATGCGAGGGCTTTAAAGGCCTCGACTCTAATGCTCTTAAACCCTGCTTAATGAGCGGCTTACATAAGGTAGAAAGTTTCTTCTTGTGCTGCATAAAAGACAGCTGTCAAAAGACCTGTAGCAAGCAAGGAGGCGCGACAGGAAAACAAATTGAAAAACGACCACGGACAAACGAACCTCACGAATCTTGATTACAGGCCAGGAGTACAGCAGATACAGCGGCTAATTAATGCCTTAACAATTGACGTAGAGGATTACTATCAGGTGGAAGCCTTCACCGACGTGGTTCGTCGTGAAGATTGGCCAAACTGGGAATCGCGTGTTGTTCGCAATACACAGATACTCCTGGAAAAATTTGCGCAGCATCAAGTCCGAGGCACATTTTTCATCCTCGGCTATGTTGCAGAAAACCATCCAGAAATTGTTCGTGAAATCGCTGCCGCAGGCCATGAAGTAGCCTGTCATAGTTACCACCACAAATTGGTTTACACGCAAACACCCGAAGACTTCCGTCAGGATTTGCGTAAGGCAAAACAGCAGCTTGAGGATTTGATTGGAGAAGCAGTAATCGGTTATCGAGCACCAAGCTATTCCATCACAGCACAAAGCTTATGGGCATTAGATATTCTGGTCGAAGAAGGCTTTGTCTATGATTCCTCTATTTTCCCGGTTCATCACGACCGATACGGGATGCCAGATGCCCAGCGATTTCCTCACATCCTATCTCGACCAACAGGAGAAATTATTGAATTTCCCCCTTCGACGGTACGGTTGGGTGGGATGAACTGGCCCATTTCTGGCGGCGGGTATTTTCGCCTTTTTCCCTATTTTCTGTTTCAGCGCGGTTGGCAAATGATCCATAGTCACGAGGCAGAGACAGCAATTTTCTTTCTGCATCCCTGGGAAGTTGACCCCGATCAGCCCATTGTGCCCGGCAAGCGAATCAACATTTTACGGCATCGCATCAATCTGAAACAAACGATAGGAAAGCTAGAGCGATTGTTGCGGGACTTTTCTTTCGCGCCAGTAAAACAAGTGCTAGCAAATCGAAACTTAGGATTGCAAACACAGGAATTGGTGTTGGCGGCAAATTAATTTATTCAGCATGGTGAAAACAGCAACGTTGCAATCAACTAAAGAAGAAGCGAAATCGCTTGTCGTTCGTGCTTATCAAAATGCCGACGCACAGCGTTGGGATGCCTTTGTACAAAACTCTGCTGCGGCAACATTTTGTCACCTGAGTGGCTGGGCGCGCGTAATTGAGCGTGTCTGGAATCACGAACCTCACCATTTGCTGGCAGAAACCAACGGCGAGATAAGTGGCGTTTTACCGCTGTTTCATGTCAAAAGCCGCTTGTTCGGCTCAATGCTGGTTTCATCTCCGAATGCAGTGTATGGCGGAGTTGCGGCAGATAACTCAGAGTCTGGAAATGCGTTGATGGCTGAAGCCAAACGACTGGCAAAACAGCTACAGGTGGACTATCTGGAATTGCGCGACACTGTTGAGACGGGCTTTGGCAATGATGGCGATTTGCATCGCAAAGATTTGTACTTCTCTTTTGAGCATCCGATCTCAACCGATGAAGAAGCGCTGATGAAAACATTTCCGCGCGATATTCGGACAATGATTCGCAAAGGGGCCAAGAACGGCTTAACCGCACAATTGGGACGCGAAGAGTTTCTGGATGAGTTTTATGAAGTTTACGCAACCAGCCTGCGCCATCTTGGCACACCCGTATTTCCGAAACGATTGTTTGTTGAATTTCTGCGCGAGTTTCCGAATCACAGCGACATCCTGATGATTCGGCAGGGGGACAAGGTCGCTGGTAGTGTCTTGAGCTTTTATTTCCGCGACAAAGTCATGCCGTATTACGCAGGTGCTTATGCTGATTTTTACCGCGCGGGCATCAACAATTTTATGTACTGGGAATTAATGCGATCTGCGGCAACCAGAGGCTACGCGCGCTTTGATTTTGGACGCAGTAAAACAGGCACCGGCGCATACGAATTCAAACGAGGATGGGGGATGGAAACCAAATCGTTACCCTATCACTTTTACCTCGTCCGGGCGAAGGAAATGCCAAATCTCAACCCAACGAATCCGAAGTTTGAGTTGATGATCAAGGTCTGGAAACAGTTACCCCTTGGGGTCACAAAAATGGTAGGGCCGATGATCGTAAAAAATCTTCCGTAGTCACAATCGTGAAGCGGTCGAAAAGTGATGGAGAAGTAAACATTACCCGTTGTCCGACAAAAGCTTAAATATAGCTGCTCGTAATTTCAGAAGCCTTTTTTGAGTCAAGCCAAAATGCCATGAAAGTACTTCACGTTCTTGACCATTCACTACCTTATCTGAGCGCGTACAGCTTTCGGAGTCTGTATTTGATTTCGCAACAGCGCCAGATGGGAATTGTTCCCGTTGTTCTGACCTCTCCAAGTCACGAGAGCAACGAGGAAACTTGTGAATTGTTGCAGGGCGTTCAGCATCATCGTTCAAAGTGGTCAGAATTTTATTACCTCCCGCAACCGCGATTCATCCCCGGACTACGTCACGAAGCCTATATCGCAGCGCTGGCAAAACGAACGATTCAGGTTGCTCAAGAATGTGAAGCCGACTTAATTCACGCCCATTCGCCCGCGCTTAACGGCTTAGCTGCACGCCGGGCTGCTAAGCATTTGAAAAAGCCCTGGATTTACGAACTGCGTTATTATGAACAAGATGCGGCGGTGGATAGTGGCCAGACCAGCTATTATTCGTTACGCTATAACTTGGCGCGGTGGTTTGAAGAAAGAGCGCTGAAACAAGCGGATCTGGCAATTACGACTTCAACCTCCATGCAAAAGGAATTGCTGGCACGTGGCTTCAGTTCGCGTAAATTGCTGGAAGTTCCCGAAGGCGTAGATACAAGAGTGTTTCATCCACGCCCACCTGATGCGGAATTACTGGAGCGGCATCAGCTTGAAGGCAAAACGGTCATTGGCTTTATTGGCTCTTTTTTCAAATACGAAGGATTAGAGCGATTGGTCGGCGTCATGAATTACCTGCTGCGCGAACGGCGGGACATCAAACTAATTCTGGCTGGAGCGGGAGAAATGGAATCTCAATTACGCGCCCGTGTGCCGCGCGAATGGAGCGATCATTTCATTTTCACCGGGCGCATCGAACAGGAAGACATTCTGCGCTATTACTCGGTGATTGATATTTGCGTCTATCCGCGCCTGAGTACGCGAATGACAGAATTAACCACCTCCATCCGTCCGCTGGAAGCAATGTCTATGGAACGTGCCGTAATCGGCAGCAATGTGGGCGGAATGGCAGAGCTGATCAAGCACAATAAAACAGGCTTCGTCGTTGAAACAGATGACAAAGTAACCTTAGGCGCGACCATTTCCCACCTGATAAACAATTCCAGCGAGCGTAAAGAAATTGGGAAGCGTGCTCGTGCCCAGGTCATCAAACAACGAGATTGGGCCAACATCGCGCTGCGTTACGCGGACATTTATCAGCGTGTTTTATCCACGAAAAGCGCGAAGCTTCTCAAAGGAATCGAAGCCCCAGCTACAGAAAAAGAACGACAGTCCTGGCAGGAAAGCCAGCCATCAGAAAGTCGCACGAAGATTTGATTCATTCTGCACCCCGAACTCCGACGGAATACGCAGAATGGTTTAGGAGTTAGAAATAGTATTCTCATGTCTGCTACAGCAATTGAAAAAGAAATCCCATCGGAACCACTCCTCACAACACCATCTCCCATCGAAAGCCCCGAACCAGAGTTGCGGAATTCTGTTGAGTGGAGTGACAGCATTGTTTCGCACCTTAAAGAACTGGCACATCACTGGGAGTTATTACAACTCACGACACAGCGGGAATTGAAAATCCGGTACAAGCAAACCGCCCTGGGTGCGGTCTGGGCCGTACTGCAACCGCTTTCGCTGATGCTGGTGTTCGGCATCTTTTTCTCGTACTTCGCCGGGATGAAAGGCGACACCGGAATGCCGTATGCGCTGTTTTCGTATACAGGATTGTTATCGTGGACGTTTTTTTCCACGGCGCTTTCCTTTGCGATTCCGAGCCTCATCACAAACTCATACGTCATCACGAAAATCTACTTCCCACGCGAAATAGTACCGCTTTCATGCGTATTGGCAGCATTCGTTGACTTCCTGATTGCGGCGGTGATCTTTGTCGGATTGCTGCTGTTTTATCACGATCAAGTCACGATCAATTTCAATGTTCTTTGGGTGGTGCCGCTGATGATAATTCAGCTGTGCTTCACAATTGGCGTGAGCTTTTTTCTCTCGGCATTTACGGTTTTGTATCGGGATGTGCGTTATGCCATGCCGCTTGTGATTCAGGTCTGGATGTTTGCGACGCCGATTCTCTATTCCGCTTCCAAGGTCAAAGAAAAAAGCGAAGTGCTCTACACTGCCTATATGACCTTGAATCCGATGGCCGTGATTATTGACAGCTATCGCAAGTGCATCATTCAAGGGCTGACGCCGGATTTGAAATTCATCGGCATTGCCGCGGTGATTTCGATCTTATTGCTTTTGGCCTCCTACAAATATTTCAAGCATCTGGAGCGCGAGTTTGCGGATCTGGTTTAGTCTCTGGTTTTGAGTTTCGAGTTTCGAGAAGGGCGTTTTGCTTACCCCGCGAAACTCAAAACCCGAAACTCGAAACTCAAATCACATTTATGAGCATCGTTGTATTAGATAAAGTTTCCAAAAAATATCGCCTCAGTCGCCTGGGTTCAAAATCCATTCGTGAAGAGCTGGGTCGAATGATGAATAATCTGAAGCCGAGTTCCAGAGGTCAGGCGGGCAGCGACGAGTTTTACGCCGTGAAAGAAGTTGATCTTGCCGTCAAGCGCGGTGAAACCATCGGTTTTATTGGGCCGAACGGTTCTGGCAAAAGTACCCTGCTGAAATTGCTCGCACGCATCATTTATCCGTCCGAAGGCAAAATCATGGTGGGTGGTTCGGTGGCTTCCCTGATCGAAGTCGGCGCAGGCTTTCACCCTGAATTGACAGGCCGCGAAAACATTTTTCTTTACGGTTCAATTATGGGTATGAAGAAAGCCGAAGTGGCCAAGAAATTCGACCGCATCGTTGAGTTTTCGGAAATGGAAAAATTCATTGATACGCCCGTCAAACGATACTCTTCGGGAATGTACGTGCGCCTTGGCTTTGCGGTGGCGGCACATATCAATCCAGCGGTTTTGTTGGTAGATGAAGTTCTGGCCGTCGGAGATGCGAACTTCCAGAGCAAATGCCAGCAGCGCATCGAACAACTGCGGCGCGGCGGCATGACCATCGCATTTGTTTCGCACGATATGCCCGCGGTCGAGCGGCTTTGTGATCGCGTCGTGTTTATCTCTAAGGGCCAAATCAAAGCTGTCGGCAAGCCACAGGATGTCATTAGCATTTACTATAACGAAGTTCTGTTCGCAAAAAAATCCAGCACCGGACTGGCGCAAAACAACACGGGACTGGCAATCGAATCGCAAACCTCATTGTATGGGCAGAATGCAGAAATTTTGAGCGTGAAGTTTTTCAATGGCGATGGTCAGGAAACCGATACGATTTCGACTGGAGATAAATTGACAGCTCGCATTCATTACCGCACCTACACACAAATCGAAGACCCGGTTTTTGAATTGCTCTTTTATTCGCCGGATGATCGCCTGTACACGCATCTGACAACTGCAATCAACGGAACAAACATTGATTCCCTGCCCGATGAAGGGATTGTTGAATTTGATTGTAGTGAATTCGGTTTGACGCCGGGCATTTACAAAACAGATGCCATTTTCAGTCAGCGAGGGTCAGTAGCACCGTATGACCTGAAACCACGTCAATACATCCTGAAAGTGCTGCCGGGCAAATCAGTGCGCGGCATGTTTTATAATCCGCAGCAATGGCGCTTACTGCCGCCAGCAGAAACCATCTCTGTACAATCGGCGGATTCTAATTTCGGCTGATCAATCGCCAAATTCAAAAGAAAAAGCCTGCCAGCATTTCTCGCCAGCAGGCTTTTTCTTTTCCTTCAGGAAGTTTCGTTTAATTCACACGCACAAGCCTGATGTTATCAATCACCGCCCAGTAATAGGAGCTGGTCGTTCCGATAGATTTAAAGTAAACCCCGACCTTGCCTGTACCTGCTGGAACGGTAAAACGCACCTTTAGCGACTGTCCAGCTGTCGCTGTTGAATATAACGCGGAAGGCCCATCAGCATAGTTTTCCCATCGCACACCTAAAGTAGGTTTGACACGGGAATCCGCAGTAACATCGGCGCTGACTTCATACGTTGCACCAGCTGTTAATTGTACCCATTGGAAGATAGAGGATTGGACTGCCGTATTTGCATACAACAAACCTGCGTATGATCCATTGGTCACATAGCTGGTTGTGTAATACGCGTAACCGCTCGTCGTCCAATTGGCCAATCCGCTTTCAAAACTTGGATTCTGTAATGCAACGGTTGCTGGCGGAGGAGTCGGGGTTGGAGTTGGCGTCGGAGTTGGGGTTGGAGTTGGATTTCCGCCTGTAGAGATCACCTGATCCACATACCCGCCGAAATCCGTTGTCCAATAATAACGATAGGTGGAACTTGCATTCGCCACGCGTCCAATGCCAATTACTTTATAGTTTGGATTGAGCATATTCGCATTATGCCCGGATGAGTTTTTCCACTGATTGAACGTATTTGCCGCATCGCTATAACCTGCTGCGATATTTTCTCCCATATAAGTATTGTAGTTGTATCCATAGGCGCGCATCCGTGTAAATGGATCTCGTCCGAGGCTGTCGGTATGGCTGAAATAGTTTTTCTGCGCCATGTCTCCGCTCATCCATTTGGCGGCTGTGGTCAACGATACTGAGGCTTGCAGAGGGCTTAATCCGTTTTGCTGGCGGTAGTTATTGATCAAGGTCAGGAAAGCCTGCTCTTCCGCATCCAGCGTTACGGATTGCGCGTGTTGCGGGGTGGAATAAATAAAATTGCATACTAATGCCAATGTAAAAACCAGCGCTGGAATTGATACACGACGCCAGGGCACACCGGCACACAGAAGTGTGAAGAGGGAATTCAATTTCATGGACGTACTGCTCCTTAAAATTTTGACTTGAGGTCACATGAATAGTGACCTCTGGTGGCTTGATTAGCTACCAATACAAGAATTTCGATGAGGGTGTATTACGGGGCTAGAGATTTACCTTCAACGTTCAAATAAATCGCCAAATATGGCTATCACACTAATTAGGTGAGAATGATTTTGATTCAGTAAATAGGGCTTTTTAATGTTAGCGCCTTTTGCAGGGGTGAATAAGTTCTAACACTGTAGATTCAGAATTGCAATTGGACAATTTTACTTGGGCAAAAGGCAAGAGTGTCAGAGTGACTCAGTTGCTTCAAGAACTCTACGTCCTTCAATTTTGTACTTGCCACCAAGCACTAAAGACACCGCTTCAGCATAAATTTTGTGTTCTTCAACCAGAATGCGCTCGGCCAGATCGTGTTCATCATCCTGCGGTAATACGGGGACGACGGCTTGCCTGATGATTGCCCCGTGATCCAATTCTTCGTCCACGAAATGAACTGTACAGCCAGAAAATTTTACGCCGTATTCAAGCGCCTGCGCCTGTGCATTTAATCCAGTAAAGGCAGGCAGAAGCGAAGGATGAATATTCAGGATGCGATAGGGAAATTCACGAATAAACCAGGGCGAGAGCAGGCGCATATAGCCTGCCAGGCAAATTAAATCTACTTCATGCTTTCGCAATTCCGCCGCCATTGCACGATCATGTTCTTCCCGCGTTTTGCCGCGATGATCCAGCACGGCGGTGGCAATACCTCTTTCCTGTGCTTTCACCACTCCCCCAGCAGAAGCGATATTGCTGATCACCACTGCGATCTCAGCATCGGCCATGCGTCGGTCACGCACAGCATCCGCCAAGGCCACCATATTTGAACCGCGCCCGGAAATCAGCACGCCTATTTTTTTCACGATGCAAAGACTCCTATGATGAATGTCTACTCC
>JAFDVL010000012.1:286395-287124 GCA_018268995.1 Acidobacteriota bacterium | reverse complement strand
TGGTATCAGGAGTTACGAAAACAGCCATCCTCGCAGCTCTCGGCGTTAAAAAGGGCCGAACGACGATCCTAAACCCTTATCTCCGAACAGAAACGACAGAGCTACTCAAAGCGTGTATTGAAGCAGGTTGGGCTGTCGAACAAGAGGCCCAGCACATTTCAATAGAGGCATCGCAGGGTTGCAGAGCACAACTCGCCCCTATCCATCTGCTATCAGATTTCATGGAGATCATGACTTACGTAACGTTGGCTGTTCTTACAAATCGAAAGGCCACGATCTCGGTTACGCCTTCGACTGATGTGGAGATGGTCTTGGCTCCTGAATTAGGCATCCTGCGAGCGATGGGGGTTGAGATAGTAAATGATGCACAGACTCTGTTCGTAACGCCGCACCCTCCACACCGTCCTTTCGAACTGGAGGCAGGACTGCCAGGAATCTATAGCGATAATCAGCCATTCTTTACGCTGATGGCAAGCACNNATCAGGGACCGCGTATGGAGAAATCGGTTCGGCTATGTCGAGGGATTACGAGCGTTAGGAATAGATATTACCTCCAGCGAAGATGGTACGCAGGTCACAGTACGCCCAAGCTTGCTGAGCTCAGGCGAAGCGGTTGTTGTGGGGCGCGACCTACGCGCAGCAGCGGTCCTCACCATCGCTGCTGCGGCGCGGCCCGGATCGACCATTTTGCAAGGTGCCGAAACGCTAGAACGAGGCTATGAAGATATG
>JAFDVL010000012.1:0-286327 GCA_018268995.1 Acidobacteriota bacterium | reverse complement strand
ATCGGTGTTCCGAACGGAATCTGAACTAGGGCCCGCTAGTCTCGCGGGTCTTCGGAATGCTGAGGAGTGGCAAGGACGTTGTCGTGCGTCGCTGGCGCACCTGCTGAAATGTAACCCCGAAGAACTCATACTCACGCACGGCAGTCGTGATGGAATTGAGCAGGTGCTAGTGAATATGGCGTGGGATGCCGGTGACAGCGTCGTGACTACAAGCCTAGAGCACTCTGCTCTACGCGACGGGTGCCAGGCGCTGACGAAGCAGTATGGAGTTAATGTCCGAATCGTCGAAATCAGCGAAGGCGACAGATCAGATGAAGCCGTGGAAAAGCTTGTGGAAGCCATAATGCATACGATGCCCCGGCTGATTGCGGTAAGCCATATCCAATATGGATGGGGCTTGTACATACCATTGGGGGCGGTTAGAGAAGCGGCGCGCCGGACAGGCGCTTTGTTGTTAGTTGACGGGGCTCAGAGTGTGGGTCATGTACCAATACGGCTTGATAAGGAGCAGGCTGATTTCTACACAGTGTCGGGGCAGAAATGGTTAGGCGGGCCAAGCGGTACCGGAGCGCTATTTGTTCGAGGAGATATTGGGAGCGCAAATGGACAATCAAGGCATGATACCGGATTAGGTTGGGAGAACCATAACCCCGACCATGGCTTGGGCAACCGGCCTGCCCGGAGCGGACATTCTGTCGCACTGCTTGCTGGTTTGACAGTTGCGGTTGATACCCTTCGTGAAGAGGGAGTGGTGTGGCGACTTAATCACGCCCGTGGGCTTGAACGACTACTAAGAAGAGAACTCGTTGAATCGAGGGTTCAGGTCGTGGGGCCCCACATCGAAGAGTGTAATGGGATGTTGGCGATCCGAATCGAAGGCATTACGCCCGACAGGCTCCAGTTGTGGTTGGAGACAACGCATGGGATAGCTGTGCGCAGGGTCGCGAAGATCGGCGCGATCCGCTTGTGCATTACTGGCCAGCATGTGGAGGAGGACATTCGGCGTACGGCAAAGGCGTTGCAAGAGGCTGCAGAAGTTTTGTTGTAATAAAGGCGCTTGAATGGCGTCGAGCAACAGTGAGATCGAGCCAACTCTGGGGCAGTCGGCTTCTTTGCGAAATCTTCTCTGGCGATCTGTGGCACGACGTATGAGCAAACGCTGTGCTATCGCTCGACAAACTGTGAGAAATTAGCATATTGATTTTAGTCTTCGCACCCTTGGGGGATCTGGCCACTAGTGGTGGTCCTGTGCAGAACTCGTGGCTCATTAGCAGGTATATTAGCCACGCGGTGCAGTAAACAAGAATTATCCCAGATTACTGTGTCGCGGACTCGCCACTTGTGAGAGTAAATATACATATCCTGAAGACAGTGAGTATAAAGTGAGTTGAGAAGGTTAGTGCTCTCGGTCGCTGTCAGCGGTTCTACATACGACACACATAGTTGGTTCAGAAAGAAGGCCTTCTGGTTGGTCCCAGGGATTGTACGGACTAGAGGGTGCCGCACATCGGGGAACCGCTCCTCTTCTGAGCGAGCAGCTTCTGGCGAGATTCGCGCCGCTACCATCGGCCCCATCAGCAGGCGGAAAGAATGTACGGCTTTCAGCCGAGCGAGCGGGCGTTTGGCAGCTTCACCATAGTCTCTATAAGCCGCATGCAGATCGGCAAATAGTGTATCCCCACCGGATGACGGAACCATCAATGCATGGAGTACAGTGTACTCAGTTGGCCGAGATGTAAACGATTCATCAGAATGCCAGTGCAGAGTGACGCTTTTATAGCTTTCCTTTCGGCTCGCGTTGGAAACGACCTGAACTAACGCCGTTTCAGGATGCGTACGATGGTTATCCCAAGGCTTAGCAACATCACCAAAAATACTTGTGAAGATGACTTGGTCAGCCGGTGCCAGTTCCAAGCCTCGCAGAATGAGGACATGATGGTTTCGGAGCAAAGCCCGAAGATCTTCTTTAAATTCATCTCCCCATTCTGGGAATGGCTGATCAATATATACTTCAGCAGGAAAATGACTATAAATCTTAATACGATCAAACATAGCATGCATCTTTTCGCTGACACTAACTTGGCCTACCATAGACGCGACCGTCCTGGACCGTGTCAGGAGATTTCCGTAAACGGCGTAGCGTTAGGTTGATAACTGCGCCAACAACTCTAACGGTAAGCGATTTTCAAACAAAATCGCAAACTGTTGCAGGGCCGCTTTCCAATTTCGAATCGGCATCGTCCATTTTTGACTGACGCGTTGCAACCCTAAATACAACAGCCGATAGACGGCTTCGTCGTGCGGAAACGCATTCCGGTTCTTCAAGATTTTGCGCAAGCTGAAATTCAAACTCTCAATGACGTTTGTGGTGTAGACGGCCTGGCGAATCTCCGCCGGCAACTCAAACATCGGCTTCACCCGATTCCAATTCGCGCGCCAGGCTTTGGCAATGACCGGATATTTTTTGTCCCACTGGCTTTGGAATTGCTCCAAGGCTTGCCAAGCCTCGGCCTCGCTTAGTGCCTGATAGATCGGTTTCAGATCTGGCGCCACGGCTTTGCGTTCTTTCTCGTTCACGAAGCTTAAAGAGTGCCGCACTAAATGCACGACACAAGTCTGAATCACAGCGTTGGGGAAAACACTGGCGATGGCTTCGGGTAAGCCTTTCAAGCCATCCACGCACAAGATGAAAATGTCCTCGACGCCACGCCCTTTCATCTCGGTTAAGATTTGGAGCCAGAATTTGGCCCCCTCTTGCTGCCCTAACCACAAGCCCAATAATTCTTTGCGCCCCTGTAAATTCACGCCCACGCGACGTAGGGGCATAAAGCGAGCGTAAGAAAGGATGCAGGGGCTCCAAATCCAGGCGCAAGAGAATGAGAGCGGCGTCGAGCAGTTCTGCCGAAGGCGCACGGGATTTACGGCGGAGCCAGGTGGGGAGTTGAGCGGTGACGGATTTCTGATAGACTGCGTGCGAAGACTGATGCATCAGCAAGACCTCCTTTGAGAGTGGACAGCGTGAAACCCTAAAAACTGTCAGAGGAGGTCTATTGGAATTTCTGAGAGCGAAAAAGGGAAGGCAAAAGTGGCGTGAAGCCCTCGGTTTGGCAGTCGGCGGATACCCTATTCACAGGGCTGTTGATTTTCTGAGAACCCTCGGTGCTGGAGGACTTGAAACAAACTGGATACCTTTTAGATCACGGAGCGAAAGGACGCCTCTGGCAAAAACGGGCAGAACTCATTCGTCGTTGGAGCGAAGCCTACACCGAACGCCTGCGCCCAAAACTATTGCTTGGTCGGTTTCGCGCAGACCAAGCGGATTGGTGGAAAGAGGTACAGTTGGCAGAGTCGCAAGCTTGCTGGGGCGGCGTGATAGCAGCAGCGAAATTGACGAAATACCTCAAGCCACAAATTAAAACAGTTTACGCGCCGGGAAATTTGCCCCGGCGGCAAGCTCAATTCGGCTTTCACCCGGATCGAGAGGGTGACGTTGAGTTGCTGAAAAAGTTCTGGACGTTTGAGGCATGCGCTGGCCGCAGAGATGGTATCCACATTTGACGGATTTCGCCGTGAGCGCCTCATCTACAATTAGTTGAAAGAGCCTTGTCCGAACTACAACTGATTGTGGGTGGATAAACGATTTTGCGAAATTTCCGCTCGTTTAAAATCCGTCATATATGGTTACGATGTTCCTGGCCACCGCATGAGGCACTCCCCACCCATCCTGACCTTGGTCCGGCGTTACTGGTTTATGCGGATTTGGTAGCTACTGGCGACGAGCGCAACCTCGAAACCGCGCAACTTCTTTATGACCACCATATCGTTTGATGCGACAGGCAAGTTAAACCCAGAACGCCAGCGCGTCTTGCGCGATGTTGAGATAATTGGCAACACGCGCACGGGCGTCGAGACGGAATCATCCATCTTCGGCGAACCGAAAAATGTGACCTGCCGCGAGGTTGTGCAGGCGTTGACCATTTATGGCCTTGTGCGAGAGGGCAAGGCCTCGCTCGCCGCTGCCGATCCTATGTTCGCGTTCGGGCAAACAGGTCGGACAGCAAAGAAATGACGTGAGACAAATGAGGGATAGCCTTCTCTTTTCAAGCCTTCCGGGGACGCGGTATGCTACACAACGTCATTGAATGAAGTAAGAAAGGAAAAACCGCATTGAGCCAAGAAAAGCGTAAGGCCGTAGTACTTTTGAGCGGCGGCCTCGACTCCACCACAACGTTAGCCATTGCCCAGCAGGAAAGGTTCGAGGTGTTTGCGATGACCTTCCGGTATGGACAACGCCACCAACATGAAATTTCCGTCGCACAGCAAATTGCCAAACACGCAGGTGTTGCGCAGCACATCATTGCCGAAATTGATCTGCGATCTTTTGGCGGTTCCGCATTGACAAGCGATGTTGCCGTTCCGAAAGGACGCGCGCTCGAAGAAATGAGCACGGGCATTCCTGTGACGTATGTGCCCGCACGCAACACCATCTTCCTGTCATTTGCTCTGGCGTGGGCCGAGGTGCTAGGGGCCAGCGATATTTTTATTGGTGTCAATGCGCTGGATTATAGCGGCTACCCGGATTGTCGGCCTGAATACATCGCGGCCTACGAAAAGATGGCGAATCTAGCAACAAAAGCCGGAGTCGAAGGACAACAGCAAATCAAAATTCATACTCCGTTGATTCACTTATCCAAAGCCGAAATCATCAAGCGCGGATTGGAGCTAGGCGTAGATTATTCGCTCACCAGCACGTGTTATGACCCGTCGCCGGAAGGCGCGGCTTGTGGTCAATGCGATGCGTGTCTTTTACGCCTCAAAGGCTTTGCAGAAAATGGAATCGCTGATCCGGCACCGTATGCTGGAAAGAAGCCGCATGAATTATAGCGTGAAAGAAATCTATTACACGCTGCAAGGCGAAGGCGCGAATACAGGGCGAGCAGCGGTCTTCTGCCGCTTTGCAGGGTGCAATCTCTGGTCAGGTCGTGAGGAAGATCAAGCAAAAGCGATTTGCCAATTCTGTGACACCGACTTTGTTGGCACGAATGGCCCCGGTGGTGGAAAGTTTGCTTCCCCTCCAGATTTGGCTCAGGCTGTGACGTCGGCCTGGCAAACGGGCGAAACGAGTTCTGCCCAGCCGCTGGTGGTTTGCACGGGCGGCGAACCGCTCTTGCAATTGGATACGCCTTTGATTGAGGCTTTCCATCACGCTGGTTTTGCAGTAGCGATTGAAACGAATGGCACGAAGTTGCCGCCCGCAGATATTGACTGGATTTGCGTCAGTCCCAAAGCGAATGCGGAATTTGTTTTGCGTTCAGGGAATGAACTGAAACTGGTGTACCCGCAAGTGGGCGCAGAACCCGAAAAATTTGCGCACTTGGATTTCCAACATTTCTTTTTACAACCGATGGATGGGCCGGATCGTGTACGTCACACACAACTTGCAATTCAGTATTGCCTGGCGCATCCTCAGTGGCGACTCAGCTTGCAAACGCATAAGCTGCTGGGCATCCCATAACAATCTTACAAGGAGCCTAATCACATGGATGATGTCCAAAACTATCAGGACGAACGGCGCATTCCGATTGATCAGGTGGGCGTGAGTGATTTGCGCTACCCTATCGTTGTGTTAGATCGGGATCAAGGCAAACAGCATACGATTGCCAGCTTGAAAATGTCCGTAAGTCTGCCGCATCACTTCAAAGGAACGCATATGAGCCGGTTCCTGGAAGCGATCAATGATCATCGGGGTGAAATCACGATGCGTACATTGCCGATTATTCTCCGCGATCTGCAAACTCGCCTCGAAGCTGAAAGCGCGCGCATCGAAGTTGCGTTTCCCTACTTCCTGGAACGCGCTGCGCCGGTCAGCGAAGCCAAAGGGTTGATGGATTACAACTGCACGTTTGTCGGCGAAGTAAATGGTGATCAAGAAGATTTCATTTTATGTGTGCAAGTGCCTGTCACGACGCTTTGCCCATGCAGCAAAACGATCAGCGATTATGGCGCACACAATCAACGCGGCTACGTTGGCATCGAAGTCCGCAGTATTCGTACCGAAAGTGGCAACCCAGAATTGATCTGGATTGAAGAGTTAATTGCTATTGCCGAACAATCGGGTTCAGCACCTGTGTATCCCTTGCTCAAGCGGGCGGACGAACGCCACGTAACCATGCAGGCCTATGATAATCCAGTGTTCGTCGAAGACCTCATCCGCAACGTCGCTGGACGTCTCCAGCACGACTCTCGCGTCGCTTGGTTTCGTCTCCACGTCGAGAACCACGAGAGCATTCACAACCACAATGTTTTCGCTCGCATTGAATGGGCACGGCAATAACTACAGTTATTACAAACTAACAGTTTCGCATAACTGCTCTGGATTTATTCTCCCTACTGATGTAGATTCTGCCTTCTTCCAAATCCTAATAATTACAGAAGGTGATGAAGCAAAATCTTCACATCATTGTCAACTGCACCAATCGCAAGAGTGCGAAGGTGCCTAAGGAACTACGGCTCCGCGCAGTTCCCCGAGGGACGCTAGAGGAACGCGCGGCGGAATGGTTGCGGCGTTTGGATTCACATCCTAGCGAAGGCATCCCCGCCGAAGCGCTCTACGCGGGAGATCACTGGGTAATCGTGCGTAATTTACCGAGGCTTGCGAAGCAAGGAAATTTCACCCCTAGATTGTGGGTGATCTCTGCGGGCTATGGCTTGGTGGAGAGCAGCGAGCGACTCCGCCCCTATTCTGCGACCTTCACCTCTGGCCACCAAGACAGCATCCTTAAGAGTAAAATGGTAACGGGAGATCGCCGAGCGTTGCTCTGCAGGTGGTGGGCCAAACTTGGAGCAGCAGGCGGGGCTAGAAAGCCTCGCTCATTAGCTCAATTAGTGAAGCAAAATAAAAATGCCTATTACCTCATCGTCACCTCGCCCACTTACCTGAATGCCGTCAGCGAAGACCTAAGCGAAGCGATCTCCCTGCTTAAAGAAGACCGACTCGTTATTGTCTCTTCGCGCCTTGCCGCAACGGGCGATAGATGGAGGCCGTACTTGATCCCGGCAGACGCGCGTCTGCAGGATGAGGTGGGCGGAGCGAGGAATTCACTCAATGCCCGAGTGGCGGAGAAAGTCTTGGCGCACGCAGCGGAGTATGGGTTTGACCCAGTCACACTCCGAAAAAAGATAGAACATCAAATCATAGCCAGCCCAGAGCTAATGAAATACGACCGCCAGCGCGCAGATGACGTATCTGTACGCAATTATATTATCGGTAAGTTGCAGGCGATGCCTGCGGTGAGTTGCACCGCCCTGCTGAGACAATACCGAGATGCCGGGCAGGCCTGTGAGCAGAGCCGATTTAAAAAACTATACTGGGAAGCCAAAAAGCGTTCATGAGATCAAAACGTCCCGTCATTTTAAGGAGGCGCGCATTGCGCGTCGACCAAGATCCAGACCATCCTCTCTATCTCTTTACCCTGACTGGGGAGGAACTCTTGCAAGTCGCCGACATTTCCCGCGTTAGTCGAGATGAGGACGGTAAACTGATTGGGTATCAACGGCCCCAGGTCAAGAAACACGTCCAAGACATTGTGGACTATCTCGACAGCGGGAGCATCGTATTCCCGAACTCGGTGATCCTCGCGCTCAGTTCGGACATTATTTTCCGTGAAAGTCGTGGGCCGAAGGTTGATGAGGGATTGGCTGTTGCTGGTACGCTCGAGATTCCGCTGCCGCGTGGCGCAGAACCGAAACCTGCCTGGATCGTTGACGGTCAGCAGCGAACGCTTGCCCTCGCCCACAGTGAGACAAAACGCAGGCACTTCCCCGTCCCCGTTAATGCCTTTGTTGCCGACAACGTCGACTTGCAGCGCGATCAGTTCCTGCGCGTTAATAACACCAAGCCGTTGCCACGTGGGTTGATTGACGAGCTTCTACCTGAAGTTTCGACCATCCTGCCAGCCAACCTGGCCGCCCGCAAAGTGCCCGCAGCGCTTTGCGACATGCTTAACCAGGACCCCAACTCGCCTTTTAAGGGGCTGATCCGGCGCGCCTCAGGTGGTGCTAAAGAGGCAGTGATTGCCGACACGGTCATCGTTAAGTTGCTGCAGGAGAGTCTCAGTACGCCCTCAGGAGCGCTCTTTCCATTTCGCAATGTCGCGGCCGGCACAACGGATTTCAATGGTGTGCGTGCAGTGCTATTCACTTATTGGGGGGCAGTCAAAGAGACATTTCCTGAGGCCTGGGGCCTCAAACCAGAAAAGAGTCGCCTGATGCATGGGGCTGGTTTGCGCGCGATGGGACGACTGATGGACCGCGTGATGTCAACTGTCGATGCCGAGCAAAAAGGTGCTCCCAAACTCGTCAAAAGAGAGATTCAAAGAATTAAATCTGCCTGCCGCTGGACATCAGGGGCTTGGGAAGATTTGGGTGGCATGCAATGGAATGAATTGCAGAATCTACCAAGTCATATTCGAATACTCTCGAATTATCTGATTCGGCTATATATATCAACTAGGAGGACCGGTTGATGAAGTACTTTTTCCCCGACAGCCAGGATACCGTTGATCCGAGTTTCGACTTTGAAAAAGAAACGCGCTCAATCGAACGCGTTCGTCACCGTGACGACCAATATGCGCACGAGGTATTTTCTGAACCTGCATTTGATGGCCTCTTAGTATCGAAGGGAATTGTTGATGGCTATGGGAATACAGGAAGCCGCTATACGCTTGCCCAGCGCCATCGACTCTACCGTGAGGGAGTTCGGAGTTTCTTCCGTGTAGATAATCGCAATTTATCCATTATGGGCGATTGTGGGGCCTTCACTTATGTCCGCGAACCAGAACCACCCTATACGGTCGAACAGGTAATAGACTTTTACGTGGAGTGTGGCTTTGATCATGGTATCTCCGTGGATCACGTCATCTTCAACTACCAGCCTAAGTGGGATACGGCGGGCTTCTTTGAAGACGTCGAAGCAGCAGACGCCAGGCGCCGACAGGAGATCACGCTGAGCCTTGCAGCAGAATTTATGGCCTACCACCGTAAGCACAAACTAGCGTTCGAACCAATGGGGGCAGCCCAAGGTTGGAGCCCGCGCTCCTACGCCCACTCCGTCCTTGAGTTACAAAAAATTGGGTACGAGTATATAGCCCTTGGCGGAATGGTGGCACTCAAGACCAAGGATATTCTAGCGTGCCTGCGCGCTATGAGCGAAATCCGCCACCCCAAAACCCGACTGCACCTTCTTGGTGTAACGAGGACTGACCACTTAGAAGACTTCGCGAACCTGGGTGTATGGAGCTTCGACAGCACCTCACCGCTGCGACAAGCTTTCAAAGACGATAAGGATAATTATTACTCACCCGAACGCACCTACACGGCCATCCGTATCCCGCAGGTAAACGCTAACCCGGCGCTCATGAAGCGCATCTCTTCCGGCCAGGTCTCACAAGATCAAGCGAAGAAACTGGAGAGACTCGCACTCGAAGCAATTAAGCAGTATGACTCGGGCGCGTGGGAACTTGAGAAGGCGCTGGATGCCCTAGTCGAGTACGATAACTTTTGCGATCCGAGAAAGGATATGCGGGAGATTTATCGTGAAGTACTCACAGAACAACCGTGGAAGCACTGCGGCTGTGATGTTTGCTGCAAACTTGGTTACCACGTCATCCTATTCCGAGGTGCGGAGCGTAACCGTCGTCGTGGCTTTCACAATGTCTGGGTGTTCTACCGACGGGTGCAGGATCGAATCGACCGACTCGCCGCGAAACAGGCCGACTCCGTCGGCAGATAGTGAATTCAAACTGAAAGGGCATAGATGACAAATCCAAAGGAAATACGCATCCCAGCAATCCAGGTTAGACAGGGCACCAAGCGCCTCATCTACAGCTTCGCGGTAGACGGGAAACTCGTCCCCTCCTTCGCCACTGTTTCACGCATCCGGCGTAGCGGCGCGCACCAACTCGATGGCTATCAACGCCCGGAAGTCCTCTCGCATATTGCAGAGATCCGCAATTATATCGAGACGGAAGCGCCTATGGTCCCCAATGCTATCGTGATCGCCTTCGATGATCGAGTCAGGTTCGAACTCTCCACAGGAGCGCCGAACGGAATTGATTACGCCAAGGTCGGCACACTGATTATTCCTGTGGACGATACAATAGATGAAACTGAGAAACCTGGCTTCATTGTGGACGGACAGCAGCGTTTAGCGGCAATCCGGGAGGCAAATGTTGAGTCATTTCCTGTTTGTGTAAGCGCTTTCATTACGAGTGACATGAAAGAGCAGACCGAGCAGTTTATTCTCGTCAATTCGACCAAACCGTTGCCAAAAGGGCTTATCTATGAACTCTTGCCGCATACGCAGGCGACGCTGCCGGTGTTGTTACAGCGGAGGAGATTTCCAGCGTACTTACTCAATTTGCTGAATCACGAAGAGGATTCGCCGTTGAAAGGGCGCATCCAGACGCCAACTACTCCGAACGGGGATATTAAAGACAACTCCATCTTGAAGATGCTGGAGAACAGTTTGAGTGACGGTGTTCTCTACCGGTTCCGCTATACGGCAGACGGCGCTGGCGATGTGGATAAAATCACAGCGGTGTTACAGAATTTTTGGGGTGCCGTCCGCGAAGTATTCAGTGAAGCTTGGAACTTGCCCCCGCGCCGTTCACGGCTTGTTCACGGGGCCGGGATCATTGCTCTAGGGTTTTTGATGGACGCAATCGCAGAACGGCATCGTAAGGTTGCGATTCCTACCCAAGTCATATTTGCCGAAGATTTGCTACCGCTGAAAGAGGTATGCCGGTGGACGGATGGGTATTGGGACTTCGGACCCGGACGCCAACGCAAGTGGAACGAGATTCAGAATACTACTAAGGATATTCAAGTGCTTGCGAACTATCTGCTCATTCAGTACAAGAGCCTAGTTTGGAATCAAGAAAGCAAGGCCATAAAAGAGAGAGCCAATGAGCAGTCATTCTTATTCTAATAACAAGGGGACGTTCTTTACATAACCTCAAACTATGCTACAGAATTAGCAGAGGAAATAAAATTGATTATGGCAAGCTGATTTGGGTTCACCCTAACTTTTGATGAAGCAAGGACAAGCTTTCGTTTGAGGATCACTCATCCGCCTCAGCTCAGGGGGCAGCTAACACCCGCGCTTTTAGAAGATCAAATTTCGCCCGCCCAAACATCGAGCGTTTGAGATTTTTAAGTTTGTTCACTTGGCCCTCGGTCTGTCCATTACTCCAGGCATACTTCAGTGCCGCTTCCACGGCTGGCTGATCGCGCTTCAAGCCGGCGACGAAGCCTCTGATTTCTGGGCTCGAATTTTTAGCCGCTTCTTCTAACCAAGACGAAAACTCCAGGGCTTTGCGTTCTCTCACTAAGCGCGCAAAGCGCTGTGCGAGTTGCTGCACCTGTGCGATCTCTGGCGATGCTTCACACAACTTTTGCAGATAGACCTGCTGCTCAGCTTCCAAATTTTCCTGCTTTTGTAGTAGCCACCACGCGGTGTTGCGGGGCGAAGGCACCAGCAGTTTCTTGCGATCTATCGTTGGCATTGCAGTGCCAGGGCCTCGGCGCGCACGTTTCAATTCCGGTGGTAACTCACTCCGCCATTGCGCGACATAATGCCGTACCAGTGATTGCGACCCCCGAAAACCGCGCGACAACAATTCGCGATACAAGTCTGCCGCGCTGTGACAACCCTCAGCCCAACGTTGTGCCAAATAATCCAAGTGGCGATCAAGCTGTGAGATACGCGAGCACGGCTTGAGCCGTTCGGGACAACTCTCCGTGCGGATAAACATTCGGACCGTGCGACGATGCATCCCGAATTGTTCGGCAATGCGTTTGATCGTCGCGCCTTGTTGCCAGAATCGTCGGACTTCCTCGTAGCGTGCTTGCCGCCGCTCATTCCACAGAGCTAGCCTCGTGCGAGGTAGCTGCTTTGACTCAGCCTTTACGACCGTAGGGGTTGTTACTGGCTGTTGGCGATTTTGTTTGGCGGCGACTTGCAAGTCAGAATACTTCGTTTGGAGAAAGCGTTCGACCACTTCCGTCAGGTTCTTGATGAGATGCCAACGATCCGCAATCTGAATAGCGTCGGGAGCGCCTTGGCGTGCGCCTTCCGCATACGCAGCAGCACGATCTCGCGTAATAATTTCAATCCCCGCGTGTTGTTTAAGCCAATGAGTTAAGGTGGTCGCCTCGCGATCTGGGAGCAAATCCACAACTCGATGGCGCTCGAGATCCACGAGAATCGTCCCGTAAGTTTGACCTTTACGTTTGGCCCAATCATCCACGCCCAACACTTTCGGGGTGGACATCACTGGCAAATTGGCCGCTCGAATGCGGCGCAGGAGCGTGTCAGGACTCACCCTGAAACCGAGTTCTGCGGCAACTTTGGCACCGGCTTCCCCGCCAATCATTAATCCAATCCACTGCAAGGCTTCGTTCAATCGCAAGGTCTTGCGGGCATAGCGCAGAGCCAACTCGGGCAGCCGCTCACAAAAGATTTGTTGTGCGCAACTTTCATTGTTACAGAAGAAGCGTCGCGCTTGTAATTTGATCTGTACCGCAATGCCTTGCCACGGTAAATCCGCCAGCGTGCGTTCGTACCGACTGTGCAAATGCGACGAAACGCGCGCACATTTCGGGCAACGTACTGGCGCTTGAATGGAATGAACAACCAAGAGGAGGTGATCGGTCCGGGACACGATACGATCCAGCTTCAAAAGATGCGCAGCGACAAGCAAGGTCTTCATGCGGCAAGTTATAGCAAGCAGCCCTGCGCCTCATCAAATGCGCGGAAGACCCCTGATGGTTCACCCGAACTTTTGATGATGCTGGGATGAACTGTCGTTTGATGAACCTCCAACCGCATCAACTCACGGAGCGGCTAATACCCGCGCTTTCAAAAGATCAAATTTCGCCCGCCCAAACATTGAGCGTTTGAGATTTTTTAGTTTGTTCACCTGCCCCTCGGTTTGGCCGTTACTCCACGCATACCTCAACGCTGCCTCCACAGCCTGCTGGTCGCGCTTCAAACCTGCGACAAAGCCCTTGATTTCCTGGCTCGAACTTGTAGCCGCCTCTGCTAACCAAGGCGCAAACTCTTGGGCTCTGCGTTCCCTCACCAAACGCGCGAATCGTTGTGCGAGTTGCTGCACTGTGACAATCTCCGGCGACGTTTCACACAACCGCTGGACATACACCTGTTGCTCTGCTTCCAATTTTTCCTGCTTTTGGAGCAGCCACCACGCGGTATTACGGGGCGAAGGCACCAGCAATTTTTTACGCTCCGTTACGGCAGGCTTAGTTGTTTCGGGGCCGCGTCGCGCACGTTTCAATTCCGGCGGCAATGCGCTGCGCCATTGCGCCACGTAATGACGCACCAACGACTGCGAGCCATGAAAACCGCGCAGGCGTAAGTCGCGATACAAGTCGGCGGCGCTGTGACAACCATCAGCCCAGCGTTGTGCTAAATACTCCAAGTGGGGATCAAGCTGTGAGGCGCGCGAGCGCGGTCTGAGTCGCTGCGGGCAATTCTCGCTACGAATAAATAGACGGACGGTGCGGCGATGCATCCCGAATTGTTCGGCCATCCGCTTGATTGTCGCTCCTTGTTGCCAGCATTGCCGGACTTCCTCATAGCGTGCTTGTCGCCGCTCATTCCAACGCGCTAGCTTGGTGGAGGGCGGCGGCTTTGTCTCGGCGCTTACGACCGTAGTGGCTACTGGTTGCGGGCGGCTTTGTTTGGCGGCGACTTGCAGAGCAGAATATTTCGTTTGGAGGAAGCGTTCGACCACTTCCGTCAGGTTCTTCAATATATGCCACCGATCCGCAATCTGAATGGCGGCGGGCGCGCCCAGGCGGGCGCCTTCCGCATACGCCGCCGCACGATCTCGCGTAATAATTTCCACGCCCGCGTGTTGTTGGAGCCAGTTGGCTAATGTCGTGGCTTCGCGATCTGGTAAAAGATCAACCACCTGATGCCGTTCCAGATCCACGAGAATCGTCCCGTACGTTTGGCCTTTGCGTTTGGCCCAATCATCCACGCCTAACACTTTCGGCGTGGATACCGCTGGCAAATTGGCAGCCCGAATGCGTCGCAACAATGTATCAGCGCTCACTCCGAAGCCAAGTTGCGCAGCAACTTTGGCTCCCGCCTCCCCACCAACAAGCAGGCCAAGCCATTGTAGGGTTTTATTCAAGCGCATTGTTTTCCGAGCATAGCGCGCCGCCAACTCTGGTAAGCGTTCACAAAAGATTCGTTGTCTGCAATTCTCCTGGTCACAGAAGAAACGCCGCGCCTCTAATTTGATCTGCACCGCAATGCCTTCCCACGGCAAATCCGCGAGTGTACGTTCATACCGACTGTGTAAATGCGACGAAATGCACGCACATTTCGGACAGCGCACCTGCACTTGAATGGAATGAACTACCAAGCGAAGTTGATCCGCCTGAGATACGATACGATCCAGCTTCAAAAGATGGGGCGCGACGAGTATGGTCTTCATGCGGCTGGTTATAACCGCTCGCCCGCAAGGCGTTCAAGGGGCCTCATCAAATTCGCGGATGACCCCAAATCAGCTTGCCATAATCAAAAATGAGCACACCCGAATTTCAGGAACTTGAAAAAAGGTTATCTACTCTTGAAGCAAAAGCTGATAGTCAATCAGAACAAAAGCAAAAGGAGTTAGCGGCTGGAGTAATGAGCGGGGTAATTGATATTGATAAACATTTGGACGATAAGGCCAGTCGGATACTTAGTGCAATGGCATTCCTAACAGCAGCAGCAGCGGCAATTTTTGCAAAAGCTTATTCACCTTCCCTGACGACGGAACAGGTCAAAGACAAAATACGACCCTTTCTTACACCGGATGTAGTGTCAGCAATTGAGAAAAGCCAATGGGATTTAGGATCAGCAACTATTGGAGGCACGGAGTGGTCGGTAATAACCTTCTCCGTTTATATGCTGTTCGTTCTGGTTGGGTCGGTGTTGTACCTTTCTGCGCTCGGCCCCTTTCTGAATATCCCCAAGGCGTGGAAGTTACAACTTCGCCAAGACCGATCTCAAAATAAAGACGAAAAACTTTCATCATTACTTTTTTTCTATTTCATTTCTGAAGTCAATCCACAGGATTGGGAAAAGTATTGGAAGGAAGATCGCACCGTTGACCAGTTACAATCTGAGATTACGGATAACTATATTGGGGAATCATTGAAAATAGCGCAAAATGCAAAGACAAAGTACAACTTTATGAGTGTGGGTAACTGGTTCTTTGTAATTGCAATCTTCTGCTTGATAGCTTTGATTGGAGGCCTATTGACACAGAGGAATATAGTTGCCTGGTTGTTCACCTGTCTTGGTTGGGCTGTTTTATCCGTGGTGATTGCTATAACAAGCACGCAGCGGCCTCCAAAGGAGAAGTTTCCACCTACATTTTGGGTATGGGCTGCCCTATCTGTTATCTCAATACTTTCGGCAATAATCTTGGCTTGCAGAAGTCATTGAGATCTTCGTTTATTCAACGAAACTTTATCAACATTTATTGCTTCATTAGCCAACGTTCGAGCGCGAGTACGATGCTGGCCGCCCCCTTGCCTTGAACATAAGATAACTTTTCCCGCACACTATCGAATGCGCGATAAACAGCGTGAGTACTGCTGGCCCACACAAAAAGAATAACGTCAGCGGTTTTGGCGCTTGCTGTCTGAATACCGGCATGCGTTTCGCTCACGACTACCACCTGCGCCTTTGTCCGCTGTCCAATTAAGGCCGCGGCTGCCTGTGCTGCCTCTTCGCGCAGCGAAACAATAGCCACCTTCTTAAAATTGGCTTCTGTCAGAGGATCAGGCGCTTCATTCTCAGACGCTGATTCAATGCCGAGAAAATCATCAATCGTGTTCTCATCAAGTCCGATGCGGCTGCCGATAACGCGCCACAATTGTCGCTCGCCGAGAGAGAAGGCTAGCGGATCAAGGCGGATGAGAGCCGCGCCGTCCACCCACAGGCTTTCGGTGACAATCCTTTCAGCAGTCAATTCTGAAAGAATATCCAGCCCACTCAAGAGGAACGGCAACATAGCGCGCGCTCTGCGAGCCGTCCACCAGTCGCGGATCACTTCTGCCACTTCGCGCTCAGATGTGCTGTCGAGTCGCATAACTGCCTCTGCCAATGTCAGCACAAGATTGGCGTCAGGCGGTGAAGCCGAGCCACGCTTCTGTCCACACCAGAGTTGAAGCAGTTGGCGATATACATTGGTGAGGTAGGGGCGCGGGAATTCAGGATCGAGGAGGAAGTCTTTGATGATGACCGGCAGGCTGCCAAGCACTAACTGATGCCCGGTCTGATCACAGTGAATGTCAGGGTCGGTGAGCAACTCTTCCAAAACTTCAACCACCTTGCTCAGTTCAGGCAGACTTAAATCGCCGAGTGAGGGTCTATTATCCAGAACCAGGAAGCAGTCTGCGCTCGACCATTCTTTTTCTTTGATCCGTGCCACAAAGTCCGGCCACGTTTGCGGAGCGACCGGAGCCGGTATGGTCGCAGATGGCAGCAGGGATTTTCCAAGCAATTCGCGGAGGCCGGGATTGGCGTGGAATTCCAAGCTAAGCCGCAAAACGCCCTGCACATACTCCCGACTGACACTACCTTCTCCTTCGACCTCTTCTAGCAGCAATTGCTGCCCAGCCTCCTGAACAGCCCTCCAGTCGCCGCGCCGGAGGGCATTGTATAAACAGTCTTGAATTGAGGGCTGAAGAGTTTCAGGCAAGGCAAGCGGCGCAAGGAGTTGATCGAGCACGTCGTCCTGATAATCCTTGCGCAACTGCTTTGCCTGATTCCCATCCTGCAAAAGCCAAGCTTTATAGCCGATGCAGCGTCTGGCCTCAATCCCGTCCGAGGGGCGGCAAAGTTCGAGTAACCCCGTCAACCAGTCGTGAACCCGTTCCGCGTAGACGTTCGCAGCAGATTGGATGTCTCTGCGCTCTTCCAACGGCGCAAGAAAGTATGCATGGAAGCCTCGTATGACGACCAGACGGATGCTGTGCGGCATGCGCAACCGAACCAATTCTGCAAGTTGCGGGTGAGTAACTATACGTTCGTACTCCCGGAAATTTTCCCATAGGCGCAACTGCATAAAGCAGGTATTGGCAGCCGTATCGAGATGATGAAGGTTGATGCCGTCAATGGCCTCCTGCGCCGCCTCAGCATCGCCCGTCAATAACGCCACATCGTATTGCTGCCGCAAGTCGAAGAGTGAAGGAGGCCGGGCGTAGGCATGCGCAGGGCGACTCTGTTGGAGATTGCGCAACGCGCGAAGTTTGTTGACTGCGCGGTTAAATTCAGCCCGCATCGTCCACCAGCGGAAATAACCTGCTGGTGAAAGCGCGCGCAGCACTTCGCTCAAGGGGCCTGAAGATTCTCCCGTTACGACAATTGGCGGTTCATCTTCCCAACCAAAACTGGGCAACAGCCATGCGCGCAGGTCTGCCATCGTAGATTGCAGCTCTTCTACATCGGGTGCTATCGTCAGCCAGATGATGCGGTCGGGGCGGTTGGGGGTAAAAAATGGTAGTGACGCGCGCTCACTGCGACTCAGCGCCAGCAGTTCATCGGCCAGTGGATGCCCAGCAAGATTTGGTCTGTTCTGTTCATCAATCATTAGATGGAGGTACTTCGGCCAATTTCCTTGTAACCGGCGCAGCAAAGTGATTTGATCTGGTGTGAACATAGCAGACTCTTTATTTCAGAATGCTCCAACGGCGGTCATACTCCAAGTAAGCGGCAGAAATTTTGCTTGCTCCCTGCGGATTCCTCGCCGAGTGATAAGTCACTTTTTCCCCTCTGACATAAACCCCGCTGTAAGTAATGTTCATCGATCCCTCAATGTAAAACGACGGCGCGAGGATTCCTTTCTCGTGATATTCGTCTGGTGCGGCGCGCACTTGGATATTTGCGGAAGGGCGGAGTTCCAAGTGACTACGAAAACCAGCGGAGACCTCGCTGTTGGTCGTGATGACCCTCACCGGAAGTTTCTTCGCCAAACAGATCAAGTAATTGCTAAAGCGGATTTCGGTTTGATCAGCGAATTCGGGAAAGAGCGTGCTGAACTGGCCGAAATGATTTTCGAAGAGGACGAAGTCAGAGATCCAAGGGCTGGAAAAATATGCGTGCTTCTCATCTTCGAGCAGCAGCAGGGTACTTAGAGATGAGGCCAGCAGGTCACGCAACTGCTGACCACTGCCGTGCGACCATACATCACGACTTTCCTGACGAAACTCCTGCTCAAGCGCCATAGTTCACCCCTTTGAGCTGAAGGTGTATTTTCCAGTCAGCGCCTTCACGTCTGACGCCGACGATTGAGACTGGGCGCAATAGGAACCCGGCTTCAAGCTCTTCAGCGAGCAATCCCTGTATTTCCCCAGCTACAGCCGCAAGCCGTGAACTGCTAACGACAACTTGCATATCGGAGTCGATCAGCAACCGCTGTCGCACGAGGTCAAGCCAGTCGTCGGGGTGTTCGTCCACCACTACCTCGGGCATTCTGAACTTGAGGTGGTCCGTTGCCAGTGAACGCGACGGACGACCAAAATCATGATAGCGGTGTGGCTGATCGAGGCATTCAGGGCAACTATCTTCGCAGCCGGGCAGGAGAAACTGCTGAAGTACAGCGTAGAGTTGCGTATCATCCGGTTCGTCGCCGCCACTAACTTCTCTGAAAAATTGTTTCAGTCGTCGCCGCGCGGGTGGGTACTGCACGCACAGGTAAGCGAACACTCGCGGATCAATAGAGATGCCAAGCCTTTCCTCGTGTCGCCGCCAAGCACGGTTGAGCAAATGAAGAATGACGTCGGTACGCGGAGAACTTCCTGCGCGCAGGAGTTTAGTAACTAATGCCACCACAACCGCGCGAGTAGAAGTCAATCCGATCTCTTCAAGCGTAGCTCGGAGCCCACGCCGTGCCTCGTCCTGCGCCTGGAATCCCTGTGCGGAGCGCACCTGAGCAAAAGCGTTGCGCAGATCGTTCCACGGCTCCGTTGCAGAGTTCACCTGCCGCAAAACCGTTAACAAATTGGCGGCAATAAAATGCTTGGGGCAAAAAGAGAGCGCGTGGCGCAAGCCCTCGAGGAAAGCTTCGGGCGATTGCTTTAGTTCATGAACAATCATCTCAATCTGTCCTAGCCCGCCGGAACTCGTTTCGGTCAGGTAAATATCCGCGTCGCCCTCTGCCGTCCATACGACGTCCACCATGAGGTCATCTTCGGAAACCTCATTTAATCGGCTCACCGCCGCTGAACGAAATGCCTGCGCCAGTGAGGCCGCGTGGCGTCGGCGGACCCATTCCTGATAACTGGCATCCGGACTTGCCCATAGTGTTCTTTCCAGGGTCTCCATTTCGCCCAACACAGTGGCATCACGCCACTGGTCGAGAATTCTGTCTTTAAGTCGTGGATCGCCCTGACCACTACCCAAAAATTGGAAGATCGTATCGAGGACGCGCCTGGCCGCCTGCTCCCGTAACCCGGCCAGCCTCTGTTGCGCCTCTTCTAACGAACAACGTTGCCGTAGTGCTGTGGCTGCCAGCATAGCCATGCTGGTCTGCCAGAGCCATTCCGCAAGAAAAACGCTCATTCGATCTCTCAGAACTTCAGAAGCTCTTACTCGATCCAGAAAGTAATCCGGGCGAAAGCGGGACTGGCGAGAGACATCATCGTCCACTATGCTCTGAAGGTGTTCGCGCTTAAGATGCAGGGCGATGCCATCCACATTGAGTTGAAACCCGACTGCCTCCGGTACGACGGTGCCATCGTCGTTGCTCGAAGCTAGCGTCAGCCTGCCCCGGCTGGAGGCCCCCCGCTGCAGGCGTAACTCATAGTCACACGAGTGGGCGTATCGCAAAACTCTGATGCCTGATTGATCGCGGTGAAGGTGGACTTCACAATGGCTGACCACGTCATTCCACGGCCCACCTGCAAAAAGTCCAAGTCTGGAGCCGGGCGTGAGTGCTTGGATACGGCTCTGCCAGTTCCAGGAAGCGTTGCTGGTATCCAGCACTCGATTAGGCCGATGCCGTAATTCTATGGCCTGAGGCTGGTAGATGGCGACGCCATCAGTGTTTTCGAGAAAGAGGCGGTCCGGGAAAAGATCACGAACAGGTACGGCGGAGTTACCAGAGAGTTGCAGCAACTGCTCTGAGAAGGAAAGCCAATTGCCCTCCTCCCCGACACGAGTGGCATATCGCTTGGAAACGCGCCCTGGACAAGCCTCAAAGAGGGAACGCGATACATTCAGGTACTCATCATCTTTGTCGGTCCGGTCAGAAAAATTGAGTCGCACATCGGAACCACCGAGTTCGGCGAATGTAGCTTGCGGCAGGAATTGGGGTAGCGGGCGATTAGCGCCGCGATCTTCAATTTGATCGCTCAGTTGAGGGTTGGCGTAACGCCAGCCCGCCTCCAGCTTTCGTAACAGGGTTGGCACGACATGGTGGAGCACGGGGCGGGGCGTCTGCCAAAAAATCGCGTCGAGTTCCGCTTCACTGAATTTCCGTCCGCCAGTGCCATATGGTCGCCCAAAAGCGCGAGCGAAATCGTTCCTGAATTTGCGCCACTCAGCGCCAAGATTGAGGAAGTCTTTAAGTATCTCAATAGCTCTGCGTGTGGCATCCCCCGGCTGGTTCCGCGATAGGTAATTGAATGGGCTGCCATTCCCAATTCTGTGGCCAAGCCAGTCAACCAGAAAGTAGGTTGCCTGAATGCGAAGAACATAGGGATTGGAGATAGGTAGAAAAATCGTTTCAATCTCCGGCTGAAACAGGCGTTCCGCATTCTGGAATGCCCAACGATCACCGCCATAATCAGAAAGTACAACTACCGTCCATGGCCGCGTTCCGACACGACGCCCAGCACGGCCCTTTCGCTGAATGAAGGATGAGATCGAGACGGGTCGTTTATGATGCAACATGATGCCGACTTCGGGATCATCGAAGCCGACCTCCAGACTAGCGCTCGCCACTATCAAGTCCGAACCCGCGTTTGCGCCGGGGTCTTGGGAGCTACATCGGGAAACGACCAGTGGCTGGTTCAGGTTATACCCCAAGCGTCTGGGCAGCTCCCAAATCTGCCCTTCCTCATCCATCCGGCGAATGACCGCAGCTTGGAGGTTAGCCACTGACTGACGCTGTTGCGGATGCAGACGAAAGCGAGCCAGCCTCTTGTTACTCTCTGCATCGTTCATATCCGAGTACCAGCGATTCAGGCCGTCCAAGTTGTCCGTGAAACCGAAGACCTTGCGCCCGTAAAAAGCCGACGACGTGATTTCATCCCCAGTGCGGCGCGCAGGTGGCAGGTTTCTTGGTGTCAATAAGCGAGTGAGCAACATGGCGCTTTGAATTGAGGTGGCGAGCAGACTGGACCCGGAAGCCGGGTCTCCTTTAATGGCAAGGTTATATTCCATGCCCTCCAGCGACAGATCACTGTCGGCGGGAGTGAACTCCTGAATCGAGGCGGGCGGAATGCCCGTTGTCAATCCTAGATGCTTCGGCGCTTCTTTCAGCGTGGCCGATAGCCCTACCACATGAAGATCGCGCACACCGCTCCAGTATCGCCACCGGCGCAACACCCAGGCGACCTGTGCGCCGTGGATTCCTTCGTAAGCGTGAACCTCATCAAGCAACAGCAAGCGTGGCGCCCGCTCGCGCTGGCCTATACCAAAAGTGCGAGACCATTCAGGATTGCCCATCTCTCGGTTAAGCATCTCCGCCGAGAGGAAAAGTATGTCCGGTGGGTTGGCCTTAAGTTGCTCGCGGGTTAGCATCAGTGTGCCGTCTGGTATATCCGGTTCTTGCACCGCGCCGTCGGCGCGATAAAGCGCGGTGATCCCGCGTACTCTGTCTTCATCACGCCAGATGAGATCCTGATCCGGCGCCAGCGGGGATTTAACGAAAGGAACGATAAAACCGTTGCCGACTCGCCTCCAACCCCATTTCTCTGCCTTGCATTTGCCATTTTCATCCGGATCGAACCACCACCCATCGGCCGTCGTCCCGAGCAACGCACCGAATGTCAGCGAGCGTAGTTTGAAATGCTCAATTACGGGTCGCAATTTCGCAGCCTCGGAGAGGGACTCGCGGAGTTGATCAGCTAGCAGAACGTTACGGGGATAAATAGCAATGGCTTTCGTGAACGCCGATTGCGGCGGCGAATGCCGTTGCGAGAGTTCAGCAATTACGCCCAGGAATGCTGGAATGTAAAAAGCCTTTGTCTTGCCCGCCCCCGTTCCCGCGCTAATGACTGAGCCGGTTATGCCCCTGCCTCGATAGTGGCTGAGAATGTTTTTGAATGCCTGGCGTTGGAATCGGGAGAAGTTTAGTGGCTGAGAGTCTTTTCCTATTGTCAGCGCATCGAATGCAGCTCGTTGCAGTTCACGCCGCCAGCAAAATTCCTCTAGATCCTTCCAGCAATCTGCTGCTGACTGATCCCGGCGCGGATAACGTCTGGGAGCGAGGTGAAGTTTAATGTCAGATACAAGCTTCGGGCCGGTAGCCCAGTCCTGCGGTCTGAACATCTGGCGCAGACGCGCAAGTAATCGTACCCCCTCAGCAAATCTCGTTCGATAAATCTCCTCGCCGGGAACAACTCGATAGAGCAGATTGCTGGATTCCAGCTCACTCAACAGCAGGACTATTGTCCAGCCCTCGGCCTGTAGCTCCTGCCAACCTTCGCGGAGAAAGTCTGGCGCCTCCTGTTCTATTGAGTCTTCAATTTCGGAAATGCTGAACGAAACGTTGTAAAAGCCCCAAGAGAGCAGGCGTACTTCCCGCTGTTCGAGGAAAGACAAAAATTCACTGACGAAATCAATGAGGGACATAAAAGTTCACCGAAGCTTTACGGATAGTAGATTCCAGAGCTTGTGGCCTTCAATAAAGGCCACAATTTGAGGGTTGCCGAGGTCTTTCGGATCACCTCGTCCCTCCGCTGCAGCAACTAAAAACTCTCCTACTCGGCCTTCGAGCCCCAAAGTACTAACGGAATTTTTCAGACTCTCCAGATCCGCCGCGATGCACTTTGCGGCATCTTCATTGTCTGGTGGACTCATTACCTGAGCGCGCAGGCGGCTCAAGATCTCAGTCAGATTCTTACTTCCGGTAAGGTTTGCCCCGCTCGCTGCCTTAACCAGTTTTTCAAAATCTGCAACCCTATTTGAGAGTAAGTCATTCCATTGTTCCTTCAAGCTCTTATGTGCAGCTTTAGCGTACTCGTCAATAGTACGGAACTTCTCCTCTGAAGAATCTGTCTCAACCGATTCTATCTGTTTGATAAGTTTCTTATGCAGAGTGCGCGCGGCGCTGGCTGCTTTGCGTAATTGATCGGCACCCCGTTGAAAGTTGCCTTCGGGAAAGACACTTTGCGAGCACCTATGAGACTGGGAACTCTGGGCAAGAGAGTTACGCGTCTCGGTGGTCTTTCTGCTGTAATGCGCCAGTTTCCCGACTAAGTTTTTACGCCGCTCCTTCTCTGGAATGGACTGAATTTTCTCTTTTAACTCAAGCCATTTGGACATTAGTTCTACCTCGCTTACCTATCCTCAATTATTGCTGCCATCGCCTCAAGTGATTGCAGCAGTTCGGCAGCAAGTTGATCTGGATCGCCCTCTTGTTCAATATGCCGCAACTTCACCTCAACCACTTTCTCCAAAACAGAGCGATACTTTTCGGCAATCTCTAAACAATCGCTCGCCTCTTTCAGGTTTTTCGGGTTGAAGAGAAGTACCGACATCAGGTCTTCTGCTTTGGTAACGTCTTGCGCTTTTGTGATCGCAGTTACCCAAACCTCTTGTCGCTCGACAAATACTTTGCGCCCGAGTTCATCGAAGTCCTTATCGGGAACGGGAAAGTTAGCCTTCCTGAGCGCCTGAATGACCTCCGTGAGATCAGCACAGTAATTTGTGAGTGCTTCAGATATATTGCCAGTGTTATATCCAGCACTGCGCAGAGAGAGGATAATGCCTTCCACTAAATTGTTGATGGCTGCTTTCTCCTGGTCCAGAGCCGTCGCAAGTTCGGCATACTTATCGGCTTTTTCAAAGACAGCATAGCGCGTTTGCCAGAAGTCTTTATTGTATTCATTGCCCGGCGGCGTAATCTTCGGATCGCTGGTGTAAGCTATGACCTCCTGAATTATCGGCAGGGGATTGATAAAGTTAATTTCGCGCGCCCTTCTGCCCTGCGGAACATTAACCTCGGTGAGTAGAAAAAGTTTGATCTCGTGGCGCTTGATCCGCATGTCATCAACCAACTGCTTCCACTCCTTACTTAACGCGACAGGCGGCTCATCTTGGCCGCTAGACAACAGTCTCTTTATCAATTCGGGCAGTTCTTGAGACAGCCTAGTCCGTCGTTCTATGAGCGCAGTTGTAGCCAGTAACTGCACGGCGCAAGTGACCGGCATTTGTATATCAAGTCCATTTTGTGGTTGCAGATGTCTGATGATTCCATCGCTATGCTTTCGCACCCACGCAGCAACAGTACGCTTGTGCATTTCTCCATGTGGGAAGTTCCAAGAACGGTTACCGGCGTACTGGTACTGCGTCAAGGCTTCCATCAGGTCCCGGGTTTCTTTCGTGCGCTCAAATCGGATAGAAAACTTCGTGCCGACGAGTTTGCTCCGCATCCCATCAATATTGATAAACTTGTAGTTCGACCCTTCGCCAAGCAGCGTCTTCCAGACTTCGAGCGGCGGAAATCTCTGATCGTCCCAGGGCAAGGCTTTGCGAATCAGATCAGCCAACATTTGCCTTGCTTCCTGATCACCTACCAGCACGTCGCCCGCCGCCCACTTATCAAGGTTGTGGAGTAATCCGTAGAGTTTCTCCTGATCTGCTGGGCGCGTAATTTCTTGAGTGGTTTTCTGCTCACGTTTTTCGACAATTGCTTGGCGCGGGCTTACAGGTTTAATAGCCGGTGTGGCTTCTCCGACCTTTTTGCTGAACTGCTGAAAGCCAAGCGGCGTAAGAAACGGTTGCAATTTTTCCGCAGCGTCATCGGTATCGCGAGCGTCCACCCAAAACTGCGCTAGGAATTTCAGATGTTTTCTGTCCGTCTCATTCCACCCGCCACAGAATCTCGCCTCAAAGCCAGTCCAGTATGTCGGCGGCGGCAACTCCACTGCCATCGGGAAACTCGGAAATATTCCTGCTTCCAAATCCTCGTGTCCCTTATCGAGTATTGGTTGGAGGATATGTGCCAACAAGCCGCGCTGATTCTTACGATCCTTCAAACCGTCTTGCAGGTTGATGAGCATGCGCTGTGGGGCGCGGTTGGTCAGTGGAAATAAGCCGATGTCCAGATTTTCGATTTCGACTGCCCCAAAAACCTCATGGCACTCTTGCCTGACTTGGCAACGCTCGCAGGCGCTAATGGTCACATCTCTACCGTTGCGTCTGTGCCGTGCTATAGTGCTTACGTCATCGGGCGCTAGGCGCAAAGCGTTCAAGTAGCGAGCCGTAAACTCTGCCACTGCTTGCGGGTCGCGACACCATTCCTCTGTCATCTGGCCGCCAACAGAAACAGGATGTGTGACGCGCTGTTTTTGGTTATGGGGAAGGCGATTCCATCCTTGGTTGGTCACACCAACAACGGCAATCATTCGGCACAGTCCTTGTCGCTTCTGAGGTTCTAGGGCGACAAAGACCTCTTCATCGAGAGCTGACATCACCGAAACATCCTCAATGAAAAGTGCCAACTCTTCCCCTTGTCTTTTTAGGTCGGCGCGGATCTGATCAAAGACATCACGCAATCTCGTACCTGCAAGCCCGGTCATCTCTTTAACAGCGTTCGGTAACACTTCATTGAAATAACTAGCTGCGTCTTCACGCAGTGACGGTTCATCCAGAAAATCTTCAATGAGTCCATAGACCTCTTCCGTGTTGCGTGCCTTATTTCTATAGCGGGCTTCGGTGATGTTGAATTCCTGTTCAACGAATTGTGGCAACCCTTCGCGCTCATCCACTTCGCTCTGTTGTGTCAGAAGTTTGATAACACGGTCAATCACGCCGCCCTCACGGCAGAGCCACTGTCGAAACCCAGTCGAACCACCACAGGCATGCGGAAGATAGCGGAGGTGCCGCGGGAGCGGGGCGCGTCCAGCGTCGGCTCGCCTGGTGCCCAATTCAAGGTATAGTTCGCCGACGAGTTTCTCGCGAGCCGTAACGTCAGAGATCTTCTCAAGCGCGCTCTTAACAGGGGTGAGATAATGAGCGAAATCTTGTGGCAGTTGCTGAATCATTTGCTCCAGCGCGTCCTTAAGACTCCCGGTGCGACGTTGAATGAGAACAGGCCTCACATTTGAAATCTCTTGTCTTGTGAGGCCGTCTGCACAGCGTAGTTTCAGCCAATGAATCAGATGAGATTTGCCCGTCCCTGGATCACCATGTATTACCGCCAGAACTTCACCATGAGTCTGCTTTATGAGCTCTTGGAAAAACCTCTCTTCATCCAACAACTCCTGCGTTTCGTCGTGACGAATGTGTTTGATGGGAGCATGGGTAGCGAGGAAATACTCGATGTATTCGGCATCCAGTTGGGCTACTGAGGAGATGACTTTAGCAATGCTACCGATTTCCCAACAAGGTTTTCCAAGATTCGTTGCAGGCATAATTACTGTATAGCTTTAATTAGTTCCACCGTGTCAATGTGACTGGACTGCAAACTATCGCTGGGCGGTTCGGCCGCTTCAATACTCCATCCGCGGCTGTCTCGTGGACAATCGAGGCAAATCCAGCCGTCTTGATGCAAGTCGATCAGTGCGTGACTAAGACCCAGTGAGCAGGCTTTGGCGGTGGGGTCGTACCCCAATGCCGCCTTTTTGAAAATCGTGCCCCCATCCAACTCAGGGCAGGCTTGTGACATCTGGTGCATAAACTCTTCGCCTGTGAGTTTCACTTCGCCGGCGAAGATGACACCAAGACGACGATGAATGCGCTCGTAGGGATTGGGCTGAAAGACTTCGTTGATGTCATACCAGCCGAGACCGGCGTAACTAAACCAGCGCTGCAAGCCTGTCCATTTTGTGGAATTGAAAGGATTCTCACCGCGCTGCCCGCCGAAGACATCGCGCTCGAAATCACGCGCCCATTCATCGCCCGATTTCGCTATGCATCCATAGGTATTGAGTGACAGCAGATAACTATAAAAGAGCGAGAAGTGCGGCTCTACTTCTATGTTAGACAGAACAAACTCGTCGAGCGATTCCAAGAGGATTTGCCTTGCGGTGCGCTCGTCTTTTCGCTCTCCGGTCAACTTCAACGCTCCGTCAGCGTCCTCAGCAATGATCTTGAGCTCCAACGCAGCCTTGACAGTTTGCTGCGATTGATCCCTCTTTTTTGGATCGAAGTTCGGCAGCCCTTCCGGTTGCAATAATTGCATCAACAATGCGCGATCAACTCTTCGACTAGACAGTCCACGCAGGAGGTCGATGAGTATTTCAACGCGGACGGGTGTTACCGGTTGGTCAGTAAACATCTGTTTGCCTTCTCCTAACGCCAGTATTCGAGACCGGGATAGAAGACCCACCCAGCGGCCTCGCCTGGGAAGCGTCTGTTAACATCAACGTAACTTACCCCGGCACAGATCAGGTGAACGACCTCCTTGCCCAGGGAGAAATCAAGCGCCTCTCGATTCAATCCGCCGACATGAAAACAGGCTATTGCTTCATCAGGACGCAGATCGAATATAGGCTCAGAGGGTAAGTAATCAAGACGGTAAAAATAGGGATCGTTTTCACTGAACGCCTGGCTGAACAACTCGAGGATCAAATCCTGATGCTCCGGCGCACAGGCGAAACGGCGGATCCCCTTCTGCCGAACTAGATCCCGTAGAAGTTTCAGGAAAGCAGGTCTATCTCTCTTCTGTAATGGGTCGGGAATATCAATAATGACTTTACGAGGAGGATCGCCGGTTGGCTGAGCTTCAAAATCAAGAAAGGGGCAACTCTGGAACGATTTGCCCTCACGCCGACAGGCGCGGCAACCGCCACATACTCGTCTCGTTGAGCAGTCGTAAAGTTTCTGAAGTATCCGGCAGATCGGTCGCTGACCATTCAAGTATGCCTGCACTTGCGACAAACCTTCACTCGCTTGCTTCAATTCTTCGTCACGTTGCGCTGAAATGCTGCTTCCAACGTTGCAAGCACCGGGCGGGAAATCCAATTGCACTTTGATCCACTCAAGCGGTTCTGTTGCTCCTTCCTCCGAGCGATATTCCAAGTCCAGCACTTCCAGTTTCCCTGCGCGCAGCAGTTGCAGAATGAGCCGCTTGTTCCAGCGGATGTTTTCATCCCCAGTGCGCATACCTAGAAGGTCCGTGCGCCGGGCATTTGGACTTAACTTCCAGATGTATTCATCTTCAGAGACGGCCTCACAATTCGCCCACATACTCTCCCAGCGTTGCTGTACCTTTTCTTCGCTCAACAGTTTTGGAGCCAATTCCTTAGCCACTTCAATGTCTCTCTTGGTCGGCAGGAGCAAGCAAACTGAAGAGACACCATCTCGCCCGCTGCGACCGACTTCCTGATAGTAACGGTGTATGCTCTCTGGCATACATGCATGAACTACCGCACGTACATCAGGCTTATCTACCCCCAAGCCAAAGGCGGAAGTGGCAACCATGATGTCGATTTCATCAGTGCGCCACCGAGAAAGTAACGAGCGGCGTTCGGTGGGGGGCGTATCGCCATGAAAACAGCCGACGTGTTTGAATCCTTCCTGAATGAAGAAGGCAGCGAATTTCTTCGCTTCTTCCACTTTGGTTGTGTAATAAATTGCTGGACGGGGCAGTCGCCATGCACACTCGCGCACTGCCTCTCTGCGCTCATTATCCGAATTGAATCTATGTGAGTAGTAAGTCATCTCAGGACGCAGTCGCTGGCTGACAAACTCACGCCATTCGCCTCCATCTCCGTAAAGAGAGCGCAGTACTTCACGGTTGCGCGGAGTGAAAGTCGCGGAAAGCAGGAACGTGCGCAGCGAGGCTTCGGAATCGCGCAGCCAGTTGCGTCGAAGCGTCGAGAGCATTTGGAAATCAACCCTGAAGTACATGCCCCAGCTTTCGATCATATGCGCTTCGTCAATTACCAAGTTTTCCAGCAGATGGCTGCGCGCTGCCTCATCCAACACGTTGCGTAAACGACCTGAAACGCAGGCTTCGGGCGAAGTGAAGATCAGTCGCGTGCGCCCCTCGCGCAAGTCGCTCAATATTGTTTCAGGATTAAGATCGGGATCATTTGCCGCAAAATACCGGGGATTAAGGTCCGGAATATGTCCTAGTGTTTCTTTGGCGCTGCGCCATTGATCAATAGCGAGCGCCACAGTTGGCACAATGACAACGGTGACGCCAGTCCCGAAACGGGAGAGCATTTGAAAGCACAGGCTTTTGCCAGAGCCTGTTGGCAAGGCAATCAGTGAGGTAGAACCAGGCGGTGCTGTGACGGCAAGCCAAGCTCCTTCTTTTTGCGCCTGAGAATGCCACGTCTGAAAACCTAATGACTTCAGGTATGGTTCGGCAGAAATATCTTCCGCGTCACGCCGCAGTTCAGGCTTCATATCAATTCCCTTGGCAGCATCAACACAATCATCCCCTAACCACGAAGGGACAAAAGGTGTCGCAATGAGGCTGCCTGCCGGAGTTACTTCAATTCCAACTTTTGATTGATATTGGGACAGTGCTGCTGGTAATTTGCGAACAAATAAATACCCCCGTTGCCACCGCGCGATCTGCCTTAGGAGAACCGCATGGTCGGCTCCCAATTGCTTGTCAAGATGCCAAGCACGCAAGAAGCGCCAGATGGCATAATCTGAAGGATCTGTCATCTGCGGTTTGTCAGGGATCACCTCCGGCGGAGATTCCAAGTCAAGGGCCGTCCTTAAAGTTTCGATCCAGTTCATCGCTCTGTTCAAACAGTTATTTCATTGACAGATAGAAAGCCGAGGCTGTCTAGTTCGACGCGCCAGTTGGTAATCGAATCCAGCAGGAGCAGTAGCGCTTCGGTTTCGTTTTCAGCAAATCTATCAGGCTGCCCTTTGGCTTGCCTGAGCTGCTCTGCGATCCGCGCCATTTCTGCCTCTAGTGTCAAAGCTAGGCGCTCCCGAAATAAGAGCCGCGCCCGGTCTTTTGCCAGCCGGTACGTATGGTTTACAGCGTCCTGCCAGTCCTGCTCACCGAATGAGTGTGGCAACAATTGCGATTTCTCCTTGGTGAGATTCCACCACGAGCGGTTCTTATGTTCGGGCTTTAACCTTCTTCGAATAGACAGCAATTCGCTATCTCGCTCAGTGAAATTGCCTTGTCCGTCGCAAAACAGGTGCAATGGTTGCGCAGTAAAAAGACTCAACGCCTGATTTACCAATCCATAATTATTCACAAGCGGCGTAAGATCGGGCGCGACAAAAAAGACATACTCAAAGCCCATCCAAGATTCGTGCCCCGATAGGCGACAGGCAAGAGCGTAGGTACGGCCTGTCGGATGCATCACCAGTGACTGTATGACAGCATCAAAGAAAGGATTTCCTACGTTGAAGAAGTTCAATTCAGGCCGTTGCTGCGCGATCTCCCGGAGAAAAGTTCCCTTCACTTCTCCCTGCAGTCCGTCGCTCCCCTGCCCAGCGAAAGGAAGTTGCCCAAAGCGCGCATCGTCCGCCACGAATTTCCAGATGCCGCGCGGGAATGCCGGATCATGGATTTCCTTGGCGGATCGCTCCGAAGAAATGCTGCGGAAATAGCTAACGAACGCTTCTTCCAAAGATTTATCCCCATCCCGAACATGAGAAATCTTGCGGTATCGCTCTGCCGCCCGGAGTTCAAATGACGCCTCGTCCAGTACCGATTCGCTCTCATCCTGCGCGCGTTCCTGCTCAGCCAATTGGCTTAATTCCGAGACATAATCATACAGACCTTCGTATCCTCCATCTATTGCCACCTCTACGATGCGACGTTCGACGTCGCGCAACGCGAATTCCAGACCGCTGATAGATTGTTCATAGACTTTCATTCCTTCGCGGTAACAACATACGAGTCCGTCCTCTACTGAGCCTTCACTAAAGATGACGTTCGAGACCGCCTCCGATTTGATCCTTTCACGACCTAACCGGTCTAATCGCCCGATCCGTTGCTCGACTCTTGCCGCATACCATGGGGTATCGAAGTGAATCAATTCTGCAGCAAACTGAAAATTTCTCCCCTCTCCTCCGGTTTCATCTGAAACCAATAACCAAGTGGCCGAATTGGTCTGAAATTGACGCACGTTTAGTTCCTTCTCTTCCTGCGAGAGGTCGAAACGGAATTCCTTCACTGCCTCTTTGCCGAATTCGGCACGCAGCCTTTCAGCAAGGGCCTCCGCCGCGCCGGGGAACCCGGCGAAGATGAGAATTTTCGGCAGCGGAGCTTGTTGTTGTCGGCTCTTCAGGAGTTTAATGAGCACGCCCCAGCGTGAAACAGTTTTGGTAGAGTTGTACCAGGCAGTGGCGCGGGCTAACGCACGCTCTGTCAGCTCATCTGAAATGTACCCCCGAACTCCCATACACACCAACTCGGCATAATCTTCCCAGTCCTCATAACCGAACATGTATCCCATCGCCAGATAGTCCATCCCCTTGTCGTTGAGCCTTCCTGAGTCTGCATCGGCCAGTCTCTCCAAAAAGTCTTGTGCAGTCGTCGGCAGCACCAAACTTTGAAGGACGGTGCGGACGAAAGGAATAACTACATCGTTCGGAGCTTTCCTTTGGCGCAGCTCCCGAATAATGGCTTCGACAGCTTGCACCAATTCGATCTCTACTTGCTCCGGTTGATAGGGAAACGACGCATAGCGTCTTTGAATCAACTGTATCTGCCCCTCCTCAACCAAACGAGTTTTGCGGTTACGAAGAATGCGTCGATGAATGCGATAGCGATCGGCGACGTAGTGAACAATTGCACGTGCATCATCAATGAAAGTATTCTCGCTTGCCTTAAGTGAGGTGATCAGACTGTTCAGTCTTTTATCTTCGCTGAGGACCGGCAACTCCATCAGACTCAGCATAAGCTCTTTTACCTCTTCCGGCGTAGAATCACCCGACGAAACACCTTCGATCCGGCGTAACAGACGGCGTAACCGTCGGCCAATGGCACTTTGAGCCGAGTAGAGTGTGCGAAACTCCTCCTGGGCGTTGCTGGAATCGGATTGATAGCGATCAGGCTCCAGTAGCACCAGTAAACGCAGAAAATCGTCTTCACGCCGTTGAGCCGGAATTGCGCTGAGCAGCAGAAGTGAAGGAACCGCGCGTGATAGTTGACGGACAAACTCATAAAGCACGGGCGAGTTGATCAGATGATGAGCTTCATCCACCACTACCAGATCCCATGCAATCTTCGACAATTCTTTTGGCACGTCATAAGCTGCCAAGGTTGTCGAAGCAATTGCTTTTTGCAACCCCTGCCAGTTGATCTTTTTACCCACGTGAAGATCTAGGAAAGTAAATATCTGCCCTCCAAATTTAGCGTAGATTTCACACAACCACTGTTGTCCTAAGGTGCTGGGGCAAAGTATTAGCACACGGGCATCAGGTTTAGCGGTCAGAAGGTCATGGATAATGATGCCAGCCTCTATCGTCTTGCCGAGTCCAACTTCATCGGCCAAAAGGTAACGCCGACACAAATCAAGCAGCACTACACCTGCGACGTAGGCCTGATGCGGACGCAAATCAATGCGGCTGGAAAGCAGCGCACGTAATCCTTTTCCTACTTGTAGAGTCTTAGCGGAAGCGTTAACGAGTTGCTCCCGTAATCTAAAGAGTCCATAACTCTGCAGATCGTGTCCGGCAAATTGCATGAGGGGATCCTGCTCCACAGGTCCCGGTAGAGGTATCAATGCTATTTCACTTACCACTGCGCTTAAGCCATTTTCATACGTAACCTCGTACTCAATAGGATTGCTACCAGATAATGTAGCAATGCGTTTGATCATGCATTTTCCATTTTGGCTGAGGCAATAACTGCCAACGGTTAGCTTTGCGTGTACAAGGTCGCCATTCCTGAGGGCATGCGGTTTAAACAACATTTCTTGCCCATCCAGAAAACGAATTGTTAACAGATCTGGCTGCACAAAGACTATCTTGCCAACGCCATGATGCGTGTGTTTTATAATTTGTCCATCCATACGAACCGTTTCCATAAATCTCTTCCATCTTTAGGATTTATGATAGTGAGGGTAATGGCGTATAGATCATTTGGCTTGGTTTAGATGACCAATGGACGTTTGTCACCCTGGTTAGACGCGTATTTCTGTAAGACAGACGCCAAGCTAGGCACGTCATATCTGGACTTTTGGTTTCGAACGTTAATATGCGGCCAAGACAAGTGGGGTCGAATGAAGCAGGAACTTATCTTGCACACTGAGGCGACGCAATTAGATATCATCTCCCCAACCCAACTATGATCAGGTTATCACTCACGTAAAAACAATTAAGCAGCTTAGTGCTAAGATTCAACCTAAGAAGAATATGCTTTTTTCCATTCGTCAATTAATTGAATTTTGCGCGAGCACCGCTATAGTAGATTCCTTAGCAAAATTATTCAAGATTTTTATATGCGTTATACACAGAACTAAGGAGTATTTGGTCGCTGCTTGAATCAGATTATGCCAATTATAAGTAGACACTCTATATTTCTCCTTATCGGTAGTTCTGCTTCCTATATATTAGGCTCAGGCATCGCCCTGTCAGCAAGCCGAAATTAGGAGGATACAAATATCTGCAACGATCTCAGTCGGTAGAGTTAATCTTATCATAAGGAGCCCTCTCTTCAAAATCAAATAGCGTAGGCTGTCGAAACAATCGCTTGAGAAAGCGATTTATTGCTGCACGCTTGAGATTATCCGAACAGTCGTGCGCGAGATGGCATTTTTGATAAAGCGCGCGCAAATTCGTTTTCCGATTATCGGTCGGGTCTTGATTCAAATGCGCAGCCCTCAAAATAATTTGCCCTGGGCTGAACAGAAAGCGTTGCCCATGAGTGCGACCACAATTCTGACAACGCCCTTTCGCACGCACGAAACGCACCAAATGACTGAGCGTCTTCCAATTCGGCGGATACAGCTTTTTGTTTTCCGGTTTGATTGGCATAACGATTCTCAGAGATCCTTCCTGTTCACAGTGTGAACTCCCACGCCCGATTCGTTAGCCCTACACTATCCAACACGTCGGCATAGTTATTTTCGAGCCAGTCCTGAAACACTTGATCCGGGGCTGTAATGACAGTCACGCCGTCGCGCTGGATGGCATTTAGTGGGGCGAACCAAACCTGGAAGTTTTGCTCGTTTACGGTGGCTTGAATGCTCGGCAACACGCTTTGCCAAAATTCGCTATACGCTGGCAATCGCACCATCTGCTCCGATGGAGGTGTGGGTGGCGCGGCTCCCACGTATGCGTTGTTCGGTTTGCCGCGTGATTGCTTTCGATAGAATTCGGCGAACAACACGCGTGTCATTTTCGGCAGGCCGACACGCTCTAGCCAATCTCGGTCTGGCACTTGTTTGGCCAGTTCGCGTAGCGATGCGTCCATTTGCCACCGCGCCCACCGGAGCCGCAAGAAGTGATCGAGAGCCGGCTCATCCCCTGCGCACGCTGCGGCACGATGGTGGCCATGTTGATCTTCGCCCCCTTGGCGACAGATGCCGGCAGCTTTGAAGATTACGCCCGCAAGATGTATCCCGAATATGCGCGCCTCAACTTGCCGACCTGGATTATCGGCCCGGCCTTAGGCAGCGGTCCGCTGATGGATCGTCCCGCCGAGATGCTCCCCATCTGGCCCACCCGCGCGCCCATCGCACGGCAGCGGCCCGCAGAATTCAATGCCCTGCTGGATCAGCTTATCGCCAGGCATTGCGGAGCGGGCTGATCCCGTAAGCACCTATTGCGGTGTAGCCGCTTGCACCATTTCTGCGGTGGGGTTTTCTAACTGTGTGACCACCTCGGGACACCGTAAACAAGCGGCCCGGCCTTCCTGTTGATACCAACGGCACGTGGGCCGAAGGCGACAGGGAGGCAGTGCATCTACCGCCACCGGCAATATCTGTACGATCCGCGCCGCCAGCCGACAATCCTGCCCATCGAAGTGAACGCAGCGACTTTCTTCGCAGCGCGCCGCAAACCGGAAAATCTGGCGCGGGTCAACTTCCCCGGTCAGCGCCAGCAATTGCAGTGTGACGGGCTGGGGTTTTTCAAGCCAGGCTAGGCGCTGTCCTGCGGAGGTGTTTTCCAGAACACCCAGGACGACACTGTCCTCCATCTCCGGCTGTGCGCTCGGACACATCAGCGGTGGGGCAGGAGCGGGATTGGTTTCAGCTTCGCTCATAGCACTAGGGAGCCAGTTCTTCTTTGGCAATAAAGCCCACTGTGGTAACGCCGCCAATATCGACCACTACTTTGGGCGTTAGCTTGAAGCCCGATAGGGCGGGCACCATCTGTTTAGTGATGTTACTGGCCAGCGCTTTGGCGTCAATCTTGGCAGCGGCTGCCGCCGACAATTGGCGACCCATGATCAGTCCCCCTAACACTTTGGTTTTTCCCGCGCTCGCGGCGACGGCACGGTCGATAGCTTGCGAGAGGTCATTGAGCTTAATGATAGATGCTTTGGCTGGCATGTCGTTTACACCTCAAAGGAAGTTTCCCAATGGTCGCAGAACTTGCGACAGCATCGAGGTAATGAAGCCAAGGGTTGCTGGTTTTCAGTAACCTTTAGTCTGCTTGCACTTTTCAACGGAATCGCTGACGGGCCGCGCACGGAATTGCCGTGCGCCAAATACGCCTAAACCCAGGCTGTTTGCTGAAGGGCGGAAGGCTCTACGTTTAGGGAAAGAGGATTTAAGCATGATGGAGTGACGAAAGCAATGAAACCGCAGGCCGGGACAGCAGCCGCCACAAAAATAGAGCGCTTGTGACTTGGCAGATTAAATGGCACAGAATTTTGTACCTTATTTGGCGTAGCCCCGGCAGGAAGCGCGACGGAACCGCATCAGTAGTTACTGGTGAAGGCAAATGAGTCGCGCCAGCGCCAAATATTTCGGAAAATGACACGCTGTTTGAGGCTGCCCGCTTTAAGAAACATAATATCCTTTGCCTTTCATAGGAAATCTATCCCGGCAGCACGATACCCGACCTGCTTCGCCGCCCAATATCCCGGATGAGAACCAAGATTTGATGAGTGGTATTAAATGCTTCTACCATACAGACTCTCTCATCTCGATTGCGGTCAATCAGCACAACCTCTCTTTCGGACGTCATGCGTTTTCTATTGATGGGTACAGACGGTCCTAAGGGATGAGAGTCAGTCACCGCTGTACCAAATATTTTGCCGTCATAGATCGCCTCGAACGATTTGGACATAACGACGCGGCGTACGTCGCACGTGAAGCCTCCATCAAGGTTGTAGACTGACGGCTCCAGGACAACCACACAGCAGGCGTAGGGATTGGTAATTGCGTAGCGGCGAAATGTCGCGTAATTAGACGCCCCGAATTTGCGGGCGAGCGCCATAGGAGTCTTAATGCCGAAGCTTAAATCCTGAGCCTCTTTGGCAAAGACCTCCCCTTGGAACAAAACCTCGGAGGCGAAAACGTTAGCTTCCCTCTCAAACAAGTCAGTGATTTCAGCGTCGAGTGTTTTCTCACAATCATGAATGAACCGATAGACTTTATTCTGATGCGGCAATGTGCCGTGGCCAGCTTCATGAAGTTTGATGAAGGGGTGTCGGGGCTTCGGGGCATCTTTATCAATGACGACAAGCCGGTCGTGAGACTCGTATAGGCCTAATACCTTGCTCAAGGCCGATTTGATTGTGGCAATACCAGATTTCGCCATTTTCATAAACTGACGAAGAAAGTTTTCGTTCAGCACTTCATCATCAACGATGGTTAACTTTGCCGCCGCCATCAGATCATCAATCGGCGTTGGAAAACGCTCAATGGCAGATGCGTCCCGCAATAACAGATCAGCGTGCCGCCGTACGGTGGCAAGCTGGCTGGCATTGAGGAGTGAGTCATCGGGACGGATCACTTGCGTTTTTGTTTTCGTATAAAAGCCAAGTAGTCAATAAGGATCGTCTCTTCTTCCGGCGTCAGGTCTTGTATCGCGAAGGTCGCAGCCCTGGCCTGTCTCTGTCCAGTAGCCTTCGCGTCTGAAGTGAAATATCCCGCGCGTTTCATCAGGTCTTCGTAAGAGGTGGCATAGACACCTGCAAGAACATACAAGATGTTCGGAGATGGCTTCGCAATTTTATTGTTTTCCAACTGGCTTAGGTAAGCGTTAGAGACCTCGCCTTCGGTTGCTTCTTCCACCTGCCGCAAGGACAGGCCTTTAGCGTTCCGTAAACGCGCAAGATGCGCGCCGAATGAATCATCAGGCGCTTTCTGATGATCCTTAACTTTTGCCATGCATATAACTCCTTCAGATAGGGAATGAATGGGCCTATTTTGGGTTGTTTTGCAGCATTCGTCAAGCAACGCAAATAAGCTGCTTGACAGATTTAGCACTGCTATGTATGGTATGCGCATCGCCAGATGTTGATGGGGTGAGTCTATATGGAAGGCGAGAAATGGATACAGGAGGGAACTACTAATGTCGGAAAAACAACACGAAGTACGGATTCATATTGATCAGAACCCCTATCAGTCTCCGAATCCAACTACGGGCGAGGCGCTGTATAAGCTGGGTGATGTCCCGTTACATCATGAGCTTTATCGCGAAGTGACGGGCAACAAGGAAGATGAGGTCATCCCTAACAACGGTGACAAGGTTCATCTCAAAGAGGATGAGCACTTCCACACCGGCCCCAGGGAATTCACCATCATCGTGAACGCCCGGAAAAAGACAGTCGCAAAGAAAAAATTGACGTTCGATGAGATTGTGCATTTGGCCTTCAATCCAGTGCCAACAGGACCGAACATCATGTTTACGATCACCTACCGGCACGGGCCACCCGCGAACCCGGAGGGCTCATTGATGGAAGGTAAATCAGTCAGGATTAAAGACGGGATGATCTTCGATGTCACACCAACTGATAAATCTTAGTGACGACCTGAAGCGCCTGCGGAACGAGGGCTATCACCTGGAAATCCGGGGCGGCCACCTGCTGGTGAAGGATGTTCCGTATGTGAACTCCAAAAAGGAAGTCCAGCGTGGCACCCTCGTGTGCAAGTTGACCTTGGCGGGCGACGTGACGGCACGGCCTGGCGATCACATCGCCCACTTCATCGGCGAGCATCCTTGTGACCAGAACGGCATGGAGCTGGAGAAAATCAAGAACGCGAGCAACAAGAACGCACTCCATAAAGATGTGGTTATTGACCACACGTTTTCGGCGAAGCCCCAGCCCAGCGGAGTCTATGACAATTACTACGACAAGGTGACGACCTATGTGGGCATATTGTCCCGCTACGCCCAGGCGCTCAGCCCCGATACAGAAATTACTGCGAAAACCTTTCCCGCAATCGAAGCGGACGAAGATGAAGATAGCCCATTCAACTACATAGACACCGCTTCTAGCCGCGCCGAAATTGAAGTTGTAACCGACAAGCTGAGGTCGAAAAAGATCGCCATCCTCGGAACCGGTGGAACAGGCGCTTATACCCTGGACTTCACTGCCAAAACGCCAGTGGATGAAATCCATCTGTACGACGGCGACGATTTCCTCCAGCACAATGCCTTCCGGGTGCCGGGCGCTCCCTCGATTGAGGAATTGAGCGCCAAGCCCAAGAAGACCGCCTATCTGAAAGGTCTGTACTCGAAAATGCATCGCGGCATCGTGGCCCATGAAGAGTATGTTGACGCGAGCAATGTAGAGCAGCTCCGGGTGATGGATTTTGTCTTCGTCTGCCTTGATCGTGGCACAGCGAAAAAATTGATCATTGAGAAATTGGAGGAGTATGGCATCCCCTTCGTGGATGTCGGGATGGGCATTTACGAAGCAGACGGCTCGCTCGGGGGCATTCTCCGGGTCACGACCAGCACGCCTGATCAGCGCGATCATGTACGCGGCAGGATTCCGTTCTCGGACGGCGTTGGCCGCAATGAATACGCCACTAATATCCAGATTGCCGAACTGAACGCGCTTAACGCCGCTCTCGCCATTATCAAGTGGAAGAAACTCTGCGGCTTCTACCTCGACTTTGACCACGAATACCACAGCACATTTACTATCACGGGCAACCTGCTCCTCAACGAAGATAAGAACCCATGAAACAGGTAGCGACGCTTACGCACGAATTTGTGGAGTTTATCCCTGAGGACCTGAAGGAAGGCGTCATTTATGTGTCCATCCCTTATGCAACAGTCGCCCACAAATGCTGCTGTGGCTGTGGGGAAGAGGTTGTGACACCGCTCAGCCCCACGGACTGGAAGCTTACCTTCGACGGCAAAACGATTTCACTTGATCCCTCCATTGGCAATTGGAGCTTCCCCTGTCAGTCGCACTATTGGATAAGCAACAACCAGATCATCTGGGCTCCCCGGTGGTCACCAGAAATGGTCAATGCTGGTAGGGTTCAAGACAGGTTTGCGAAGGAACAGTATTTCAATGCGCCTAATACTCCGCCTCCCGGCGCAGCTTCGACCAGTCCCGTGCCGATGGAAAGCAGGGCAGCACTGGGGGCTTGGCAGAGATTTAAAAAATGGTGGAAAAACGTGTAAGACTACTGCAAGGAGAAGGTGGCAAATTCTTTTTAAATTGAAATCCTCTCCACAATATTGCGCGTCACGCGCCGTCGCCGCCGATCATAAATGCGTGTTGTCGTCGGGCTGGCATGCCCGGCGAGATATTGCACCTCTTCGAGCGGCACATTCTGCGTGAGCAAGTTGGTGACGACCGTCCCGCGAAAACTATGCGGGCTGAAAAGCAGCGGCAGCCCCGCCTCCTTCAACCGACGCTTGAGCATCAGCCGCATCGAGGGTGCCGCAAAAGCCGCAGAGGTGAGTGCTCTTCGCTTCCCATCCGCCGCCCGAAACAACGGCGCACCCCGCGCCGCGCCTTCAATTCCGACAGCCGCCAGATATTCATTGAGCCACCCTTCGAGATCGTGTTGCATTGACAGGTTAGCTGCGCGTCACCAAGCCAGGATTAGATACCAGATTTCTCAGCCTGTCCACTGTCCCCACTTTGATTCTCACTTTGATAATCAAACGCCTTGTCATCTTGGCTCTTCACCCCGAGCGCCCACTGGCTGTTTTCTCGCGGCCTTCAGAGTTGCTTAACCCACATCCCGACACGACGGACAACCTCCGGCCAATGCCATTCCAGCTTCTGAAAGAAGACCTCCGAGACATTGGCATTGATCGTCGAGAGCCGTAGCCAGTAATACAGAAATCCCTGTTCCAAGAAGGCCGGGGAGTAGCGCTGCGTCAGACATTCCTGCACCAGCGCGAAGAACGCACGGTTGGTGCGATCCGTTTGCTGCTCGACGACGCGCCGCTCCAGGGGCTGCGTGGCCAATGTCTGCGCGAGGTCTTTGAGTTGTTGCACTTTCCGCCCCAGTGCTGCCATTTGTGGCATTGGGTACTCATCTGGTAATTGCGACTCGATCTGCTGTAAGAGATGCACCAACCCCGCCCTCACTTGTTGTAGCTCTGCGGCCAGTTCCTCAAAACGAATGCCACTCAAACCGTGGACAATAGTGGTCAGACGCAACCATTGATAAAAGAGGGCGAGTTCCAATATCTGCGGATTCACTTCCTGTTCCAGCAGCTCCATCACCGTCTGCTGCAGGTGTGCCATCACGAGTGCTACCTGCTCCTCTTCCGGCGATGCCAGCGGCGGATCATCCCGATGTAGCGTAGCGTGCAAAGTCGCAAGCTCGGCCAGCAACTCCTGATCTGACTGCAATTGCGGCCCACGTGCGGCTGGCGGCAGCGGCAGCAGCGGGTAGATGCCGGGCGAAAACAATTTCCCATCCGGAAAGACAATGAGTGGCTGCACGGCCTGCGCGGTCATCATCACCAGCACCGCCGTTTCACTGGGGAGATACAGGGTGAGCAATTCGGTGATCTCTCGTCTTGCTTCCTGCGTCACGGCGGGAAGTGCAGCGGCGAACTGGGTGACGCTCACCCACAGGACACGACTTTCCGGTCGGGTTTGGTCACATAGCATGATCCCACGCTGCGAGTTACGTTCATATAGATGAACCGCCTCTTCAAGCAAGCTGGGAATCATCAACTGGAGCAGAGGGACTTTCAATTCCTGGGTATAACTGGCCGGGTCCGCAAACCGCTGGTAGTCGGCGGGTGGTGTGCGTTCTCTCATGCGCGCAAAGACGGCCTCGGTCACATCCAGCGCGAGGGGCGGTGGCGAATTGGCGTTGTGGAATGGATTAGCCATATTGGGCAATTTTTTTGGGAACAGGCTTGGAAGACACAAAGAGTCTTTAGGAGGGCCATTCGCGCCACTGGAAAACGCGAATGGCCTTTCTGTTGTCAGGAACCCAAAATTCGAGTATGTCGTTTTTGTCCCCCTTATCGTCGTTTTTGTCCCCCTCTTTTGTAAGTAGTTGATTCTAAAGATAACTGCAAACCGCTTTCAAGTGTCGTTTTTGTCCCCCTCTCCCAACGACTATGCCTGGCAAGCTTTTATTGAAAAAGCGGAAAGGAAACAAATGCCATGCAATCTGACCTCATCAGCGAGCCAATTATTACGCTCCAAAAGGGCGTCACATTATTGCGAGGGTTTCTTTCAAAAGAGCAACAATTAAAGGCACTGGAACAAGCTCGAACAATCCTCCAGTCCGCACCTCTCTTTACGCCCCGCATGAAGGATGGCACCAGCTTCCGGCAAAATCTCTCAAATTGTGGTGAATTCGGCTGGATTGCTGATGCGAACTGCTATCGCTATATTCACACTCACCCAATCACAGGTAAACGATGGCCGGACTTACCACAGGACTGGCAAGACATTGCAGAGAAATCCCTCGCCGCCATCAAGCTCCCGGCTTGTCACTTCCAATCGTGCTTATTCAATTGGTACAAATTTCCCAATGGGCGGCTTGGTATGCACCAGGACAAAACAGAAAAAGACCTTAAAAGCCCTATCGTAACAATCAGTCTTGGCAACCCTTGTTCTTTCAAGGTTGCTGAGACCCGCAACAGCGCTAGCCAAACGATCACACTCTACAGTGGAGACATTCTGATTATGCACGGAGAGGGACGAATGGCGTGGCATGGGGTAATGAAACTCTTACCCACCAACGAGCCACTGACCAGAGTTCCAGGCCGTCTTTCCCTCACTCTGCGTAAAGTAGAATAGCATGCTCTCTCTCGATTCCACCATCAAAGACGCTATCGCAAACAACTGCGTGATCGCTTACTCTGTTTCAGGCGGCAAAGACGGGACAGCCGCATCGCTCTTAGTCCACGACTATCTAAATGCCATTCATCATACCGGCCCCAGAGTGGCGATTCACGCTGATTTAGGAAGAATCGAACACGCTGATTCTCTCCCTCAATGCAGCAAACTTGCTGCACGACTCGGGATCGAGTTAATTGTAGTACGGCGCACCCAGGGCGACATGATCAGTCGCTGGGAACAGCGGTGGAACGACAACAAAACACGCTACACCTCCCTCTCCTGCGTCAAACTCATCAAGCCCTGGTCGGATGACGATGGTTTATTTTGTCGCAGCGAACTAAAGATCGCACCCATCAATCGTGAACTCACCCGCCGTTTTCCCGGTCAGACTATTATTTCTGTCATTGGGATTCGTCGGCAGGAGGGCGCTAAACGAGCAGACAAGCCAATTTCACAGCCTGCCCCCGGCCTACAAAAAGCCAGAGCCGGAACCAAAGGCCATGTGTGGCATCCAATCCTGGAATTGACTACCGAAGGTGCCTTCGCCGTACCTGATAGGTTTCAGTTCCCACCACACCCTGCCTATACCCTCAATGGCAACACCCGCGTCTCTTGCTCGGCCTGCGTCCTATCGAGTTTACATGACCTAACTGCTTCGCAGAATGACGAACGCAATCACGCCTCCTATCAGCAGATTGTTGCTTTGGAATTAAGCAGTGCCTTTTCGTTCCAGCCGCATTGCTGACTTGCCTCAATACGGCCCGACCTTGTTGACCAGAAACTATTTCAGGAAGCACAACGCCGCTCGGAACAACGCCTGCTAATCGAAGCCGCCATTCCTAAACATCTGCAATTCGTTTCCGGCTGGCCAACCACAATCCCAAAATTTGCGGAGTGCAAGTTGCTTGCAAGAGTGAGAGGTGAAATTGGTGAGTTGTACCAATTCTCTCCCAATTTTACTGATCCCCACACAATCGAGCAGCAGTATGCCGATCTAATTGAGAAAAACTATGCGACTAAACAAAAAAAGATGGGAAGCCTTGGCACCAGAAGTTCAAAACCTGATTCTCACGCGCTACAACGAACATTGCCGAGCATGTAGACTAAATCATGTAACGCCTATGTCAAAAGCTGATTTCATTGACGATTATCTGCTTGACCCTCTCCCGATGGAAATCCAAGGTTACAATCCCGAACCAGAACCGTTCCACTACCGCTACGACGTTTACATTAGTCCCCCAACCAAGATCGCATAACCACTTTCCCGGCCCCATCAGGATACACTAGCCATGCAGAAATCCATCTTCATCATTTTGCGAGAACTACTGGCGCCCGTCTCAAGCCACTCACATCCGTCGATCACAGATGTTGAGCAATTACAGCAGCTCCGACAACGACACGGCCATCTGATCGAGGCGGCAAACGAAGAAGCTGCCCTGCGCTTTGAAGTTTTCCCGGAAGAAAACAGCGACCCACCCGCCTTTTTTCTGAATGCCTATCGCGGGATTCAGCGCGACACAATCGCCGAATCTCTCACAGAGGCAGAGGCAGATGAATTAAAGGTCGTCCTCCAAGCCTGTGCTGACAAACTACAAATTTGATTAGTGGCATTGGTCTTGCAAGTATCCCTCGCCATGCCTTGTCAAGAGTGTAAATTTGGGTGGATTCTGACTCCGCAAGGGGCGAAGCCCTGCGAATGTAAAAGAATTGCGCAACGAGAAAAGCTGATCGAAAAAGCCTCCATTCCTGCTCGCTACAGACATTGCACAATCGACAATTACCATCCCCAGGGCAGCCCTGAGAGCAATTACTTTCTCTCACAGGCTACCGCTAAAATAATAGCGGCAAGAGTTATCAGTGAGTTTCCAACAGAACAAGGATTGCTTTTGCAAGGTCATTGTGGGGTAGGGAAGACACATTTAGCCGTAGGAATCTTACATTCGTTAATTGATCGCAACATGGAGGCCGGGCTATTCTGCGACCTAACGGCTCTCTTTACCAAAATCCAGAGCACCTGGAATCCCCATTCGAGCGATACGACACTTGATATTCTAACTCCTATTTTGCAGTCTCCTTACTTGGTACTGGATGAATTAGGAGGTGTCCGCACAACGCAATGGTCACAAGACCTGCTTATGCAGGTCGTCAATGCCCGATATACAGCAAACTTGCTGACAATTATCACAACCAACTACTTAGATACGGAAGCCGGCAGCGCTGAAATTCTTACCGACCGAGTTGGGGAGCGAATTCGATCACGTTTGAAGCAAATGGCTCGGCCCGTCCAAATCCTCGGAACTGATTACCGAAGCTCGAGAGAAAGCCCACGGCTTTAGTCGTGGGATGAATCGAGTCCGAATTTCCAATCGTTTTTATATGCAGTCAACGATGGTGCAACAATTCCAGATCAAACTTTCGCCGAGTAATTGGGTGAAAGCCAGAGAGGCCCGATTAGAAACTGGGCGACTCTGGACAAGGATGGTGAAGGTGCATCGTCGGTGTCGGAAATATCACCAGCCCTGGCCGACCCAATCCAAATACGAGAAACATTACAAGGGCAAGTTTGACCTGCATTCCCAAACCGTTCAGGCGATCATCGGGAAGTTCTTCTCCAACATAGAGACAACCAAAACCAATCGTAAGAACGGTCTGAAGGCATCCTATCCCTGGCGGGAACGGAAATACTACAACCCGGTTTGGAAAGGGCAGAGTGTGAGATTAAAGGGAAAAAACCTCACGCTCCCAATGGGCAAAGGCCGCTCGCCTCTCAAGATCAAATTGCCGCACGCGGTCACTGGTCGAGTGGTGCAGGTCGAACTTGGCTTCAATACCGTCTACCTCACATTATCGGCTGAAATTCCCGTTCAGCCGCGTCTCTTCTCACGTCCGGGAGCAGGCGATTTAGGTGTCTGCAACTTAATCGCGCTCACCGACGGAGAAGAAACACTAATCATTAGCGGGCGAGGCTTGCGTTCGATCCAGCAAGGACGTGCGAAAGGCATTGCGGCGCTAGATACCCAAATTGCCAAGTGCAAGAAAGGTTCCCGTCGCCGCAAAAAGTTGGTCAAGGCAAAGTGGAGCTTACGCCGAAAGGCGGACGCTCAGGTGCGCAATTTGCTGCATCACGCTGCAAATCAGGCGGTAGCTTTTGCGGTGAAAAAGGAACTCACGCACGTCACAACCGGCGACTTAGGGGACATCAATCGGGGAACAAAAGGAAAGAAGAAAAAGCAGAACAACCAGGATGTAGGGAATTGGCCGCATGGTCAGTACACTCGCTATCTTAATTATAAACTGCAACAGGTAGGCATCGGACACGCCAAACAGAGTGAAGCCTATACGTCGCAGACTTGTCCGGCTTGCGGTCACAAGCACAAGCCGAAGGGCAGGATGTTTCGCTGCCCGAAATGTAAATTCACCGCCTTGCGTGATGAGGTCGGCGCCTACAATCAACCGAATAAGACGATTGATAACAACATCATCCCCGGTCGGTGCATACCGACTGGTAAAGTAAAGTATCTGCGACCTGTGCGACTCAAGCGAGTCGTGCCGCGAGCAGTAGATGCCGCTGACACCGGCCCGACCAAAACGATAGTTGCGGTCAGTAGAAGTCTTGGCTTAGCAAATGGTAGCACTGTTTATCAGAAGGCTTTTGCCTTAGCTACTGTAGCTGTAGCGTCAGACTAAGAATCCCACTCCTAAAGGGGTGGGAGTGTCAACGAAATCTCTACCAACATGCTGCCTAAAGAAGTCTTAGATTGGTGTAAAACGTATACCGGCCCGAAGTTTCATGCCCTTATTTCCGACCCGCCATACGGTTACCATTATAATCAAAAAAGCTGGGACAACGAGATTGCCTTACAAACTGAAACCTGGGCTTCAATCCACCATCATTTACTGCCTGGAGCATTTGCCGTCGCGTATGCTGCGCCGCGCCTCTATCATCGCTTAGCCATCGCGGTTGAAGACGCCGGCTTCGCGATTCACCCTTTTCTCCTTAACTGGCATCAGATGCAGAGCATGCCACGAGCGACCAAAGCCGCAGAAGGACACTATTACGGGCGTCAAGTGCTGCGCAACAGTATTGAGCCGATTTTGCTTTTCCAAAAGCCGACAAAAACACCCAAACCTACATTCTTTTCCACCGGCGCTGGAACCCTAAATATCCAAGCGGCGCAAATCAATAACCAATGGCCGACAAATGTGGTTGTACAGCACGCCGAGAGCTGCAATTTATTTGGCTGCGAGCCTGCTTGCTTAGTACCCAACAATCCAGTTACAGAAAGTCTGCTACAAACCAATTGGGAGGCCGAAATCTGGGAGAGAACTGACGAACAGCCAGCCCTTACAACAATTCCCAAAGCCTCTCGTTTTGAGCGAGACGTGCTACTGGAAGACTTACCAGACACCGAATGCAAGCGGGTCAATGATGGCGGATTAAGCCATGATCCCCGCTTTGCGCCCATCCAGGTAAAGAACTTTCACCCGACCGTCAAACCAATAGCGTTGGCAGTCTGGTTAGGCAAGCTCTTATTACCTCCTGATCAATTCCAATCCCGCCTCCTGAACCCGTTCGCAGGATCAGGAACGGAACATATTGGGGCGTGGCTAGGTGGGTGGGAAGAGGTGTACTCAATCGAGAGCGATCCGGGCTATGCGGAGCTTGCTGCGATTCGCATTAGTCGCTGGCAGGCACTGGCAGAGAAGCATGGGAAAGAAGCAGTTTGCGCCGCCCTTTCCGGTCGCAACCTAAAGAGCCTCCTCTCGGAGCAAACTCAACAAATGCTTTTTTAGATATGCAATTTCACCAATCCTATCTTCTTTGGCAATTGGCCGAAGAAGCTGCCGAAGTAATCACAGCGTTAATGACCAACGAGTCTCTCATCAACGAAGCAACTGATTTCGTAGCGGTCGTGCAGATGTGCCAGGAGGCAGGAATTCTCGACACGCTCCCACTGGAAACACAAAACAATCATATTCTTCACTCTCTCGCCCTGACAATTCAGCGCGCCAGCAAAGCCGCACACTTTGGGATGATCGAAATCGAGCCAGGACAAGCCTACAACAACCGAGAACGCCTCACGACAGCCGCCACCGACACTTACAAACAAATACTCATATACGCCGATCAGCAATTAATCGGCGCCAAGAGAGCCAAAGTCCAAAAGTACATGCGCTACGCACAAAAGATAGCGGAGCAGTAAGAAGCATCATGAAATTAAAAATTACCCGCGCAGATTTCCTGCGCATCCTCACCGCAGCACTTTCCGTCACCGACAAAAAGAACACCATCCCCATTCTGTCAAGCTTCCTGCTCGAAGCCGAACTCGGTCAACTCAAAGTAACAGGAACCAACCTGGACATTACGCTCCAGACACAAACAACTGCCGAAGTGGAAACACCAGGAAAAGTCTGTCTGAATGCCAAAAAGCTCACGGAAATCGTGAAGGCAATGCCAAACGAACAGATCAAGATCGTTGTCGCCGACCATCAGGCGACACTTACTTGCGGCACCAGCCGATTCAAGTTGCAGGGACAACCAAAAGAGAATTTCCCTGAGATTCCTGACCTGGGAACTACCTTGCTTACGCTTCCTGCCAGATTCATCAGAGAGGCATTCACTCGCCTCATCCACTGCACATCGAACGAGGAATCCCGCTGGGCGCTCAATGGGGCAAAGATCGAACTAGGCGAAGGGAAACTCATCTTTGCCGCAACAAATGGCCACAAGCTGGGCTACATAGAGGCACCAAACAACGACGGCAATTACAACCAAATCATTCCCCGCAAGGCAATGGACGAAGTGTCCAAGCACGCCGAAGGGGACAGCGTGGTTGAGATGAGACATTCCGCCAATCACCTCTCCTTCACGATTGGGACACTTACCCTCATCACCCGCCTCATCTCAGGGCAATTCCCTAACTATCAGATGGTTTTACCTGATCCCAAACAGGTTAAAATTCGCTGCACTATTGAGCGAATTAAACTACTCCAGGCAATCCAACAAGCCAGCACGATGGCGGATGAACGGACACACTCAATCAAGATCATACTAAAAGAAAATTCCTGCACCGTAACTGCACAGGCTGCCGATGTAGGCGAAGCCTCCACCGAGTGCGAAGCTGTCTACACAGGAGAGCCAGTCGAAGCAGGCTTCAACGCAGTCTATCTGCTTGACTACCTTGCCATCGAAACAGCCTCTCAACTCACCATTACTGCTAAAGATGGGAATACCCAATGGCAAATCGAGCCAGTGGCTGAACTTGACTACCAGACTCGCTTCATCGCGATGCCGATGCGCTTATAGCGACAAAATGTGGCGCACTATTTGCATGCTAAGCGTGCAACTTAATCCGACCCCATGCGGCTGGCGAAAACTGGAACAAGTAACCAGCCGCGCCTTTTGTTGGAGAAACCGTGATCGAAAGCACCTTTGCCCTAATTAAACCAGATGCCGTCAGAGCAGGCCATGTTGAGGCCATCCTGCAAACTGCCATCAGCTACCAATTGGTCGTTTCGGCGCAGCAGCAGATGCGACTTACCGAAGAGCAGGTGCGCCAGCTTTATAAGTGCGTATTTCGGGGTTACGTGAATAGCCATTTCGCTTTCGGTTCTCCCCAGAGTTTGGTGATTCCGGCTACGGGCTGTTATAAGCCCGAAAATGAAAACGCTTCTCCCCGTCCCGGAATTCTTCGCGTTAGAAAAGATCACCTCCACCGAAGACCACATCATTCTGCATGTGCAGACGACCCGCTCCTGCGTGTGTTGCCCAGACTGTCAGCAATCCACTTCGCGCGTGCATAGCCGTTATACGCGCAAAGCCGGCGATCTGCCGTGGGAAGGGCTGTGCGTCCGTTGGCAATTGGAGACGCGCAAATTCTTCTGTCTCAATCCCGCTTGTACACGCCGCATCTTTTGTGAGCGGTTGCCGCAATGTTTGGAAAAGTATGCACATCGTACTGCACGTCTCAATCAGATGCTGGCTTCCCTTGCCTTTGCTTTAGGCGGCGAAGCGGGGGCCAAACTAGCGGTGCAGTTAGGACATCGGGTCAGCCCTGCTACGCTACTCGAACGAGTGCGTCGCACACCCGTCGCAACGGAGTGCGCCACCACCAGAGTACTCGGCGTGGATGACTTTGCCCTGCGCCGTGGCACCGTGTATGGCACGATGCTGGTGGATTTAGAAACGCACCGCGTGGTGGATTTACTGCAGGGACGAGAAGCGCAACCGCTGGCCGATTGGTTACGCTTACATCCCCGCATTACCACCATCAGCCGGGATCGTGCTCCGGCTTATCAGGAAGGCGCAACCAGTGGTGCGCCCCAGGCACAACAGGTCGCTGATCGCTGGCACATACTCAAGAATCTCACCACGGCTTGGGAGCAATATTTACACCAACAGGCGAGTACGATTAAAGCGCATTGGCAAGCCGTCTACGCCGCAGAATTACAGCCAACAATCGTGCTTCCACCGCCGCCTGTAGAGCAGGTCGTGCCTGCCACTGCCAGCGAGTATATGCGCTCGCGGGCCGATCAGGCACGACGCCAACATAGGCATCAGGAACGCAAAGCGCAGTATGAGAAAGTGCAGTCACTCAAAACGGCAGGCTACAACATCGGGCACATCCGGCGATTGCTGGGGATGAGTTACAGCGCGGCACGCACGCTGTTTGTGGCCAGCGAGTATCCGATCATTCAACGACGGGCACCCGGCAGTAGCCTTGCCCCCTATCATTCCTATTTGCAACAACGTTGGGAAGAAGGATGCCAAAACGCTCAGCAATTACATCGGGAAGTGACGGCACAAGGCTATCAGGGGAGTCGCGTGACGGTGTGGCGTCATATTTACCCGTGGCGCAAAGCTGCGACGGATGTGAATGGAACGCCGCCACGCTCTTTGCATATCCAGCCACCTCGGCAACAACTTCCCAAGCCACAAGAAAGCATATGGCTCTTGCTCAAAGTGGAAAGCCAATTAACCACAGAAGAAAAACAAAAACGCGAACAGTTGCTCCAAGTAACGACGGTCAAGCGCAGTTGCGAGTTAGTGCAGGAATTTCGCAAGCTGTTGGCGAGCCGCAAAGGAGAAGCGCTGGAGCGCTGGATGCAGCAGGCGGAAGCCACAGAAGGCGCGCCTTTCAAAGGATTTCTCTCCGGCGTGCGACGCGATTTGGCGGCAGTGCAAAATGCCTTTTCTCTCCCCTGGAGTAATGGTCAAACAGAGGGCCAAGTAAATCGGCTCAAATTCCTCAAGCGCCAAATGTTCGGGCGGGCGAAATTCGATTTACTACGAGCACGTGTGTTGCACTACCCATGATGCAAGGGGGGAAGGCATTTGAGGCGAAGTGTGTCCGAAAACAAAGTAGTTCACCAAACTCTGGGGAGAACCGCGCTTTCGTGAACAGTTGAGACAGGACGAAACGCCGCGCCGGATTTCGGAGTATCGTGAACAATTTTGCGCTCGTTCCGAAATCGTTGCGCGGCGGATTTCGCTTTCGTGAACGATGATTTCGGTGCTGTGAATAGCCGTTTCGGAATCATGAACAATTGTCCTCCCAACGCCTGGGCATTGCAGAAAGGACAAGGCGGAACCGACGATTTTCTTTTTTCAGGAGGAAATCGTCATGCCCGTCGCACCACTCTCTATGCACCAGTTGCGAGACATTTTACGGCTGCGCTACAGCGCGCAGCTTTCCCAACATCAAATTGCCCGCGCCCTCCGTCTCTCGGTCGGCGTCGTCAACAAATATCTGCAAGCCGCCGAACGAGCGCACCTCACTTGGCCGCTGCCCGACACGCTCTCAGCGGCGGCCTTACGCCAGCAACTCTTTCCTGATCCGACGACCTGTGCACCACGCGAGAAAGTAGTGCCTGACTTCGCGCAGATTCATCAGGAACTCAAGCGCAAGGGCCTGACACGCGCTTTGCTCTGGCAGGAATATTGTGCGCAACATCCTGACCAGCACTATGGCTACACGCAATTTTGTGTCTTGTACCGGCAGTGGCAACAACAGCTTCAGCTCACCTTACGCCAAACACACCGCGCCGGGGAGAAGCTCTTTGTCGATTATGCCGGACCGACCGTGGACATCATTGACCGAGAAACGGGTGAAGTACGGCCTGCACAAATCTTCGTGGCGGTGCTGGGCGCGTCCAATTACACGTACGTGGAAGCGACTTGGACACAAAGCCTGCCCGATTGGATCGCCTCGCATGTGCGGGCCTTTGAATTCTTGGGCGGCGTACCGCAACTTATCATCCCCGATAATCTCAAGAGCGGTGTCGCGCAAGCCTGTCGCTACGAGCCGCTTTTGAACCGCACTTATCAGGAGATGCTGGAGTATTACGGCACGCTCGCTTTACCCGCGCGCCCTTACAAACCGCGTGATAAAGCGAAGGTGGAAGTCGGTGTGCAAATTGTCGAGCGGTGGCTCCTCGCACGCTTGCGCCAACGGCAGTTTTTCTCCTTAGAGGAATTGAACGAAGCCTTGCACGAGTTACTGACTTTTCTCAATGACAAGCCCTTCAAAAAATTACCCGGTTCGCGGCGCTCGCAGTTTGCGGCCCTCGATCAGCCGGCGCTGCAAGCCTTACCAACAGAGCGCTACCAGTTCGCAGAGTGGAAAAAGGCACGCGTGCATCTCGATAGCCATATTGAAGTCGCGGGCCATTATTACAGTGTGCCCTATCAATTGATCCGCCAGGAACTGGAAGTACGCCTGACCAGCTTTACGGTCGAAGTCTTCCATCAACAACAACGCGTCGCCTTGCATCCACGCAGCGAACGGCGGGGCGGGCATACGACCTTAGCCGCGCATTTACCCTCGCATCATCGCGCCCATCAGGAATGGTCCCCCGGTCGCTTTCTCAATTGGGCGCTGGAGATCGGTCCCCATACGCGCGATCTGGTGCGGCTGCTGTTAGCCGCCCGGCCCCACCCGGAGATGGCGTACCGTTCCTGTCTGGGCTTGCTCAGTCTGGCGCGGCGCTTCTCGCCCGTGCGCCTGGAAAACGCTTGCCAGCGTGCTCTGGCCTTAGGTGCCGCGACGTTGCGCAGCACCCGTTCCATTTTGGAAAAAGGTCTTGATGCCCAACCGCTGCCGGAAACGAATGGGGGTGCGCCGTCACCTTCATTACCCCGCCACGAGAACGTGCGCGGGGCCGCTTACTATCAATCCCTCTTAACCGCTGAAGGAGAATCTACCGATGCTGACGCAACCGACCTTACAACTCTTACGCACGCTGAAACTGAGTGGGATGGCGCAGGCCTTCCAACAACAAATGGAACAACCCCAGTGGCACCAACTGCCCTTTGAAGAACGCTTCTCGTCTTTAGTGGAAGCCGAACAAACCTATCGCAGTGATGCGCGCTTGCAACGCCTGCTCAAGCAAGCGCACTTCAAACAAAGCGCTTGTGTAGAAGACCTCGATTGGCGCAGTAGTCGGGGCTTAGATCAAACGTTCTTGCGCAGTCTGCTCACCTGTGAGTGGCTGCGCCAGCATCATGACTTACTCATCACGGGCGCGAGCGGCACGGGCAAAAGCTGGATTGCGCAAGCGCTGGGCCACGCCGCTTGCCGCCAGGGCTTCACGGTGCGCTATGAACGCTTGCATCGGCTGCTGGAGCAATTGCGCATTGCGCACGGCGACGGTTCCTATCACAAGCGCCTCGCACAGTTGGGCCGTATTGAGTTGTTAATTCTGGATGACTTTGCCCTCAAACCCCTGGCCCCCAGTGAACGCCATGACCTGCTGGAATTAATTGAGGAGCGGCATTTGAGTCGCTCGACGATTCTCACCAGCCAGCTCCCCGTGAGCGGTTATTATGAGTATTTACAAGACCCCACGATTGCCGATGCCTTGATGGATCGCTTACTCCACAACGCTTATCGGCTGGAATTAAAAGGAGGCAGCTTGCGAAAAAAAGACCAACTGCGTTGACGTGCGTGAACACGCGAGGTACAAATTAACTGATCTTGGCCTAGGCGTTTAGGCATCTGTTCACGATGCCGTTCTGAGCATTCACCTTCACCGTAATACGCAATAAGGCACATACTGGTCAACTCCACTTTCCTGCCCTCCTTCAGTTCATGACGAGCGGGGATGCGGTCGCCTTCATTCTTTCAGGCGACGATGCCATTAGAAGGTAGCGCGCAATAATGGGCCCAACAAATTCAGCCGAAGCGCCTGCCCACACGATTCGCGGACTCTTTGGCAACCCAAACGTGATCCGCGAAAACGCTGTCCATGGCAGCGACACGAGTCAAAGTGCTGTACGAGAAGCCAACCTCTTCTTCGGCCCCAACCAAACCCGGCAGGAACAGCTTGCCGTGCTGAAAGACCTCCATCCCATCCCTCGAATCAGCAACAGGCTGGTTTGGGAGGCAATCTATCTCGAAATCAAAAGCGGTGTCAGTTACGAGGAAGGATGGCCGACCCATGAAGCAGAAACTCTAGCCGAAGAAGGTGCCGACTTTCAGCTTCACAAATCAATTACGTGGTTGGGTTTTCACGAAACACTGAAAACCATCAAATCCTTGCAGAAAGTCCAACATGGCCAACAACTATACAAAATTCAGCTTTAGGGTCGCGGCAAACGCTGCCGAACAGGAATGGCTGCGCCAAACCTACGACCGCATCGAAGCCGTCACTTTCCACGAAACGGAACCGGCCAACGAGTGGGAAAAAAGCCTACTCGATCACGGCTCAGCCGGGTTTGAATTGTTCTACGACGAAGACTCCATCACGATCACATCGGCTGAAGATGGGGATGTTCAAGTGGTCTGCCAAGTCCTGCAACGGTTTCTCCGGCACTTCCACTCACCGGCACGGATTGGCTTTGACTGGGCCGAAACCTGCAGTCAGTTACGTCCTGGCGAATTTGGCGGCGGGGCAGCAGTCATTTCGGCAACGAACATTACGATCCAGTCAACCGCAGAATTGCTGCAAAAAATGCTCAACGAGAACTCGCCCACTGGCACAGAGATTGCTGACTAATTCGCGCCACGAACGCCGTGGTAATAACCAACAAAAGAGGGGGAGGGTCAGGTTTTGAAGGAGACCCTCCCTCTTTTCCATGCAACAAATCAGACGTCTGAATCCTCATGCGCATTTTCACTCCTACCTATTCACAAAATGAAACTACAGCGCAGTGGTTTGAAATCACCGCTGACATCATTATCCAGGCGATTGAATTGCACAGTGCTTACCAACAGGTGAAGACGGCTGTCCCAGGCTTAAAAGCATGGCAGTGCGAGATCGTTTTGACAGCACACAACACCGATGCCTGGATCGCTTCTCTTCATGCGATTAACTATTCCGAGTTTTACGCGCTCAGTGAGGGCAATACAGAGAAAATCCCTTCCGCTTCTATCACTGACGCCGTCATCTTTGTCGAAGACAATTCCATCATCTTCCAGGTCAGCGACTCTCAATCACAGTTTGTATCCACTGCGACCTTTCCGATTTCCGAACTTTCCATGCTTGCTCCCGTCTTTTCGGCATAGTGTTTGCTTGAGCAAGGGCGGCTGTAAAAGCGTGTGTTAGAACACTCATCGCTTATAACTTTTGGCAACTGTCATGCAAGCGCATAGACAGTTGCCAGTTTTTCTCTTGCCCCCTCACACTTCACATGACTTTTTACTCTTTTGCTCAAGGCAAGTATTTCGCTCTTTCTGAAGAAGAAGGCAAAATTTGGATCGAGGTAGCAGGCGCTTTCGGCTGGGAATCTGCGGATGCCCTGCCCACCCAATTCACCCTCATTGATTATTCGGCACTCCCCAATAACCTCAAGCTGGCAGACTGTCTACTCGATGACCTCCTGAGCATAGCCCCTCTCGCGATTGGCACCCCTGATTTAGCCATCCTCTCGCCCATCATTACAGCTTATGCAGAAGGCACGCGCTACAGGCACGGAACAGAAACAGAACTATTAGCGCTCCATCTGGCTGAAAAAATATTTGCGGGGAGTGAGCAAGTGCAAGTGTTCTCTGAAGCCACTCAGGAGCGGAAAGTCGCCGCCTAAACCCCGGTCTCTCCGCTCCATCTTTTTTTGGGAGGATAAGCCAACTGCCATGAAAACTCAATTCAAGATTGGGGCCGAATGCGGGAATAGCGCGCACACGATCTACCTGCGGGACACCCATGCAACCGTCGCACGACTTAACGGGGGAGGGGACGTAATCGCCTTTCAATTCGCCTCTCCTTGCGAGGCAATGGCTTTTACATTAGGGGCCGAGACTTCGCCTGCGGCATTAGTTGTCGAGTCCACACTACTCAAGCAATGGGCACACCAGGACTTCATGGAAAACCCCTTCCCCGTAATGGCGCAGGATTTGGCCAACCATCACAATTTCTGGCGAAAAACCACAGAAGAGCGGTGGACAAACTTGCTTGGAGCAGTGCCGCCCCTACATCAAAATGGCAATCGGTTTCTCTGCTCCGAACCATACACACACAGAGACGGGCAGCCTGTTTATGCCGCAGGGTTGGTAATGGAAGGAAACCAACACCTCCTGAAGTACCAGACAGAGAAGCAATATCATCATGAGCGATTGAACACGACACGACGTATTGAACGTACAGGCGATGAAGTCAAAGTCAACGGGACGTCAGGTCTCCTGTTGAGCGTGCCTCGACCTGATCTCAACAACAAACAACTGGTCAAGCTCCTGACGAACCTTCACCTCTACGGCACTGGCGTGTGGATTGAACGGGAAACAGCCCATTTCTTCATCCCAAATTACAACCAAACTAACGAAATTCTGCAAAACGCACGAGAAGCAGTCGCGAGGATTTCAAAGTCATGAGCAAAGGCGCCACGGCAGGAGCCGCATTCCAGTCATTGATTAACCATGTCAATGCCAGCTACGAGCGAATGGGCCGAGCCTATATCACTCGCAAGGCTGTTCCCGGTAAATATATTGCAGGAAAGGCCAGCAATACAGGAGAACAAGGACACATCACGTTAGCCGAATATCGCATCACTAAACAGCCGATCCTCCAACGTCAATTCGTCCCCGAATCAAAAGCTGAGCCTGATTATGGGGGCATCATTCATCCTTATGGGCAAGCCATATTCTTTGATGCCAAGACGACAAAACGGAACGTGCTCGACTTTGATAACTTACATGCGCACCAAATTGATTTCTTAATTCGTGCGGCACGTATGGGGGCAATGGCAGGCTTTCTAGTTGAATTTAGCAGCTACGATGAGATTTATTTTCTGCCAATTACAATTGTTGAAAGCTGGCGGGAAAAACAAAATCGAAAGAGCATCCCGCATCTCTTTTTCGCGGAGAACTTACCTGAAGCTAAGCCTGCCCCCGGTCTGCTTTTTGACTACTTAGCAGCTATCCAAAACCAATCTTATGAGAATACTACTCGACACGATTACCAACGATGAAGCAGGTGAGCATGGCTGTGATTGGGCAGTCATAGGCTTCACGCCGACCTACGTCAAACGATTAAAGAAATGCTTGCTCCAGGCACTGATCGTTCGCCAGTCGAGTCAGGATTTCTTCCGACTCGAATTCTACGACAGAGACATTCAGTTCGTTGAAGGCAGTGATGAATTGGAAAATGCCATCATTTCGCCTTCTCTGCTGCTTCCGCAGACTTGGATGCTCTCGCCCGACTTTCCTCTCACGCCCACCGCGACAGAAACCCCTACAGTCGTGATTTGTCCTTCAGGCGTCTATTGGGAAGCTGACACAAAAAGCGGAGTTTCAATCCAAACCACTGAGATTTCCCACTCCGATCTGGAAGCCATCATCGACCGGGTCAAGGTTCAGCAAGCATGAAAACAATTCGAGCGGTTGATTTATTCGCAGGTGCCGGTGGGACATCCGAGGGCTTACGCCAAGCCTGCGCCGAAAAAGAACATCAACTCAAACTAACGGCCATCAATCATTGGGGAGTGGCAATCGAAACGCATTCCCGCAATCACCCTAACGCAACACACCTCTGCGAAGACCTGGATAACGTGAACCCGCGCAAAGTTGTTCCAGACGGGAGATTGGACTTATTAGTCGCATCTCCAGAATGCCAACATCACAGTAAAGCCAGAGGCGGCAAGCCAATAAACGATCAATCAAGATCGTCCTGTTGGCATATTTTGCGTTGGGCAGAGGCGTTGTATGTTCAAAAAATTCTGATTGAGAACGTGCCTGAGTTTGAGTCTTTCGGCCCATTGGGAGCCAACGGTAAGCCTCTCAAAAGCATGAAAGGGCTCACGTTCCAGGCCTTCTTAAATGCGCTACGCTCCCTCGGCTATCGTGTCGAATACCGCATACTAAATGCCGCCAATTATGGCGACCCCACTTCGCGCAGACGTCTGTTTATTCTCGCTCAGCGCGGAAACAAACCAATCAACTGGCCAGAAGTTACACACACCCCGACCGGCGAAACAAATTTATTCGGCAGCACACAGGCTTGGCGCACTGCTGCTGAAATCATTGATTGGAGCGTTCCCAGTCAGTCAATTTTTACTCGCCGCAAACCACTCAAACCTGCGACGCTGAAACGAATTGCAGTAGGCCTGCAAAAATTCGGGCTGGGGCAAACCACCCCTTTTCTCGTCAAATACTACGGTGGGCATACTAGCGAACCACTCGACAAACCGCTTCCCACCATCACAGCCAGCTATGAGCATTTTGCCCTGGTCGAGCCATTTATCGTCGAGCTGCGCAACAACTGCGATGTACGCAAATTAACCGAGCCGCTAACAACAATCACCACACAAACGCATCATGCTTTATGCCAACCGTTCCTGGTTGAGGCCGCACATGGCGACGATGCTTTCCCGGGACGACGCACTGCCGCAATCACGGAACCGCTAAAAACTGTCACGACCTCAAATGCCTTCGCCATCGCACAGCCGTTTCTCATTAAATATAACCGCACTGGTAAGGCCTATCCTTTAAGCGAGCCAATCGACACCATTACAACAAATGACCGCTTCGGCCTCGTGCAACCACTTGTGAATTTAGGCAACGGCTACGGCCTTGACATCCATTTTCGCATGCTGCGACCGCATGAGCTGGCCGCGGCACAGGGGTTCACAAATTATGAGTTCACGGGCAAAAAAAAGGATGTGATACGACAAATTGGGAATGCCGTACCAGTAAATTTAGCAAAAGCGTTATGCAGCGTCTTAATTTAGTGGTTTGCGATTTTGGGAATTAATCTCCGCCTCTTCTTCAAATCCAATCTGGTATGCCATTTGCCTGTTGCTTGTCTATCTCAATGCAGGAAGTCAAAACTAGAAAAACAACCCTATGTTATTTTCCTCCCCAACAATTTGCCCAACCTGCGAATGGTACGATCCGGTTTCGATTTGTCCCTGGTGCGGAGAGCGAAAAGCTCTCGCGTCCTTTCAGCAAGTCTTTTGGAAATACCATTGGCTCATTCTCGGTAGCGCGCTCATTCTCATAAAAACCTGCGACATCCAGGCCGGGCTATTCACGATTCTACTTATTGTTATTTCTTTAATGGCAATCCTGACGGCCTTGCAGTTCTTGCTCCGATCCCCAGACACCCTGGCACGACACTACCGACATCTCTGCGCTTGCCTGTTACGGCTTGAGCAAGGAAGCTCGGAGGGATACATCCCGGCTGATGCTGTGGCCGTCCAGCGTCAAGCTTGGCGAGAGACTAGAGAGAAAACACTGGAAATTGAATATCTGATTTGGGCCAACAAGCTGCATCTGAGTGTTCTACGAAGGCATTTACCAAAGGGACTCTATGACGAAGGGGTAGAAATAAAGCAAAAGCTGCGTTCCCACAGTCCAAACAATCAGGTACTAGACCTACTGGAAGAACAAATCGCCTGTATATATGCGCATCAAACCCCAACCCATGATTAACCTTAGACCCAAAACTCCGCCGCCAGCAACCAATGGCATCATTTGGGCAGTCACATCATTGCTCTTTTTCCAGACCGTCCGAATCGGCTATTTGTTGTGGCACGCCAATCAGGAATTATTTGCCTCCTTTCTTTACTACACCGCCGCCCTTGCCGGCATACTCTTCTTAATCCGCCATCGCAAGACCAAATAGCCATTGGCTCAGCGTTTGCATGTAATCCCTGCCAGAATCTCACGATTCACGAAGAATCTTTTTCTCAAAAATACAATAGGAGTAATTGATGAAGTCATTTCTATTTCTACTCACTCTTCACACGCTCACAAGCTTTGCAATGGGGCAGTCACTAACCATCTCCCAAACCGGCCCCTCCCCTTCGTATGTGGTCGCTGGCCAATCCAGTCTCACGATCACCGTCACAAACATTGGCGGGGCAGCAGCAGCCGGCGCGACCATACAAGAGGCAATTCCCCCAGGAATGAACCTAATAGGAGCCAGCGGGACAAACTGGACGTGCAGTAGCACCATCGCGTCTGATCCGGTCGGCACGATTACCTGCACCTATTCCAGCACCATCGCCGCCAGTGGAGGGACAGCAAACCCGCTCACGATTAATGTCCAGCCGCGCCGCTCCATCATGTCCAATTCACCAGCGAATAACATCTCCGTTGACCCAAGTGGTGGAACATCCCCACCGGCTGCATCCAGTTGCACAGCACTAAACACGCCAACAGCAGGATGTGGCACTCCTCTATCATCGGATGTCCCTGTTGCGCAATCCAATGTCCACATGGGGCCACAGTCGAATCCTGATTCAACGATCATGCACAACATGCTCACGAATCGGGAACACTACGACCACACGACCTGGCCAGAACCGAACTTCAGTACGCTGAGTGGTAACATTGTTGTTATTTCTCCCAAGGCCATCAAAAACACGGGTAACATCCCCTGGTCATTTGGACTCGTGCAGGGAAATAAATCGGCAGACGAGGCGGACACGCCAAATGTGACATATTTTACTGGCGGCGCTGGCGGGATTTTTTTTGATAATGCCCAAGACATTACAACAGAGGTCTCATTTAATAATGGCGCAACCTGGACTCTCCTGAAATCCGCATCTGGATTACCGTCAAGCACGACCAACTTGACTCGCAATATTCACACAATTGACCCGATAAATGTCCCTTTCAACAATTTAGTCGTGCAGCCTGGACAAACCGTAAACTTCCTTGCACGTCACACCTTTCCGAACGCCAGGTACACAGGCCGTAAAAATGTAACCACAACAATGTATATTGGCCTGTACATGCCGGGGACACAAACTTCTCTGTTCTCGGAAGGTTTCACAAACTTAACAAGCGCGAGAACATGGTCAGCAATTCCCAATGGGGCGACGGGAGCATGGGGTGGGTCAGCGCCAACGAATGAGATCTTCGAGTCTACCGGTGACACAATTATCACCGGCTCAGTCGATATCCAGAAGAGCCAAGCTACGACCAATGGGACAGGCTTAGGAGCAGCGTCAGACGTTGTGAGCGGAAGCCTAATCACTTACACGCTCACGATTACGGGCAAGTTACCCAATACAACGCCAAATCCTTCCCTGACGGCTGGCCCCTGGGATCGCATTGAACGCTTTCCCGTTCAATCTTCTGGCGTTTCCATTACCGAAAACGGCAATACATCCCCCAACAACTGGGCAAGTTGGACAGACGCCGTACCGGGCAGCGCAAGTTGCAGCGTTGGGGCAACAATTACAGGCGATACTACGGCTTATTCAACATACACGTTCAGCCTAACCAGTCCAGTCGCTGCCGGACAAATTGTGACTTGCACCTTCCAGCGCAAAGTCAAGTAAGTGATTAAGCGGCAGACTCGATCAAGTATCGAATGAACAGGACGTTCACGAGCCGCTTCCAGGGTAAATAACCGGAGATATACAAATGCTTTTACGACTACCCCTCCTCCTCGCTGGCCTGATCTTCTGCACCGTAACGTTTGCACAAACGCTTGACCCCACAGCCCTGTACATAGTAGAGGGAATTACTTTCGGCACCCGTAGTATTCGCACCCTTGATCCGAACACCGGCAGTCTATCAGGCGTACTCTTCACCATTTCATTTCCGGGCAGTGCAGCGCTGGGCTTCAACAACCAAAACAACAGTCTCTATTACATTGACGGGAGCAACGCCCCCAGCCAATATAAAAGCTGGGACGGAACAACTGAAAGCGGGGTCTTGGGCATCTTTAGCAATTCCACTTCCATCTTCCGACTCGGATTCATGGGGAGCACCGGGATCGCTATCACTTCCGACAACCAAGTATTCTCCTTCACCGCCTCAAACCCTACTCCCGTTTCATTAGGCTTCATCTCCTTTCAAGGTCCGTCGCCGACGGGAAGCACAGCCAATGGTGATATTGCATTTGACGGCAATGGGCGCGGTTGGGGAATCTTCGGGAACTCACTCTACCGGCTGGATTTCACTTCTTCACCAATCAACGCCTACCCCATCGGGCAGATCGTCGTTGACGGGGTTCCTTTGGATTTAGGCTTCCTGGTAACCTCAATCGCATTTGATTCACAGGGCAGGTTGCTCATCGGAACTCTCAGTGGTCTAGTTGCTACTATCGATATATCTACCGCGCGGGGCACGACACTCACTACCCTTTCAGGTTCTATTGTCAGAGACTTCGCCTCTGGGAATGCCCCATTTCTTGCCCCTGCAATTGCCATCACAAAATCAGTTTCCCCGACCAGCGCAAAGCCGGGCGACACACTCACTTACACGGTCAACGTCCTCAACAACGGGAACGCTGCTGCCACGTTGCTCACCTTGCAAGATGCGCTTCCCTCCGGCACCACCTTCGTCGCCAATAGCGCAACGCTAAATGGGGTCAATATGGGCGCAGCAACATACCCCTTCGCTTCCCCCGTCTCCATCGATGGCCTAAATGCAAGCGCGGGCACCATTCTCGCTGGCGCAGCAAATCAGGCGACCATCACTTATCAGGTCACCGTTAACACCACCAGTCCCCCGGCATCTATTACCAACATTGCCATCGCCAACTGGCTTGATGGACCTGCGGGAGGCGCAAACGCAACCACAACTACCAACGTTACCCTCCCCAATACACCTGATTTAACGATTGCGAAAACGCATACGGGCAATTTTCCATCAGGGGGAACAGGGAACTACACACTTACCGTTTCCAATTCAGGAACCGGCGCTAGCGCCGGAACGATTACCGTGACAGACTCACTGCCTACCGGCCTTTTGATCAATAGCGGCGCAGCAGGAGCCGTCACGTTGAGCGGAACAAATGCTGCCGCTTGGTCTTGTACCTCTAACACAACTTCCCCTCAAACCATCACTTGCACCTCTTCCACAGCGATTGCGGTCAGCGGCACAAGCAGCTTCAGTTTTACTGTTTCCGTAGCGGGCAATGCAACCAGTGGCATAACGAACTCCGCTTCAGTATCTGGCGGGGGAGAGAGCAACACCGCTAATAACACAACAACTGACCCGACCACGATCACGAGCGGCGCGCCTCTCATTACCTTAGCAAAATCCTGCACCGCCCCGGCAACTTGCAGTACGGCCACCCAACAGCCCGGCACCGATTTGACTTTTTCGATCAGTTACACAAACGGAGGCGGGGCAGCCGCCAATAACATCATTCTTCAAGACACCATTCCAACGAATACAGACTTCAAAATAGGCTCCGCCACCAGCAGTCCTGGCACCACCGGACTCACGTTTGTGATCGAATATTCCTCCGATAACGGAGCCTCCTGGACCTACACGCCGGTCAGTGGAGGCGGGGGCGCTTCTGCTGGCTATGACCGTAGCGTTACAACGCTACGATGGCGAGCAACGGCAGGGAATCTCTCTTTCACTGCGCCGAACAACACAGGCACAGTCGGATTCATTACGAAAATTAGATAGTGACACACCGGGGAAAGTAGACGGTAGACGGTAGGCAGTAGACAGTAGTTCCAAAGCCGCAAAAGTGATTTGGCATTTCAATTGCTACTCAAGCGCGACATGAAAACAACCTCCTCTCTTCATGTCGCGCTTCTTCTAGTTCTGTTTACTTATGCTGCCGAAGCGCAAGTCGCTACCCTCATCTCTCGCCAGCAAGGGACAAACACTCCATCCCAAAACACTGCGATAAAAGATGCTCACTCTGCGCCAGCATCATCGCCGCCACAACAACAAAATCGAGTGGCAGCAAAGCGAGATTCACAGGCGCCGCTCCTTTTATTTACTGCGTTAGAAGGATCGACCATCTTTGACCTTGAATCCACATTTCGCACGCTGGAGCGATGCCCGAATTGCCGGGAAGGAAACCCTCTCATGCGGCCATTTGTGAAAGCTGGCCGACCAGCCTCTTATGCCTTCACCACAGGTGTCAATCTCTTAGCGTTCTATACGTCTACGAAATTACGCAAGCAAGGCAAGAAGTGGTGGTACGTGCCTACCCTTGCCTACACAGGCCTCCATCTCTGGGCCGGGATTCAAAACACAAGGATCAAATAGCCAATGCAAGCAACCTCACAGCAACTGATTATCGCGCGGGAATTCCCTGCGATTCCAACCTATCCCTTCATCATCTCAACAATTCTTGGCTTTGCTCTCCTTGCCCTCTCTGCGATGTATCACGGTCAGCAGGAACGTCTACTGGCCGAGGAGTCTTACAACAAAACTCTTACTGATTTAGCAAAAGCGGAAGAGGAAAAAGAGCGGACAGCAGCCATGCTTGCTTATGCCCAAAGCAAACAAGGACGAAAAGAGCTTGCCCAAACCAAGCTGAACTACCATGCAAGAAACGAAATCGTGGTCATTATGCGTTAGCCACTTTCAAGTGACCGCATCGGAGTAACTATGAAATATCTTTTTTTCACCATTCTCACCATCATCGCGTCTCTCGGCGTACTGGGGCAGCCCATTACCCGTGAGACAAATATCAACCTCACATCGGGCGTTCTCGAAGCGACCCCCGTCCCGGTACTCTTTCCTTACAATGGCGGCACCGGCTTCTTTACCGTCACCACTTCGACCACGGCGAGCTACACTCTTACCAAGACTGACAACGTCAACCTTACGTCTGAGTCGGTGACCCCGACTGGCAGCGGCCAAACCATCAAAGTCGAATACGCCATTCCGCCCGCAACCTTGCCCGGCAAGGCTGCCATCACAGTCACCGTCGCCGGGTATGCTTCGCAGACCTTACCCATCAATATTGCTGGCAAAGGAGCCATGACTTCCGCGGCCAGTTTCTCGCCCGGCAAAATTGCCCACGGAGCATTAGCAACGTTCTGGGGGGCAAACCTGGCACAAACGACACAAGCAACCTCTCTCCCCTTACCAACGACACTTGGCGGTCTCTCTATCTACCGGCAGGCCTTCGGAACGAACGAATTGACAGCTTGCCCATTGCTGTACGTGTCACTGAGTCAGGTCAATTTACTGCTGCCAGATTCCGACAACTATGGCATGTTCATTTTCTACAGCCTCAACGCGGCAGGGGATTACTACTCCGAATACGTTGCGGTGAACGCTCTCGCTCCCGACGTATTCACCGTCAACTCGAATGGCAACGAGTATGACCATGCCGCTCTAACCATCCAGCGCAACGATAGTGGCACAGCCGTATATGAGGCACCAACCCTGCGGCTCAATCAAAATAATCAGTGGATCATTGATCCCATTCGACTGACGCCGGAAACCTATTTGCTCTTTTACTCGTCTGGCGCGAGGAAAGACATTTCATTGACGAGCTGCTATGCCATCCTGGACGATACCGTGAATCTCCCACTCACGTATGCCGGGCCACAGGGATATTATGCAGGCTTGGATCAAATCGCGGTCAAACTACCAACAACTACCGCCTCCGGCACGCACAAAATTCAATTCGTGGTTAACGGCTGGCGCAGCAATCCAGTCCGTATCCCGATTTGAACACGTTTCACACCATAGATATCTAATGCGATATCACATCTGCTGTTGAACCGAGCGCATCTGAAAGTCAAGTGTGCGCTCGGTTTTTTCATCACCAGGAGTTCTATGCGCCACTATTCACTCCCCTCTCTCCTCTTCCTGTTTGTCTTTTCAACCATCTGCCACGCCGATCCTATTGGTTGGTCAAACGATCCGCAAAACCCTATCAATCCACAGACCATTACTCTTACAACCGGCCAGGTCGTGCCTTTCGGCGTTCCTGGTGTAATCTGTGATCATGTGTGTGGCCGGACGACAGGCGATCAGATCATTACTTCTTCACGCCGATATTGGCTCTTTGCTATTCCCGTAACAGCAGGTATCTTTGCTGCCGTGATAGCGACCCGCCATCACGAACAAGATTCCACCCCTCTCAGTGTCATGACCAACAGCGGCACAACTCTGACCAAGCCTTCCGACAATCACACGATTAAGGTCACAAGTGGAACTACTGCTGCCGCTCCAGTTCCTGAACCCAAAACTATTTTTTCTTTCGGCATTGGAGCCTTACTACTCATTGCAACAAGCCGTTTCAGACGTCTGAAGATGCTGAACAGTTCACGGTGAGGGCAAGCGGGAAGAAACGACTTGTCCATATCCCTTCCACGCTACGATCCAAAATCAACGAAGCAAACCTAATGCAAATTACCATTCGCAACAACAACGACCAGTTCGAGTACGCCGTCGGCACGCAAGCCTCGTGGCAGCCATTGCCAGCAGATATTCGCGCAAGATTGGCAGACGCAGCAATCAACTTCGACAGAATTAGCCCCGGCACGTCAATCACGCTCAACAGCTACTCGTGCAGCGAGGCCTCAAAAGCCGTCATTCTCGAACTTGCCTGCCCGACGGTCAACGTCACTGGTGACCAAATTGAGGTCATCAACATTCTCGAAATCAGTCCCATCATCATCGAAGTCACCCTCACGACCAACGAGCGTTGGCCGAGTTATGCCGTCACAGGCCAGCCAGATGGCACGCTCGAAGTGCAGGTTCACGACCACAGCACTGCAACCATTGGCAACTTGCCATTTTCTTTCCAACACTACGAGTCGCAAAACAAAGATCAACTAACAGTCTTGCTCATTGCCGACGAAGCCTTGGGCCTTGGCCAATCGCTATTGCTTTGGCAGCGTGATGCTGACTCCTGAATTCTCAATTTTCAATTTTCAATTAACCGCCCCCCATGTCGCAAACAACCAAAACACCAACCAAACGCCAACGCGAAGCGCTCGATATCATTGCTGCTTATCCTGGCCTGACTGCCGCGCGCTTTGCCGAACTTCTTTGGCCGGAGTCCGATGGCTGGAAGCGTGTCAAAAATACCGGCAATGGCGCATGCCACGGCAAAGGGATGTGGCTGGCTGGCGGCTGCTATTTGGCAAAGCTCGTCAAACTCGGCTGGGTACGACGCGGCGACGACTTCCGCAGCTTTCATCTTACGGCTGCTGGCCATAGCCAGCGATACGCAACACAATCATGATTTCAAACGCTCCCTCGCTTAAATCACGCAAGCTTCCCAAATACATCCCGACCCCCTTCATTGACGGAATGTTACGCAAACTCTACGATCTGCGCCGGACGAAAGGGTGTCGCAAAGTCTCTGGCTTAAAAACACTCTCTGCTAAAGTCGGCTGGCCCAAATACGCTCTCATTCAACGCGCCCGCACGTTAGGTTTGGCCTACGTTAAAGAGAAGCCGTGGTCAGAGAACGAACTAACCATCCTGCATGCCAACGCGCACTTCACACCCGCTGTAATCGCACGCAAATTACGCAATGCTGGTTTCCCTCGCTCCGTCACCGCTGTCCATCTCAAGCGCAAACGCCTCAAACTACGCGCCGGCACCGACTGGTACAGCGCCACACAAATGGCTGAGCTTTTCGGTTGTGACAATCATTGTGTTACCACTTGGATCAAGCGCACCTATCTCAACGCCAAACGGCGCGGCACGAAGCGTACCACCAAACAAGGCGGCGATGAGTGGCTGATTCATCTGGACGCCATTCGCGAATTTGTGTACGCGCACCCAACCGAATTCGACATGCGAAAAGTAACGGATCAGTTGTGGTTCCTAGACGTCATCACAAAAGGCGCTATCGCAAGTTAGTTTTTTAGACTTTAAAGAACCGCATGGCCGACCTTATACAGTATTCCAACCTTTTGCCAGTTTATCTCTCTTACGGCATGGGCGTGGACTCTACCGCCATTCTGCTTCGCTGGATATTAGAACCAGAGTCACGAGACTTTGATTTATCGCAGTTGACCGTCATGACTGCAATGACAGGCGATGAATTTGGCGACACGAAGAGATTTGTTCAGAAATACATCTTGCCTCTACTTCGCCAACACAAGATTCGCTATGTCCAGGTATCACGCACCGGGCAATCCCAATCTGACGGTATCACCGTTCTCAGTGACTCACGCGAAACAAGGCGAATGCAGATGCGCGGGCCATATACGCTCTTTGATGAATTGGCACTGGCCGGCACGGTTCCTAATTTTGGCGGAGAGCATCGTTGCAGCCTCAAATTCAAAGCCTGGGTACTGACCGAGTGGATGAAAACCGAGATCGGCAGCAACCCTTGCAGACACGTGTTTGGCTACAGCGCCGAGGAACAATCACGGATTAGCAAGAGTGAAACCGCTTTCGCTGCTCTCAACGAACAACTGCAAACAGTATCCACTCTGCGAGTGGGGGCCGAACCAACACACCGCCTTATATTGGGCTACAGCGCCGAGGAAACCAAGCGCATCAAGGAAGCGCAGCATTACAATACGAAAGGTCGCATCGGGCAGTATCCCCTCTGCGAGTGGGGATGGGGAAGGCAGCAGTGTGAAGAATATATCACCAGCAAGCTTGGCGTACTCTGGGAAAAGAGTGCTTGCTGCTTTTGCCCGTTTTCTCGCCTCACTCCAGAGTTGATCGAACGATGGACAAACCACCCTCGACGCACAGCAAAGGCACTCGTTTTGGAATTTCTTTCGCTCTCGCTGAACCCCCGCAGGACTCTATTCAAGAACACAACACTCCACGAACAGCTCGCTGATGTCCCAGAGGCCTCTCTCATCTGGAAACACTATAACCAATTTCTAAATTCCACAGACTGGAATCTCTACCGGGTACGACGGATTTACACAGCCAAAGGGAAAGCAGACCGATGCCTGCAAATACTCGACACAGGCAGCCGTCAAGAGATGGCCGAAGCACTAGACTTTTACAATCTCGACTCTCAAACCGCCCACGGCATCACTTACAAGACAAAGCGGCAAGCAGAGCCGGGCATTTACCCCTTCGCGCAGGAATACTTTACAATTGCGCCAGCAATTCCCCAGGAAAAAGCACGCTACGGAATTGAGTGGTTTGAAGAGCGGTGGGATCGCATTGTAGGAGAGAAGCAACAACTGTTATTTGCGTAGCGAGAAATAGAATAATATCAAATAGTACTTCCCTTTCCAGTAAGTGACTTACCATGCAACACCAACTCGCAATATTGAATAACCAGGAACTAGCCGACACCTTAGCCGACGATCTTTTCACTCACACATCTGCCCCATTCTTCACTGAACAAGAAAAAGTCGGGCAATGGGCAGTCTACTTTGACGACGACAAAGGATTTCACGGCGGGCTGAAGAATAAGCGAGCATTCGTGAGAGGCTGGCTGGCAAATGCGGCACGGGCTGCGCGCGAACGATATGCAGCGTCACTCCTTCGTTTGTTCTCGGAACTAACACGTCGAAGTCGCACACCACTCGAAATCAAAGGCTATGTTTCTCGCAATTCCCCACTCGCCATCATCGCCTTCACAGCCGGAGCGCAAGACAGCGAATACACCGAGTCTCCTAACGAAGAAGCAATCAAGGCGATTTTGGCAATGTATCCTTCCCCGATAAGTGCAGACGCTGAGGTTTGCATTTTCCACGAGACAACCGCCTACATCATCAAGCCGAAAGGGGTGGAATACTGGACACGGGAGGCCGCACTCGAAGACGCAAAAGCAATCGTCTCGGACATGATCCAAGAAAATTAACGAGCAAGTACGGCCAGGGATTTATTTTTATTCAAGTCACAACAAGTCACCTCCTGACCGACACTCACACCGAAAGGAAACATCATGGGCACGTACCGTTACTATCAAAGCAGCGAAATGCAATCACATTCCCTTGCGCTCGGCACCGAAGCCAATCACAGGATCTGCGCTTTTCTCGGAATTCCAGCAGACTCATCCATCGCCGAGATCGAGGAAGCTTTCGTAGATACCGGCTGGACCTTCAACTTTGAAGGAGATGCCATCACTTCGATGGAAGGAAACGACGATCAGGAGATTTCCGATCCCGAAGAACTCGAAGCAATCGCCTCCATTTTCAAAGATGGCAGTTGGTTTATCTGGGAAGTTGAGGGAGAAGAATCGAAGGTATTGTTCGAGAACGGACAAATGGTTAGGGCCGACGAGATCAAGCGATTGTTTCCTGCGGAGGTCTATCGCGGGGACGATCTTGAAACAGAGATCATCGCTGTAGAAACCCACCTGGAAGGATTGAAAAAACGACGAAGCGACCTTGCGGTACGCTAATTGCCGAATAATCGTGCCACGCGCAGCCGTGGCAACCGCTAAAAGGGTAGGGGCAGGCCACGACGAAGGACGCCTCTCCTTTTCCAATTTTCCCTAAAATATGCCAAAACTATTCAAATCGACACTTCCCAGTGTAGTAGGCGATGACCAGGCGATTATCGCTTACGAGCAAACCCACAACACATCACTACCCGCCATCAGCCTCGTCGAGTGGGAATTCACTCACAATGACTTTAAAGGCGTCTCATCCGGCATCAATCCTGACTTGCCGGCTGGCATTCCAACAATCATGGGGTATGACAACGGCACCGTCTTGCATCTTGTACGTGTAGTGCGAAACAGCGAGGCCGTCACCAACAAAGTTGCCGAAATCGAGAAACAAATTGCCGCATTGAACGCCGACATTGAGTGGGCGAACGCCAAGTGTTCGCGAGACCAAACACTTGGCCATTACATCGCCGATTGCGAATCCAAAATCAGTCAACTCAAAACAACCGTTGCCAAGGTCCAAAAAATGGCCGAGTAGTTTGTCAGTTCACCCATTGAATATCGCCGAACCACAAGAGGTGATTCATGTCAAATATGCCCATTCCGACCATTCTAACAGCAGCACAGGAATTCCAACTCTCAATTGATGAAGAAGTGGCGGGGATGTTAGATACGAACTGCGTGATTGCCATTGGGACGAGCGGGGGGAAGGATTCGGACGCGAGCGCAATTCAGACAATACACTTCCTCAACGCGATCAACCATGTTGGGCCACGCGTTTTAATTCACGCCGATTTAGGAGGGATCGAGCATACAGACTCACTCCCCCAGTGCGAACAACTGGCAAGTTTTCTTAACCTTTCCTTGCTCGTCGTTCGCCGCAAACAAGGCGGACTTCTTGAGCGATGGGAGCAGCGATGGAACGGTAATTTGGGGCGCTACAGGCAATTGCTCTGTGTGACCCTCATCACACCCTGGTCATCAGCCGGGATGAGATTCTGCACATCTGAGTTGAAGACGTCCCCGATCACCCAACAATTGACAGCGCGTTATCCGGGGCAACAAATCCTAAACGTCGTCGGCATTCGACGGGAAGAGTCAAGTGCGCGCGCAGCAAAACCGATCTCTCAAGAGGATCCAAAGCTCAAGCGAGCCGCTGGCACTTCGGGCCGCAGTTGGTATCCTATCCTCGATTGGAAGGTCGGAGAGGTAATTGCTTTACACGAGCGCGAACAGTTCCCACTCCATTATGCGTACACCAATAACGGGAATTCGCGCGTGAGCTGCTCTTTCTGTGTGTTGAGTTCAATTGCCGATCTTGAAGCAAGCCTACGAGACGAGCGCAATCATGCATCGTGGCATCGCATCGTAGCGTTAGAGGCAATTTCAGGATTCTCGTTCCAACCGAACCGTTGGCTTGCCGATGTCAGGCCAGAATTGCTCACGAAATCTGAGCAAGAAGCAATCACCACAGCCAAACACCGTGCAGTTGAACGTCGGCAGGCAGAATCCATCATTCCCCAACACCTGCGTTTCACACAGGGCTGGCCAACAGAGCAGCCCTGTCTTTCGGATTGCGCATTATTGGCCAGCGTTCGGCAAACGATTGCCAGCCTCTACAATTTCTCCATCGAACACACAACACCTGAATCCATTTACGCACACTACCAATCGCTGCTTCAGCAAAAGACATCGCGCAAGCCAAGGACACGCCAGATTCCCGTGCTAACACAAGCCGCACCAATGCTGCCGTTCCTAGATAAAGGGCCGGCTTCGGCCCAATAATTGCAGGGCAAAATCAGCATGACCAAACATCAGGAGAAACTTCGACAATACATTTTGCATCAGCTTTCCGAGGAAGAAGCCATTGCTTTCGAGCTTGAATTGCTGGCCAGCCCAACATGCAACGAAGACTTCAATCTCGTCGAAGACCTTCTCCTCGACGACTATCTCGAAGGCCAACTCACGGAGACCGAACACCAACGTTTTGCCGAGCATATCCAACTCAACAAACATTTGCAGGTCAACGAACAACCGACAAAACTCCTCACCAGATACGCCAAGAAAGAAGGGAAGTAATGTTCACAACAACCCTCTTTGATTTGAGAGTCCTTACACCAACTCCGAATCCAATTCTCACCGAACACCTTACAATCTTGATTGATTGTAACGACCACGAAACAGGCCGATTCAACGGGAACATTGTCTCCTTTGAAGTCTGGCGCAACAACGAGAAAATCTTAGCTCTTTGGGATGAACGGGCTGGTTTCTATGACGACACGACGTGTGTTCGCTTCAAGGCAAATAAAGTTCATTTCTGGGAGGAGATTCCCGGCGTTTCAGTGCCAATTCTTTCGCATTCCAAATCAGATCACGCACCATGCTGGGAAGCCTTCACCATCGAAGCCCAACATCTTCTCACGCTGCTCAATTGGTTCGCGCACAACGGCCATTTTAGTTGGGAGTCGGGGCCAGAGGCACTTGAAACAAAGTGGGAAGAATGTCTGAGCGATGAGAGTCAGTCAGCTCGGTTTCACGAAAGGGATTTGAGCGCCCTTTTGTCAGCAATTCCTAAACTCTAGTCGCTCCCTGGCATAAAAGTTGCGATAGCGAAACCGGAGGAAATATTTAACTAATGAGCAAATCAATCCTTTTAATCTTCCTCTTTGTAGTCCATGGCCAACAGGGAAACCCAAGCCCTCGCCAATCAGCGTCGCTTTCTATACCAGGCCATACGATCACGCTTGATTATGGTGCGCCTTCGGTGCGTGGGCGCAAAATCTGGGGAGGACTGCTACCTTTTGGTAAAGTGTGGGGAATGGGCGCGAACGAATCTACCAAGCTCACATTCGATCTACCAATAAAGATCAGGGGCAAGACAATCGCGCCCGGGACCTACAGTCTGCTTTCCGTTTTCGATGAAAAGGGCTGGTGGCTGATTATCAATAAAAAGATAACAGACTTATATTGCTTCACCCCTTATACCGAAGACATCCAAGCTGAAGAAGTGGGACGGTTCCCTGTGAAACGCACGCAGCTAATAAGTCCCGTGGAACAGCTTAATTTTTCGTTTGTGAGGCAGCAGAGAAAAATACTTCTCTTGCTAAAATGGGAATATCAGCAGATTGAAATTCCGTTTGCTTTTTAGCTAGAAAACAGAAAAGAAGCCTCTCTTCTTTAGAGGGGAGATGAATTTTCTGCGGCTGCGACTGTGCAGACGAATTTTCTTGACTTGTTTTTTCCGAAGTCTAATGTAGAAAACAATGAGCTTGCGTAAGAAGAATCAGGCAAAGAAAATCCCCCGCGAACATCGCGCCGTTCCGCTTGCGGTGGGTGAATTAACCGCCGCCAAACAGTCTGCTCTAGCTACCTTGCGCACCGAGTTTTTGCGCTACCAGCAGATCATTGCCCAACTTCTCTGGATTCCTGAACCGCTAGTTAAAGCACGCACGCAAGTAGAAATGTACGAGCTATCGCGCGCCTTCTTGAAACAAGAATCTGGCTTCAATAAGGCTTATTTGCAATGTGCAGAACAAGCCGTAATTGTTGCAGCCAACGAGCAACAGAAGCGATATTTCTCCCAATTGATTGGACGGCTAAGAAATGTCGCCAGTGAGATTCCATCCGCTACGCGCAAAGAGCGCAAATTCTTCTATGTACCGGAAGCAGTGCAAGACACAATTACGGCTGCCGAACTCATGGCACTGGCTCAGTTGCCGGAACAGTTAGACTTTACCGCCCTGCGCACGCTGCTGCGAGAGGTTGTAATTGAAGGCCAGCCGCTCGCGCTCAGTCCGGCGCAGATCGCCGTTCTTTGCGAGATTCACGCGCAAGTGCAACAACGCTATCGCCCGCTGACCTTCAAAGATGATGATTTCACTTCGGTCAGCATTGCACTAGACTACCGAATGCTACCCAGCGAAGACAAAGACCTGACAGACCAACTGTCAGGCCAAGTCCAGCTACTCTTGGATAAGAAGAATTCACACTACAAGTTTTTCCTCTCCATTGCTTCGCCCGTACCGCGCACTGAACGCATTCACTTGCCGGTTGCCATCAAGCATCACTTGGTAGAGCGATTGCTAAAGGAAGACAAGGCGGCGGTGAATTCGTTAACACTGGTGTTAGGGAAAGATCGTGCTTCCGTGCGAATGGTGATCGCCAAGCCAAAGGCTAAACCGGAACCAAAACTGAAGATGTTCGTGGCTCGTGACTTCGGGTACGTGAACACGATCAGTTTGAGCGTGATCCAGGCCGACCGCGAAATAGACATCGCCGAAATGGAGCGCATCCAGTTGTTCACGAAAGCGCAAACCAGAAAGCATCTGGAAACACACGCCCATCCAGAAGGACAATCGCTCGTAATCGAACGCATCCGGTTCAGTGGGCGCAAGTTTCTGGATGCCATTAAGCGAAAATGTTCACAGATTGACGAAATTCGTAGCTGGATAGACGTGGCCTACAACAAGGTCGAGCATCTGAAGATAGAGATCGTGCGCGATTTACAATTGCCCGCTGATAGCTTGCTCGCCAATGACGGCTCGCATCCTAAGCTGCGCAAGTTCTTCCAACTGTTGAATAAAATCAACGGCTGGAAAGCGAAGCGCCGAGTGGTGTACGGCAAAATCGCGGCCCTCAAACGCAACTGGTTTGGGTTTCTGTCGAACCAGGAGCTTGCATTAGCGCAGAAGCACGATGCCACAATTGTGCGCGAACACCTCACAAACGAAGCAATTGAAGTGGATGATCCGAAATACAAAGGACGTACCTTCAATAAAATGATAAATAACGGAGCGCGCGGCCAGTACGAGCGTATGGCCTCTAACAAATTCCTCTGGTACGGTGTGCCGGAGTTTGCGTTACCGTCGTTCTACACTTCCCAAACTTGCACGGTTCACGCCAGTGTGAACGAGTCGCAACGGGATGGAGAAGTGTTCAAGTGTGCAGTAGGGGGCGAGCGACATCACGCGGATGAACACGCGGGAGATACAATTGGCTTGTACTTGCTGCTGCGACCAATTACCACAGTGACACCTACCTTCCGAACGGTCGGAAGCTCTCGCCTTTAGGCGGGACGTAATTCACGGGAGTGGTCTCGGCGTCGGCTTCAGGTCTGGGATGAACTCACAAACCCGCCCTTTTACGACTTGATCATGACGAGTAACAATTTGCAGCTTTTTCTTTTCCATCAGCGGCGTCGGGAACTCAAACCGCTTCTTCTCTCCTTTTTCCTCATAGGCAAATTCCATGAAGACCGTAAACTCCTTGATCGTCTCACTCGCGACAGAAACTTCGTAGGTACCAGCCGGAATGCCGGCCAGGGCAAATTTTCCTTCCATGTCGGTGACCGCTTCAAAACGGGCTTCTTTGTTTTGCACTACGACTTTTGCTCGGGGAACAGGAGTTTCTTTGATTTGACCAGGGAACACAAACAAACTAATAAGAATCAGTATAAGCATAGTTTTTCCTTTTACAGAACAGGAGGCGGAACACGTCTCGCCTCCTGTAATCTACTTAACTTAGGGATGCTTAGTTCGGGTAGTAGAGGCGCCAGATTCCGTATCCTGGACAGCTATATTGCACTGCTTCGACACCACCAGGGAGGGTAACACACTGAATAAACTCACAGCCCGGCCCTTCATCGAGTACTGGTGCAGTCTTCGCATTACCGGCAACAGCAAAACCGAGCAGGCAAAACGAAAGACACATTAGAGACATAAATATCCGAATTTTGTTCATAGTAACACCTTTCTAAAAACTGGTTGTAAGATAAAGAGGAAAGTCGCCTAACCCCCTATTTAGACAGGCTTGGTACAATGCAACTATTATTCCAGAGGAGATTTCAATGAGCTATTTCTTACATTTCATTTATCTGGTTCTATTCTTTATTCCTTCATCTGCTGCAACGCTATCGGGTCAGATCGTCGCCGAAGGAAAACCTTTCCCCGGCGCAAAGCTGGTCGCGGAAAAACTACAGATCGGCGTTAGTGAAGAAAACAGACCAGTGGCCATTACAATTAAGGCAGACGCAGAAGGGAAATTTACGACTCAGATCAATGAGCCGGGGCAATATATGTTCATTGCCGCGATGGATAAATGGGTGCTTGCTGAAAACACAAAGATTATCAAAATCAACGAGAATGATATTGAGGCCACCTTCCAGCTAGTGAAGCCTTCAATTGTTACAGGAAAGGTTTTATTTGAATCCGGCAAACCAGCAATCGGAATCCAACTCCGATTTTTTCAGACCAAATACCCGGCTGGTCACATCGTTAGTTTTTGGGACAAAGCCGGCAAGGATTTGTGGCAACAAAACTCTACCCTGTATCGCACCGACGACCGGGGGCAATTCCGAGTAAATGGGCTTACCCAGGGAGAATATTACGTGTGTGCGAATTTGTCTCTCAGTGACGCAGAGCCAAAAGCCGCCAATTGCTATGGGAACGGGAGCAGTCTTGAGAAGATCGTTATTCTCGAAAACTCCGTGACTGAAGGGGTCGAGATCACGCTCCGGTTGCGAGACGAATTTGAGGTTACCGGTCGAACTTCGACGCCAGACAATACGATCTTGCCTAAACTAACGATTTTCACCAGAGCAGGCGCTTCAGCCTGGCTGCCAAAAACAACCAGCGACGAGAATGGTAAATTTTCTTTCAGAATCACTGAGGGGCCAATTGAAATTCAAGCACGCTCCAACGAATTGGACGCTGCTAAATACATCAGCGACTCCTACGCTTCAACTATCAAGGAAGACACGTCTATCAACTTAAAAGTCCAAGCGACCGCTAATATTTCCGGCACCGTTCAGGGACAATTAACGCCCGAACTATGGACGCTTCTCCTAAAATACGGATTGGCATTGCTTACTGAAAAAGGGGAACCGCTTGCTCATCTCGCGCTGAACGCAGATCATACGTTTTCTATTTCTTCCCTTGCACCAGGAACCATCGCAATTATTTCCACCATCCCCGCTAAATACGGGAACGTCGCAGTAACCTCTATTTTCAAAAATGGCCAGGCATTACCTGTGCTGCTCCTCGATCCAGGAGAGTCTGCTCAAATTATCATCAATCTCAAATCCTTATGAAAAACATCTTTTTTCTTTTCCTCTTAATTTGCTCACTCTTTGGATCAGCTTACAGCCAGATTCGCGGGAAGGTGACTGATCCTGACGGCGACGGCTTACCGTTAATTTCTGTCAGCATCACCGCAGAAGATCAATTATCCACCCCGGTAAAAGTGCAGACTCGCAAAGACGGGCAATTTACTTTCCCAACTGCTGAGAACAAAAAATACCGAGTCGAACTAGGCGCTACTCCTGGATTCTACTCCGAGCAAAATACCTACCAGCATGTCAATAGCACGGCGAATATTATGTTTCCACTGAAAAAGGGCGGCGTTATCTCCGGTTCAGTTTTGAACGAAGCTGGACAGCCACTGAGCGGCATTGAGGTTTACGCACAGCCCCTTACCCCACCCCTCTTGAATGCCATCCCCCGCAGCTTCTCTCGTGAAACAGACGATCAAGGGAATTACCGTATCTTTGGCTTGCCGACTGGCAAATATCACATCTACGCCAAACAATCCGACAACTCATTTTTATCGCCCTCTCGCTTTCGCGGCCAAGCCGCCTATTACTATCCGAGCGGCAGTATTGATGGCGCCATCGAACTAGACCCGATGAACACTGAGATACCAGGGATCAATATTCAATATTTCCCACAAGTGGGAAGGGCCATCGCAGGTCAAGTGGGGATGACGATCAACTATGCGTATGTCAGTTTGTATCACCAGCAAGCAAAAGTCGCGCAAACATTTGTTTTCTTACATCGCAACCGCTTTTATTTTCCAGGGCTCTTGGCCGGTGAATACAAGATCGAAGCCACCGGTACAGATAACACAGGAAGAGAATATTGGGCTAGCTCCAAAGTCATCCTTACCGACACGGATAATCGCAGTGCGGAGCTAACCCTGGAACCCACCCTTGACCTAAATCTTGAGATCCACCATAAAGAAGAAAAAACCTGTACTCCGCAAAAGGCGACAACCCCGGGACGCCTGGTTTTACAGCCAGTTTTGGCGGGCAATATTAAGGAGAATTGGGAGGCATTAACGGCTGAGAAGTTTATCGTATTCAATTTACGCAAAGCCCCGTATCGCCTCACGATTGAATCCCATGAAGGCGAAGAATATCTCTATTTAAGCAGCAAGGCATATCCCATCTGGCCCACAGCCGAGAAACAAGAGGTCACACTCAGCGCGCGAGGCGGTGTAATTAAAGGCACCGCTTCAGCGCCTGGCTCTTATGTGCAATTGCTTCCGACCAATCCCACACAATTCATTGATTTCCAGCAAGCAACGATCACAAACGGGGACTTCTCCTTCACGAATATCAGGCCAGGGAAATATCGGTTGCGCTTGCGCGGCGGAGCAGTCGAATGGTCTATGCTCAGCAACGCAAAAAAATGGCATGAAATGATTGCCCCCCAGCCCACAGATAAAGAGGTTGAGATCCAGCCCTGCGAATCCAAAACCGTTGAGCTTAATCGGTAAAAATCACCAGCCAGCACTAATCTATCTATTGGTCACAAAGCGTGAACTCAAAACAACCGTTGCCAAGGTCCAAAAAATGGCCGAGTAGTTTACAAAAGCTCAAACAAAAACCTTCCGTTTTGCCCTTCGGCACATTAGTTGCACTTGATTAGCAGCAATTCAAGGGTTCAGCCTCAAGCGGCAGAGAACGAGGAACTCTGCCGCTTTCCTTCCACCAGAGCGGTTTCGACAATCAAGGAGTCACAAAAAGCGGAAAGCATTTTCAAGCGACCACATTAAGATGAAAAGCAAAGAAACAATAACCTCCTGACATCAAGGAATCTCCTCGATATGCAAATCCTCAAGAAAGTCTATGCCCACATCATCCTGAGCCTCTTCGCTCAATCCAGTAGTGAAATCATCAAGCAAGTCCGTGCCGTCTTGAACGACCATATCAGCGAAGGCCATACCAGAATCGCCCTCGCTGAAATTGCCGTCCAATTAAATGGACTCAACCTGAATTACCTGCGTCAGTTGATCCTGCGTTTTTGTCCCGATCTGGTGATCGCGGAAGATCACCTCACGACAAACACCCTCTGTTGGGCCGAGCGGATTATTGCGGATCGCTTAAAGATTGTAGGCAGCAAACTCCGCAAGATCGCCATCCCTACCTTACGCGAATATTTCACCCGCAACCATCCCGAACTAAGCGAACAGCAAAGAGAAGCTGCCATCGGTGCTGTTAATAGCCCCTTCTCTCTGCTCATTGGCGGGCCTGGCACAGGTAAAACAACTACATTAAAAGCAATTCTGGGAGCCTTAGAGACCTTTGGCTATTCCGTCTCACTCGCAGCACCAACCGGTCGAGCAGCAGAACGCATGACCGAAGCCACCGGGCATTTCGCCCAGACCATCCACCGGATGCTGTATTTCTCTCCGCGCGAAAGCAAATGGCTCAAGACATTGTTGGGGAACCGGAGGGATGCCATTGCGGTAGATGAGTTCTCGATGATGGATACGGTATTAACGGCGAAGTTGCTCTCTTCGGCTTCCCCTTATACACGCATCATCGCACTGGGTGACTCAGAACAACTCCCTTCCATTGGGCCGGGGGCAGTTCTGCGAGACCTTATTGCGTGTGGTCAGGTAAATGTATGCCGCTTGAGCCAAACCCACCGGCAGGCAGGCGACAGTAAAATCGTCGAACTCGCCACGGCCATGCGGCACGGACGCTCGATTGATTGGGTGCAACCCGGTCAAGGCAAATCGGATGTCTACCTCATCCATGCTCCCAATGATTTTGCCATTGCCGCATCCGTTGGAAAGGCATTGAAGAGTCTGGCCGGACGCTTGGGTTACCAACCCAACACAGACATTCAAATTCTGACCACGATTCACAAAGGAGTAGCCGGAACAAACAATTTGAATAAAGTGGCACGACAGGCATTGGTTGGTGAGCAGGCAGTTTATCCCTTTGCCATTGGTGATCGCGTTTTGCATACGAAGAACAATCGTCGCCTGCGCATCAGCAATGGCAATGTTGGGATTATCACCAGTGTTTCCGCCGGCTGTGTAATGGTGCAGTATCCCCATCGCTCGTTGCGATATAATCGGAAAGAGCAAGCTGAGTTGACCCATGCGCACGCGATGACCGTCTATAAAGCGCAAGGATCAGAATTCAAAGTAACCATCATTCCCTTGTCCGAATCGCAGGCGCGCTACTGGAATCGTCCCTTACTTCTTACCGCTGCCTCTCGACCCAAAGAGTTATTGATCTTCATTGGTTCAGAGAAGGTCTACGAGGCCGCGATGAGTGATACCAGTCCGTATGAACGAAATACTGGCCTCGTAGCGGCGATTACGCAGGTTTGTGTAGGTTAAATTAAAGTCAATCGCGGGCAACACCAAACGAGTTTAGCCATGAACCTTTTCACAGCCATCACAGAACCACACAGTTTTACCGACTTTTGCCCAGGCATTCGTGTCTATCACCGATATTGGACCGAAGAGCAGCAGCAAACGATCCTAAACGACATACACAAAATCGCAAAAGCCGCCCCATTCTTCCGACCGAAAACCTTCAGCGGCCAGGAGTTCCATTTGGACTTGACCAATTGTGGCGAGTTAGGCTGGATCGCCGATGAACACGGGTATCGGTATGAGAAGCTACATCCAATCACAAGCAAGCCCTGGCCCAAGATGCCGTCATTGATCTACCATGAATCGCTGGCACTCGCTTCTGCTATTGGCCACCAAGACTTCTCTCCTCAGTCCTGCCTAATTAACCGGTATCCCAAGTACGACGGACGACTCGGCTCGCACCAGGACAAGACCGAGCGCAATCACACCGCACCCATCATCACCTTCAGTTTTGGCGACGATTGCCGTTTTGCAGTCGGAGGATATAAGCGGGAAGATTCCCTGCGCCATGTACGACTCTGTGATGGAGATGTCTGTGTAATGTTCGGCCCGGGTCGAATGCTCTTTCATGGGGTCGAAAAAATCCATCCGATGACCGGAAATTTGAAGCAAGGCGGGCGAATTTCGCTCACCGTCCGTCAAGTCTATTAAAATCAAGCGGCACGAAAATTGCACAGCTTTTCGGCACGGGTGAACCTCCCTTTCGACCGCCAGAGAAGATATTGCGCATGGGACTCTTCACTGGCTTTTTTCTTTGGCCTGTAATTTGCACGCCTTTCATTTGCGCCTGAATTCTTATTCAAAAAGTCTTTTGCAAAAGACAACCAGTGCCGTGTGTGACCATGAAAGTCAAAAACTATTTCCTCGCAATCGCTCTGCTTACACTTCTGTCCACCTTGGCGCAGGCTCAGGCCACGATCTCTTGCACCGGGACGTTTTACTTATCGCGCTATAAGAGCGCCACGAATGCTACCGAAATCGTCCGTGTCACGCCTTCCCCCTACGCCGAAGCGCCTTTCGTCGCTGGAACCAGCGGCTTACTCTTCAATGCGTTGGCCTACGACAGCATTACAGCATTGCTCTACGCCATGACCAACGACAACCGACTGCTTCAAATTGACGGCGCAGGTGTCGTCACGATTCTGGGAACCATCCCTGGCCTTCCCGTTACCGGCTGGGCCGGAGGCACATTTGACGATAGCGGTGGCTACTGGATCGCCTCAAGGAGTTCCTCCAACCTCTTGTACAAAGTGAACCCCCAAACTCGCACGGCCCTCGCACTTCCCACCAGCCAACCCATTGTCAATGCGGGAGACCTGGTTTTTAATTCCCTCGATGGCCTCTTTTATCTAAGCGCCACTGATAACTATCTCTACAAAATCACCCAGACAGGTGCAACAACCATTCTTCCTTCTACCGGCTTCCAAGCCCTCTTTATTGACGGGGCCGGTCAATTATACGGGCATGGCAATGGTATATTCGCCAAAATTGATGCCGCAACCGGGCAAACAACCCATCTCACGCCCGTTCCTCCAACCACGGATGCCGATGGTGCGGGCTGCCCCTATTTCATCCCCGTGGTACGTCCGATCATCAATCTTTCCGAAACCGTCAATTATCAATCCTTCCCCTCTCCCGGAATGGATTTGACCTATACCACCCGTTTCTCCAATAACGGCACGCAGGACGCGCGAAATCTCTGTGTGACACAGTCCGTCGCGGAGTCAACGGACTTCAAGCTGAACTCCATCTACATCGCTGTTCCCCCTGCGGTGCGCTTCACCATCTTCTATTCTTCCAACTTCAATCGCCGCAACCCAAACCCCCTGGCTGCCGCCGCTGCCGCCAGTTGGGACTACGTGCCGGTCAGTGGCGGCGGAGGCGCCCTTCCAGGCTATGATCGCCGCGTCAAAGCCATCCAGATCAGAACCACAAACCCCTTCAGCTATCTCTACCCCTACAACGAAGGGTATTTGCTCTTCATCGCACAGATCCAGTAATGACCGTACTTTCCAGATAATACCAATGCCAGAAACCACTTATTTCGCACAAATTTACCAACCAACCTGGGTTGCGTTGGTTCGCGCCATCGGCGAAGAACGGGTCGGCGATTGGATGTACATGTTTTCGCTGAACGGCACAGGCTTCCCCACGATCCATGCCTACAAGCACTACGACACTCGACGTTATGTGTACCTCTCCGACGACGGGCTGTTCTGGGCAAGAGATGTCGAAACGTTTTGCTCGATCACCGCACAAACAGCGTTCAAGTCAGCAGATGTAGAAGGTCATTTTTAAGCGGCAGCAAGTGAATTGAATTGAAGGGAAATCGCTTCCCTTCGAGGTTTGCATAATTCTCACCGGGCAAGCAGGGATTTCCTCTTGCCCCTTTTTTTTCCAGGAAACTCCAGTCAGGAACCGTCACATAAATGGGACGGCTTGTAATGAGGATAGCAACGCAAGTCCTGACTAGACGGCTTGAGCAATCAAGCAGGCGCGTATCGAGCTACAAGTCACCCGCAGACACTTCTCTCATCTGCGGCTCTGCGGCAGAATCCTTTAATGCCACGCGCGAGTTTCTCGCGCTATGTTCGATACGCAACGTCGAAGAGAGAATACTTCTCCTTCCCAGGAGTTGGCCGTTTGTCGGCACCTAATTTTCTATGCAACACACGACCGAACATGAAATCTTCGTCCTAAGTCACGAAGGCGAACCGCTCACGCCCACCACGCGCGCCAAAGCCCGCAAACTGCTGAGCGGCGGCGTCGCGCACAGGGCATGGTCCAAATTCGGCACCTTCGGCATTCAGTTACTTGTCCCCACCCGCAAAGCCATCCCAGTTGGAACGTTGGGCGGCGATTGCGGCACCAAGTATGAAGGCTATTCCGTCGTCATCGGGCACGAAAACGTTCTCAACGTCAAATTGGACTTGCCCGACAAAAAGCCCATCGTCAAAAAGAAGGCCGAGCAAAAACGGCTCCGACGCGCGCGTCGTTACCGCAATTGCAGACGCCGCCCGCAACGTTTTCAGAACCGCAAGCGCAACAACTTCATTGCACCTTCCCAACTCGTGATCGTTGGCTCGCGCTTGAAAGTCCTAAACGAACTCTGCCGCATCTACCCAATTACATATGCAGGTTGGGAGAACGTTCAATTCAATCATGCAAAGCACCGTTGGGGCGCAAACTTTTCCACTGTAGAGATCGGCAAACGGCGCATTCGCCAGTTCTTTGCTGACCGCAACATCTACGTCCAAGAGTTTGCCGGCTATCAGACCAAAGCCTTACGTGAGAAGTTCGGCTATCCTAAATCGAGCGACAAGGCGGCTGACATCTTCAGCGCGCATTGTTCGGACTCACTCACGCTGGCGCTCGCGGTTCACTATAATCAGCCGATCCCACGCGGGCCGATGGTTATCGTAGACGACACCTACCGGCCTGTCCGCCGCAAGCTTCACGACACGCAATTCAATAAACACGGCAAGCGAGAAGGCTACTCGCGCGGCACGGTCTTCGGCTTGCGTAAGGGCTTACTAATAGGCACCAAACGCGGGCGAGGAAGGCTCTGCGGAAAAGACAGAAACTCATTCCTCTATCGCGACGAGAACGGGAAACGTCAGGCAGCCAGGCGGCTGCTGTGGGTTTCCAGTCAATTCATCACCCGACCTGAAACCGCGTGCCAACGCACGCGCACAAATTCCGCTGTCGCCTAACGGACGACAGTCACCTTTGTTTCTTTCTATGTCAAGCATTCCCCACATTTCGTATATGCCCACAACTGAAGACGAAGAGATTCCGGTTAGCACGCACGTCCTGCTGCTAACTCAGGAAGTCATCGCATTTCTCCAACAAGCCCAACAAGACACCAAAGAAATCACCACTGCCAAGCCCTACATTCACCGCATCCATTTTGATTTTCCTGATATTGTTTTAGGTAACAAACCCATCCTTCCGCTCCTGCGGCTCCCTGAAGATATTGATCCAAAAGAAGTCATCGGCAATTTTGATCGGCTTTTGGCCGTTGCCGAGAGCGACCACTACGCGATTGCCTCTTTCAACCGATTCGGACGCTTTGTGCTGCGAGCCGAACTCTCTTACGCTGTTGAATACAGCGATGAAATGGGTCTCGAAGAGCTTTCCAAAATCGAAACCAACCTCTTTACCGACGGCACACACCAAAAAGCGATTTGAATATATTGCTATCGTACCTCTAGCGTTCGTTTCCACTTACAAGCGCCTGCGTAAACTGTTTTTTTACAGGAGATATATGCTCAATTTCACCACTGGCGATATGTTTGGAATTCCGGCGACGCACCGCATTAATACCGTGAATTGTGTTGGTGTCATGGGCGCAGGCGTAGCACTGCTTTTCAAGTACCGGCATCCAGAAATGTTTGCCGAGTACCAGAGAGAGTGCAACGCTGGACGATTGCGGCCCGGCCACTTTCATTCGTGGGATGCCCCGTCCTACACCGTAATCAACTTTCCCACCAAACGCCACTTCAAAGACAACTCTTTACTCTCTGACATCGAGAATGGCCTCATCAACCTGCGTGAATGGATCAATAAGAGAACAAGCAATCCACTCACGATCACGATGCCACCGTTAGGTTGTGGAAATGGCGGATTGAACTGGGACGACGTCAAGCCCCTGATTGAGAGGCATCTGGGCGACGCCAATGCCACCATCTATGCCTTTGAACCGTCCCCCACTAAATGGGTGAGCAACTGGTTTAGCAATATGGCTCCGCTGGATGAGCCATTCCTCTACGACGGCATCAAGTTCTCGACCGTCGAGAACTTTTACCAAGCAATGAAGCTGGAGCGCACAAATTACTCCGGTCGGAGGGCCATTGCTTCAATGCGGCCTTACGACGCCAAGAAATCAATCCGCGACCGGAAGCGGTTTCCCTGGCGCAGCGACTGGACACCAGAGCTTTCATTGCAAGTGATGGAATTCGGCTTACGCAAAAAGTTTGCGGCAGGTACAAGCTGGCATGAAAAGTTGGTTGCACTGCGCGACCCAATTGTTGAATTCAATAACTGGGGCGACATTTTCTGGGGCGTAGATCTCAGAACAGGGAAGGGCCAGAATCATTTGGGAAACCTTCTCATGCGAATTCGCAACGAGTTTTCTCCCAGTCCCATCGCCACCTGCATTGCCGACCTCCTCACGCCCAAACAAGCCGTCATCATCAAGGGATTATGCAAAGAGACCGACCTCGATGCCGACGAACAGTCCGCTAAACGTTACGGTCTTAACATCACACTCAGCGAAATCACTCGCAGCGCTGCTGCCCAGTGGATTAACGAACTCAAAGGTTGCTAAACTATGTCACACCAACGAGCTTTCCAAACACAAAATGCGAACCGCGAATTACGCGCCTGGCAAGACACTGCACGGCGCGCTGAAGAAGAAGCTGCCGCGTTGCGCCAGCAAGTTGACGCCTTCCAGGAACGCGAAGCAAGAGAAAGGCAACGCCGTGCGCAGCAATGGCAGGAACAGGCCGCTCACGAAGCTCGCAGTGCCGACACCTGGCCGGAGGCACTGCGGAAATACAAAACAATCCTACAGGCCGAAATCAAGGAATTCACCGGCTACGGCGACTGCCCAGACCTTGTCATCGACCTGGAAACAAAACTCAGCGCCGTAACGCGCGCCATCACGCTTTGGCAAGCAGCCGAGCAGAATGCCGCTGCCGAGGTTGAACGCTTACGCCGCCGCATTGCCGAAATCCAGGCAAGCTTTCGCTCCACTGTTGCACTCCAATTGCAAGACGAGTTTCCAGGCTGCGACCTGAGTCAAGCGATCATGGAATCCGACCCCGAAGACTTTCTTCAGGATTTGTGATTCTCAACTAACAGGAGGCACGCATGCCATTCCAACCAAACACACCATTTTCAATTAACAACACCGAGCTGCATACCTGGTTCGAGCGGGACCGCAAACATATCGAGCTACGAAATGCCAACACGCAAAAAACGATCCTCGAATTCTGGGACGACGAAGTTGACGAGGCCGTCGAAGACGGTTTTCTCACGCTCCCCTCTTTTATCCGGCTGCTGGATAAAAGCGACTTGCATCAACAAATGTATGACCTCGCTGTCGAGCGCGGCCTCATTCGCTCCAAAGCTAAAAAAGGGATTCGTCCTCTTCTCAAGTCAGGTTCTCGCGTTCAAAGCAAAGCGAGTCCAAATCCTGCTGCCGCCTAAAGTGCGACAGTCTCCTTTGGCGTAATTTATGATCTATTTCTTGATCCCCCAAAACCTCTTTTCTGAAATCTTCACCGCGATGGATCGGCTGGTTGAATTCACACAAGCGCAAGAGGAAGAATCCAACGAGCGAGCGCGGAACAATATGGGAGACGGAGCGATTGTCTGCTATTCGAGCATTGTCTCAGCAACAACGGCCTTCACTCGTAGCATTCAATCCCTAACCCAGATCGGCCTCAACCCAGACGGTTTGCCCTGCCGTCCAGTCCAGATTAATGCGACCTACTACCTCCTCTACGCCGAAACAAGACCCCATTTGCAGAAGGCCCTCCACCGCATCAACCTGCGTTCATTGGCGGAAGCTCTATCGAACCTGCCGGCAATGGAAGTCCCAAGCTTCTTTACGGTTCTCAGCCCCACGGGTGACCGCGTCGAGATTGAACACTGGGATGAGGAGTCGGCGCTGGAACAGATTCGGCAGACTCCCTGGCTCGCATGGGAAGAAGCACAGGTGGCGGGAACCCGACCCGCCTTCGCAGTGGGAAGCATCATGAACCTCCCGCCCGAAGCCGAGTACGGCGAGGAACCTCTCCAATACCAGATCCTGGACACCGAAGCCTGCCTCGCAGAACTGCAAGCTGCCCCTATTGAGTTGCCTGCTGCCTTACTCGATATGACGGCGATCTTCGCGATTCAGGCGCAAGTAGAAGGCTGGTCAAATGAGCAGTGGCTTTACACGGCCACATTGGAAAACAACCTTTTGACGATTGGAAGGGAAGTAACAGTCAATACCGCTCCCTCCAATTCCGAAATCCCTTTCTGAATTCTGACTCCTGAATTCTGAATTCTTACTGCTGTCAACTGTTCGCTGTTAACCGTTAACTTTCTTGGAGAATAGAACCAACATGTCAGACTTCCATTCCCCACTCCTTGGCAAATGCACCAACACAGATTGCGGCAAACTCATCGAAGCCATCCCCGTCGCCGCCGACATGACCGTGCTGCCTGAGCGGTGTCCAGCTTGTCATTCTCTCATTAACCCAATCACCCAATCACTCGACAGATTCCTTCCGCTCGCGATTGGATTCCCCGCGCGCGTGTACGCCACGGGTGAAGTGGGTATCGTGATGGCCGTCGAAGAGCAAGTCCTCCTCGACTTTGCCGCCGGCAACTGGCACTGGTATCACGCCAGCAGCCTCACGCAATTCATCCCTAGCGACGAAGCAATCTATGACGCGGCAGATCGCTCCATTCTGTACGACTGCTTAGAGGATATGCCGTTCCTCACGAAGTGGGCATTAGCTGAATTGCACACCATCCATCCTGATCTCGATTGGGAAGGGGCGAGAGAGAAGCTGGAGCAAGCCGGGCTGCCACTCAGGTTATAGCCTCTCGCACCCTTTTCCCTCCAATCCCGAATCCCTTTCTAGGAGACGCTAGGCACATATTTAAAATCGGTTCTCTTTTTCACCCCGACAAAGACAGGTGGCCCGAAGGTGTGGCCTACGACTACCGGGCGGGTCACTATCAGCTTGTGCTGTGTTACAACCATCCGACGCCAGCAGAGATTCAAGCCGCCGCCGCCGATCCCGCCGAGTTTGCCCTAAAAGTCGTCGGCCCAGTGATCTTTGTTTGCTTTCGCTTTGGCCGCTCCATTCCCTGGTCCGATGCGCCCTTCAGCATCCACTTGGCGCCGGAAGCAGTGGCAGAAATCCCTGCACCAGCTACACGCGAAACACGCATTCTGCTTCAGGTGTTTCTCGTCGATGCTTCAACCGGCATTCTCAAGGCAATGCGAGCCTTTACCTTCTCACCTGCCTTCAGCCGGGCGCTGGAAGCAGGCATAGCAAAGCAGCAAGAACAGCCCTTCGACCGACCGATCTACGACCAATCCATCAACCAGGTTCAGCGCCAATTTACCTCTCATCAATTGGCTGCGAGCGCTGCTATTACCTGCCGCGGCGGAGAATAGGATTTATGTCACGCTATCACGTACCACAATCCGATGTTTCAGTTGGTTGGGACAATCCGTTGCAAACCTACTTTCTGCAAATCTTTGACGAAGACGAAGACCTCGCCTTTGAAGTGGGAGGCCAGCCCCGCGAAGTCAAAACCATTGAGGCTTTAGAGGCGATTGCCAGCCAGCACAATATTGACCTGTCCCGCTATCGCGATCAGCTTATCCGGGACAAAGCCAATGCAGCGCCGCTGAACTACTATCAGTTGAAGAATCTGCATTTTCTCGAAAAACTCAATTCAGACGCCTAAACGCTTCTTCGCTTCAGACGTCTGAACGAACTAAAGAAAGGAATGAATGTTATGACTCCTATTACGCCGGTTGATGCTGAAATTTGGGAAGCTATTAAAGAGGGCTATTTGGAAGGCGAAGAAGCCCACTCACTTATTTATCGCCATTTTATGACGGTTGAGGAGCGCATCGCTTTGGCGGTGGATGGCATCACGCTCACCGACATCGCGCACGGGCGTGTGCCGGGCGACACGCAAGAGAAATACAACCCGCTCCTGCGCACTATCAATCAGCGTCTTGGTTTCCGTTATTGGATGAGCGTCTAATGTAAATTCCTTCGCGCTAATGCGCGAAATGGAGAGTGGTACTCAGGTTGCAGAAAGGAAAAAGACTTTTTGCAATATGAAACTACTACTCCTCACGACCATTACGCTCACATCTCTCTTAAACCGTGTCCCGACCGCACAGGATTTCTTCACGGGCAACTGGAACATTGATCACCAAAAAGTAACCCTCATCCGCGACTACATGCGCCAACCGGAAAAGCCCTTTGGCGATTTCGACTGCCATTGTCCGCAGTTCGCGCACGAAGGCAAGGTTGTCCCGACCCCTGCGAAGTGGCGCCCCGTCATCGAGCAGGCGCTCCAAATTCACAACTCGCACACCAACGTCTGCTTCTTTAAGCAGCGTCCCACCGGTATTGATTCCGATATGGCCGGAAATGTCTTCGTGGATGTGAAAGAAGCCGAGAAGCTTTCCCCAATAGCGTTTCTTGCGGTCATGGGACATGAGCTTGGACACCGCTACGGTACACGCGTCCTTCAGAACTACAACGAACAGGATGAATATTTCGCGGACATTGTGTCCGCCTGGACGATGATTCAGGTAAGTCAAGACCCGATGACAATTGCCACCGCGCTCTACAAACTTGTTCCCGATGGGAAGGGAGATAAAATTCACCCCTCTCATAAAAAACGCATTCAGGCGTTAGAGGCAATCGTCAAGGAATGGAATTCTTCACTTTTGATTGGCCAGCAGGAACTTGAAAGGAAGGGAACACTTCAATTCCCTACACAATTCCATGAAACCAAACAAGTTCGCTTTTACTTTACTTCCTGCACTTATTAGCATTTTCGTAATCGGCGCAATCATTTATTTAGGCGACCTCAGAGCCATCTTCATCGTCACCACCATCGCCGCCCTACTGATGGTCAGTTTCCTCTATTGGGCAGAGGCTACGACGTATACCGTCTACGCCAACCGCGTCGAGATCAAAACCGTGATGCCTTTCTACGTCCACGCCAAAACGGTTTGGACGGCCAGCATTCTGGAGTGCGAACTGACGCAGTCACCCATTGACCGGCTCTTTGGTACGGGCACACTAACCTTCACTTCCGCGACCGGCGTCCCGATCCCGCTGCCCTTCGTTCCCAACCCAACACAAGCGCTGGCCAAGATCATCGGCCAGTAGTCCAAAAACACGGAAAGCAATTGAGAATTGAGAATGGAGAATTAATAGTCACCTTCTGAATTCTCTCAATTGCTTTCCTCTTACCTGGGAAATTTCATGAAACAAATTGCCATTTGCATCTTTGCAGTAATTGGGGTCGCTTTCGGGCTTCTCGCTCTTTCCTCGGTCGCGCTCGCCGACCCCCTCACACTTTCTCCCAACACGGTCACAATCACACCAACCGGCTGGGCTACCGGTCACCACAACGCCATCCTTACGTCCTCTTCCGTCCCTCAGACCATCCAGATGGTCTGTGTGGATTATACTCGCCCAGGCCCAGCTTTGAATGTGCCCTACACAGCCACCGTTAGCCGCCTGGACGACCTCAGCGCCACGCGTCAACCCAACCTCATTACCAATTACACTGCCGCCACGTGGCTCTATGAGCAAATGCTTGATCCGCGCAATGCAGGCTCTGAAGGCTTCATCCAATCGGCCATGTGGGGACTCCTGAACCCGGCGCTTGGAACCAACAGCTACTGGGCGAATCTTGCTCTCAGCAGCACTCGCACCGGCTGGGATACGACCCCTTATATCATCATCACTCCCTCCGGCAACACCCAGGAGATGATTGCCAGACTCCCCCGTGCAGATGTGCCGGAACCCGCGACCCTGCTCCTGCTTGGCACTGGGCTGGCGTTTGTTGCCCGCAGGCTCAAGAAGCGACCAGAGAAGTAGGAGCGATGAACGATGAACGATGAATCGGGTGCGTTACCCTCAATCATTCATCGTTCCGCCGAACGCGCTCATCATTTCCTCCTGACGCTTTTTCACTTTTTAAAGACAGCAGGGATGGTGTTCAAACAATAACTGGCAGGGAAGGGCAGGGAAGGCCGAGAAAAGATCAATTCTCAATTGTCAACTATCAATTCTCAATTCCCCCATCTCTTTCCTCAACTTCAACCAATCTAGGAGATCTCTTTATGTCTAGCGATAAATCAGGCGAAACTCGCAAATTCTCACCGGCCAAAATCGAAGAAGGCATCTTCACCGGCAAAGTCGTCATTGGTGGCATCAATGATGTGCGCACCACCGCCAGCAACAAAAAGGTCGTCAATATCGGCGGCTACAGCCAGATGTCCGAAGATGACATCGACAACGGCACATCCGCCCACGTCTCGCTCGTCTGGTGGCAAAACCTCGCCACGCTCCATCACACTCAGCGCAAGCCCGGCGATTGTGTTTGGATCAAGGGCAAATACGAACAACGCACGTACACCGACAAGGACGGCGTTGAGCGCAAGGACAACCAAATCCAGGTGCAGGCGTTCAAACTGTTGAGTACCACGGAGTCTCGTGCAGCTCGCAATGCCGCGTAAAACCAACAGAATTCAGAAGACAGAAGACAGGATTCAGAATTCATCGCGTCTGTCTCCTGAATTCACCGCAGGGAGAAGACTTACAACCTTCTCCCTATTGTTTTTTTGCCGAAGCAACCAGCTTTTTCCCTCCCCAACCTTTCATTTTTAAAAGATCGCAAGGAAGTGTAATTAGAACGAGGAGTTGAAGAATTCCGACTCCTGACTTCCGACTTCCGACTTCCGACTTCTGACTTTCACTAACAGGAGAATATTATGCAAATCACGGAAACTATCAAATCAACATCCAAACTCATTGTCACCGTTCCCCGGCACGACGCCCGGGCCGATCTACGAATTGCTCGCCAACGCATCACAGACCTGCTTGCAACGGAACAAAAGGCACTCAGCCAGGCTGTGCAGTTCGTCATCCACCAACTACAGAACCGCCAACTCACCGCGCAGGAAATCCGCTCTCTGAAGGCTGAGGTTGTCTATAAGCACCTGAGCGCCCACGTCGCCTGCGCCACTCGCTCACGCCTTAACTTATACACCGAGACGTACCCGCAACTCGCTCACCTTGTCCGCCACGCCCGGCATCACTTCCAGTGTCGCCAAATGAGCTTACTGACCACTGCCCTCTACGTCGAACAAGCGTTATGTTGCTAGGAGAAACCCATGACGCCATACAAACTCGAATACAGGCTCGAATTCGGAACCATCTTTAATGCCAACGGCATCGGCATCAATCAACTCGCAATCGCCTTTCACGCACACGATGGCACGCTCTTCAAGCACGGGGAAGCCGCACTCGTCGAAGCGTGGTCCCACCAGGCCAGAGCCAAATACCAGGCCAGCAATCTCAACCTATTCGCAGAAGCATTAACCGTGATTACCTTCGCAACCGCTTCTCCAAACGTCATTGCCTTCGCTAACTTTGCCATCCTACATACCGGCTGGATTGCACGCGCCTGGCAACGCATTCAATACGCACAACAACACCTCTCCCTCAGCGACGAAGAAGTACTCGCCATCGCGCTCCAAATAAAGTAGGAGCGATGAACGATGAATAAGGAATATTCGGATCATCCTGCAACATCGCTTGCGGCATCTTCTCATCATTCCTTATTCATCGCGCGCGACTTCATCGTTTCCGAATGAGCGTTCTCAATTTTCTTTTTGGAGGTACCATATGGAACAATGTGCCGCTTGCCATCAAGCCAAACCTATTATGGACTCGTGCCCTTCGTGTTCGGCAGGATTTTGTGATTCCTGTTTACCAAACAACGTTGGCCCCAAGCATACTTGCTTGCCCGCAACCGTAACCATCAAAATCGTGTACTTCAAACAGTCAGGCAAGTTCTACGCCGATCACACCGCCCGATACGAAGTCAGTTTGTTTACCGGCTGCCATTCTCCCGCGGATGTCGGTCGCAAGCTGCGAGAGCTTCGCCAACTTCCCGGCATCGCCAACAGCACCTGGGACGGCATCTTCATGGTGGACTTTGCCGACTTTAATACCACCAAGCAAACCATCTGCGGCTACCCCGAACTGGTAATACCGCAATAAGCGCGCCTCACACGGCACCGCACTTGCATCCAGCCTGAGCGCCCACGCGCGCGACAAACAACATTTTTCTCTTAAAGGAGACCGTCATGCACAAAATCTTCTCTTCTCTTTCTCTCTTCCTCTTGCTTTCCGTTTCGGCCTTTGCCCACACGATTTATCGGCCTTCGAGTGAAGGCAGCTTCGACGTCAAAGTCGAGGGCGCACTCAATGCCTCTCTCAAGATCGAGGCGCCCGACTGGGCCGAAGTCGTCACTTCCGAAATCAGCGCGCAAGACAACCTGAAGGTTGCAACACTCACCGTCAATCACGCGTCCACCGTCAACTACCGCACCGGCACCATCACGGTACTCTTCGGTATCAGCGAATACAAATTCGAGATCGTGCAGGCCGGCAGCTTGCAAATTTCGATTCACCCGGAAGCGATCACAACAGAACAGATCAAAAAGGACGACATCATCAAGGCCTGGGTCGTCCCCGACAATACAGAGGTTCTGCCTACGCTCCGCTTCTACCCGACGCGCGCCGGGGTCATCTTCGAGTTCGAGTTTCAATCGCGTCCAGGCTGGTTGTATGTGCAAACGGCCACGGCGCTTTACTCGGCACGTCTCACGTATCCTTAACTTTTTCCTTTGGCACTTTTCTTTTTGGAGGTTTCTTATGCCACAAGCATCACGTCAGTTACAAAATGGCCGATCACTCGCCGAGATCGCTACGGAAGTCCACACTTTTTGCACGGGGTCATTCGAGTGCAGCCAGGAACATCATCAGCAAAACGTTATCACACTTGAAACCGCACTCGCGCACTGGGAGCCAAGTGTATTGTCACAAGCCAGCATTCGCTTCGAGAACGCTTTGTACGCGCTGCTCGAAGCTGCCTTAAGCGAAGCACGCATTCACAACGTTCTCAACGTCTAGTGCGTAAATCCAAAAGAGCTTTTGTACAAAGCTTGCAATTACCCCCAACGTATCTCCTCCTGATGTCTCTTACTTTTAAGAGATTGCAGGAGGTTGTTCAAATAGGGAAGGCAAGCGAGGATCAGCGAGAAAAGATCAAGGATTTTTCAATTCTCAATTCTCAATTGTCAATTCCTTTAACCTTCAACCATTCTAGGAGAATTCTCAACATGGATATCAATAAACTTTTAATCTCTGGTCGTGTCGGTAACAAAAAGCTCGCTTTCACACCCAATGGCACGGCTGTCCTCGAATTCAGCGTCGCCAACAATCAGCGGGTCAAGAAAGGTGGCGAGTACACCGACCAAACCACTTGGTTCAACGTCAAGGTCTTTGGAAAAGATGCTGAATCCGGCGACAAATTCCTCGATGCGAAAGATGCTGTCACCGTGCAAGGCCGCTTGCAAATCCGTACCTACCAAAAACAGGACGGCACCACCGGCATCTCCACCGAAATCCTCGTGCGCAACTTCTTTGACGATGTTAGCGTCGTTCGCCACGCAGCCAATGCCCGCAATGCTGCCAATGCTGCCAATGCTGCCAGTGCTGCTCCGGCACCCGCTCCCAGCGTCACCACACCCCCATCCGAAGAGTCACCTACAGATGAAGATATTCCCTTTTGAGTGCCGGTAAGTCATTGATTGTAAAAGACTTATAATCAGCGCGTCCACCACGGGCCAGTTAGCTTCCCAGTTAACTGGCCTTTCTTTTTCTCGCCAAGGAGACCTATCATGACAGACCAACTGACCTACTTCGGCCCATCGGTCGAACAGCTTTCCGACAGCGACGTCATCAGCGTTCTGCGCAACCTTCGCCGCCTCCAGGCGCTAGAGGTCGAGGGACAGCAACAGGAGCCTGTTACGCCAGAAACAATTGTGCTGGTTGAGTTCGACGATCATTTTGTCCAAGTCGCTTCCAACTTCGACCTCGAAGAAGGCAACGACTTGAGACTTTGCTGTGATGCCGTCGCCGAATATATGCCCGGCGGCAAATGTCGCCACATCTTTCCCAACGCTGAGAGCGCTACCGCCCACTCACTCGGTTTAGCCGAATAACTTCAAGGAGATGCAATGTCAACCATCTTACTCAAACAAGGCAACTACTTCCTCTTTGTAGATACCCGTTCTCACCTCGGGATCCTGAATTGCTGCAAGGTGGCCGAGGAAGTTTCCCCTGGCTCCCAATGCTTTCACCGTTTTCCTTCTCTGAGCGCCGCTTCCCAAGCTGCCGATCAATTCATCCAGGCTGCTATCGTCGTCGCTGAACCAGGCGTCTACACCCTTTACTGCGACGGTGCCTGTTCTAATAATGGCAAGCCTTCCGCTCACAGTGGCGTCGGTGTCGTCATTCTGGACGAGTATGGCAACGAAGAAACGATCTCCAAACGTTGCCTTTCTCCTCATACCAATCAACGCGCCGAACTGACCGCTGCTATCGAGGGACTCAAGGCTTTACCTGCCTACTCCACCGTCACTCTCTTCAGTGATTCCCAGTACGTTGTCAACACCATCAATCTCAAATGGCGTCGCAATGCGAACCACATGCTGTGGGATGCGCTTGACAAAGCAATCGAGCGTCACACGAAGGTTACTTTTACCTGGATCAAAGGGCACGCTGGCCACAAATACCAGGAACAAGCTGACAAACTCGCGTTCATTGCAGCTTCTTCTCCAGTGGCCGCCAATACTCAAGAACACTAAACCATTTCCGCGAGAGAGAAGCCCTCTCTCTTTTCTTTTCGGAGGCTACATGAATAATAACGCGCTACAGCAAATCAAAATGGTGAAGGTCACGCTCAGTTCGGTGACTTTTGTTGGCAGCCGTCCCGTCTTCACGGGCACTGACCAAACCGGTCGCAAGCGCACTTTCACCTCACCCGTAAACTATTCGGTTCAAGAAGCTAAATCCCTCCTGAACCAAACCATCCAAATCGCAGACTAATCGCCGCTTTTGCGGCATACGCCTTGCCGTGTCTCTTCTGAGATCAGGAGTCAGGAGTCAGAATTCAGTAGTCAGTAGCTTGAATCCGGTTCAACGAATCTCCGGCAACTGGCAACGCGCGAAACTCGAAACCTAAAACTCGAAACTCAATTTCCGAGGTACGCTCATGTCACAACCAGCCAAACCAATTTCCAAACCAAAATCGCTTGTCGTCTTGCACGCTCTCATCCTTGGACTGCCCGTCACATTTCTGGGATGCGAGTATCGCCTGTTCAAAAAAGGAGACGAGGTACAAATCGGCGACAACCAATTCGGCACCGTCGAAGCACCCTACTGGCTCTCAACACCTGCCACCCGCAACGGGCAATCCTGCTATCTTGGTGTCAACGACGCTTTCACGCTCACCAGCTTCCTCGCTTGCGCCGAGAGGTTGTCAGACGAAGAAGTCGCGCTACTCGCAGCCAACATTGCGCTCAACTCGCTACCCAAACCAGTGCGCAAGCTTCGCTGGTTGGACGACGAGGAATTGGACCGCATCACGCCGCAGCCGGTGGAACAGTTGGAAGCGCGTCTCAAGTAGGAACCACAAACAGGAGAACACCATGAGTGAGACAAGTCGTTCACAAATCCAACTCGACAAGCAACTCGCAGCCGCCATCTACCAAGAGGGCGTCAACTTCGACACGTTCCTAAATTGCGTGATCTATCTTTGCGCGCCACGCTGACAAACTTCCGACCAACTGGAGAGATTTCGAGAAACTTGATATCGAGGCGATGTTTGCAGTAATCGCGACGCTGTCAGATGAAGAAGCGACTACTACTGCACTGCTCGGCGCACTCTGCGAGATGTCTGCATTTGTGCGGGATTTGCAAGCGCCCAAGCCCTATCCCTTTCCATACGTTCACGGCGTATGCCTCTACCTGGCACGCGTTACTCCAAAGTACCTGCAGGAACTCATTGCTGCACCCCAACCCCTTCAGTAACTACTATGCTCAGATGTATTCCCGTCTCGCGTCCTGCCGGCCACGGTCAACAATTCTTGTGTTCGGATCGTGAAGGCAAACTCATTCTCTCCCAACCTAACCAGTCCTTCACGATTCTGGCCGGGCAGCCTGCCCACATGTCCAAAACCCCTTACGTCGTTTGCGGCGATACGCCTGCCCAAGCCTGGAAACACTGGTACAACCTCGCCCATCCTGCCATGCCTGCCAACTTCACCGACTTGACAGGCAGCGTGCCGGGCGATTGCGTTTGTATTATCGAAGACGCCAACACCTTCCTACCGTCCCTTCTCGCCGACGGTTGGAAGCTCTGGCTGCATGATGCAGGGCAGAACGCAGCCGTTCTCTTTCGCGCCGAAGCCTGTTTCTCTTGCACCTGCTGGCCCAGCCGCCAAGCTGAACACAAGAAAGCTTGCTCTGCCGATTGTCTGAATTCTGACTTCTGAAATCTGACTTCTGAATTCTCAATTCTCAATTGACTGACCCTCTCACTTTCAATCGCCTGCTTGCACGTGTTCAGGCTGGAACCGGATTAGAGAAATTGGATTCTCTGCCTTCCCAGGCGTCCAGCCCCGAACACCTCCATGATCACCATCCAGGACACACCTCACGTTCCTTATCTCTTGTACAACGTTTTCGACCACGATCCGAGTGTGCGTGACTACGTCAAATCCCCCTCCGGGAACGACCTCTGGTCTCGCGAGGAACTCATGGATGCTATCCAACATTTCGACACCGTTTCTCTTATGGTTTGGAACGGTTTCATCTATGTCAACGAATTCATCTAACCGGAGTACCCTATGTTTGCTGTCTACGAAATCAATGGAAAACCTGACTATATCGCCATCAGTCAAACCCCTTCCTGCTGCGACATTGTCCGCTCCTGCTTCCCCGATGCCACCTGCCATCACACCTTTCCTAATTGGCAGGAAGCGAAAGAGGCCATCAACGCCATCGCCTCGCGCATGCAAATTATCGAGCCACTCCTCCACTCCGCTCTCCGTGGCGCCACTCTCGGCTCGGAAGCTTGCATTACCCTCGCTTCCCAACTTCGCCTTTCTCCCGCTGAAACGCTAACGCTCTTCGGAGACCTCTCTTCCAGAACCCAACGCCTCTCTGTTTTTAATGTTCTTCTTCAAGGTGGCCGCTGCCCCGCTGCCTCTCTTCAACAAATGCAACACAACGTCCGTTTTCAACTGGAATCCCAGTTACTTCGCTAGGAGGCTACCCGTGACACTCGCGTCAATTCCGGCTCAGGCTCTCATCCCGTCTGATCTCGTCGTCCTCAATGGTGTCTCTTTCCCCATTCGCTCCATTCACCGTAATCCCGATTCTGTCACCTTAACCCTTGTCGGCATTCAATCCGACCTCTTCGCCATCTTTCGCAACCATTCCCTCATCAACGTCCGCCCCAAGCGCTAAGGCGGCCTCAACTATTGGAGAATTCCATGATCTACGTTGAAATTTCACTCGCTCCTAATCCCAAACCTGTTTGGAAGGGCGAACTCCCAATTAACACAGACGACGCATCCCAATCTCTCGATGCCGTCTTTGCCAAATTCAATCTCGACCACCCTCCCTCTTACCCCCATCGCTCTCTTTCCGTTGGCGATGAAGTCTTTCTCGCCACACCCCAATCGGTCGGCACCTACCGCTGCGAATCCTTTGGCTGGTCCCCAATCCAATAGCGTTCACTTTTTATTGTCCGCTTGCTGGTGTCATTAAGAGAGAAAACAAGCACATTTAGTCCGGCTTCTCCCGGCTCCCAACGCTTGAGGGAGACTCACTTCTCCCTCTCTCTCCCCAACCGGAGTACACTATGCAAATTATTACCGATCCCGAAGCGTTTGAAATCGCCCCCGCTCCCTTTCCCCCAAAACCCGACCCCGTCAACCTCTTTCTCTCTCAACCCCTTTCTGTCACCGTTCTCCAAATCGCTACTGTTCTCCTGGCTGCCCTAAGTAAGCCCCTGAGCCGCTTCGCCCTCTCGTTCTTCTTCTTCTGTTAGTTTCTTCTTTGTTTCTTCCTTGGACTCTCTTCAGGTGTAGGCTCGCGCGGCTTACACCTTTTTTTTCTGCCATCATGTCTGGCCGTTCACTTTTAATCGCCTGCTTGCTTGTAGTATTTCAACAATCTCTAACCAAAAGGAGTCACCATGCTAAATATCTCTATCGCAAAAATCACCGACCCCAACACCCCCAAAGACGCTATCTATGTCGGTCGCACTCCTCGCTTTGGTGGCCCCCATCCTCTCGCTAACTCTTTTTCTCACCTCCCCCACGCTAATGCCATCAAGGTCGATTCTCTGGAGAATTGCCTAATCCGCTACAAACAGTTCCTCTGGCAGTGTCTCAAGAATACTCACCCCAATCTTCAATTCGCTGCCCATATCCGTCAATCCCTCAACGACCTTCTCTCTCTTGCCCGGTCTCAACCCATCACTCTCGCTTGTCATTGTACCCCAGCCCGCTGTCACGCTTCCATTATCAAAAATTGCCTCCTCTGGCTGGATCAAAATTCTACTAAATAAATTGATCTCCTTTCTCCCCCTCTAGGCACCACTTCTTGTGTGTGCCTTTTGCTTTTGTTTCTTTCAGTATCTTTCTTTCTACCTACTTCCTTCCTATCCTTTTCCCACGCTTTTCCATCAGTGCTTTTCACAACGCTTTTTCCAATGCCTCTCCATTTGCTCCATTCCCCCTTCCCCTACCAATTTCACACCTAGTTTATAAGAAATCTAAGTTTTAATAGTAGACCTTACAAGAAAGGAGACATTTTTCCTCCTTTTTCTTATAAAGCTTTCCATAAACAATTGAATTATGCAGTAATTAGAAATACAAGTCTTAAATAGAATTGGCTTAAAAGCTATATCTTTAATTAAGACGAATAATTAGACTAAAAACAGTCGTTTTTAGTTATAAATATCCCACACTTCTTATAAAAATCCTGCCATCTTTAGCTGATTAAAAGACTTACGGGTATCAACTTTACAGCATTTTATAACTCTTTGATTTTATTAAAGATAGTAGGATGACTCTTTCCTCCACTCTTTAAGAAAGCGGCTAGGAATAGCTATAGTGTTGCTAATAGCAGACCATTAGTTTGATAGAATAAATATCTCTGATTTTGACAGTGTCTGTAAAAGGAAAAGTAAACCCTCATTCAAGCTTGGCTGCTAGATTTATTTCAGAGCTTACTACAGGTAGACCAAAGTTCGCCTATGCGAAAAAGCGAACTGGCACCTTAATTGCTAGTCAAAAACATCTCTATGACAAAAAACAATACGAACCCCAAAGTATATTCATTTGCACCATATGTGGATGATGTAGCGTTTCTCACTCGCTATATAGACCGGGACGGCCAGAAAAGCCAGCTTCTCAGGGAAGTAATTAACCTGGGAGCTTATCTCCACAAAGCCAAACCCAGAAGCAGTCGTACCATTGTTCAGCAAAACAGACCACTTGGCGAAATTGTCTCAGTGACACTCTTTGAGACGGATGCAGCTTACGTGAACAAGCTGATTGGTAAATTCAAAACCAGTGACATACTACGAGAGTTGCTATCCCTTGGCATCCAATCTCGCCGATCACAAATCAACATGGTGAGCGAGGAAACGAATAACCGGCTGGCCGAACTACAAGAATCAGTCAAGGCCATGACGGAGTTGTTACTGTTGGTTGCGAGTAGGACAATGTATGGGTTAGAGATTTCCACTACGATTCTAGCGCAGTTGGTTACTGATCCAGGCAAGCTCAAAGCTGCCTATACACAAATTCAAAAGCAGGGAACGGAAGGTCTCGGCAAATTACTTGCCCAGCTTAACGAGCAAGAGATTCCCGATTGGCTTACAGTCAGCCTGTCGGAGAAAATCTTAAAAATCCAGCGAAAGGGAGAGACATATGTTAATTAAGATTCCACCGAAAGGTGAAAAACTCATCAACCTCTACAAACAATACTCAGGTGAACCCAGAGGGGTTTTACTGGTTCGGTTTCTCGAAGAAGGGGCAAAGCGAGACAAGGGATTTCAGCAATGGCTAAAAGAGAATGCCACGCTGGGGGAAGGCGAACCGGTTCCGACCAAAAAAACTGCCAAAGGGAAAACGCCTGCGCCATCTGTGGCAGTCGAATCACTTCCACCGACACGCCCTACACTGGTTACGCCACCTAAAAAATCAGGTTACGATGAAAGCGAACTAAGATAAATAGTATGGCAGTAGCAGTAAAGGTCGTTTCAACGGGGAAGGGGAGTGGGGCAAGCGAACTAGCCAAATATATCTCTGAGCGTGAACGGCATCCTGAAAGGGAAGGAGGGAAAGCCAGGGAGATATTTGGTCAGGATGTGGACGGGCTGAAAGACAAATCCGCTAGTCGCCACTTAACTCGCGGTTTATCCAATCAGGCACAGAAAAAAGATGTTTTCCATTTTGTGATTAGTCCAGCAGAAAAGGAATTTGAACGGTCTGGACGAACGAATCATGACCGAAAAGAGGTTTACAAAGAAGCGACCCGTCAAACGATGCGCGAGATCGAGAGGGAAGCGGGAGCAAGAGAGTTACGCTGGGTTGCAGCGATCCACTTGAATACCAAAACACCGCACATCCATGTTTTAGTTCACAAAGCCTTTCATGACGCAGAAGGGAACTCACGTCGCTTTCACCGGCTTCCCAATTTAGATACTCGCAAGACCGACCCTACCAAGCTCATACACAATCGTTTTGAGCAAAATCTGGACACGGCCATTGAGCGAGGCCGGGTCAGGCAAGAGGTCGATTGGAGCCGCAACTGGAAATATCCTGAGCCGCGAGTCAGCTACGAGCCAAAGCCTGAAGACGTGGCGGATCGTGTTACGCTGGGCAAAGCAATGGTTGCGAGGGAAGCCATCAGCGGCCGAGCTCTGGACTTGGCGTTAGAGCGTTTCACCATCACGGTAAAAGACAAAGAGCAAACAACCTCAGAAGCTGAGCTAGACAACTCCATTAAAAAAGCTTCCCTTCAAACGGTGCTTTGGACGTATGCCAAAGAGGGCGTTCCAGGCCTTGAAAAGCTCACCCGTAGAGTGAACATAGGACTCGCTTACCTCAATAAAACCATCGATACCATAGACCGGGTAACGAATGCCCCTTTCCTGAAATCTGAAGCGTGGGTCAATCAAAAGGAGCAGCAGCTTTTGATTGCCATTGAGTCAATCCGTCCGATGCAGGCGTTCTATGATGCCAAAGATGCGCTTGATGAGTGGTACATGGCCAAAAGCCAGCCAATCTACCAAGCCATCGAAGAGAAAAAACGAATCTTGCTGGAAGACCTGAAATCGGTGGGTCGGCCAGAGGTGCGAGAGCAGTATCAGGTCATTCGTGAGGCCGAAGCGATTTCTGCGGCAAAGCCGGACATTGCCGCGGCAATCCTCGATCCTGATTCCATAAATCGGTTGCAGGACACCTACCTGCGTCACTTTGATGCGGAAGGCTTAAAGCGGCTGGAGGAGGTACGAGTGACAAATGCTTACGAAAACAAACCGATGCAAAGGATAGAGGCGCGAACGATAGAGGAAATGGCGCTTCTGGAAGGGCAGCATACAGTCATGGAAGCAACGTTAGCCGCGACCCGAATGTCGGGCCAGTTTCCCACGCCAGAAGAACACCAAACCTTCCAGGTTCTCACAACAATCTTGGAAGCGGAACGTAATCGCTTTCTTGAGCAGGGAATCAGAGTGGCGCCGGTCGCCACACCACGGGAGCAGGATTTTGTGGATCGGGTTGCGACCATCACGGGCAATGCGCAGTTAATGAATCGATATTTTGAGATGGCCGAGGCACAAACCAGTGAACGGTTATTTGTTCGGACGGAAATTCTCAAAACCTATCACCCCCAAATAGCGTTAGGCATGGAGGACACTCGACAGGAAGATATTCCCCTAATAGAAGGAATCAGCGCGGACTCTCTGTACACACCTCCTGACCTGACAGCGTTACCATTAACCCACGACCTGCCAAAGCTCGCTGATCTGCCTGAGACCGATTACGAATACGAGCGTTAACACTCCATCTAATTGGAGCTTCCGGTAGAGCGCAAAGTGCGGTTCTTTAGGGCCGGGATAGCTCCGGCTGTTACCAAACTTTGTCAGTGAAATCGTTCGGTCATTTATGGCCGAGTAGTCCACCGACAGCAAATCGAAGCGATAGATCAGGCATTAGTACAAAAAATCAATGCGTATCGTCGTTGTGAGGGTTGCGACAAAAAGCTCAATCCATCGCATCGACACGCAAAATGCAATGAGTGTTTTCATTCCTATCGCAATTGGAATAATCACGACGACGATGACGATAATTGGCAATAAAATGATCCGTCATGACGACTACTTTCAGACTTCAAGTGTTTACCGGGCAAGCGATAAAACCTTCGCCCGCTCCCTACTACCGTCTACCGTCTACTGACTACTGACTACTTTCAAATGAGCCTTTCAACCAACATCGGATGGTGCGACTCAACCATCAATCCATCCACTGGCTGCGATGGCTGCGAGCTATGGAATATGAAGCAACGCAGTTGTTATGCAGGGAATCTACACGAGAACCGCCTGGCAGTCGCCCTTCCTTCCCTCTATGATCCAGTATTCACGCAGGTGCGAGTAGCGCCAGGACGAATGACCCAAGCTGCCAACTGGCACGACCTACGGGGGAAAGAGCGTCCCACGAAGCCTTGGTTAAGCGGGCTTCCTCGTTTCATTTTCGTGGGTGACATGGGAGACTTTCTGAGCCAAAAAGTTTCCGATGAATATTTCAGCCAGGAAATTCTGCGCGCCGTTCAATCAGAAGCCGGGCAACGACATATCTGGCTTTTACTCACCAAGCGACCGCGCCGATTAGCCAAGCTCGCAACCGTCATAGGCGGGCTTCCCGCCAACGTCATCGCGATGACGACGATCACTTCACAGCACACCGCCGATCTTCGTATCCCTGCGCTTCTCTCGATTCCTTGTTATTATCGCGCGATTAGCGCAGAGCCACTGCTTGAAACGATCAACATCACTTCCTTCGCTCCGGTAGACTGGCTAATTACCGGCGGCGAATCCGGTCCTGGCGCCCGGCCCACCCCTTTCACTGCATTTCACCATTTACAAGCACAATGCAATCGTCTCAATATTCCCTTCTTCTTCAAGCAGGCAGGCGGAGAGGACAAGCAAAAAGGCGGTAAAAAACTTGATGGCCGCACCTACACAGCAATGCCAAGACTTCAATTATCAGAACGATGAAGCAGGAGCGTCGCCCCAACTCCTGAATTCTGACTCCTGAATTCTTCCTTCAGCCTTCATCTTTCCTACTTCCTACTTTCACTGACTTTTTCACTCCGCGTTCATGGCGTCCGCGTTCCTACTTTCACTCGCCTTCCGCGTTTCCCTCAGCGTGCTGATAAAAACCTGATTGGCATTTGATTTGCAAAAGTAAGCAAATCTGCAAAAGCACTTTCACATAAGGAGCAACCTTTATGGCATCACTACATGATTTAGCAAACAGGAATCCTTCCCTTTCAGGCAGGGCAAAGCTAATGGAAATCCTGGAGAACGAGGACAAATATGCTCGTACACGGGATTACTTAGTACCCGCAGAGGGAATCAACCCCAACGAGCATGCTTCAATCCTCAATGCCCAGAGCCAGCATCTGCGAGCTTTATATGAAGACGGTTCCAGCGTAAAGGGCGAAACGACCGTGATTAGAGCGGGCGAGGAACGTCCAGCCGAGAGCAAAGTACGGATTTCCGATTTGTCGTATACGTTACAGCAGATACCAGATCGGGAACAAGCCCGGCGGTTCTATGATGCGGCCAACACGATTACGGGCGTTGTGCCTACGCATGAAGCAAAGCTCGTTACGTTTCAGCATTTCTACAGTGAAATCAATAAAAACGAATATGGGGAGACAAGAACGCCTGAAGATCGCAATGCGGCCATTGAGCAAACCATCGCTCGGATGGAAGAGATGGCCAATGAAATTCGGCCTGTAGATGAAATGTACCTGAAGGGCGATCCCCTCATGGCGGAACAATTGACGGAAACCACGCTGGAGCGAGACGAAACGGACGAGTTTATCGAGGCCAGATTCGAGGAGGGATACGAACAAGATATGTTTGAATTAGCGGATGCCGAATTCAATTCCTCCGCTGATAACATTACATCAAATCTGGATGAATATGCAGGGTTAGGCGGCGGCTCTGGGGTCATGACCATTCGAGAGGAAGGGTTAACGCTTCCTTCCGAAGCCACGCCTGCAGCCAGAGAGCGATATATCAGTGTCGTCTTACCAGCCATAGACAAGCAATTAGAGTCTGGCGTAAACCCTGCCGACATTCGACAGAGCATCTATGAGCGAGCCAATGATTTGCATCGAGGGAAATTCTCAGAAAAGGTAGAAAGCTTAGCCGACAAAACATTTATCCCACCGGAAGAAATTGCCGCTAAGTATCAAGCCATGAGGGAAGGGAAGACCGATCAATTTGCGAGTACCGAGAGTAAGATATTCGCCAGCCTCAATGAGGGGAAAGACATCGCTCCACTCCAGTCTTCCTATGAGTTTACGCAATTTTCAAGAATGGCCGCCGAGGAACGAAAGACCTTCGATGCGATGCGAGTCCAAAATCCAGAGTTGGTAAAAGAGCAGAGCAGACCAGGGGGAGTGCGAGTTTACACAGCAAGCGGGCAGGAGATACCGCAACGCGATCCTGGCGTTGAACAAGCGACTGGGTTTCTGGTTGCGTATATCACTGAACGAATGCGCGATCCGACCACTCGGCTACTGAATGAATCCCCCCAATTCAGGGAAGCATACAATTGGCTCAATGATCGTGAAGTAAAGACGGTAGCGGACGTAAACCGAGCCAGTGCGGAAATTATTGGGACAGGTCGAGCGGCGCATACGCAGTTACAAGCCCACCTAAAAGACCCCGGCAATGTGAGCAAGCCCGAAGTTCGCGGCCTTTCTTACAAGGAGCGGGACTACCTCTTTCGTGGCCACATGCCCGATCATTACACCGCAGAGATGCGGGAAGTTCGACAGGCTTGGGGGGCATTGCCAAAGGAGCGCCAGCAGATGAAAGCCGGGTTGGCGAACGGGACAATCCCTAAATCCGACTCGCTCACGCTGTTAGAAAACGAGCTTTCCAAGCGCACCAGCGTCAAAGCTACCAATCACTTATGGGCAGCCATTAAGGGAGGCAACGAGAATGCGCTCCACTTCAAAGAGGCCTACGAGAAACTTGGCCCTCATGAGCGCGATTATTTCTACGAAGCGAAGCAGACACGAATCGCCGGTTTTCTGAAAGAGCCAGAGCTTGCGAGAGAAGAGGCAAAACCTATTGACCCAACCAGGAGTCAAACGTACCGCCAATACATCGCAGGAGTCACAGAAAGAACAAATCAGTTAACACAAGGCAAGGAACTGACGCCAGCAGAGACGAGATCTGCGCGAGAAACAGCCCAAGCTAGAGCCTGGGGCGACATTTCAGAAGAGATTGTCGAATCAGCTCAACCATCTCCCGCGGAAGCCCGGCTTTCGGTGCTGATTACCAACACACAGGAGAGGTTACAGGTGGAGGCTCGTGCCGGGCGAGATATGAAGGAAAACTTCATCAATACCAAGCTCGCCGAGCATGAACCACAACTCAGAGCCGAGCGAAACGCCAGCACGTATACAAGCGCGTTTCGTCGTGAAATCGCCAAAGACCCTATAGCAGCTCGCAGCTACGAGCGAGTTCCTTCGGAGCTTCTGACACGCTCCGTTGCCGAAAACTTTGATTGGGATAAGGTAAAAGTGGCGGCAACCAATGGAACAACGGTAGAGAATCAGTTAGCACAAATTCAAAACGCTGAAAAGGAAGCCTCCTTTGGAAGAACTGCAGAAGTTCGCGCGGAAAGAGCGACCGATGCAGATCAACTGCGAGCAGAGATGCCACAAGTTGAGGCCATGAATAATCGGCTACAATCGAGTGGGGAGGCTGCCCATGAAATCGCCTATCAGGAGATGGAAGCAGTCCGCCAAAGTCCGCTCTATACCACACCACAGGAGCGAGAGCAGGTCGTGAATCAGCTATCCGAGATCATGTCGCCTACCGATAAGGAGCAGTTGGCAGCACTCTCCTCATACGCAGAGGTCACAAAAGACCGATTCCTGGAAAGTTTTGCGAAGATAGATGAGCAGCGCCAGCTTGTGCGAAACGAGCGGGCAGAGCGAACTATGGTTGACAGCACAGAGAAACTAAGTACAATAGCCGACAATTCTGATGGTAGATGGTGGCAGAATTCCCAATCTGCCCCAGCGGTTCCGGTTACCAACATTCCCTCACCTGTAGAAATAGAGCGATAAACTCAAGCATCTCTATGTTGGAAACGAGTCGCATGACCAAACAACTACTAACGATCATCCCACTCTGCATTGTTCTGGTTTCACTTCCGGTCATGGGGTAAACCCAACATTGCTGTCACCAGCCGCCATCTAAGCGCCGACCTCAAATTTCGATAGCTTTCACTGCCTCTTGATATGCCTGCTCGACATTCTGTAGCGATAAATGCTGGTAGGTTTCCAAACTCTGCTTACTCTCATGCCCGGAAATCAATTGAATTTGACTGTCCGACAAGCCTTGGGTCGTTAAATACGTGAGCATCTGATGCCGGAACAAATGCGGATGAACCGGCTGCGTAATTCCCGCCTCAATACGATACTGCTGGACAATCTGTTGAATGCGACGCGTGGTAAAGGGCGTGGCGCGCGTCGTCTCAAACAAATACCGATTTTTCGGATTGGCCCGAAGATGGCTTTGTAAAACCAGACGGAAACTCTTCGGGAAAAGAATATAGCGATCTTTGCTACCTTTCCCTTCGGCGATGAAAATCTTGCACTGGTCGAAATCAATCTCCACCACTTTGATGCGCACCAATTCACTGACCCGGACCGCCGTAAAGAACAGTAGGTTGAGCATGATCTCATGTTGGATATCGCCGCACTTTTGCAGCACGCGAAAGAACTTTTTCAATTCCGTGGCGGGCAGCAGTTGGGGCAGTTTGCGTTCTCGCTGGGGCTTGCGCAGCCCCAGTTTCTTGCGGGCTTGCTGACAAACATAGAGAAACTCTTGGTAATCCAAGCGCTCTTTGCGGGCCAGTCGCACGAGTTGCGCGATGACTTCGGATTTCGCTTTTTTATTTGTCGCTACGAAATGACGCCGTTTGGTTGGTCGTTTTGGGCGGGCTTTGGTAGTCTGAGGCTTCATTTATTTCGTCTTTCCTGAATTCTACGAAATTCTATAAGAGCCGTCACACAGGTGCAACCTGCTTGCCTCGTGGGTGGCCCGAAGCCCTATGAAACGTGCCTGGGAACCCGATGAGTTGATTGCACAGTGGACGCTCGCGCCCCCGGAACTCGCCCTGCTGGAAAGTAAGACCGCCGCCAATCGTCTGAGTTTCGCGCTGTTCTTGAAATACTTCCAGCAGGAAGCGCACTTTCCCACCGATGCCCAAGCGATTCCACCGCCCGTGCTGCATTATCTCGCGCAACAGACCGATGTTCCTGCTGACGCCATGCAAGAGTGGGACTGGCGGGGCCGCAGCAGTGAGCGGCAGCGCGCACAGATTCGGCAGTTGCTGGGCTTTCGGGAAACAACGGTAGCGGATGCGACCGTGTTGGGGCAGTGGTTGGAAGCGCAAGTGCTGCCGCAAGAACGCGCTTATCAACAAGTGCTGGCGGCAGCTTATCAACGATGTCGCGCCTTGCAACTGGAGCCGCCCACGGCGGAACGTTTGGAGCGCATTGTGCGGTCGGCGACGCACGCGTACGAAGAAAAGTTTTGTCTCGCAATTTTGGCGCGCCTGACCCCGGAGCAGCAAGCACGCCTAGAGACTTTACTACAACCGGCACCGACTCCCATGCCAGAGCAGACAAATCAATCCGAGGAGACGATCTTGCCGCGCGCCCTGTGGCAGGTCTTGAAAGCGGATGCTGGCAAAGCCAGTACCGAAACCTTATTGACGGAGATCGCCAAGTTGGAACAATTGCGCGCGCTGGCTCTCCCTACCGATTTATTTGCCACCGTGCCGCGCAAAATCTTGTCCGGCTATCGGCAACGCGCCGCTGTAGAAGAACCTTATGAGTTGCGGCGTCATCCCCCGGCGTTGCGCTACACGTTGGTGGCCGCCTTCTGCACCTTGCGCAGTCAGGAAATCAGCGACACATTGGTGGATGTTTTATTGGAACTCGTGCATCGGCTCGGCACCAAAGCCGAACACAAAGTCGAACGCGAATTACTCGCTGATCTGAAAAAAGTGACCGGCAAAACGAATCTGCTCTTTCGTCTGGCTGAAGCCACACTCGACGCGCCCGACGGCATTGTCAAAGAGGTCGTCTATCCCGTCGTGCCGGAACCAACCCTGCGGGAGTTGGTCAAAGAATGGAAAGCCAATGGGCCTGCCTATCGGCAGAAAGTGACGCGGCTGATGCGCAATTCCTATCGCTCGCACTATCGGCGGATGCTGCCCAAGCTGCTCAAGACGTTAGAATTTCGCTCCAACAACGAGACGCATCGCCCCGTCATTAAGGCATTGGAACTCCTACAACGGTATGTGGACAGTCAGGTGCGCGTCTATCCGTTAGAGGAAGAAGTCCCCTTGGATGGCGTGGTGAAAAAAGGCGCGTTGGAAACGGTGTTGGAGTCTGACGCGGCGGGTAATGTGCGCGTCAATCGCATCAATTACGAACTGAGCGTCTTGCAAATGTTGCGCGAAAAACTACGCTGCAAAGAAATTTGGGTGGTCGGCGCAGATCGCTATCGCAATCCTGAAGAAGATTTGCCCACCGATTTTGAAACGCACCGCGAGCAGTATTATGAGGCGTTGCGGTTGCCCCTTGATGCCGAGACATTCATCACTCGATTGCAGCAGGAAATGCGTGACGCGCTGACGCGGCTGGATCAGGGGATGCCGAAAAATCCGCATGTGCAATGCCTCACCAAAGGGAAAGGCTGGATCGCGCTTTCTCCTTTGGACGCCCAGCCGGAACCGCTGGTCTTGCACCGCCTCACGACCGAAATCGGCCAACGCTGGCCGATGACCAGTCTGCTGGAGATGCTCAAAGAAGCGGACTTGCGCATTGATTTTACAGCGGCTTTCAAAAGTCCCACGGCCTGGGAGTCGCTCGCACGCGCCGTTTTACAACCACGATTGTTGCTTTGTCTCTATGGCCTGGGCACCAATACGGGCTTGAAACGCATGAGCGCCGAGGAACGCGGCGTCAGTTACAAAGACCTGCTCTATGTGCGGCGGCGCTTTGTGAACAAGGAGCACTTGCGGCAAGCCATCCGCTCCGTCGTCAACGCGATTTTTCTCATCCGACAGCCCTATCTCTGGGGCGAAGGGACGACGGCTTGTGCTTCGGACTCTAAAAAGTTTGGCGCGTATGACCAAAACCTCATGACCGAATGGCACGTGCGGTATGGGGGGCGCGGCGTCATGATCTATTGGCACGTCGAGCGCAAGTCCGTCTGCATTTACTCGCAATTGAAAACCTGTTCCTCGTCCGAGGCTGCCGCCATGATCGAAGGCGTGTTGCGGCACTGCACGGAGATGAGCGTCAACAAACAGTATGTGGATAGCCACGGCCAATCGGAAGTCGCCTTTGCTTTTTCTCGGTTGCTGGGCTTTGAACTGCTGCCGCGCTTGAAAGCGATCCATAAACAAAAGCTCTCTCGCGTGGAGACGGGGCAAGGTGTAGAGTATCCGCATTTGCAGCCGGTGTTGACGCGCACGATTGATTGGAAATTGATCAAGGAGCAATACGATCAGATGGTGAAGTACACCACGGCCTTACGCTTGGGAACGGCGGAGACCGAAGCCATTCTACGGCGGTTCACGCGGCACAACGTGCAACATCCTACCTACAAAGCACTCGCCGAATTGGGCAAAGCCTGCAAGACAATATTCCTGTGCCGGTATTTGCATTTCCTGGAACTGCGGCGCGAAATCCAGGAAGGGCTGAACGTGATTGAGCATTGGAACAGCGTCAATGGCTTTATTCTGTACGGCAAAGGTGGTGAGTTCGCCTCGAATCGGCGGGAAGATCAGGAAATTACGATGTTGTCGTTGCACTTGCTGCAACTTTGCTTAGTCTACATCAATACGTTAATGATGCAGCAACTTCTAAGTGAACCGCATTGGCAGGGACGACTACAAGCAGAAGACTTGCGGGCGTTGACGCCGCTGATTTTCAATCACGTCACGCCCTATGGCATGTTCCATCTGGATATGAACAAACGTCTTGTGATTGAACCGACGCCTGCGAATTGATTGACATGGCGGCTGGTGACAGCAATGTTGGGTTTACCCCGTCATGGCACAACTCATGGCACAGGCGCCCAATTCCGATAGTGTGATTGCAGATCGCATTGTGACTTGGGCCAGTCAGGAGAAGTTGCAAGACTTTCCGGCCTGGCTCAAGCGCTACCCCAACTTCATTCCCCAGGCGGGGGCGCAAGAGCCACACGTCAGGGTGGCAGAGAATGACACGCTCCGCGCTCAGTACGAGGCGAGTTTGCGAGGGGTCTGCGATCTATTTCAAATTACTCCTGAAGTTGTCGTGCTGGATGAGCCTGGGTTGACCCTGTTTGTGGTGGGAAGCAAGCGGGTTGCAATTTCGCTGGGATTTCGGAAAACGAAACCTGCTGAATTGCGGGCACTTCTCCTGCAAGAGTTTGTCTTAGCCTCACTGCGGCAAGCGTTAGCGACGGCCAAGCCCCGAGACGCTTACGAATTGAAGCTACAAGCCTATTTCATTGCCGCCGTTGCAAGTTTGAAGATGGATAACAACAAGGATGCCCTCTTTACGGCACTAAATTTGCGTTACCAAATTGACTTGCAATTAGGCATCCCCCTGGCACGAGAAGGTGTCAGCCAAGCCAGTCGGAAGTATGCAACAGAACGCGCTTACGAGTATTTTACTGGTAATCGCCCCGAAAACCTCACCAGCATAAAAAAGAGGTAAAAATGAACATAATCAAACAAGTCGAAGAAAAAGCAGAGAAGTTGAGCGTATTAAACCAAACACCAGACACTTGCACTTTACTGATCATTCCTTATGAAGGGATGCAGAGTGGTAGGCTAATAAACCTTGTCATGCAGTGGGTCGAGGAACAAGGGTACTTTATTCAATCGCGTACTACACGTCAGGTGATATTCCAAGCCGATGGCATAACCTTCAAGCTTATTTTCACCACTCATGAGCGGTGGGTAATAGACGAATACACCGCTCGCACGCCAGCAGAGCAAGTCAAGCAGGTAGCCGAGCAGTTAAAGTCCAAAGGCTATTATCTGGTGCAGGGAAGGTTGTTGGACAAGAAAGCGGCTGTTCCTGTGCAGTCCATTCAGCAAGTATTGCAATTTGCTGAAATGTGAGAAAATGAGCGGAGAGCAAGGTGCGAGTCTCCTGGAAAAGAATAGTCCAGTCGAGAGAGGAATCTTGGCTGGGCTATTCGCGTTTGGAAGGAAATTTATGCGAGCAAAGACGGCGCAAATCAAATATCTCGTAGCAGCCGATCCTGACAAGGTAGCCGATTACTGTTCCCAACAAGACTTCTTTTGGGCCAAGCCGGGCGAGATCGTCACGCTGGGAGCGATGGTCTGTACAGATACAGCCAAGCGCCAGGCCTGTGGTTGCGGACGTTCCCTGGGCGACATTACGACAATGAGTGCTTCAACACTACTTATTGTTGTCGAGGGAGACCTTGCTGCGTTACGCTCCCGCTTCAATGCCAGCCCGATGGTCGAAGATTACAACCAAATGATGTCAGCCGAGATTGCGTGGAAAGACTTAGTAGAACCTCTTTTGATGGCAGCTAACCAATACCCGGTAGGCAAGGTGTTACGAGTTGCCCAATCGCCAACCAGTTTTCAATTCTGGGCAGCCTGAGAGAAGCGAGACGAAAATGCCGTCGAAAACCAACTGGCAGCCAGCAGAAATTGAACAGATTGAGCAATTCCTAAAAGCCAATAATGCTGTTTTAGAATTTAACCTGAAAGTGCGAGGAAAAGTATTATTGATCCAGCATTTAGCGCAGGACAGCCTCGGTTTCAGCACAGATTTACGCATCACACGCGCAGCAGACGGCATTTTTCTTGTGGAGAGATATTGCTATCGTGGGTCAATTGATGATTGGATCCCCCTCAGTGAGGTCACGTTACAGAACACGAATAACTACATTGCGCATCTTGGCCATTTATCGTTTTTCGATCTTGTCTAACTCCAGTAATTAAAGCTCGCCGAAGCCCTGCAATGTCTGGCGGCGAAAACACATCAATGGAATCTCCTGTCCAACAACCTGCCGCCGAAGAGAGCTTGCCCCGGATCGAAAACGCCACCCTCATTATTCCGTTCAACTCACCGGAACGTTATCATTATTGGAAAATTAGCGGAGACCGCCTCACGATCTGGCAGATTCTGACGGAACTGAACGCGCCACCTGAAGTCCGTGCTAATTACGAACGCGACTATTCAAAATAGGTTCACACATCAGTCATACTTCAGAGAATGAATTGGGTTGCGTGCCAGATTCTCTCGATGGTGATCATAGCGCATGACAGTCTTTGGGTCTTTGTGCCCACTCATCATCTGGACTTCACGATAAGGGATACCTTGATCCAGAGCTTTAGTGATGGCAGTACGCCGGAGGTCATGGGGCGTAATTTTTTTCAAGCCAACGTAAGATGCCCATTTTGCGAGTAATCGCTGGACTTGTCGCGGTGTAAGCGGCTTATTATAGACGAGAGTGGCATAATTGACGACCGGCTGAAAGATGGCCGAATCTTCATTATCAGAATGTTGAATCACTCTTCGGCGCTGATCGAGTTGCAAGTACCGATCAATTTCACGTTTCACGTCGCCTGGTAATGGCAATAAACGCTGTCTCCCACCTTTCACTTTCAATTCAATCACCCATCCATCACGCGTCCAGCGCAAAGAATTCTGCCGCAGGCTACAAACTTCGGACACTCTAAGCGCCATCCGAAGCATAATAAGAAAAATGCAGTAATCCCGTTGGCCTTCAACCTTATCTTTATGGGGCGCAGCCAGCAACCGTTTTACTTCCCAATCTTCCAGCACGCGACCAGTAATAGTTTCTGGCAGGGCAAAAACACGCACCAGCTTGGTATGAGCAGGGTTGCGAGCTACTTGACCTGATTGCAAGAGGTATTCATAGAGGGAACGGACAACACCAAGTTTAAGATTGATCGTAGCGGGCTTTTGCTTTCTAGCCTGCAGCGCATCACGCCATTGTATGACGTGTTCCGGCTTAACCTCTCTAGGGTCGCTGATCTTTAAATAGCCAAAAAACTCACGTAGCACACGTCGGTAGGTGGATTGCGTATGCGGCGAAGTATTCTTGAGACAGAAGGTTTCAATGGGGGAAAAGGGAATTAGATTCACAGTCACACCAAGCTGCGTTAACCAAGTTCTTCCAGCAGAGCGTCGATAACTCGGCGCAGGTCTCTTTTATTTGCCTTCGATTTCTGAAAGACAAAGATCACATCACAGCCCGGCACGCGCATAATTTCGCGGTAGGTAGCTGGTTTTTCAGTCACGGCTTCCCGCACTTCCGCTTCACCGCTCTTTACGGCCCGTGCTGCTTTAACAGTAAGCTTTCCCTTCTTGGCATCTTTCCACATCTGTGGCTGCTTTTCTTTGGGGGATTTTGCGATCTCCAGCAGCACAGATTTACTGACTTCAGACGTCTGAAGCGTCGCTACTTCGGTTTGAATGCTTTCCGGGAGCTTGAGTAATCGTAAGCTCTGATTGATAGTTGGGGCTGAAACACCCACACGCTTTGCCAGGTCTTCTTGTTGGAGGCTGTGTTCCTCGATCAGCCTGGCATAGGCATTGGCTTCCTCCAGCGGATTCAGACCTTTTCGTTGTAGGTTCTCAATTAACTGCAATTCCAGCTTCCGATGCCAGTCGATTTTACGAATGAGAGATGGCATTTTCGTCAAGCCCGCTTCTTTCGCTGCCGCAAAACGTCGTTCACCGGCCAGAATGATATATTCCCGTCCCTCCTTAGCGACAATAATAGGCTGAATGAGGTTGTGTTCCCTGATAGATTCAATTAACCCTGACAGATCACCTAAATCCTTTCGCGGCTGATTGGGGTCAGGCTTAATTAAAGCGATATCGATCTCCGAATAGCGAGTCCCTTCATCTTCAAAAATAGGCGCAAGCTGCTTCTGTGATGGGCGCTTTTTAGCGAACATCTGGTCTAATTTTGCCATAGTTGTACGATCTCCTTTACGAGGGCACGATATTCGGCGGCTCCGCGTTCGTATGCTCCACGAGGACGAGCAATGACAGGCATAGCAGAGGAATCCCCCTCTTCAAAATGCGAACGCCCGACACTTTCGGTGCGTCGAATTTTGGTTTGCAAGATTTGCTTTCTCAAGGGTTTTAGCACCTGCTCTGTACGGCGATCCCGTACCCGCGATGATTGCTGATGCATGTTAAGCAAAATCCGGCAGTCAAATTTATAAGATGGTTTATGAAGGTACTTCCTCTTTAGGTCTGTCACGTAGTCAATGAGTTGGAGGTAATATCCAAACGCTTTCAGGGCGAACGGGTCACTGGTAATAGGATAGATCAAATGATCCGCTGCCATGAGCGCGTTTTGCACAAGCAGGTCGAGGGCTGGTCGGGAATCAATAATGACGTATTGAAAACTCTTATCAAGCTTCTCCAATGCCGTTCGCAAGACAATTTCCCGCATAGGGCGAATGGTCAACTCCATTTCTGCTTCCGAAAGAGAAATATCAGCAGGCAACAGCCAGAGACCTTCAATCAGCGTTTCTCGGATGCAGTCATTGATGTCTGTACGTTTCATGACATCAAGAATGGTTAATTCTCCATCAACAACCTCGACACCCAGTCCCATCGTAGCCGACGCTTGAAAGTCAGCATCAATAAGTAAGGTTTTAAATCCCAGCTTTGCCAGCCCTGCAGCCAGGTTGATAGCGACTGTCGATTTTCCGGTTCCGCCTTTAAGCCCTATCACTGAGACTGTAATTGCCATAGAAATCCTTGTATCAACGTAGTAAATCCACGTGCATCAAACTTGCTGCAAAGGATAGAAGGCCAAAGAAAGAGAGTCAAGGCCAGGAAAAGAATTAGGGCGCCTCGTTAGAAACGCCCTCTGGCGGCTAAGCGATCTCAGCCATTGGGTATTTTTTCCGCTTAGCCATTACAGAGGGATATACAGGACAGTAACAACAACGTCAAGGGGGAGGGAATGTCAAAAAGCAAGTGAACAGGGAATAAAACGAGACTGACCATTCATTATCTCGCTCTATATTCCCTGCGTCTGATAAGAAACGTTTTGTAATTTACTCTCAATTCTTCGGAGTCTTTAGGGGAGGCACCTTTGTCAAATTTTATGCCAAAGAAGCGGAAGACAGGCATCCGAATTGCCCGAATTGTTTGACCGCCGTAATGGAAAAACCAACACAAAATCATGCAACTTGATGCCGCACAAAATCTAGCCCCGGCCCTAATGCAACAGAATGGGCTGACAAACTGGAAATTCACTTTCAGCAAATCAAAAAGGACATTTGGAGCCTGTTCGGAAGCGCGTAAGCTCATCAAACTCTCGGCACCACTCACGTTACTCAATCCCGAATCAGAGGTGCTTGACACAATCTTGCATGAGATCGCACATGGTTTAGCTGGTCACAATGCAGGCCACAACGAAAAGTGGAAACGCATCGCCCGGTCCATCGGATGCAATGGCGAGCGCTGCTATGACTCAACCGTTGTCGAGCCTCTGCCAAACTTCCAGGCCGTTTGCCCTAGTTGCTACAATGTTATTAAAGCCATGCGGCTTCCAAAGCGATCAACGTCCTGCAAAGACTGTTCAGGCGGCTGGTTCAAACCGAAGTTCGTCTTCAAATTCCACCCCACTGCGGATCGCCTTTACTTACAAGTCAAAGTAATAACATCCAGCGAGGAATTCCCTGTCACTCTACGAATCAAGGATTTACCCAATGGCCGCATCAAAATCGACGAAACCTGGATCGAGTGTCACTACCGGGAAATCGGTACACAACCCTGCGTTCAGGTCAGTCGCACTTCCCTACCCATGACATTCACTACTCGTTATCCACAAGCAAGACACCGAGATGCAATCCTGCGTTTCTGTCCTGCTTCAATCAAAGCCTGGGAGAATTTACAAGCCGCAATAGGCCATTCAAACTATGCCAAACTACAACACACGCTTTGATCCTCACGAAATCGAAGAAAAAATCACTGCCATCCTCCGCGGCCATAAGCCAGTGGAGGGTGATTCTTTAACAGAAAATGATTATCAATTTCTGGCACCACAAATCCTGCAAGCGGTCGTAAAGGATTTGCGGCCCGATCTACTCAAGACAGCAACACCTCCCGAAACGTTTTTGATTGGCAACTACATTCCACATCCTGAAAAGCCTGGCTATCAGAAATTCACAGGCAACAAGACGTTCAATGAAGTCTTAGCCGCAGTCGAAAAATTCCTGGTCGAGCAAAAGCTGAACCATCACGAATGGATCATAGCTGGCGACATTGTTCCTGATAACAGTGACCAACCAATTCCAGAGTATCGGGAAATGCTTTTCCAGGCCGGTCATGGGAACAACGAAGGCTATTACACGCAAATCGCATACGTGACCAAAGACCATAAGTTGCACAATCTAATCCGCATCAAGCATTTTGAGGGACTCGAATACGCCTTCAAGTTAGCAGAAGCCCTCAACAGGTTTCTCGAATATTAGAGACTCCCAGACAACCACAAATATGCCAATTCCTACACCAACTGAACTCAGAAATCGCATTGCTCCAATCCTCGCCAAAGGGCACATCAGCGAAGAGGATAAACAACAGATTCGGCTTGCGACCAGCAATCCCGAAGCGACCCTCACAGTCCAATATGACCCCAAGCTGGCAACCAAATGGAAATACAAACGCCTACGAGATACCGAAAAAATCCTGGCGATTTCCATTTGGCTGAAGGGTGCAACAGCAGTCAAAAAAGTAAAAGAGATGGTCACACAAAACGTTCCAGACTCTGGCCCTCAACAAGCGTCACTTTGGTAGTAACACCCATTCATGCGATTCCAGACACATTTAATTTTGGTGTACCGCAAGTAATATCACGCCACCACTGTTATCAGTAGAAAACTATGAGCGATTCAGGACATTTCAACGAATGCTGCGGGCAAACCGTTGGTCACACAGCAGATTGCCCGATATCCACAAACCGGCTCACCATCGAAGCTTCACAGGCAAGAACCGCTGTGCGTCAACACTACCCAACAGCAGTTGCGCAAGAGATGCACGGTGCCAACAGCCGGAAGTGGAACATCTATCGGTTCCCATACGCTAGTCTCAACTGCATCATCAACGCCGACACGCAATCCGAGGCATGGGTCACTTTCGCTAAACACCAACTTAACGACTTCGCACTCATTGACCAGATTGACTCCAGCACATTGCGCGACCTCATCGAAGAGACCCTCGCCCCCACCGCAAAACGCTTTCGTAAAAAGTCGCTCTACTGGGTCAACAACGGCCCTGACGAAAGCATTAGCTATTGCTACCAGTGCGCCGAAAAGGAGGTCAAGAGACTCAAGAAGGAAAACCCCAATGGCGAATATTTCATAGGAGGCGGCTACAGCTTCGAGGAAGACAGTCAGTCATTCTGCGAAACCTGCGGCTGCCTACTTCAATGCAGTTTCACCAATTACGCCTGCGAGGAAGAAATGCGGCACTTCGGGGAATACAGCTTTGACTTCACAAGCCCAAGTGACTGCGATTCCTTCCGCGAAATGTGCAACACCTTAGACCGCTACGATCCAGGAACAACCTGCGACCTTTCCTATCAGCTTCATATCCTCACGCGTCAAATCGCAGTGAATCTCTACCACTATGACCGCAAATTCAGCAAAGCGATCCAAAACCTCACAAGCGAAGTACGTCAACCGAGATTCAACCTTGACCAATCCTGCAATAATGTCGCATAACGTCCATTATGCGACATGCCATATAAGAAGCGTGGAACAAAAGGTTGTTCCCGGAATTTCAGCCTAAAGCCGTTGTTCGCAATAATTTAGTAAAGGATTTGTCAGGAAATCGGGAATAAATAGAGAACAGTTAGACTGCCCGGGCAAATTCTAAGACATCATCTGGATGTCCTGCGCGAAAAAGAGCGAATTTTTCGATTGGAAGGCTAATCAGAAGGGATTGTCCGGGGTGAAGCAAATAAACTTCTCGAACATAGTCAGAGAGATCAGACCAGAAGACCTTAATAACGGGAGAACGCTGACCTCTCTCAATATCGAGCATGACCTCCGCGTACCAGCACCGGAACTCCGATCCCAGTATTGTGACTTTTCCTTTCATTACTCCGGCGTCACCAGGTAAATAAAATTCAGCCACATAGTGAAATCCCCGTTTTGTAAAACCATCAATCCGAATCATCGGCTACGGCAATAAGCAAATCCAATGCCGAATGAAAAATAGAGCGGCGAGTAGCAGGCCAGAAAGGAATTAATCATGGGCACATACGGGCGCGGCGCTAGGCCGCATAACAAAGCTGGATAATCCAGTCAGAAGCAGTGAAGTGATTCTGTCCTTACCTGACCGAAATCCATTGGATTGTCACGATGGATGGGCACGAGAAAAGCTTGTCAGGGAAACAGGCGAGGTTTGAGGATGAACCATACATCCAATATGGAAGACGACGGCGATCAGGAGATTCCCGATCCCGAAGAACTCGAACGGGTCGCCTCCATCTTCAAAGACGGGACATGGTTCGAGTGGGAAGTCGAAGGCGTGCGGTGGCCACAGACATCGTATCCATATATGGCGGATTTCAAATGAGCGGAAAATTTGCAATATCGCTTGTCTCGCCACAACAGATTGCGGTAGAGAAGCGGCTCTTTCAACCAATTGTGGGCGATGCGCTCACGCGAAATCCGCCAAATGTGAGTACCATGTTTGATATTGCTGGTTAATTTCGATTAAGAACTCCCAGGTGCCATTGAAGGGGTAAAATGACAGCGAAAGCCACTGCTTAATGTTCTTTTCCTGGGAGGAATTTCTGATGTCACTAAAACCCCTTGATCTAACCACTGTCCCGTCTGAGACCGTGCGCGTCGCACGTGCCTCCTTTCCGAAAGGCAATCTATATCTCAAACTGCGCGACGAACTCGGCACCATTTTTCAGGACGAAACTTTCACGGCCTTTTTCTCGCCACGCGGTTGTCCGGCTGAATCCCCAGCCCGGCTCGCTCTCGTGACGCTGTTCCAGTTTGCGGAAGGCTTGTCAGATCGCGCGGCGGCAGAGGCGGTGCGCAGTCGTATTGATTGGAAATACGCACTGGGCTTACCGCTTGACGATCCCGGGTTTGATGCGACCGTACTGGTCGAGTTTCGGCAGCGCTTGCTCGTGCATCAGCAAACCTGTCTGCTCTTTGACAGCTTGCTAGCAAAGTTGCGTGAGGTTGGACTGGTCAAAGCACGAGGCAAACAACGCACCGTTTCGACCCGTGTGCTCGCGCGTGTGCATTCTTACAACCGCTTGGAATGTGTGTGGGAAGCGATGCGGTGGGCGCTCAACAGCTTGGCACAAATAGTGCCGGAATGGTTGCGCGAACAAGTGCCCGTGTCCTGGTACGAACGCTATGCCCGTCGCCCAGAAGGAGGGGCCTTGACTGAAGCGCAACGGCTCGCGCTTAAAGAACAAATCGGTGCGGATGGGCACGCCCTGTTGACCGCCGTATGGGAGAAAACGACCGCCCCCGATCTGCGGCACCTGCCCGCGCTGGAAGTGCTGCGCCGGATTTGGGTGCAACAGTTCTATTGGGAAAATGGCGTTGTGCGCTTTCGGCAAAAAGATAATCATCCACCAAGCCGCGTGATGATTTACTCCCCTTACGATTTAGATGCGCGGTTAGGCGCGAAGCGCGAAACCGAATGGCAAGGCTACAAAGTGCATTTGACGGAAACAATCACGACTGAAGGCCCGCACCTGATTACCGATGTGCAGACTGATCCAGCTCCGGTAACAGACAAAGAAGCCCTACCTACAATTCAGGCGCAGTTAGCGCAACAATCACTCTTACCGCAATAGCAATTAGTAGATGGTGGCTATGTGACGGCGCAAGCCCTCGTGACCAGTCAACAGCAACACCAAATTGATTTGCTGGGGCCCTTGGTGGCCGATGCCAGTTGGCAAGCTAAAGCAGGCAAAGGATTCGGTGCAAATGATTTTCAAATTGATTGGCAACGCCAACAAGCGACTTGTCCCGCCGGAAAAGTGAGCAGCAATTGGCAACCAGCGCAGGCCTCTTATGGTTTGCCAATCGTTCATATTCTCTTTCTGAAGCAAGACTGTTGCGTGTGTCCGTCGCGCGCTGATTGCACAAAGGCAAAGACTCAACGGCGCACGCTAACCATCAACGCCCAACCTTATTATGAGGCGATGCAAAGCGCCCGGGCGCGCCAGGAAACTGAGGAATTCAAAGAACAATACAAAGCGCGGGCCGGAATTGAAGGCACGATTTCGCAAAGCGTCCGTGCGTTAGAGATGCGCACTGCACGCTATCGAGGTTTAGTGAAAACAAAGTTTCAGCATTGTGTCACAGCAGCCGCGCTCAATTTGTTACGCTTGGAAGCGTGGTGGCAAGAACGTCCGCGTGCGAAAACGCGATTATCGCCTTTTCTCGCGTTGGCACCGCAGACGGGATAGGCGCATTACGAGGAATTAACCAGCAGTATCCATGTTTCCGGCCAGTGCATCGAAGGCGAACTATCGCGGGTACTCTTTGAGCAAGGCGATATGATTGGTGCAGATGAAATACGTCGGCTATTCCCAGCCGACGTATTCTCTCACCAGTCACTCGACGAGGAGATCAATTGGGTCACACAACACCTCTCTTCCCTCAAACATCGTCGCGCAAACCTGAATCAAGTACCCTGCGAATGTTCACCTTGTACTAATTGGGGCGGTGTCGAGATAGCCGACGACTGCAAATCCCATAATGCCGTAGACTGCATCGCTAATTGTCTGCCAACCCTACTTTTCACCAGTAATCCAATGAACATTATCAGACCCACTATCTTACAGCCTCCAGCCCGCCCGCCTATACCATCAACCTACGATTCGATCCTCTTGTTAGTCCTCGCGGCACAGTGTTTGCCAGCAGTGAATTTCATGCTAGAGACCTCACCACGATTTAGCTATGGCCAGCCTTTGGTATGGCGACGAAAGCTAGGCAAGCTTATAACCAATGTCGAACATGTTGTTGGGAATCTCGGTTATGAGATCGGGGACAGTGGGGAGCGAACATCGGAACTGGCGCTCAATATCCTGACCGTACTCTATCCCCCAACCGATGACCATAAGATTCCCTACACTGCCTGCGCTGCCCACACTGCCCAATCTAGCGATGGATATAGATACACCAGTCACACAGCGCTCAAGCATCATCAGAACTTCAAATTCTCTCTGCTCTGTGACGTAGGAAAAAACAAAGGCACCCTGCCCTGGTCGAAGATTGCCACCTGGATCAAGAAAAACATCGAAAATCAGACGTCTGAAAACCCTCGAAAGAAGAAAAACCATGAGAAAAAATAGCGCACTCGTTGGAGCCTACATTCCGAAAACGCTCAAAGCCGTAATTCACCACCGCCACTTCTCCGATTTTCTCCGAGAAGAAATAGAGGCGAGAACCAAACATATTACCGACACCGCCTTTACTGTCATCCCCCGACAAGATCGGGTTCTTATCGGGGCCTACATTTCTGAAACGGACAAGCAGCAGCTCGCAGCACTAGCGCACCAAAACGGTCGCACGGTTTCGATGGAGTTGGAGAGGATGTTGACCGAGGTTGCCTGCGGTAAGATGTGCCAGGCATGTCACACCCACACCAGCGACTCCATCCACATCCTCGCTGACATTTATCTCTGCTCTCCCTGTTTCAAAATCGCTCAAGGAACAGTTTTTGCACCTGATTTCTCCGCTCCCTCACAACTCACAGAGAAATTACATGAAAACTATCCTTAAATTGAGCCTCATCGCAGCAGTCGTTGCAGTCACCTTCACCATGTACAATATCAACCAGAAGCCTGGCTTAGCTGCCCCGGTCATTACGGTAAAAATCGACGTCGGCAGAAAATCCAGGAATTGCACTGGGTTCGGTGTTTGTTCGGTTACAATCGGCGTTGAATTAGCCCGAAACGGGAATACCGGCGGCATCACTGGTATTGGGGAGCTTGGGAACAACGAGTTCCGCGTTCGGCTTCCCCGCAAGCTGGGAAACGAAAAAGAGACGACCCCAACAAGTATTGCTACCGAGGAGCCAATTTCCTTGAAGGCGCAAGGACGCCAGTTTACAATCCTTCCTGGCCCGCATCGCATTGACCGAGGCAGACAGGCCGACACCATCATTTTCAGAATTAAATAATTGATGACGATACTCAACTGGTCAGTCAAGTTCCAGACGTGGCTCAGGACTGACCAAATCTTCAACATCCTCAACTCCCAGTCGGAAGGCGATGTTGACTTCACTGACTGGTCAGCCGGGGGGTGCTTGCTGCTGGCAACTGCGCTTGCAGAGGCACTTCCCGGTGCTGAACTCCAATCCATCGCAACCGAAGAAATTCCCATCAACCACGTAGTGACTTGCATCTCCACCCACTATATTGATGCGGATGGTGTTTTTACGAAAGCGGGGATACTGGAGGCACAGAATAAAGAGAATAGGTCTCTTTGCACTATTAACGCCTATGATGCAGGACTAGCCTTCATTTGGGACATCCATTGCCCCCCTGTGAAGTTGCATCTGCTCAAGCAGGAATTAGCACAATTCTTAACAGAAAACCCCTTCCCTACCCAAGCATGAGTAAGAAAAGCAAACCAAGCAAACACGGCCTCAATCAGAAAGAATGGGAGCGATTCAAAGCATTAGCCGACATCGCCGAACGCAGCAAATATCGCGTCCAAGTTGAAAAGCACAGCTTCTTCGTCTATTCCGGCAGAATCGCAATTGGATCAGTTGACCGCACTGACGGGAGGTTCCCGACCGAGCATCTAAATGCACTATCATCGCTACTACGCGCGCTCATTGTCTAATGATAGAACGCACGCACAGAATCGCCACTCTTCTCGAAACCGTCATCAGCTTCGCCCTCTACAGCGCCTGTGAAATCTATCGCTACAAGCTCACACGGCGGTGGTCAGATGGGCCAACATTGGCGTTTCTCATGCTCAATCCCTCCACTGCAACCGAAGCCATCTCCGACCCGACAGTTGCGCGGTGCGAGGAACGCGCCAGGCGAGGCGGATACGGGGGGTTGGCTGTCATCAATCTGTTTGCGCTCCGATCAACCGATCCAAAGGTACTCTACACGCACCCTGATCCGGTCGGAGAACACAATGACAACGCCATCGTTGAGGTGGCAAAGGAGTCAGAGAAGCTGATTTGTGCTTGGGGAGCGCATGGGAAGTTATTGGGGCGCGCAGAAACCATTCAGAAGATACTCAGAGATGCGGGCATCCCACTCTACGCGCTCAAGCTCAACAAAGGGAAGTTTCCAGCGCACCCGCTCTATCTGCCTTACAGTTTAGAGCCGTTTAAGCTGGGATAAATGCCATAAATAAATTAGCGGCTAGGAACGCAGGAAGGGGCGGTTGCGGCTCAAGCAGAAAAGCTTATCTGACATTCAAGTTGCAGTCAGAAAACAAGAAAGGGATGCCATAGGGGAGCGCAGCCCTTTTTTGCTGCCCAAAATTCCTATAGCAAATGTATTCTCAATTTTTCTTATTGCAATTGCGACGCTGCAATTGTTGAGGAGTTAGCACATCGGTAATCAAAATCGGCTCTCAGATTACGCGCTCTAAATGTCTCTTGGATTAAGTGGCCGTTGTTTTTGGTGTCTGACGTGAACAACGTAAACCGTCTCATCTTCAATGCGGAAAATGATGCGGTATTTTCCAAAAATTCGATGCCGAAAAATAGGTTGCCCTTCCGTTTCTGGAATAATCGCGCAACGGGCAGGAAACGTCTCAAGGCTTTCTACGGCATCCAGAAAATCCGCGTGCCAATCCATTGCTTTCTCTGGTGAGGTTTCGGCAATCCAGCGCACAATGTCGCGTACTGCCCGTTCCGCTTTTTCGGTAATCTCGACGCGGTAACTCATTTCTTGGCTTTCCTCTTTTCAGGAAAGCCAAATTCTTTCCGCACGTCATCCAAGAATTCTTTCACCGGACGAGTACGCCCGGCTTTGATGTCTTCCAATCCTTGCCGGATTGCTTCGAGCGTTTCCGCTCGGTCAAGAGAATCAAGCAGCTTCTGGTAACTCTCCGCATCCTGGACAACCACTTTCCCTTTACCATTCACGGTCAAAAGAGCCGGGCGTCCTGAGCTTTCTAAGCGTTCGATGAACTCAGGCGTATTGCGCTTAAAATCGGAGAGAGAATGCACATCTTCGTTAAGATTAAAAAGATTCATAGTCATTACCTCATAATTCAAATTTGATTCAAATTTAATGTTCTCATATCCAGCCTATTGAAGGCAAGAAATTTTAGAGCAATGCAATAGGGCGAAGCTTATCGCGAAAACTACAATTGACTAGACGGCGTAAGCTGGAAACAGTCGCCCGGAGGGACATTATAAACATTTAGGCAAGTAAATGAGCGGTTAGGAACGCAGGAAGGGGCGGTTGCCCCTTTCACTCAAACTGAAAAGCTTGTCTGGCATTCCAGTTGCTCTCAAAAAGAGCAGCAATTCTCTTACCTTTAGCGGGATTGCAGCCTGTTCCTCTCGTACAGGCACTAAACAAGAGTGGGTTGCATTAGGGGAGCGCAGCCCTTTTTTGTTGCCCAAAATTCTGAGGTACAACATGCAACCTAATCTCACCACTCTCACAGCGACTGCTTCCGACATCACAGCCCACGAGTTACAAACCATTGCGCGTCAATCCGGGCGTCATCTGCCATCGGCCTGCATTCAATGGTTAATAACCGTCCACTGGCGCACCCTTTCACGCGCGAAAGCCGAAGGTGCTGAAGCGCTGACTACCACTCTTGCCGAGTGCCTGAAAGGATACGAACTCTTCACCCTCCGCAACAAGCGCGAAGCCCTCGAAGCCCAATACCAACTTCTCTGCGACGAAGCGAGAACCGACGCCGCACTCAGCGTAAGCGATGAGATTGGACGCATTGCCGACCGCATGATCGAACTGACACAGCCCAGCATCTACGCGCACAACTGGCAGCATCAATCGCTGGCTGTGTAAGTTGTGCCCGCGAACAAACACAACCTCTCACACCACCAATTCCGTTCCGACTTCAAGCTCAACATGGCAAAACATAACCGCTCTCCACACTTCAACCCGTTAACGCACCATTTCAATCACTTGCTGTCCGCGATCCGCCATCATGCAGACTCGCGCATCGGACATCATCTGTCGTGGTTGTTACATAATGGTCAGGCTGAATGGCTGCTGGACAAGGCCGAGAAGACATTTACGAACGACGAGTTGGTGGACTTCCATTTATACCGGGACATGACCGCCTACCGTGCATACCCTACAGGCAGCCAGGTCGTCATTCCGTTTGCGCTTGTCTTTCTTGTTACGCTCCCTACCAACCTTAATAAGAAGATAACGGTCAAAGACGCTACGCGCCAGCTTTGCACCACAAAAGCCATGCGCAAGTTGCTTCAGCTTGACGGGGAACCCAACCTCACCCTCGATCCCCGGCTCTATCCGGCGGAGGCCGACGAGTGGGAAGACTACGAGGCCGCGTACCACTACCTGCGCACAGTCACCAATGTTCGGACAACTCCACCGCCCTTCACCCTCGCACCTATGCCCGTCGAAGACGAAGAGCTTACCGATCTCAAGTTGATTCCGCTTGTCATGATTGGAACCGCCACAACCCATCAGAAGAATTTTGCGGGCATGTGCGACCATCTATTTCGCGACCATCAACCAAACGTCCAGGCCATCCGCGAAGTCCAGCAAATGGTTGCCGCCGACATTGCCAAACAATTCGCTTTCCCTGACCTACCGGAAGTCTCCCTCAACGCGCCGCCTTGCGAACTGTGGGATGTACCGGAGACAGCCTATCACACGATCCGTGGCACCATCGTTGAAAGCGCACTCAATCACGCCTTAGACACCCTAATGAATCTCCCTACTCGTCGCCCGGTCATGCCAGTAGTAACCGTGAACGATAGCTGCCTGCAGGCCGGTGCTAACCACATCCACGTCGTCGCTACCGTTCCTGGCGAAGGATCTCCAATCATGGCGCTCCAATGTCCAGTTAACGAAGTCTGGGATGATGAGGACTCCCTCAATCAACTACTTGCCCACATCAAGAAATCGCTGGGCGCAACTACAGTTCAGTACCTGCACCACCCCGTCACAGACAGTTAGGAGTGTATGAATAGTGTCACTGCCATAGTCTTTGGTTAAGAACGCTAGGCGTGGGGCGGTTGCTATTCAAGCTGAAAAGCTTGCTTGGCACCCAATTTGCTGTCAAAAAGAGCAGCCTGTTCCCTCTCGATCAGGCACTAAACAAGAGAGGGTTGCACTAGGGGAGCGCAGCCCTTTTTTGTTGCCAAAATTCTTATAACAATGCAGCCACATCAAAGCGCCACTTAACATTTCAGTTCGGCGGGATGTGAAGTTTCGCCTCCAACTTTCTGAATAATTGAAAAGAAGCGGCAAGAAAGTTTTCCGACATGAGAACAAAAACGATTTCCCAACGCGAACAACTACTCACATTCACCGTGGCCGACGACGCTAATCCTGAGCAGACAGCCAATTTTCGCGTCAGACGGACTGCTTATGGCGTCACAATTGAACTACTCGGCTCGGATAAGCAAGCAGTCGCATTCATTGGGGCTGACTTCTTCAACAATCGACTACAAGTAGTTGCCGATCTCGCCAGCAACGACAGTGGCGAGCACGTCCATTCTCAACTTCTCATTCCCGACGTTTCCGCAGTAACAAAATAGACAAGAACCATTTTGCATATCCTCAATCGTTAAATTATGACTACAATTCAAAAAATCTCCCTCTATTTCATAGGCGGTGGAAGTGACAAAGTCTACAACGCGCAGATTGTGCAAGTAGATTCGTCCTTTGTCGTAAATTTTCAATATGGGCGGCGCGGCAGTACGCTGACCGCTGGAACAAAGACAACATCGCCTGTTCCCTACGAGCAGGCAAAAAGGGTCTACGATACAATCGTCAAAGAAAAAACCGGCAAGGGATACAAACTCCTTGACGGGCAGAACAACGAGACAACAGTTCCAGTTCCAGACAAAACTGCCTTCGGCCATGTACCGCAATTGCTCAATGCAATCACCGAAGACGAAGCACTGCGATTGCTGACCGACAGCCATTTCATCTTGCAGGAGAAGCACGACGGAGAACGTCGGATGGTGAGAAAACACGACGTAGTTACAGCATCCAATCGCAAAGGCGAGGAAGTCGGCGTGACCGCTGAGATCGTTACGGCAATGGCCGACTTCCCTGCTTGCGTGCTCGACGGCGAACACGTGGGCGAAGTATTATACGTGTTCGACCTCCTAGCTCTCGAAGGCAAAAACGTAGAGGCACTGCCCTATATTACCCGCCTAGCCCATCTCACTACCCTTCCCTTCAATAACACAATCCGACTGGTTGCTCCCGCTCACACTACTGACGAAAAGCAGGCAGTATATCTGTCTCTGCAAGCTGAAGCGGAAGGCGTGGTGTTCAAGCGCACGGATGCTCCCTACATTGCCGGACGTCCGAATTCAGGCGGCGATCAACTCAAATACAAATTCTACGAAACGGCCACTTGCCACGTTCGTACCGTTAACAACAAGCGGTCAGTCGAAGTTGAGTTGCGTGACGGTAACCAATTTGTCCCCAAAGGCAACGTGACGATTCCGCCGAACCAACTCGTTCCCACAGTCGGCCAACTAATCGAAGTCCGTTACCTCTACGCTTATCCAGGCGAGGGCAGTTTGTACCAGCCAACATTCATCCGTTTACGCAATGACGTAGAATGTGATGATGTGTCGGGCTTAAAGTACAAGAACTAGATTTCGAGTTGCCCAAAATTCTTATGACAAAACATATTCTCAATTTTTCTTATTGCTACCGTGACGCTGCGGGATATAAAAAACATGGAGAAATCCCGATTCGTTCCGGCTTTCAACCACAGGAAGCCACCAATGAGCTACTACCATTCCTGCACGATGGCGAATTCTTCATTGCCCGGCAGGTAGGTATTCCTGAAATCTTTTTGGAGGAACCACCTACCAACAGCGACCATTGCTGGCATAGTTTTTCGGGAATCACTGAGGGGAAAACTGACGAACCGCCTTCACTGAGCTTTGAGGAATTTCGCACCCGTTTTCGAGCGGCCTCACAGATCGGATGGAAAGAGTTTACCTACGATGAATTTGGAAAACGTCTTTCGCTATCCAAGCTACCAACACTCCGCCAAGCTCGCACAATCCTCCTGCGACACAAACGACCGTACCGCGGCAGCGTTCTGGCAGCACATGCGACATGGAGGGAAGGACGGTTAGTGATTGCGATCACAATGCCACCATTACAGCGACGCTCTGCCCTCGCCTACACCGAAGGATTCCATCAGCAATATTCCACTTGGCCAGTTCCAACCTGGCAAGGCATCCCGGTTGACTTCCAATTTTTTACCGAATCCGACCGTTTTGCCCCCGAATATCAGGAATTCGACCTTTGTAAGTCGGCCTAATGTTTTGTGACTGGAAGCATTGCTTGTCGCCGAACAACAGCGGCCTGAGAATATGCAATCTCTCACTGACCATCAACCACTTCCCTTGTAAAGAACGACACCAGGACTACGCGTGAACTTGCGACTGCTACCAAATTAGCCGACACCAAAACAACCACCGAACTCGTTGCCTTGCGTCGCGCCATCGAAGCCCATCCCACCAACCAAACACCTACCGGCTCTTTCTATCGGTACACGGCCAAAGCCCGCAGAAAACTTGTCGTGCTAGATTGGGCAATTACCGAACAGCAAAAAGCAAAACTACGAGTTGCAGGCAAGCTTGTCACATCCGGCTATTCCGGTCGGCAAACCAAGCGTAGGAAATAAAAAAAGACATCATGTTGTGCGAAGAAAATAAAGTCATACAATTTCACTTTTGTAAGTGATTGATTTTTAGGCAAAGGAAACCATGCTTCACTACCAGATCGTTACACAACTCGACCTCACGCAACTCCGAAGGCAGGGGATATGCGCATTGGACATTGAAATGGCGAGTTGGCGCGTGCCGAGCAAAGAATGGATTTCACTGGTGCAGCTTGCGTGGCGCAATGAAGGCGACCAGATCGAAGTGGCAGTGCTGGACGGCAAAGAAAAAACGACGAAAGAAAATCTACGACCCATCCTCAGCGATCCGAACATTAGCATTGTCGTTCACAATGCCGCTTACGACATCAACAAGCTACAGAAACATTGGGGATTGGTGACTGAGAGCGCATTTTGCACGATGAGCGCGGCCCGCAAAGCGGGGGAGAAGAAATACTCGCTGCAAGCCCTGGCGAGCAAATTCCTTTCGCTTGAACTCGACAAAACTGAGCAAACATCAAGTTTCTCCCAACGCCCTTTGCGACCAGAACAAATCGCTTATGCAGCCCGCGATGCCGCTTGCACATTGATCTTGTGGGAATACCAGCAAACCATTGGCTGGCGCAGTTCCTATGAAGCCAAACCATCCTCGGCCATTCCGCAGGCAACTTCTCAAACAAGGATTTCCACGCCCGGCGCCCCAGCCACACCAGATTCAATGATCTCCGCGGCCCTCGACGTTTCGTCCTTGGCGGCAGCCATCTGCGACATCATCGCTTTTATGCCTGGAAAATTTTCACCGGAACGGTTAGTGGTCAACATCACCAATGAACGAAGCGGCTACCTCGGCTTTGTGTTGGACAGCAAGCTCGGCGACATTGTGCCTGATGAGAAGGAGGTGCTGGAAACGTTGCAGCAGCTTGAGCAGTCCCAGAAAATCCGTGTCGAAGACCGCCGCTATCACATGCGCTGTAACCGCCTGCCAAACTCTAGCAGTAGAGAAACCGGAAAGTGATGCCGGAGCATGTTCATATTCCACATAATGGCCGATATTTAGGATTTGGTCACGGCCTATATTTAGGATTTGGTCACGGCCTGAAATAAGTGGCCAGAAATCAATATGTTACCGCTCTTATTACTGCTATTTTCCACAAGGGATGTGGAAATTCAAAACCCCTACCAACCCTTTCTGATAGTTGAATTTACAGCAAATTCTTTGAATAGATACAGAAACACCCCACTATTTAGGATTTAGACACGGGATTATTTAGGATTTGGTCACACCCGGCTAAATTTCGTACAGATTCCCGTGTTCAACCAAAGTTTTCCACAGCAAACTATTTAGGATTTGGTCACGACTTGGCTTGGCAAAGGGGAGTTTAGGGATTTCTTGTTTAGGATTTGGTCACGACCTGTAGCAAATTATTTAGGATTTGGTCACGACCTGCGAGGAAATTTAGGATTTGGTCACGGCCTTGACAGGCTAACTCACTGAAACAAATGGCCTTCTGGTTAACTATTGACCTTTATTCTTTCTCCTATTTTAGCCGTTCAATCTTTAGCATCCGAGCGTTACCCGCTTTCATGTCCTGGTTGAACTGTGGGCTGGTTGTGAGGGTGAATTTAACATCCGTCAACTTCTTTTGGTGGCGATGCAGAGTGGTAATCTCTTCTTCTTTCCAGCCCAGCAAAACATTAGCTTGTACCAACTCCTGTAATGCCTCACGAATCTCACGTAAATTGAAGCGGAAATTTGAATAAGATTTAATGCCAAAGTCTCGAATAATTGTCGATGCCAAAATTGTATAAGGATTGATCAGCGATGCTTGGCGAAACAAATGTGACATCCGCTTGTATAAATGACGACCGATGATCGTTCTGATGCGTGCGGCAATCTCCAAATTCAGCGGTTGAAATTGCCCTGCCATGATCGAACGAGTTACCAGCACATTAAAGCGCACAAATGCTTTCGTTCGTTTCCCTGTCTCATCCACTTCATCAAAACCAACTGTCTCAAATAGGTTGCTATGCACAACCTTCGTTCCATCTGCTGTCGCAACCTCGATTGATGTCCCGCGCAATACCAAAATGGCCTCTTTGATCTCAGGGTAACTATAGCTATGTCCCAATCGCTTCAATTCCTGTTGCAATTCATAAAGCGTGAACACCACGGCTGCCGCCTCATCCAAAAAGACGCCCTGCCCACGCGCGGCCAACAATCGCAAAGCATCTTCAACATGCTCCTCGCGCTCACGCGGGAAGCGGTCAACGCTCTCACCCTTTGCCCCTTCCAAATTAGCAGGCACAACGCGAATTCGATAAGCCCGATTGCGAAAGACAAACTCGCGCCGGATCGCATCAAGTCGCCCCTTCTGCATCACTCTGCTCCACACATACTTCGGCAGCGCATCGTAGAGTTCCACGGTGTTTGAATAACGCCCATCCTCGCTGGGAATTATTTGAAACAAACTGAGCTGCTCTGGCACCGTAAACTTGTGCTTTGAGAGCAACTTTTCCGGTTTTCTGGACATGCGGCAAGCGTACAGAAAGAGGCGCGCGGAAACAAGTGCGTGGAGATAATCACTTGTAGGCCACCGACTTTTGTTCTTCCATTCCAAGCAAGGCTAAATCTTGCGGTGCAGGCACGGATTTGATTTTGCTCAGGTTTTCCTGTCCTACCGCAGCCCCTTTCCAGGCTCGTCGCCACGACGCAGACATAACCACAAAATAAGTATTGGCTTCCTCCCGCCGTTCGCCTACAGGCACAGCCCAGAGCGCCAGTTCCTGACCATTTGCGACAATGCGGTAATAATAGTGATCTTTTTGCCAAGTCAACGGATCGTTATTCAAGTGGCTCCCAGGGACTTTATGCCAGACTTGTCGATTGATCTCGGCAAAGTCTTTTGGGAAAGCGCCATTGACCTTACGGAACTTTTGAAATTCGGCCTCAAGTTTGGCCAGGTTCTGTACCGGTAGCAACGCTTGATGGGCAGAAATGCGATGCCAGGACACTGCAATGAAGCCAAGCACGGCTAATACAATCGCCAAAACAATAATCACATAGCTTAGCTTCCATTTTCTCCCAGAGTCATTATCAATCGTGTTGTTTTGTTCGCCCACGGTGAATCCTCCTAAAAAGCGTAATCGAGATGATTTGCCGGGAGATCAATTTCCGGCTCCATATCCTTTAGCGTCGGGTCGCGAGTAATCTGTGTCTCCATTGCCTCAATCACGGGTTGGGGTGGCGGTACAGACTTCTTCTTGGCCTCAAGCTCCAGATTTCCCATCACTTCATCCAGGCCCGGCAATTGCTCAATAGCAACATCCCGTTCTCTTGCTGAGGCCTCAGATTTTTTAGCCATTCCGCCACCACTAGCCTTCTTGGGCTTCGGCTTAGGCACCGAGGCAGTAATTACTGCCTCTTCAAAATCCTCAACTTCTTCTTCCGGCGCTTCCACCAGTCCTAAACCTTTTCCGGCGATTTGACGACGGGGAGCGGAAGGGTTGGCCACAGCTACCATGTCAGGATAACGAAAACGAATTGGCGGAACGTTAGAGATGACAGCAAGCGCTTCCTCATACTTCACCATTTGACGGATCTCTGCTGTCGTGAGCAGCGCTCGGCCTACTTCTGTGGAACGCGACGAATCAAACGCTGCCGATCCCAGCACATCTACAGAGGTATGCTGCCAGGCCGTTGTCTGCCCGGTTAATTGACTCGCCCAATCGAGTGTCGTCTGATCCGTGATGCCCGGTAAGAACACAAACGTACCCACAGAACCCAAGATCGCATCTGTCCGTTCCCTTCCCAGATGGTCATACATCTGAGCCTTCGATTGGAATCCCATCGCTGCCAGCATCCGCCGACCACGCCCCATTGAAACAAGCTGTGAGATTTTGATTGCTTCGGCTACGGCTGGCAGATTGGCTAATTCATCGAGGATGAAAAGCACAGATGTCAGGTCACCAAATTCTTGCGCTTTCCCCATTGAGGAATCACGCAATTTCGCCGCGGCCAGCCCAAACAAGACAGCCAGAAATGCTTGAAATTCTTTATCCCGACCTTCAGGCACGATCACGTAAATTGCCGTTCCAGGTTGACGTAATTTATCCAGCGTCAATGACCGCACCCCCCGATCCAAATCTTTTTCTGTAGGAGGCTGGGTGATCTCCGAAATCACTGGGTCTGTAAACGCACCCACAATTACGGACATCCCGATCAACACATTCGCCTGCGTTTCCGGTTTGAGCTTGGTAAACGATCCCCAATCGGTTCGGACATCCTTATCTGCTGATGCCATCACTCGCGCATTGAGATCGTCTATGGTTGAGAGCGCAATCATTTCAGCCAAATCAGCCGGCACAGAATCCTTGACGGAACTGGCAACCAAGTTCAGGAGCGCGGCAAAGGCCATCTTTTCGGCATTCTTCCAGAATGGGTCACGCCCCCTGGCTTCTGCTTCATCCGAGGAGGCCAGCAGAAACCCAATCTCTCTCGCAACTCGTACATTACCCTTACAATCATCCATGAAGTTCCAGCGGTCACTCAGTTCTGGCCGGTCGAGATTGATCCGGTACGCATTGCGGTACTTGTGGGCGGTTTGCTCAAACAGTTCTCCTTTTGGATCAAGGACAATCGTACTTCCCCCTTTTGCCCAAACCTGTAGAATCCGCATCAGGAATGTCTTGGATTTACCCGACCCTGGCGGGCCAAAGAAAGCCAAATTCAGCAGCGCCTGTTCTTTGGGGAGAAGCATATTATGTGTCAATCCCAATCGCCCTAATGCGATTTCCCCTGGTTGCACACCATCCTCGACAGGGCGAGCAAATCCCATATCTTCCAGTTGCAAAATATCCGCCCATTGCGCTGAGCCGTAGGTTGACCGCTGGAAGCTACGACGAAATGGTATGAGCAAATCCATGCTCTCAATGATTGCCGCCAGGAACGCCACCACAATCAGCGCCCACATTGCCCCGTAAGTATAGAAGTAATATTGGGTAGTGGTTGTCTTGCCCAATACTTCCGTAAGCCAACCCGTCGTCAGGTAAAAAAGAAATACTGAAATACCCGCCAGCACAAGGTAAGTGAGCATGCGCCCACCAACTTCAGTCAGATATACAACGGCTTGATATGCTGTCCAATATTGTTGTGCGGCTGGACGAGGGATACGAAAACGCGAATCGATCTTCTGGCAGAGATAGGGAAAGGATTTGGGGCCTTTCCGGTATTCTGCCCAAATTTCTTTGATGACTTGAAGCATTGGTTTTCCCTCAAACACTTATTCTTTGGCAGCAAGTTGTGCCCAGGCGATCAAAGCAGCCTTTTCCTGTGTATTCATTTCTTCCGTCTTGAGGGGCTGTCCTGCCCAACCCTTCCCCACAAACGTTGCTAGCGTCGCAAAAGGCGCAGGAACTTCAACCTCGCCCGTCTTGGTTGCCTGCCAACATTCAAGTCCGGCTCGGCTGTCCAAACGTAGAAGCAATTTGGGTCCGGGATTCTTTGGCTGCACGGCGACCTCAAATCCAATCGGCGTGACCCGGTAGCGCAGATAGTAGATTGCTTCATTACTTTCCCATATCCCTGCACTCCGCATCACCAATTCACCTGGCACGGGAACACCGTTCGCGGCCTCTGCCACATTCTCTGGAACCCGGCCCCCCAACCTACGCTGCACGTTACTCAACGTAGCGGCCAACAGAATAGCACTGGCCTCTCTCACCTGCTTCGCCGTATGAAATACCTCTCCGTCCGGCTCCATTGCATTGATCTTTTGCATAGCAGGTTTGACTGCCCCAACATTCCTTGCTGGCGAATTAACATAATCAACACTAACGTCAACCCCCCGCTCATAGCGGGAGATGAGCCAGGAGCTTACCGAAATCAAGGTTGCCGTTACCAACACACTGGCAATAACAACCGTAGATGGCTTGAATTTTGTTTTCATATCGTCCCCCAAGCATCAATTAACTGATGCGGCGAGCGTGCAGCAACTGCTAAGCGGTCAGTCGCTTTCTCAATATTCAAAATGTCTTTTTGATTCTTTGCCAGGAATGCCACATGCTCATCTAATACTTCCCGATTCAAGGTGGCAATTCCTGCGCCATGCAAGGCACGAATAAGTTGTATCGCCTCTCTAGGCCCCGGTTTATCGCTAATAGAGGCAATTGATTGCAGCGCATCCAATACCTTTGCCATCTCTCGCACCAATGTAAGCGGAGCATCGGAGCATCGCAGGTGCAATATCTCCGCCTGCTCGATAATGTTTGGCATCGGCAACATGCTAAATAAGCACCTTGACCGAAATGGGGCGGACAGTTCATGCCGCATATCATTGGAGAGGATGATCACGACCGGCCAAAGCGATTGGTCAGACACACCGACCTTCCCAAGTCCCGGCACATAAGCAAACCCACGTCCCAACAACTGCAACAACATATCCTGCGCTCGCACATCCAATTTGTCGGCTTCATCAAGAATAAAGATGGGTGGGAGGCCATTCGCTTCGGCGTAAGCGTAGGCAGCTAGTGGATCGGCGAACAGGAAAAATTCTCGTGAATGGATTTCTTCTCGTACTTCAGCCAACGGGCGCTTACCAAACTCCACTTCGTAGCGCACATGCATATCCTGCGCTTGTCGATCCCAGCGCCCAATAATATCTTCCAGGGTAATCCCATCCATCCCCTGCAAATAGAAGATAGGTAAGGCACACGCTTCCGCCAGGGCTTCCGCCAGGGCGGTTTTACCGCCACCACGAGGACCGGCAATAAGCCACGGCAAGGACGTTCTGAGCACATGACACAGATCACGTACCAGTCCCGGTTGCAAGCGGTAATTGACTGATCTAAGCAAATCAATCAATGCCGCTTGTCCGTGATTGAGGAGGAACTTTCGAGGATTGAGGGGAGTAGACAAGAAAATACCTTTCTATCGGCACTACCGGCCTTCCAGCGACCGCGCTACCTGTTCGGCCAGGTCACGTAATTCAGTAGGCATACGAGGAATTACCGCACGAATTCTTCTTGGGTCGGTCGACGACATCACATCGGCCAGTTCCGCTTCGGTAAGCGGCTCAGACTTTTGCCCATACGCTTCCGACAACTGGGATTGACCAAGACCCACATCCTTCGGTAAATCTGTCACGAGGATGAAGCCGGGGCTGGACGCTGCGACTTCCAGATACTCGCGCACTTGATTGGAGCCATTTTGCCCATAGCCAGCATCTCGATAAACCTGACTTGGATTGGCGGCAACGATGACTTGATTACGACCATAAATCCCGCTTAGTGCTTGCACCCCTCGCTCTGCGATTCTGTCCAATACACTCCACCAATTACGACCGATAGCGCGCTTCTTTCCCTTAATTCCAGGCCCGCCATCAGCACCGAGCAAGTCACCAGCCAAAGGCACCAGTCCTTTTGACTCAGGATCAATGTAACCTTTGATTGTAATAAATGCGCGATCCGCAATATTCCCTGACAACTTACCAATAAAGATTGTCCCACGCTTGATATGCCAGTCATCGCCCTCTATATCGCGGGTAACCTGCAACCGCACCATGCTATCTTGTCGCAGGGTAAAGAATACGCCCACGACCTGCACTGGCATCTGCGTTCCAAAGGTAGGACGTACAACCGGCTTTGCGCCGGGCATCTTTTCGATATTCGCCGTTACTCCATTTCCGGTTGCCCCATTTGTCTTCGTCTCCGATTTACTTGCAGCAGGGGTAGGAACAGGCACGCCATCTTCCCGATTCCACGATTTTTGTTTGGTAAACGAAACCTTGTACGGCACAACTTCTCGTTGGCCACCACCAGCAGTTGCTGACTGTCCCATCGCCTGACCATTCTGCATCACATGCGCTCCCCCCGGAGGAGCCATCACAGACGCTTGCCCTGGCGCTGCCATAGACGATGGAGGCCCCATCACTTGCTGCCCCGGCTGCCCCGGCTGCAAAGTCCCTTTTCCGCCGGGAGATGCCATTGGTGCCGCCGTCGCTACCATTGAGGGATCAATCACCCCTGTCTTCCCCCCCGCTCCAATCGCGCCTAAACTACCCGGCGACGGACTTACCGTTCCATTAACAGCAATGCCATTCGCACTGGGCGGAGGCTGCGTAATGGCTTTCAGGTCTTCCAATACGGCATCTCTCGCTTGCTCGGAATTTTCCTTCTTGCCGGAAGTGATATCCGTCATGGGTGCTTTGACTGGCACATTCACTTTACTTGGTTTGAGCAACCACCAGACAAATATCAAGCACGCCAGTAACAAAAGCAGCAGTAGCCCCAAGCCAGCCACTTTGCGTGACTTCTTTTTCGACGGCGGGGCTTCTTTCAGATCAAAGTTGTTTTCATCTTCCAACTCTAACCCCCGTTGAAGCTCTTCATCACTTTCCTCATTCAACTCCAACCCTCGCCTCAATCCTTGTCGAAGCGCTTCATCCTTTTTCAATTCTTCTTCTAACCGCTCTTTTTCTGTTCTCATAAATCTCATAAATTCCTCTTGTTTTTACCGGACTCCGGGTACGGTGATTTCAACCAGCAATGGTTGATCGGCAGCATTTGCCTGCGCAATCGAGACATACAATTTCTGCGCCACGCCGAGGATGGGAGCCTTAAAATGCAATTGGAACACTTCTTGTCCGTTCCCACGAATGACACCATTCTGTGCCGTCGTCTCTATTTTCGTGATCCTCACCGGCTCAATTTGCAAAGTACGACCTTTGTTGTCACGCGTATAAACCCACAGTTCAGGTTGACCCGGCACGATCTTGGCAGGTACGGCCATGACATTGCGCACCCACAATTTAATGACACGCTCCTCAGCGCCAACGTAGGCCAGTTCCGCCATAGCAGAAATTCCATGCTTGGATTCTACCCAGGTGGTAGCCGGTGAATGCGGATCATCTTTGGGAAGAATCCCCAGCAATTTCCCATTCTTAGATTCACTAATTCTGAGGCGTGGTGCTTCCTGTTTCTCCGGCAAAGGCACCACCGGAACAGTAGACTTCCAGGCAGCAACCGTCTCCGACGGAGGAGATGTTACTGGCTCAGCAGCCGTCTTTGATGCAGAAGTCATTACCGGCCCCGCTACGATATTTGCCGCTTGCGGAGGAACAGCCTCCACCACAATCGGCTCCGACTTTGTCTTCCGCTGCGGCGTTTTCCCTACCTTCAGGTCTTTGACCGGCGTTATGGATTGGACAGGAACAGGAGTTTTGACAGGAGCCTGAGCAGGGGCAGCCTGAGTCGAAGCAGGAGGCTTAATTGCCTCCACCTGCTTAGCAGTCGGTTCAGCTTGAGCGGCTTCCGCAGGTTTGGCAACGATCTCGGATTTGACGGAGGCTTTCGGAGGTTCCACGTCTTCTTTCCCATCCAGATTCACCGCTAACCCGATTGCTCTGCGTTGTGTCACGACAGTCTTACGATCATAGAGGACAGCACAGCGATGGGCCTGTTGAGCGATGTCCTTGACCGGATAGATCATGAAGATAATGACCTTCCCGCTCGTCATCTGGACATGAATCGTACCTGCCGCAGAAGGGGCATCCTTAGACGAGGCCGGCAAAAACGAAGTGCCAGGTCGTACCAGCAGGTAATGATCCTTCAGGCGCGTCGGAGAGTCTTCAATTTTGAGAATATCGGCGTTCTCAGGCGGGTGAATCGCATAAAAGAAATCGTCGCGCGGAAACTCAATCAGGGAGGCCCCATTTTGCGCCAGCCCTAATCGAATGATCGTTACGTCTTCATTGCCATGTACATTCACCCGCACTTCCCCTGACAGGTATTGCGTGTCAGGGTTACTCACCACCTTCACGGCGGTTGGCGGGGCTTCTGGTTTCGGTCGCTGCCTCTTTTGCGAAAACACCTGCTGTGTGAGGCACAAATAAGCAGCAAGTATTAAAATAAAAACTCGTTTCATACTACTCCAAATCCTTGTATTCATACTTTTGAATCAGGAAGCCAAGATGTTGATTCTCATCCGTCCTGCCCTTTGGATCGGCCACCACTTTGATTTGTAATTTGACCGTTTTGGTTTCCTCTTTCACCATCCGATTGACCAGTTTGGTAATTTTTTGTCGCCCATCCAACCGCACCAGATATGGGTCTGCCTGGTCAATAGAGACGTCCAACACTTCCCAAACGCTTTGCCAGGACTCGGCGCGTTGTGTCTCCAGCACGCCAGACTCTTTCAGATATTTGCCAAATACGGTTGCGCTACTCGGCACCATCATCTTCAAAGCTCGCTCGATATCTTTTGCACGAGTTTGCGGGTCAATCTTGTAGAGTGCTTCCGCAAATACTTTGGCAAGGTAGATTTTGTCATCTTTGCCTGGACGATCCGGTGTCATGGCAGTGGAGGCCGTTGCTCCAAAGGTACGGTCGTTAATCATCTCGACCTTCCCTGAGCTTTTATCGACGACGATCCGGTCAGGACGGCGCAAATACAGGACGGCATTAAAAAACAACGAAACAGCCAGCACCAACGACAGCACCAGCAGCGCAATCGCAAGCTGGTAAATAGTTTTGACATCATTTGCATCACGATACATGAAAATTCTCCTTCGGAATCTCTCATCAATTTAAGTGCCAAAGGCTATTTTTACGCTTGCCATCGGCGCTTGGCACGAGATGTTTTCCTGACTTTGCTTGGCTGATGGTGAGAGGAGGGGAGCCTCTCGTAATTAGTAGCGGTAGAAGTAGAGGGAGGTCCCTGGCCTGCTAAACAAAAGTTGGGCTAGGCGGAATTTGTAGAACGGTTTGTAAGGTTTCACATAGTAAGAACATCCGTTCGTAAATCCGGTTTGCGCCCATTCTCCCTCCCGATCCGTCAGGACAGCAGGCGGGACATTACAAGTTTGGACAGGGGAAATCGGGTTCACCGAAAAGGTCAACTGAACTCGTGCCACCCCGTTAATTCGATCATAATCCCAAACCTTCCCACTCACTGCATATTGCGCTTGTGCAGTAATTGTGAGTACCAATAGAGAGACTGCTACAAAGATTATTTTCATATATTTCCTTTCAAATAGAAGAGTTTTTAAACTCTCTGTGTTTTCCGAAAGGAATGAGTGCAAATCTTGTGCAATCAGGGAAATTCAGCGTCTTACTCTAGCCGTAATATCTCATAGACGCACCTTGCCGGTTCCACAAAACACGCCCTAAAATAATCAAATCCGACAGCATTCCTCGCTTCAATGACTGCAATTCCTCCACTGCTCGCCCTGTGAGTTGGTTCGCATATTGAACTTGTGCATCTGTGGGCGGTAACTGTCGCCACCCTTGCGAGCGATCATTTAAAGAGCAGGTTTTTTGATGATCCATAATCCAGGTTTCTGCCATCATTTGCGCGCGTTCAATGGTTCTTGCGCCCCCTACCGGATGGATAACACCCTGTCTTGTCACACGAATCTCGTAAAGGATTGGTGATTCTCGCATCACTTCAAGAAAATCACCGCCTTCGAGTTGCATAAACAGCGATTCACCAAATGGAATCCAGGCGAACTGCGAGCCTTGTGCAATTTTCTCGACGACATCAAAAAACTCCGCTAATCCTTCCTTCCGAATCTGCTCTAAAGCCTTCATGCGCTCTTTATAAGCTCGCATGTATTGATTCTGCTTAGTCGCATCCTGGCAAATTTCCCCTTTTCCCAAGTCTTCTTCTTGTGCCTCAAATGCTTCTGCAATCAGACTGGAGTCTTCGAGCGAGGGGCTAAGTTTCGGTTTGATCTTTCGCTTCAGGTCACGCACTTCCAGGATAATGGCATCCTTTTTTCCAGTCGAAAGCCGCAATGCCCGCCCAATCATTTGTGGGCCGATTACGCAGGCTGCTGCACGTGTAGCAGGTCGAGCAATTACCACACAGGATGTCCAGGGCGCATCCCATCCCTCAATCAATAACAGACACGAAACCAGCACTTTAATTCTCCCACTCCTGTACCCCCCCATGATTTTGCGAATTTCTTCTTTTGATTGCCGCCCTGACGCAACAGCAGAAGTGATCCCCTTCCTCTGAAACACGCTGGCAATACTTTCGGCATGATCCACATTCACAGCAAAAACAACCGTGGGACGCCCGCCCTCATGGCCCGCATACCGCTTCCAACCATCTACGATTGCCTCATTTCGTTCAGGGTTATCTACCTTTTGGGCGAGTTGCGCCTCGTTGTAGTCATTTCCCAATCGAGCCACATCAGCGAGGTCAGTCTTTGAATACAAATAAAATCCTTTCGCTGGCACCAGATATCCGCGATCCGTCATCTCACCCAATGTGCGCCAGGCAATGATTTGGCCAAAATAATCCGCATCTGCGACAGATACCCCATCCCCACGCCGGAAGGTTGCCGTGACGCCCAGGAAAAATTTTGATTCACTGAAGTAATCAAAGATTCGCCTGTAGGTTTTCGCTGAACCATGATGCGCTTCATCCATCAGAATGAGCGGATACAAATCTCGACGCAGCGAGGCGAGGGTTCCTTCATGCAATTTCCCGGCGGTTGTAACGGTAATGGGCGCAATCCTGCGTTTCTGCAAAACTTCTTTTAGCGACATTGCCATCACGTCTGGAATAAACTGCTGACAGCGCTCAAGGGTCTGCCCTTCCAGTCCCCGGTTCGGGACAACCAGCAAACTACGCCATTTACGCTCTTCCCACACGCGGCGCATCAACTCAATCATGAGAACGGTTTTCCCTGCTCCGGTCGGCTGAATGGCCAGCGCTTTCGTCGGCACAATTCCCGTTGCCGCGCCTTCGACCAGATGGAGAATGCTTCCTAAATCTTCTTTTTGATAATCGCGGAGTGAAATCAAAGATTTACCTTATCGGTACAAAATAATAGAGGAGCCTTTCTTCTCTTGCTTGATTGTCTTTTCTACTTCTACCTCGTCACCGTAGAGGTAGATGCTTGCACGGACAGATTTGGCTGATTTTTCTCCCACCTCTTCCTTTTCTTCAGCCGGCGGCTCACTTCCCTCTTCTCTGGCCATCACAGTTGCGTTCTCTCCCGGCACTTTCAGGATGGAGAGAATCGCCATTCCCTGTTTCACATAACCCTGCGTTTCCCGATAAGGCGGAACACCATTGGTTTTTATTCCTCGGCCATTGATAACCTTACCGTTAGAGAGAACAACCGTTCGGCCTTGGAGATAGGCCCGCACCGCAACTTCACCTGCGTTATAAGCAGCCAGTAGCAAGTCAGGCCGGTTCGGGAATTGCCTCTGTAGGAGGCTCAAATACCGTGCAGCTCCTTCAATGGATGCCAGCGGGTCAAAAGGATTTTTCAGCCCGAATCGAGCCGCTGTTCCTGGCATAAACTGCATCATGCCGAGCGCCCCGACCGGACTTCGCAAGGTCGGAACAAACTTGGTTTCGTTGTATCCAATTGCCCACAGCAATCGTGGATCAACGCCCCAACGCTTTCCCGCCTGAATCATCGCGCTTTCATATACAGCCGCTCGACGCACGACCGTATCCCAAATACTTGCCTGCCCATTTACGGTCAAGATCAACACCAGAAAAAAGCGCATGAACTTCATGAAATGCAGGCGGTGCAAACAAAATACCAGGCCATTTTTTGGCACTCAAAAATCGCTTCTGGCACGGCATTCGCCTGAGCAAATCACGCAACAAAACGGGGAAAGTTCTCCCCTACTTTCTAACGTCGGGCAGGTCTCGCATCTGCCACTAATTGAAGGAAACAAGAAACATGACAAACAACATTGAAAACGTCGGTAAGAAAATCATCAAATTCGCCAAAGGCATTCGGCTGGCTGAGCCTGTATTGGTACTGATGCTGACTTTCTGCTTCGTCAGCATCGCGCATGCGCAATCCCCGAGCGGTTCCCTCTTTGGCTCCGATGCGCAGATCGGCAATATCATCCGCGAAGTCATCAAATGGCTGCGCAATGCGCTGTTCCTTTTCGGCGTCGTCGCTGTCGCCTGGGGCATCTTCAACTACATCACAGAGAAATCCTGGTCGAAGCAGATCATCGGAGCGATTGGCTGCTTTGGCTTCGGCGGCATCGTTTCGCTGATCTATTCGCTGGCACAAGGCAACAGCGTGAACCTGGACACCGGCTTCTAAATTTCATTTCACCATGAAACAGCAAACAATCAACGGGCTGGCTCCCAGGCCAGTCCGTTCGCTCATCTATCTACCGATTCTCCGATTCGGGCTGACCGACCAGGATTGGATGTTCGTCCTGGTCGGCGGCGTCATAGGGTACACAATCCCTTACGTCTTAGGTCTCTCTATCTGGGGAATTCCACTGGAAATTGTCTGCGCAGTCATACTCATCATTTTCTCCGTTTTGATCATGAATATCCTGCGCGTAAAAAAACGCCCGCTCTTCCTGAAACATCTCATTCAGTACAAGTTTCAGGGCCAGAGCAATAGACGGCGCAAGACGGAGGAGATCGCCAAAGACTGGCTGCTATAGGCTTTATCATGAATCTAATTCAACTTTTATTAGTTATCACCAGCGCTGGCATTGGGTTGGGAGTCGCTAGTATGGCACTCAAAAGACTCTTGCCTGTGATTCAATCCACGAAAACGCCTGTCAATGCCACAAAACCTTCAAAGATGGTTGGGGGCGACAAATTTGAGGACAAGCGCAAACCAGTGGACACGCTTACCCTTGGACTCTACCGAGACGTCATCCGACAAAAGGATGGATCCTTCATTGGCGGATTTGAAGTCGAGATGTCCCCCACTGCCTTCAGCGACCACACCGTCATTGAGGGGCGTTACGAAACACTAGGTAGGTTACTGGCACTCAAAAAGCCCGCCAACACAATTATTCAGTTCCGTTTCGCCGTCACGACCGACGATGGTGATGTAATCGAGTCGCACTTGGCCGACATTTCCCCGCAGGGCGACCTCTACGCTCAACTTCTGCACGAAAAGAGCGTCTTGCATTATCAATTCCTCGCCCTTACTGGACTATACCGCAGAACAAAACTGTACTGCTTCGTCTATATTCCAACCAGTGAGAAACCGACTAACCAATTCTTCCCAACCTTAACAGCGGAAGTAAAACAAAATGGTATCAAAGGGGTTGGGCAAGCATTGCAGGCAGCATTCAGCGCTGATAACGAGGCAATACTGCGGCGGGACGAAAGAAACGAATCCGAAGCCTACGATAAGGCGCGGAAAACGTTTCGCATCTTTGAACGCGAACAATCGGTAAAATTCAGACGTCTGAACCAGGAAGAGTTATTTGCTGCGCTGGTCAATAACCATCGGCAAACCAATAACTCGCTTCCCCAATTACCATCCGAAGGAACCGATATTCGCGGGTTTCTTGGGCGCGAAGAAATCAAGAGCTTAGGGAATATCCTCCTACACGGTAATGTGCCGGTGGCGATTGTTTCCTTATTCACGCCTCCCAATCCCTACATCTACGCCGATCTCATGCGAGTGCTTACGATCAATGGGCAGTTGAATTTTCGCCACACCATCATCTCGGAATCAATTTTCCTGGACCAGGAAAAAGCTGCTAAATCCATGCGCACTCGTGCCCGACAGATTCGGCGCTCTTCCTCAAGTGCCAAGGGAGGACAACGAGACGATCCTGAAAGTTCAATGTCTTATGCCGATGTAATGCAGGTGCGGGCCAACCTCGTTGGAGGCAATGAATCACTCATTAAGGCGCGCTTCTATGTCGTCATTTATGGCAACCCTGTCAACACGAAAGAAGAATTAACAGCAGGGCGCCGTAGCCTTGACGAACTCTGTGAAAATGTGATTGACCAAATTCGCAAGATGCCGAGCGCTGATGCAGACCGCGAGGAGGCTGAAGCATTGCTTTACCTTTACAAGCGATCACTGATTGGCGAACTCTCGCCTTCCGATACGGGACGCGAATTCTCAGAGGTATCACGCTCCATTGCGCCTTTCATTCCCACCGAAACAGAATGGAGTGGCAGCAAGAGGACTCATACTTTGGTTAGCATTCCGACCGGTAAAGTCATCGGTTTGAATCTCTTCGACCGCAGCTTAATTCCTTCCCCGGTTGGAACCATCATCTGCGCCCCCAGAGGAGGCAAATCGGTCTTTTTGGGGCGATTTATTACCGACATTCTGGCTTGCATGAAAAGCAGAGTCAAAGCGGTAGATTTCGGCGAAAGTTTTGGTGCCCTCAGTGAAGTCTTAGGAGGGCGACAGATTCGCTTTGATGTGGGTGCAGAGAAAGCTCTCAACGTCTGGGATTATCCTGGCCTGGACGATGGGATCCAGCCGGATAGTGTGCAAATCGGCTTCGTAGTTGGGGACTTGATGCAACTGGCTCGTCTCCCCGAAACAGACGTGATTGCCGAAAATATTCTTTCCACCATCGTAGCAGAAGTCTACAAAAACGAAGTGCCCCGCAACCTCATGGGCGGTGTAAAAACTGAACCAACAACCGTGAACGCTTATGAAATGTTGCGGCATTTCCCTTTTGAGTCGGAGGCGGCAAAAAACAAAGCCGAGGAAATCCGCTTAGGACTGGATTGGTGCATCGGAAACAATCTACTTGATGCTCCAACGCACCAATCTTTCAAAACAGAGTGCCTGTTAGATGTCTATGAGCTTGACTCGCTGGACAAATTCCCCGAACGAGTACGTGATGTCTTAGCGTACCGTGCTGCTTCCAAAGTAATGCAGGCCATTGGCCGAGTCGAAGCGGACGGAACCAAACTACCATTACTGATCGTCTTTGATGAAATGTGGAAGATTCGAGACAAGTATCCAAGAATTCTTTCTGTTTTAAAGAAAGCCGCCCGACAAGGTGGCAAGGAAAACGCCTTTACGATGCTCGCAAGTCAGGCTTACGAGGATTTTGCCCTGATTCCTGATTTAGCAAAAACCGCAGGTTTGAAGATTCTTGGTAAGCAAATTGGCGATTATACCAACATGGTCGCTGACTCTGGGCTAAGCGTTGCCGCAGCAGCCGGAATCAGCGTCATTAAAAACGTTCCGGGGCAGCATGCACAGTTTCTGGCTTGTATTGGGTCCGGCGAGGATAAGTTCGTCGAGATGATTCAGGTTGATTTGAGTCCTGCAGAACTTTGGACGTATACGACAAACCCCGACGAACGAAATGCACGAGCCAGAGTCAAAGCCTTACATCCTGACTGGTCAACCGCGGAAATCGTGACCTGGCTGGCAACGCAATATCCGCAAGGGTTAGCACTACGAGGAGAGGCGTTTGACGAATCTCTCCTGACCGGAGAAACGCAATGAAAATCAACTACACAAAGTCAACTGTCATCGGCATTCTATTGACGGCACTTCTACTTCCAGTACCCGTTTCGGCTCAATGGACAGTCTATGATCCAGTCAGCAATGTGAACCAAATCCGGCAATTCATGCAGGACTTAAACCACTGGATCGAGACCGTGCAGCAGTATACCCAGATGTATACCAATGCAGTGGAGCAATTAACATCAATGAAAGGTCTTCTCAAAAACGCAGAGGAGATGTTCGCCTTCGATCAAAAGATGCGCACCACGTTAAGCGATCTCGGTCAATCCGTGCGCCTTTCCTTTCGCATTAAGGCGCAATTGGAAAACTTGATTGTGAGCCAGATTCGGGCGTTCAAGAATATTCGCTCACGATTGCGTTCAGGAATTTTCAATCCAGCACAAGACGCCGCCGACTTTGAAGAATACTTGCGCTACGGGATTGGGCGCACCTCACAGGACGCCATCAATGAGCGAGAGCGGCTACTCAAAATGGACAATCAGTATGAACGATTAGACTACGAAGGGCAGCAACTTCAGGCACAGGCCGCCGATCTCGCACAACAAATTGAGGAAAAACAGGCTGAAATTGAGAAGCTACGAGACTGCGACACATGCACCGATAAGGACTTGCAGCTTGAAAAGCTGAGCTTTGACTTACAAAAGATGCAAGGCGAGCATGAAGAGCTAATCAAGCAGGCGACCAAACTCTTTGATGAGAAGGTGAAGCGGGCCGAAGAAATTTATGCCCAGGAAGACCAACGGCGGGTGTTTGGCAAAGACATCCAAACCCTAAACAAAGGCTGGAATGATATAACCAGAGCCAAATCATGGGCACGTGAACAAATCAGTAAGATGAACAACAAGTAATTACCTTTTGCCCCGTGCGCGCGACCAGAGGGGAGGCTATCCGATTCCCGCCTCCCTTCTGGTTATCTATTATTTTTCTCGATCAGGTAAACCAATGAAGCGAGCATTTTCTTACATATTCCTATTGCTTTTGTTTTCCTTGCCCACGTATGCACAGGCCGGCGGCGGCGGATTTTCAACCATCATGGCCCGCCTGGTTTCGCAAGGGTATAACATGATTGAGATGATTCGGGAGCAGCTTGAAACCCCGCTTATGGGGTATCTTGATACGATTGCCTTCTGGGTCGCCGTGATCGTCATGATCGGGAGCTTTTTGCGGCTGTTCCGTGAAGATAACGGAATGAGCGAAAACCTCTATTGGTGGTGCATTCGATTGCTGGTATGCATGGCACTCTTCGGCTTCGGCCCACGGATTATCACATCATTACATGGGGCAGGAGTATCCTTAACCCAAATTGACACGGTCAAGACCATGACCGAACGGGTCGAAGGAGACTTTGACGAAAAATATGCCGAGTATGTCAAAGGGATGTTGACCGTCAAGCCCGTCAATACCAGCGATCCTGAAGAGTTAATTGGTATCCTCTATGATAAGTCTGCGAGTGCTGGTGGGCGCAACATCACAACGATATTCTCGACAAGCTCTTGGAATCTAACCAATATTTTTGCCTTACTCTCCGTCTCGCGCGGCATCATGGAGTTTGCCTATGTCTTTCTCATGATTTTGAGCGAATTCCTCACCATCGCCTTACGGCTCTTTGCCCCGTTTGCCATCGCCGTAGCGATTGATAAGGCTTTGGCAGGGCGAATCACGTATCCTTTTTTACAGTCTGTTTTAGCCTTTTGTTTGGTAATGCCCATTGTTACCATGATTCTCGGCATTCTCGCTAATCTGGCAGGAACATCAGCGCTCCTCGCCATTGGAACAGACGCGATTGGCTCCATTGATCCGACCACCGCAAACCTAGTCGTTGACCAGGGCAAAATAACAGATGCGATCTATGGGTCATTTGCAGCGATTTTAGTGATGTTCCTTGCCAGTCTTACTCTCTTCCTCTCCCCTGTAATCAGCTACAAGCTGATGTTTGGGCAAGTATTTGAAGGCATCGCAGGGACGGTATCAGGCTGGATGGGGGCTGCTGTAGGGAGCGCCATTGAGTTTATGGGACTGCGAGCCTCAACAGCAATTCAGGCACAAGCAGAGAGAACACAAGCAACCGGAGCTTACCTAGCCGAACAAGCACGACAGGGAGGCTCGCTTGAAGCGGCCAAGCTCGGGATTCAGGCACGACAAATTACTGCCGAAGCTGGCGCTCAGGCGGGTGCAACGAGCGCTTTAGCAGGGGTAGCCGCAATGCGAGCGCAAGCAACGCAAATGGCGCAAGCGCAATTCGGTGCCAGTGCGGGGCAGGCAATGGCCAGCACAACTTTACAAACTTCGCTTTCTAACATCTCTGCCACCAGAGAACAAAAAGGCATTGGAGCCGGTCTGTTAGGACTTACCCAAAATGCCGACACCGATACATGGAAAGCGAAGAACGAAAATGCCGCCAATGTTATGGGTGGACTAGGAGGAGGCATTCTGCCAGTAGCAGGTTCTGTCAGTGGCCTCGCAGCCAACAAACTCATTCGCAATCCAACACTAACCCAGGAAAACCAATACCGCGTTAGCACCGGACACGAGGTTTCCTTAACAAACAGCAATGCGGTAACCGAGGCCAACAAAGGTCAAGTGGCATCATTTCAGGCCTATCAGGATGCTTCCATCAAAGTGGCAGCCCATGCTCGCGATCAACAGATCGGCGCAGCCAACACCGCGGCAGGGATTCAAGCTGGCGGTATCAACAAGAGCTTAGGGATTCAGCTTAACGGTATTAGAACCGGGGCTGGAATTGAACAAAAGGCGGCACAGGTAAATTTTGAGGCCGCAATGAAGGCAGCCTCTATTAATCGTGATGCCTCTTTCAAAGCAGCCGATTTACGGGCAGTTTCACAGATGATTCAGAATCTTTCCCGCGATATAGGGAGACGAGCAGAGCAGTCAATGGCCAATCGGTTTTGATTTTCTATTTCTGAGCGAAAGAAACTTGTGGTAAAAAGAAAGTGAAGTGGAGAGTAGTGACTCCATCTCGAAAGGAGCCGAAAAAGCCATGATCAAACCATCAACCCGTCGCATCATTCCGCATCTGTTATCATCAGGAGCATTGGCAGCATTGATTCCAGTATTACTGGTTGTCCAAAAAACAACCGGATGGCAATTGTATCCCATTATTATTCCAGTAAGTTTTCTGGTACTTGTTGCTGCTGCAAGAGCAGGTGAATTCGCAATTCGTCACATTACCGAATCGCTCGAATTGCGTGCAGGAGAGATTTTTCTTCGTCAGGGCATCCTGACGGTCGAAGCCTCTCGAATGCAATTGGCCTATGTCAAGAACATCAAAGTAACACAGTCATTTTGTCAGCGTTTATTTGGCGTTGGGAATTTGACGTTTTACACGACAGCGACCCCGGCCAATCCTGAGAATGAAGTGGTATTTAAGGAAGTCTCCAATCCTTATGATGCGCAGGAACAAATTTGGGGGGCGATGACCGGGGCGATTCCGAAAGTAGAAGTACTTCCGAATCGCTCACTTCGCGCTATTTCTCCTGCGGTGCCATCGTGAGTAGTCAAGCAAGTTACCGCTTCCAGGCCGTTCGCGTTTTCCAGTAACACGAACGGCCTTTCTGTTCCCGGAAACCGAGCTTGCGGAGTCGGTCGTTTTTGTCCCCCTCTATGTCGTTTTTGTCCCCCTCTTCCGTAAGTCGTTGATTCTAAAGATGCGAAAAAACATCTACATAGTGCGATTTTGTCCCCCCTCCCCTTTTTTTTAGAAGTGGAGAGCAAGATAATAGATGCGTCGAGTAAAGAAATCACATCCCTGCCCGATTTGTGGAAAGCCCGATTGGTGTCTGTTTTCAGTAGACGGCAAAGTGGCTCTATGTACCCGGATTTTTGAGGGCGCAATTACCATCAAAACAGCCAGAGACGGGACAGAAATGGGGATGCACTTACTTGAACCCGGCAGCCCGATTCCAAAATTTGCCCTTGAGCCGCCTCCACCCCCACTTGCTCCCCTTTCCCTGCGTCATGAAGTTTACCAAGCATTGATCGAAATCTCCCCGGCTCGACTTTATCCAAACCTCGTCACCGAACTGCTCTCGCGCGGCTTCTCGCGAAGCGACTGTACTCGATTTGGCGCTCTCCCTGCGTCGGTCGCAGATCGGTCTGAAGTTGTTAAGTGGTTGTTGGCTTACCTGGCAAAGAAAAACATTATCCATTCAAAAACAGGGCTGGACTACGTGCCGGGCTTCTGGAGGGATAAAGACCAAATAACTCTCTGGCACAAATATCACTTAAAATCTGACTGGCTTTTGATTCCCTATTATTCCCCTGATGGGTTCATTCAAGCGCTACAGTATCGCCGAGAAACGACTGTAGATCGGTACGGGTGGATTAACAGTAAGAAACACCCATTCGGGTCAAGCGCGGGAAAACTCGTGCATTATTGCCAGCCCTTCGGACAAAAGGCGAAGGTAGCTGTTGTGGAAGGTGCATTAAAAGGAGAGATATATGCCAAGCACTTTCCACAACATGACGTGATCTGCATTGACGGCGTGAATACAGGACACGAACAAGTTCTAGCGGCAGCTTCCCAGAAGCCTCTCTACATAGCCTTTGACCAGGACTACAAAACAAATCCTCAAGTATTTCTTCATCTCAAGCGCCTGATCGAGAAAAGACAATCCGATGCTTCTGGGCCAACTTTTTTCTTTACCTGGCCGGACGCCACGACAGAAGCAGGAAAAGGGATAGATGACGCCCTACTTTCCCAGCTACCTCTCACCCTCAAATCAGCCCAGGAAATTCTTTCCCACGAAAACTCCTGCCAGAACTCCTAATTGCCATTTCCCGCATTGGAACAATAATTGCAGAGCCTCTTCGACGTTTAAGTCTTTCTACTCCTTCTCACCTTTACCTGTAGAAAGCCAACCCACTGTTCTCACAGTTTTCAGGAGTTTGAAAAGACATGTCCAAGCCAATATCTATATTTGCCAACAACCATCCTTTTTCACTCACAATTCTCATTCTCACCATCACCATCGTCGGCGGCGTGGTGGGCAGCATTGCTACTCCGTCAACGCGAGACGATGTGCGTCTGACTCTTTCCGGTCACATCATCCGAGACGGAAAACAAGTCTCACTTGACGAATCCATCATTGCCAAACAAGGCGAAACCATCCATTACAACATGCACGCCAGCAACACGGGCGAGGCGATCAATAACTTCCGTGCCATTGGTCAAATCCCAGCCGGAACTGTCATTGTTCCTGAATCAGCGCCAAAAGCCGAATTCTCCCTTGACGGGAAAACCTTCAGCCCCAAGCCTCAGATTGAGGTTACCGAGAATGGGCAGAAGCAGAAGGTTGATGCTCCTGTTGAGTCCTATCGTGCCGTCGCCCTCCAGGTTGCCAACGGCTTCCAGGGAGAAAAAGACTTGAGCTACGAAGTTCGCGTCAAGTAGCAACTATTTCCAATTCATAAACAAAAGGAGTTATCTCTATGAGGAAAGCGATTTCTGTAGGGGTGGTCTTTCTCCTGTTATGCGCCTTGCTCGTACAAGCTTTCGGGCAAGCGACCCCCGGTGGAACGGTAATCTCGAACCAAGCCACCGCGACATACCAGGATACATCGGGCAACACCCTATCCGCGGTTTCTAATACAGTCAGCGTCACCGTAGCAAATGTGGCGGGACTCACCATTACACCGGATGGATTGGCAGTAGCCAATGCCACTCCACTCACTGTCAAAACACTCACCTACACGGTCACCAATTCCGGCAACTTTAGCCAATCTGTCATTTACAAAGCATCTGGCGCAAGCATTGTCGTTACTGGCCCCGTCACGGTGCAAAAGGCCGTCATTGACCTCAATGGCAACGGCATTATTGATGCGACCGATACCGACATCTTTACAAATGGCGCAGATGTTACGTCGGCAACACTCGCTCAAAACGGGACACATAACGTTTTAGTCCAAGTTCAGGTGCAAGCCGCTGCCACTGCTGGAGCAACCATTACCGTCAATCTTGGCGACACCACAACTGGCGGCCCTGGTTTTGATAGTCAACCTACTGACAGCAGCGCCAACGGCGTCGTGACATCAAGTGCTACGGCAGTCAATGGCATTCTTGAAGCGAAAGGCAGCCAGACTTTTAATGTCTTGGAAGATGCCAAAATCCGCGTCACCTTAACCGCTCCGGCTGGGCCGCTTACTCCCGGCAGCGATATTGCCTACTCGACACAGGCGTGCAACGACAGCGTCAATACGCCCGTCACAGCCCTGACATTAAGCGGTGGCCCGGCTGGGAATAATTCGAGCGTATACATTATTGCGCCCATTCCAGCCAACACAACGTTAAAAGCAGGTCAAGCCTTCCCCGGTTCGACGCTGTACACTACCGCCCCCCTAACGGTTGCTCCGACTGCTGCCGCTTGGACGGCTACTGCTCCAGCTACATTGTCGTCTGTAACTCGCATCGCATTTGCCACTGGAAGCAGTCTGGCAACCGGCACTTGCACAGCGAGTTACCCCTTCATCGTCACGATCAATTCGGGTGTGAATCCGATCACTGTACCGAACATTTCCGAAATCGTGGACGCCTTTGGGACCAACTCGCTTGGAACCACAATTACCGATCAATCCGGCGATCCCACACCAATGGCTGGTGACGGCAATGCCAACTTTGATGAAGGTACTGCCCCCGGTTCAACCGATGGCAACGGCGTACAACAGCAAACAGCCCTTACCGGTTCGCCGCTTGTTTACATTGGCCCACAATCCAATGTTAGCAGCACGGTCATGAATAACATCACGACAAACTGCGAGCATTATGATCACACGACATGGGCTGAGCCTGATTTCAGTACGCTAAGCGGTAACATCGTGGTTACTTCGCCGAAGCAAATCAAGAACACAGGGACAATTCCCTTCTCATTTGGTTTGATTCAGGGGAACAAATCCGCCAATGAAGCGGACACTCCCAATGTCATCTATTACACGGGCGGTGCTGCCGGAATCTTCTTCGACAACGCGCAGGACATTACCACCGAAGTCTCTTTTGACGGGGGCGCTACCTGGAAGATGTTAAAGTCGGCGGCTGGCTTGTCAAGCACGACAACCACGCTAACTTCCAGCATTCACACGGTAGACTCCGCCAATGTTCCGTTCGGTGGAATCACCTTAGATCCCGGCCAGTCAGTTAATTTCCTTGCCCGTCACACCTTTCCGAACGCCAAATACGCAGGGAAAACCAATCTCACGGTCACGATGTATGTGGGTCTCTATTTTGCGGGGACACAAACCCCAATGGCGACCTCGTATGCCAACGTCTCCCATGCTCGCACTTGGGTAGGCGGCGGCGCTTGGGGTGGTACTTGTCCTGGCGATCAGATTTTTGACTCAACCGGTGACACCATCATTACTGGCTCGGCGGACGTGGTCAAATCGGCAACCACGACAAATTCAACGGGCGTTGGCGGAGCATCAGATGCTGTTCCAGGCGCACAAGTTACTTATACCCTTACAATTACAGGGAAACTTCCCGGCACAACCCCAGACCCTTTGCTCACCAACGGGCCGTGGAATGTCATCAATCGTTTCCCTCTGCAATCCTCGAACGTGACGATCACGGAAGACGGTAATACGGCACCGAATAACTGGGGGGCAAACACAACCCAAGTTGTAGGGTCGGCCTCATGTACCGTTCCAGCGACGATTACCGGCGATTCTGCTGGATCGACGAGTCTCACGTTCCAACTTACGAACCCTCTGACGGCAGGGCAGGTCGCGACCTGCACATTCAGCCGCTTAATTAAATAGGAAGGAGCCAAATGAAGATAAAAGCCTTATTTTTTCTTTGTCTGATTTGCGGGGTCTTCCTGTTGCAAGCCTTTGCACAAACGGCAACACCTGCCGGAACGGTGATTAGCAATACAGCGAAATACACCTACACAGACCCTGCCGCCAACACGCACAACGGCACCTCGAATACGGTGACAGTCACCGTACTCAAAGTTGCCGGTATCACCATCACGCCTGACGCGGGGACAGTACCCAATCTTGTTCCTGGCCAAAGTGCAACCCTCACGTTCACGCTCACCAATACGGGCAACTATCCTGAAGTCATGACCTTCCCGGCAGCGGGAGCAGGAGCGGTTGTCAGTGGCCCGGTGACGGTAACGGCGATGTTTGCAGATACCAATGGAAATGGCGTTTTGGATGCTGGAGAAACGAACCTCCTGACTTCCACAACGACACCTTCGTTGAATCCGAACATCAGCTTGCCCGTTGTCGTCAAAATCACAGCCAACGCTGCAGCCACGCCTGGCGCCAGTGTATCTGTCACATTGGGCGACGCCACCACGGGGAGTCCAAGTTTTGACAACCAACCAAATGTCGCCAGTGCCAACGGCATCACGACGACGGACGCAACGGCTGTCAATGGGATTCGTGAAGCACTAGGCTCAATCACAACAGCCATTGAAAAAGACGCCATGATCGCCATCACGTTAACGGCTCCTACGGGTCCGGTAACAGTAGGCGACACGATGACGTATACACTCCAGGACTGTAACTCAGGGAATCGTGCTGCGACTTCCATTACTTTACCGGGAGCGCCAGTGGCAGCGGCAACAGGGGTCTTTATTTTTGCACCGATCCCGAATGACACGGTTTTGCGCAGTGGACAGACCTTCCCGGCTGGAACCCTGTACACCACCGATCCGTTGTCCGTAGCGCCAACTGCGGCAGCCTGGACAACTACGCCTCCGGCCACGTTAGCTTCAGTAACCAGAATCGCCTTCAACATTGGCAACAGTCTTGCGGCTGGGGCCTGTACAGCGATCATTCCATTTGATGTCGTGGTACAACCCACGGCCTCCCCTTCACGCCCAATCTCGATTATTGCGGATACGTTCGCAACCAACAGTTTAAATCAGCCGATCACTGATCAATCGGGTGACGCTGCCCCGAATGCTGGCGACGGCAACGCCAACTTCAATGAAGGCCCAGCAGCAGGAACGATTGACGGCAACGGCGTAATCCAAACCACGCCGGTAACTGTCAATGTATCTGTTCTCAACGGTCCGGCAGGAACACCGGGCGCAACGGGACCAACCAGCAACAACGATGACTACACGAACAAATCCCAGCTCACTGGGATTCAAGTACCGAGCGGAAACACAACCGCTGCGGCCACCATTGTCTTCAACAATACGCTGCAAAACACGGGGAACTCGAACGATTCATTCGTTCTCAGCACCCCAACCGTTCCAGCCGGCTCTACTGTCGAGATTTCCCTCGATGGTGGTACAACCTGGACAACCGTAAGCGGTGGCGCCACGGTAACGACAGGCGTATTGGCTCCGAACGCAACGCAAAACTACCAGGTGCGCGTTACGATACCAACCGGACAGAGCGTTCTCACCGGCTTTGATACGATCATCAAAGCAACCAGCACAAATGATCCTACCAAATCCAATAACACCATTGATCGCATCTACACCGGCTATTTGAAACTGGTCAAAACTTCGTCCATTTCAAATTCGACCGGGATTGGTGCCGCAACAGACCCTGTGCCGGGCGCACAAATCATTTACAACGTCCAGTACAGCAACCTTGCGTCAACGGGTGGGACCGGGAGCGTGACATTGAACGCGACAAACATCGTGATTACCGAAGATGGGAATGCTGCCCCAAATAACTGGGGTAGTACGACGACACAGGTAGTCGGTTCAGCCACCGACACCAACAGCGGCACGCTCACAGGAGATGTTGCCGGAAGTTCAGTGTTAACAGACACCGTAGCGAGTCTCGCTGCCGGAGCAAGCGGCACTTTCTCATTCAAACGGATGATTAAGTAATTCCTATAAATAGGGGGCTGTAATGGCCCCTCTATTTCGCATTTCTTATTTTTTAGGAGCCAAAATGAAGAAAATATTCTTACTGAGCCTGCTGCTTGCTCTGATGACACCCACCTGGGCACAAACAGCAGCAGGCACAATCATCTCTAACGTAGCGAGGGCGACCTACACTGACCCTTCTACTGGAGAAACAGGGAATGCCGTCTCAAACACAGTAACCGTCACCGTACTTCCGGTGGGAGGCGTTGCTGTTTCTCCTGACGAAACCACAGTCAGTTCTTACGCCGGGCCGCGAGAAGTAATTGTGCGGTCATTCCTGGTATGCAATACAGGCAATAGCAATAATCAGTATGTCATAAGTAACCAAACCATTACGCCGCCTTCGGTAATCAAAAACCTCTATTTTGACATAGACAATGACGGCAAAATCGGAGCAGGAGACAGCAAGATTACGCTCAGTTCCACGACTTTCCCTTCCCTCGCACCAGGAGCATGCGTGACTGTTCTGGCAGAGGTTGACACCGGAGCCGTAGCTCCGCAGACAGAAATCAATGTTGGCATTACCGCCACAGGCACTGCTACTTATCCGAACGGCAACAGTTCAGATAAAGGAAATATCCTGATCGGAACCCTCAAAGGGCCGGAGATTACCAATCCCAAGAATCCGGCACTTCCGCCCTTCAAAGGAATCTCAACGAACAAAACGGATGCGTTGAATAGCACAGACAAGGCAACCGTCATCCCCGGTCAGCCGTACTGGATCACATTGGCCTTCAAAAACACAGGCGGCTCGGCAGGATTAAATGTCATTCTCAAAGATGACCTTCCGACCGGAACATCCTATGTGGCAGGCACGCTATTTATTGATGGCGTTCCCCAAACAGATGCGGCTGACACCGATCCGGGGCAGGCCATCCCAACACAAGTAATGGCAGCTTTCCCCTCCATCGCACTCAATCAGGTTGTCACGCTTCAGTTCCAAATCATGATTGACCAGACATTACCCGGCGTTGGCATCATCAACACTTTTACAGTGATGGGGTCAAACTTTGATCCGGTCACATCAAATCCTGTCAAAATGACCGTCAATCCGGTCGGGATCGTCTATGCTGGACGCTCGCTGGGAACGATCCCAGTAGGTGGAGCGACGGTCATCCTGAGTTCAGATGCTGCCGCCAAAACACCGATCACGCTACCAGCAGATGTTGGGCTTGCCCCCAATCAACCCAACAAGTCTACGCATGTTACGCCCTCCTCTGGCGGATTCAATTTCACTTTTGACCCGTCGCAGTTGGGAACTGGCAATCTACCTGCCAAGTTCTACATTTCCGTAACGTCGCCAAGCTATGTAGCTCGCCTGATCGAAGTCACCACAACTCCAACAGCCAATGGCCTGTTTGACATCACACTCAAGGCGGCAGATGGACAACCATTAGCGTTGCCGGGGTCATTCGTGACGACGCAGAACGTAGTGACATTGAAAGACATGTCCCTCTTAGTCTTCAACATTCCACTCTACGAGCTGGTTACACTTGATATCAGAAAAACGAATGATCGCAATACCGCAGTCATTGGCGATACGGTCAGCTATCGGCTCGACGTTCGCAACACGACAGCGATTAACGCCTCAAATGTTATCATCAATGACACCTTACCTCGTTCCTTCAGCTACATTGATGCAACAGCGACGATTGAACGCAACAAGCAATTGACACCAATTACTCCTGTCGTGATCGGTAATAAACTAACCTTCAACTTAGGGACACTCATTTCCCAGGAAGCGGTTTCCATCATTTACCGGGTGCGAATTGGCACCGGAGCAGCGCCGGGTGAACACACCAATGTTGCAGTTGCCGAAGGGAGTTTCCCGAATGGCGACAAAGTAACCACAGGTGGAGCGCGTTCTACCGTATTTGTTTCATTAGGCGTCTTTGATGATAGTCAAATCATCATTGGTCGCGTTTTTGAAGACTTGAATGGGAATGGCTATTTTGACGAAGGCGAGGATCGGCCTGTCAGTTCAGCCCGCATCTATACATCCAATGGTCGCTCGGTACTGACCGATACCGCAGGGTTGTACAATTTCCCCTTAATCGATGTTGGCAATATGGGTCTCACACTTGATCCGCAGACTCTACCCCCAGGCGATGTCCTACTCGATGAAGGACTAAATTACCAACACAGTTGGACACGATTGGTTCGTCCGTTACTAGGCGGCGGTCTCTATCGCGTCAATTTTCCGCTCCAGCCCAAAGACTGGAAACGACCAGAAATCACACTCGATCCAGAGAAGCGTCAACCCTGCGATACATCGGAACCGCTTACAGAAAAGGAACGAAAAGATAAAAAACTTCACGAAGCGGCGGACCAACAGGCAGGCCGTGAAAATCCGTTGGACCAGGGACTACTTGCCAAACAAACCCTTCCAGCGCCCAAAGCGGGAGAAATTCAAGTCACCAATTATAAAAACGGTGAAGTCATCAAAGGTGCGGCGTTAGACCTTCGTTTACGCACATCCCTGGACTACAAGCTTGAACTTTCGGTAAACGACACACCCATCAGCGACAAGCAAATCGGAACAACCCGTCGCGATACAAGCACCAAGTCCGTGGAATATACCTACAACGCAATTCCCGTCCAACCGGGAGCGAATCAGGTGCAAGTGAAGGCAGTTGGCCCCAACGGAGAGGAAGGGCAAATAATTGCCGTCACGCTCTACAAGGGCGGACAGGCCGGCCAAATCGTCGTTACGCCGGTTAGCCAATCCGTTCGAGCTGGCGGACGCGACTCAATCGTAGTAGGCGTTCAAGTGCTGGATGCCAAAGGGCTGCCCGCCCAGGATACCGACATTCGTATCAAAGCGAGTGCCGGGACACTCGTGGGCATTGGAGAAACCCTAACGACTCGTGCCCTCCATACTCTGAACGGTGCCCTCAACGGTGAAGCTGGATCAAATGCTACTGGCGCGAGCAATCCGGTTTCACAGAACGAATTCCAGCTACACACAGAAAACGGAATTGCGGAACTGCGCTTCTTTTCCCCCAGCAAAGCTGGCGTGGTAACACTACTTGCTTCGACGGGGGACATTAATTCCCTGCCCCTTGATGTGCGAGTTACGCCGGATATCCGACCAACGATCATGGTCTCGAATGCCACTGTGTCAGTTGGTAAGGCTTCACCGGAGAACGCCTTCATGCGGACGGATGAACAAGTACAAGGACGTGGACAAGTCTTCATCAAAGCGCCTGTTTTGAGCGACAAGACGATGGTTACGTTCAGCTATGATTCAGCCCGTCCCTTGAATCGGTTCGCCAACCAGAACAGCTTGTTTGATCTGGACAATAGCCTGCGTCGCTACGACACGTTCGGGGATACTTCACAATCCCAAAACGAGACGCTCTCTAACAGCAAAATTTATGCTTTATTAGAGCGAAACACTTCTTACGGCATGTTCGGGGACTTCACCCTTTCAGGCCGCGAGAATGGCAATTACCTGAACCGAACACAACTTCAGCCATCCTTGAGCTTGAGTAACAGCAATTCATTAGCGGAATACAATCGCCGTCTAACCGGTGGCAAAATTCACCTGGAAGACAGCGGTTCATTCATTACCGCGATTGGGGCACGTCCCGATACGGCCTTCGCGCGCGATGTATTTGCTGGCGGCTCAACTGGGTATGGCGTGCTGAGTAACCGCGATATTTTACTCGGAAGCGAACAAATCTTTGTCGAGGTCCGAGACCGTCGCAATCCCGAAGTGATTCTCAAGCGAGAAGGGTTGCAACGAAATATTGACTACAACATTGATTACACGATGGGAACCATCTATTTCCTGCGTCCAATCAATCCTTTTACTTATAACCTGAATCTTGTGCAGATCATTGCCACCTACGAGCATCGAGAGGGCGGACTGCGCAATTCTGTCTATGGGGGAGCCGCTCAATACAAATGGGGTAGAGCCGGCTTCGAGGTTGGAGGAAGCTATGTTGACCAAAAACAAGGCGCTGCGAATACATGGACAGTTGGGGGTCTACATGTTCGCAAATCGCTTGGCTCCGGCTTCCTCTCGGTGGAAGGGGCAAGAACGAGTGGAGAACTCATGAACGCAGGCAATTTCTTTTTTAATGGGTCGGGTGCCTCTGGCTCACAAACAGGAGATGCCTATCGTGCTGAGTTAAACTTGCCCTTCCATCGTTATAATTCCAAGTTCCAGGGCGTGTGCCTGAAGTCCGATCAAGGCTTTTACAATCCTTTCGGTGGGACAGTCACACCTGGCAACCAGCGAACAACACTGCAATACAGTATGGACCCGGTGAAAGGGGGCACGCTACGCATTGAAGGGATTGACGAGCGCAACCATACGGCAAACGTAAACAACAATCGCCGTACTTTTGGGGCATCGTACAGTCAACAGATCACTCCTTGGCTGAAATTAACGGGCGGCTATGATTATCGTGACCTGAACAATAACGGTTCAAGCACAGTCACGGCTGTCAATCCGGGATTTGGGACAGGGCTCGGGACTGTCACTGCTCCTTCCACCAACACGTTCACCGTAGCGACGGGACAAACAGTTTCCCAAATGGTCACAGTAGGAGCAGAGATCAAACCAATGGAACGGTTGGAAATCAACCTCCAACGGGAACAGAATCTCTCATCCTCACATGACCAGTCGTTTCCAAATCAGACGACTCTCGGCGCAAGCTGGGAAATCAACAAATTCGCCAAACTCGTCATCAACAATCGGATGGGTTCAGCCCCCATCATTCCGACTGCCGACGTAAGCAGCAATGGATTTGCGGTAACCGCCGGTCGCCACGAACTCAGCATGGGGATTGAAAGCAAGCTACCGTGGGCTGGCATTGGCCTTAACGGTCGGTATCAGATCGAAAACGGCGTCAGCAGCACGGATAGTTACATGGTCTTGGGCGTTAATGACCAGTTATCGCTACGCAAATCGCTGTCATTGGATTTTGGTGTCGAGCAAGGTTTCCATATTGCCGGGCAGCAAGGAAGCTTTACCTCTGGCATTCTTGGGTTGAGTTACGCCCCTGAAGGACATGATTTCAAGGCTTCTAGCCGCTATGAACTCCGCGACCGTAATGGCTTTGGACACATCTTCAGCTTAGGGGCAACCGGCAAGCTGAGCGATTCTCTTACCCTCATGGGGCAGATTCGGGAGTCATTACTGAACCTAAAAATGCCACAAGGCCAAAATAAAGGCGAAAATAATGGCCAGAATCAACTAACCGGTCGCGTCTCACTGGCTTGGCGTCCTTTGGAATCCGACCGCACGGCAATGCTCTTCAGCTACGACATTCGCCGCTATGAGCGCGACATACCAAGCACAAGCGCTCTCAATTTCACTTTGAAATCAGAAAACATCCAGCAGATCAGTTCGGATGGCTTAGTCAACCTGACCCAGAAAGTTGAACTCTACGGACGCTTTGCCTGGCGGCATAGCCAATCAGTCGGGCTGAACTTAATCGGTACCAGCACCGACACCTACCTGTATCAAGCGCGTTTGCAGAACCGCTTTGCCAGATACTTTGACTTCACGCTTGAAGGTCGAGGATTTGGACAATTTGGGCTTGGCGGCACGAGGTACAGCTACGGAGCCGAGATTGGCTATTGGCCCATCAGCGACATTCGCCTGGCTGTTGGCTACAACGCTCGCAAGGTAGACGATTTCTACTCCTTCTTCGGACAGACTCGAAAAGGGACGTATTTCTCGATTTCCACCAAAACGAGCAGGTTCTTTAACTTATTTGGCACTGACCCGGTTAAATAAAGCCAAATAAATAGAGAATAAGCATAAACAAGAGGGGGAGAGTTTTCAGCCTTTCTCCCTCTTGCTCAGCAGCCCATCCAACAACCGTTTCCCCGTAGCGGTATGGGGTCCCGAAGAGCGTCCCATCCAAAACTGCGCATGTCTAACTTTGCGCGACTTTGGAAGAGCGGTTTCAACAATCAAGTGTTAATCATTGTTTTTTACTGACTATCAGGTACAATGCCCTTGGCTAAAGATCAGTCCTCTCAAAAAAACATGTGGCTGGAAGAATTGTTTGTCGCCAGATAATTTTTGCCCAGATAATTTTTGCAGTGACAGGCTTTTCTTACTCCTACAGACAAAGGCAACCAAAGGTGCTTTCAAAGATAGGGTGTGGAGAAACCAAATGAGGGTCGAGTTAACAATAAGTTCATGGGAGACGTTGTTACAAGTTTTTGACACAAGCCCGATACAGGCCGCCGAACAATACGAAGAAATGCGGCAGTCACTAATTATTTTCTTTTCCTTTCGAGGCGCAATCGATCCGTCTCACCTTACCGATTTAACCTTTGACCGAGTGGCAAAAATCCTTGACAGTGGCAAAGCAATCAACCGCAAATCTTTCTTCTACGGTGTTGCCAGAAATATCTGGCGAGAGCATCTAGCACAAACACCACCGACCCTATCCTTGAACGAAGCCAAAAACCTTCCAACTCCGCCAATGCTGGATGACGATAAAGAGCTAATAAATGAGCGACTAACCAATGGTCTAAACAATTTCTCAAACCTGGAACGTGAAATCTTAATAGGCTACTACAACACGACAGAGTCGCGGCCCGAGATTGCCCGTAAAGCACTTGCGAAGCGGCTCAACATTCGCCCCAAAACACTACGAAACAAAGCCTGCCTTCTCCGCAGTCGCCTTGCTGAATATCTCAGTCGGGACGTTTAGCCAAATTTTCTCACTTTATTTCATAAAAAAAGAACTCGCCTTATAGCAGGCAGGATTCTCCAGGTCTGCGCAAGGACGAACTACATCACAATGAACAAAAATGAGTGCAAAAAACGTGATAACAAGCTTTATTTTAGGGACATTTCCACCTGAGAAAGTGTCTATGGTCGAAGAAAAACTATTAACAAACGATGAAAATTACCTGGTTCCTTTGTTTTGCGTACCTTACACTCACCCATGTCTTCGCCCAAGCTCCAGTACAAAGACAGATCGCTGCTGACGAAGAGCAAACAGTTTCACATCAGCTCGCTGAAGGCGCATATCTCAACCTCGGCATTAGAGTCGCAGGCACGCCTGTCACCGTAACACTAAACTCCTCTATTCCCTACAAGGTCACTTCAGCAGCCGAATTCCCGTTCATCGCTGCCATCGCGAGCGAATACAAATTAACGATCACGGCGGAGGCCAACACAAACTATACGATTCACATTCTGGCGTCTCGGCCTGTTACCCCAGAAGATCATCAATACGTTGCAGCTCAGACCTTAACTCGCAGTGCCAAGCATCTCTACAACCTGCGTACTAAAGAGGGGTGGGAGGAGTCGCTAAACAAATACAAGGTGGCAAAATCTAAAAAACATGCGAGCGCAAGCGGCATTTACTCTGCTCTCAAGCCGAAATGACACAAGACTTGCTTTCTATTGTTCACGTTTTCAGTTCCCGCTTGTACGGGCTACGAAAGTATAAAAAAAGCTAAAGGAAATAATTCAGGAGCAAGATGCGAACAGTTAAGCGGGTCAGTGAACAACTAAATATTGGCAAATGGCAACAAGCCGAAGCTCTGGTTCGCGCTTACGCAGATGAGAAGCAATCTCATCTCGACTTTTACCTGACCGGAACGAACTTCACTACTGCGCTGACTGATCGCATCCGGCGTGATGAACTGGTCAAAGCCAAGTACGTTTCGCCCTTTGGCCCACAAGGATGCGCCTGGAAGCTCGCCCTCAAGGACGCTCACGAAACCGTCGTGAAATGGTACGCCGTCTTTGCCGAAGAAATTCGCACTCGCATTCCCGCCCTCAAATGGACGGAGAGTCAGCGTCATTACGCCAACTGGCTTATTTACAGTGAGCCGCGTCTGGCAACACTCATCTTAGTCCGCGCCCCGCTGAATCCCGCTATCAAGCTGACTGTCGCTGAACGCAAACAAGTGCAAGCCTACATTCGGCGCACCTTTCGTAAACTGAGAGGCCGCGCTCCACAAGTGCGAATCGCACGCTCGCTCGCGCTAGATTTGGGCATGTACACCGTCCGCACCGATGCGTTCCGACAAGTGATTGAAGTGGCGGGACTCACGCCCGGCAAGCGCATCGCCATCGTGCTGAAGGGGCAAACCACCATCGCAGGTAACATTCGCTTGGCGCTTGATCCGACCACCCGCTGCATTCACATTCACACCGGATTTAATTTACCGGAAGTGGCGGCACTAACCGGTGATGTAGCCGCCGTGGACGCTGGGCTGACTGAAGTCTTTACCGATGAAGAAGGCAACGAGTATGGGAAGGAATTAGGGCCAACACTCCTTACGGCTTCTGACCAGTTGTGTGGCAAGGGACGCAAACGCAACAAACTACATTCGGTAAAAAATAAGGCGATTGCGAAGGGCAATCATGCAAAAGCCGCGCGCATTGTGCGCAACAATTTAGGCCAACAGCAACAACAGAAGTGGCAAGGCAAACTCAAGTCCACCGTTGGCCGCATCATGAATCATGCCATCAATCAGATTGTCGTAACGAGACAGCCCCGAATAGTTGTGACGGAGAATTTAGACTTGCGTGGCAAAACGCACAGCAAGCAGCTATCACGGCGCGTGTCGTTATGGCATCGCTCAATTGCCAACGAGCGCGTAGATTTCAAGGCGTCGGTGAAAGGTTTTCATCGAGAGCAGGTCAATCCGGCCTATAGCAGTCAATTGTGTCCGATGTGTGGTTCTTTGGATCGTAGGAACCGCGTGGGGGATGCTTTTCAATGCCTGAAATGCGGGCAGGCTGCGCCGAGTGACCGGATTGCCGCGACCAACCTCAAAGCCCGTCAGAATGATGTTGAGATTACCCGGTCAACGCCACCGGCTCAGGTTAAAGTCATTCTGATGACGAGGTACAAAGCCCGGTTGGAAAGTCGGAACGCCTCACTGCCAAGTGAGAAGGGGGCGGCATCTACGGATGTTCGCCTCGTGATGGCTACTGTTCAGGGGCAGACTTTAGAAACGCGAGCGACCACACCCGTCCAAAGGCGTGGGAGAACGAAAGTTCGTTTGGCAGGCCATCAAACAGCCGCACCATCGCGTCCCTCAAAGAACGAAACGGCGAGTGGGAAAACCGCTCGCGCGAAATGTAATCACTTTTGATCACATTTTAAGGAACAGTACAAAACTATCCACTTTCCGTTCTAGCTTATAAAAATGCGGCAGGTAAAAAAGATAAAATTCCAACAGGAGGAAAGTTGTTTAAGACCCTTATAATCAAAGACAAGACAAGTTTTCCTATCAGTCTTAATAGCACTGCCAGCAAAACCCAGATTTCCACACTGTCAATTGATACAAGCAAAGTAACAGACGAACTAGCCGAAAAATGCAAGAACTTCAAACTGATCATTCTTGATTGTCCAGCATATCAGGAAGCAGTCATTGATTGTATAGTAACTGATCTTCCTCCTTCAGTGATTATTCTTGCTAAGTTCACAGACGGCTCTGATGCTTTCAATTGCCTGGACAAGCAGGCTAGACTATGGGCCACAGAAGACGATATACAGATAGTTATCGACAAAATTCACAATGCTTCCCGCGGCATTAATCTTGTCGCTAATAGCAATCTCTCTCAGAAAGAAATCAAGGATCAGGTAGTCTTTCGCAGCCCCAAGCAGATGCCAATGCTCCGGCAAATTCATACTGCCAGCAGGTCAGACTCACATTTATTGGTTACGGGAGATACTGGCACAGGGAAAACTACCTTAGCGAGATTCATTCATGATCACTCCAGACGAGCAAAAGGCGTATTTCTACCAATCAATTGCACAACGCTCGCGGAAGGAACAATGGAATCCACGCTCTTTGGCCACAGAAAAGGCTCCTTCACGGGAGCAGGGAAAGACCACAAAGGGCTATTTGAGACAGCGAATGGAGGGACACTCTTTCTGGATGAAATCGCAGAATCAGGCGAGGAGTTTCAAGCTCAACTATTACAGGTACTCCAAGAACAAAAAATAAGGAAAGTTGGCGATTCCAGCCTAACAAAAGTGGATGTCCGTATTATCGCCGCAACCAACCGGGATATTCCATCAGCAATTGCAGCCGGAAAATTTAGAAGCGATTTATATTATCGGCTCATTGGCGGCCAAATAAAAATGCTCCCCCTGGCTGAGTGTCGAGAAAACATTTTACCGGCAATCCATCTCACAATTCACAATATGAACCTGGGGAGAAGAATAGCAGGCAGAGAAACCATTCAGCAGTTAATAGTAGACGAGCAAGCGTATCACCATATTGTCCACGAATATCCCTGGCCGGGAAACAATCGGCAGTTAATCAAGTTCATTGAGCATTTGGCAGCAACATATCCAGATGGAGAGTTAATCACTTATACAGAGGTGACAAATACCCTACGGGAAGCAAAGATTGAGATGAATATTTACCAGGAACAAGTAACCCCATTTTTCACTCTCCACGAGCCGGTGACAATCCATGAGCTAAAACAATTATATGCTACAAGGGTAGCCCAGGAAGCTAAAACATTAACAGCAGCTTCCAACATTTTAGGGGTCAGCACTCGAATGATAAAACGCTTCAAGAATGGTTCGTAAAATTTGGCACAGGAAATGCACGGGGAAAGGAAAGGCCCGAATCGCACGAACGATTCAGACCTTAATGACATTCATACTGGAATCTAATGTTAAGCACGTTAGGATGAATGTCAAGTCAAAAAAAAGAAAGGCAATTCCCCATGACATTCACGCTGATCCATGCAACCAAAACCCCATCTACACAACGCAAAAATTTCCTGCTAATCGAAAACACCTTCTTTGAATTCTTACAATCCGAAGAGGCGGAAAAGAAGTCTGGCATTTCTGGTGCGAAGCTGCTCACAATCTATCAGAATTTACGCTACGCCTTGACTCGCTACGGTACAAAGCCACTCCACTTAAAAATCGAGTCTACAGTAGACGGCTGTGGCATTCTCACGCCCTGGGAGCATCTATGCAAGATCACAAAATGTGCTTCAGCAACGCTGGCAAAGGCCTTAAATTTCCTCGCAGAGGCCGGCCTAATCAACCGGACAACACACCTTCGCAACGGTCTTCCCTTGCTCATCAGTTTCAATCTTCCTGAAGACAGCTTCCGACCAAAAGAACCATCACCATCTCCTATTCCTTCCGTTCACCTTCCCTCCCCACCGGCTCCTTCTCCCGCCCCAGCTTCTCCTAATTCAAACGCCTTACCCATTACTTCAAGAATTCCACTTGATACTTCAAAGCCTGAAGCATCCTTTAATAAGGAAAGAAAACATGAAAATATCCCGATCAACACCCCGCTTCGCGGCGAGCCAGTAAATTTTGCCTTATCAGGTTTTCAGAAGGCAATTCAGGAAAGCGAAGCCCGTCTCACAAAGCAATTCACACAAACGTTATGGGCGGTAGTAGACGACATCTACGCTCTTCAGGTACGCCACAATGCACAAGCAGCCAGAGTGGGCGCTTCCACGATCTACAAGCAGTTAAAGCAGGAAGGTTTCATTAAGCCCATAGCAAAACCTACCCCTCAATTCACATCCCCGCCAGAACAAGTAAGCGAAGCCAATCTCAAGCAGGCCATTCCCTATTTCGTCTCAGAAGCAAAGAAAGTTGGTTTTGAGGTATGGGCAAGTAGTTTTAGAGCGACCTACGACACCACAGAAACAAAATGGAATCAGGTGATGCAACAGGTACGACAACAAATGTAAAAAAGGCGGGCAGAAACATGCGTTATGGAATTTGAAGTCATTTCTCGCTATACACGCAAACAGGCCATCAAAGACGGGGTTCTGATTCCAATTCACGACAATCGCCTCAAGTATCCTGCGGTAATCACAGACAATTTATCGGCAGAAGTCGTTGACAAAACGGCTCTGGTCACGCAATTCATCATCACCGTCAGGTCGCAAGAGTCGGACGGTCAGTACCTTCGATTCCAGCACGAAGAACAAACAATCTGGGCATATGTTGGGCCGGATGATGATCTCAGACCCTGCTTAACATTCGGCTTCCCCTCCGATTTCTAGAAATCTCACAACATACCACCGGACAGTTCATGAATCAGAATTCATGAACTGCCTGGCTATCTCTTTTTCTCACGATGTACACAATCAAACCTCACACCTTCACAGCAGGAACTCCTTCTGCCCGCTACGCTGCCAACATCAAGGCTCTCGAAACCCTCCGCGCTCTCAACGGCCAGCCAGCCACAGAGGAACAAAAAGACCAAATGGCGGCATATTCCGGCTGGGGATCAACACAGACCCTGAAAATGGCATTTCTTCAGGGCGGATACTTGTGGAGCAGCCTCAGCCCTGAAATGGAAGCGCTCAATTTATCCGAAACAGAAAAGAGCGCCTTGCTCGCATCGCAATTAAATGCGCATTACACCTCTACAGAGGTAATTGACGCGATTTATGCAGCACTGGTAGATGCGGGAATCGCCAACTGGTCAACACTGCGGTTACTTGAACCATCCGCAGGGGCTGGGAATTTTATCGGACGATTGCCCGATGCCCTACGTCCACAGGCACAGATTACAGGCGTTGAGCTTGACATTCTAACGGGGCAGCTTCTCCAAGCCATCTATCCCGAAACACACATCATTATTGATGGGTATGAGAAAGCAAAATTACCAAAAGGTTTTTTTGATCTTATTATCTCCAATGTGCCTTTTGGGGATTACCCCGTAGTTGACACAACAATCAAAAAAAAGCTTCGCTCTTCAATTCACGATTACTTTTTCGCCAAAAGCATTGAATACCTGAAGCCAGGCGGAGTGATGGCCTTCATTACGTCTCGTTACACACTCGACAAGGCAGACCAGCGCGTTCGTGAGTATTTGGCACAACACACAGAATTGCTGGCCGCGGTTCGTTTGCCAAGTGACGCTTTTCTGCAAACAGCCCACACGCAGGTCATTACTGACATCATCATCCTGCGTAAAAAACCTTCCACAAATACGGAGTGGACACTCACTTCGCTCGTCGATATTCAAGATACTGCGACACGAATCAATTCACACTTTGCAGCCAATCCTGCGTACATTCTGGGAAAGCCCCAACTCTCGCGCGGGATGTATGCCAATAACGAGATGGTAATCAAATCAACGCACCCATCTTTAGGGGCGGCCATTCAGGGACAACTAGGCAAACAGCTACAGAGCTTCGCTCCGTTAGCTGAGCCCGCTCCGATACAAGAAGCGACCCCACAACCGACCACGACCGCTGATCACACGTTGGATCACACGTTGGACGCACTTATCCTCAGTGATGGGTCTCGGCATATCGCAGTCGCTATCTTTGACCTTTACACCAAAGCAAAGAATTACATTAAGGCACAACAGCTCTTGGAAGAGTCTGATTCTGTTATTGATAATCTACGCCTCAAATTAAACCAAGCCTACGACACCTTCCGGCGCAGTTTTGGCCCCATCAACAAGCTCAGTCTCAAAGGGGTAAATAAAACTTCCCCTATCTTGCTATTCGTCCGAGGGCTGGAAAAAAAGAAAGGCATCGAGTGGGTCAAAACAGATATTTTCTTTGAAAATACCATCATCCCTTTCACTAAACCGCAGATCACAACGTCGGCAGACGCGCTCCAATGGTCGTTCGCTCAAAAGGCACGTGTGGATATTGACTTGATCTGTGAACTCAGAGGGGTTGACCGAGCGACCGCACTAAGTGAGCTAACGGGACTCATTTTTGAAACACCCGATGGACAGCTTGTCTCCCGTAGCGAATATTTAAGTGGGAACGTTCGCGTCAAGCACAAAGAAGCAGTGGCCGCTGCCGCGATTGACACAAAATATAATATCAACGTAGAAGCCTTAACCGAAGCCCTTCCCCCACTTCTTCCGCCTGGCAAAATCATTGCCCGACTTGGCGCCGTTTGGATTGATCCGGCCTTCATCAACGGGTTTATTGCCGAAATCATTCCCAGTGCCAAGAGCGCTAAAGCCACACATAACAAGGCCACCAATGAGTGGACGATTACTGGCGTCGCCTTCGACGCTAGAACTTCCATTGAAGCAAAAACCGTCTGGGGCACCTCACGCAAAGATGCTATTGAGCTGATTGCCTGCGGCTTAAATTCCAAAACGCCCATTGTCTACGACCTTGTTGACAAGGAATATGTCATCAATGACAAGGAATCACTGCTTGCGCAGGCAAAGCTAACAGATATTCAGACTCGTTTCCGTGCCTGGCTCTGGGAAGATGAAAACCGAGCAGCAATTGCTGCTGCAAACTACAATGAAACAATCAACTGCTTCGTTGACCGTCAATACGATGGCAAGCATTTGCAATTCCCCGGCTCAAACAAAAACATCCAGTTACGAACATCTCAACGCTCAGGAATTGCCCGCATCCTATCCGAACCATCAACCCTGATTGGACATTTGGTTGGTGCCGGCAAGACCTTTATTGCTGTCGCTTCGGCAATGGAAGGGAAGCGTATCGGACTCATTTCCAAAAGCCTCTTAATTGTTCCCAACCATCTAACCGAGCAGGCCGGCGCAATGGCTCGGACACTATATCCAGGAATCAATTTGCTTGTACCGGACAAAGAAGACACAAAAGAGGCAAATCGCGGGGCACTGCTTACACGCATTGCAACGAATAACTTTGATCTGGTAATTCTCTCGCACACCGCATTTCAGGCATTGCCCCTGAAGCCTGAAATAAGAGAAGCATACATCTATGAGGACTTGAAGGAGCTTACAGAGGCTCTCGCCGAAGTAGAGAACTCAAAAGACCCGGATGACCGCTTAACAGCCAAGCAAATCCAGAAAAAAATCAAACGCTACGAAGCCATGCTGGAAAAAACTAAAGCAATCAAACATGACTCCGTTCACACCATCACGTTTGAAGACCTCGGCATCAATGCACTATTCGTAGACGAAGCGGATTTATTCAAGAATCTCGAATTCCACACCAACATGACGCGCATTGCGGGAATTCCTAACGCTGGGTCAATGCGGGCCACAGACCTCAAATACAAAACGCGATGGCTGCTGGAGAATAAACACAAAGTGGTCTTCATGACCGGCACGCCGATCAGTAATACACTCTGCGAAGCCTGGATTACACAAATGTACTTACAGCCCGACCTGATGAAACAATTAGGGTTTCACCATTTTGATAATTGGGCTGCGAGCTTCGCTGAAGCAACAACCTCCTTAGAGATGAAGCCGGACGGATCGGGGTATCGGATGAATACGCGCTTCAATAAATTCATCAACGTCCCTGAAATGATGGCGATTTGGGGGAATGTTTTGGACTTGAAAACCGTCGAGGAATTGGAGCTTCCAGCCTCCACCATTCCCTTTGCCGGCCCACAGATCATCGAAACCGATGCCTCTCCCGAACTCAAGGAATATGTTAAGCAGTTAGGACGGCGAGCAGACCTGATTCGCTCTGGCGCAGTTGATCCCAAAGACGACAATATGCTCGTCATCACCAGCGATGGTCGCAAAAGCGCACTCCACATGGCGCTTGTTGATCCTGCTTTTCAGGGCGAAAGCCCGAAAGTGACCAAACTCTGTGAAACGGTCAAGCGCCTCTACGATGAGTTTCAAACCGATCTTGGGACACAAATCATCTTCATCGATATTGCAACGCCGAAAGGGAGGAAAAAAGAGGAGACGGTAGATACGGAAGATGGCGAGAACCAGACTACACAAGAGCTTTTACTGCAAGATGGCATTTATGGCGTTATCAAAAACGACCTCGTGAAAAAGCATCGCATTCCGGCTGAGAAAATCGCGTTTATCCATGACGCCAAAACCAATCCAGCCAAACTTGCCCTCTTCAATTCCATGAATACGGGCGCAGTACGTATCCTTTTGGCCAGCACTGAAAAGGCAGGGGCTGGAACCAACGTACAGGAGCGATTAGTGGGCATTCATCATCTCACAACCCCCTGGCGCCCTCGTGACCTCGACCAGCGCAATGGTCGCATGATTACGGCCTTTTCCGGCGACCTTGTCTATCCCCGTCCTGGTAACGCCTTAGCCGAGAAAGGCTGCCCCCTCAACCTTTACTACCATATCACCAAAGGCTCCGTAGATGGGTTTATTTGGCAACTGATCGAATCAAAACAAAAGTTCATCAGCGCGGTTCTACGAGGAAAATTCACCGGGCGAGAAGTGGAAGACGTCGATCAAGCTGTCCTCAATGCCTCACAGATCAAAGCAGTCGCTTCGGGCAACCCGCTAATCATGGAATATGTCGAATTAGAGGCGGAAATGGGGCGACTCATCCGCCTCTATGATTCCTGGATTACGACACGAAACCTCTTTGAGTATCACAAAAGAATATTACCGGGTAGCATCGCGAGACATCAGGCTGAACTGGAGGAGTCACAAGAAACCGCAGAGATCATTGCCAGCAATCGCACCGAAGATTTCATGATCACGCTACGCGATGGGGAAACCGAAAGAATCCACAGCGAGCGAGCAGAGGCTGGCAAGTTCATTATTGAAACTGCCTATAGAATTTGGCAACAAGCCAGGACAAATGATATTCAGCGAGTATTAATTGGCGACTATCGCGGTATGGAAATCTGGCTTCAGGTCACTCGACGCAATACCTTTTTCAGCACAACCGACGTTACACCGTACTTCAAGTTCCCAGGCAATAAAGATACAAAAACAATATTCGCCCTCTCGGATGGGTACTCTGGCACAATTCAGAGCCTGGATTATCACATCAACAATGTGCCGACAGTCATCAGAAAGACGGAACACGCGATTGCCCACGAGAAACAACAATTGGAAAAGGCAATCTCTGAAAGCCAAAAGCCCTTTGCCCATGCAAATCGGTACCAGGAAGTACAAAAGCGCCTCAACGCCCTAAATCATCTGCTTATGCAGCAGGGAGATTCCAACTTGGAGGAACTTGCTCAAAACTATCAGACCTTCATTCCTGAGCTAATCCTTGAAGCCCAGACAGGGGAAGGACACGAAATCGCGGTAAGCATCACACAAACTGTCCAGACAGCAGCCGCTGCGAGCATTACTGTTGCAGTTGGAGCCAACAAGCAGAAACTCCAGCCACTGCGCCTGAAACAAAGACGCCGCAGCTATATCCCAGCCTCAATAAGCTCTTCTTCCCAGCCCTCACTCTTTGATTTCTAGAAGAGGCAGGAAGAGGCGGTTTGTAACGAGGATAGCTATTAGGCAATGTTGAGGTGAAGAATAAAAAAGGTTTCAGTATCGGTTTCTTTAATTGTATACCTGGCACTCCAAGCCGCCAAAACGCCTGGCAAGTAGAATGCAAACAAGGCGTAAAAGGAAAGATTAGTGTAATCATCGCGCTTCAGCCGGGAGCAGATCGCTCGCTCCCGTTGACCGCTTGCGATAAAGACGAGTTCGAAAAAACGACCTCTAACTTTTGCCTCTAATCGAGCCTCTCCTCCGCCATGAGAATGCAGAAAATCCACCATCAAAGAGATCAAAAAAAGCAACTCATCCTTTTCTGCCCGTATTTGAATATTTTCGTTGCCGTCAAATTTGATCTCAGGCAGGAATTCCAAAACATCTTTTATAGAGCAGCGAGGCATATAAAAGACGTCTTCAAATTCCCTTTCCCATAACTTCCAAGCATCCTCTCTGATATCAGGCACTCTCAGCGCAAATAGAAGCATTCTCGCTCGCAATTTCTCAAGTTCAAGCTCAGTCATAGATACCCTTCTTCCTCTCAAATAAAAAAGCGGCAGCAAAAAAGTGAATTCAGAACATTTACCTCACAGGAGCGATAATGACAGCACATCAAAAACTGACAGCAATCAAAGAACACCTGAACAATCAATTCATTGAACGAGAATCCTTGATTGACACGGCATTACTCGCACTTCTCATCCAGGAACACATGCTGATTCTTGGTTTACCAGGAACAGCCAAAAGCGATTTGGTAACGGAGATCGCCAAATGCCTGCAACGATCCTACTTCATTTGGCCCATGTCCAAGACGACCACACCAGAGGAGCTATTTGGCCCCTATTCCATCCCTGAGTTAAAGAACGGTCGCTATATTCGCATTACTACAGGCAAGCTACCTCAGACACAAATTGCTTTCCTTGACGAAGTAGGCAAAGCCGGCGGAGTTATCCAAAATACCTTACTGCGAGCAATGAACGAAAAGTGTTTTGATGATGGGACAGGAGATAAACCCATCCCGCTGGAAACCTTATTCGGGGCGTCGAATGAAATGCTCGAAGAAGAGGAGCAGCAGGCCTTCTTTGATCGGTTCTTATTCCGTCAATTCTCAGCACCGGTCACAGATGGGAAATTCAAAGCCTTTCTAAAACTGGTCAACCGGAGCAGACCCGCTGCTCCCACCATATCAGATCAGGAAATCGGGGAACTGCGCCAACAAACAGCATCGGTACAAATCCCGGAAACGATTTTTGAATCGGCCTTCAAAATCAAAAAGAAGCTTGCTGCAATCGGGATCACTCCCAGCGACCGGCGATGGGGGAAATGTCTGAAAGCGCTTAAGGGGAACGCAGTGATGAGCAACAGAGCAGTAATAGAAGACGAGGACTTACTATCTCTACAGCACATCCTCCCTACCTTACCACAGGACTACGCGGCTGTAAAAAGCACGATCCTGGAATTCACTTTTCCTATGATCACCAAGGCGCTGGAGATCAAGGACGAAGCGCAGGAAGCACACGACAAGTATAAGGATGCTCTATCTCGCGAGACCGATACCGAAAAGCAAACTTCACTGCACATCGCCATCGCCAAGAAACTGGAAGGGTTTTTGAAGAAAATCGAACCCATCCTGACACAATCCAAGGGCAAAACGGAGGTTCTCAAGATTAAAGAGCAAATTGCCTCCCAGCGAGAATCCGTCCTCACCGAAGTCATCGGCAGCTTCAGCATGAACAATTAGAGTTGAGCAATCCATGAACACACAGGCAATTATTCAGGATAGCATTGACAAGGATGACTTCAACGAGTGCCGGGAGTCCGCCCCTAAAATTCAGGCAATGACACAAAAAACGGATGCGCTGGCAACAGTAGCCGAGCTTGCCGCGGACGTGTTTGCCTCTTTCTATCAGCCCGCTCCACAGGTCGAGGAGAACATTGACCCTCAGTATCTCCTCAACAAAAAGCTAATTGAGCGTCTCAGTCAGTCTGCTTCCTACCACCACTTACGCGAAGAAACCGTCAACGACAAACTGGCGACTACGATCACTACAGCCACCATCACAGAGAAAATCATTCAGACAATCCCACCTGAACTACGAGAAGAGATTGCTCGCTTACAGGAAGTTCAAGAGGCATTGGAAAACGCAGAAGAAACAGAAATGCCAACCCTGCAAGCTGAACAGGAAACTCTCACTGCTGCGATTGAAGAGCAAGTTGACGAAGCTTCCGGTCACATTCGAGCAGCCATGAAGGACGCTCAAGGCGAGGTAAACGAATTCAAAACAGCGATGCACGGCTTCTCCCTCGCAGGGGAAGGAAAGATTGACAATCTCCCCTTACAAGGGAAGCTCAAGCTCTTTCAATTACTCAAGGCCAATCCCAAAATTCAGCGCGTAATGCAATTTGCCGGGCGCAGTATTCGTATTGCGCTCAATACGCAGCGACAACGCACCATTCACCCTCCAACCACCACCATTGGCATACAACTCGGCAACGACCTAACCAAGACATTACCCTCAGAATTTGGATATCTTGCCGATGACGACACGGAGATTTTGTTTTATCTGAAATTCGTTGAGGGGACACTCCTCAACTATCATCAGATCGGGCATGAAAACGTTGGTCAAGGACCGATCATTCTGGCCTGCGACGAGTCGGCTTCCATGACTAATCCGGTAGCGGAGCTATTCGGCGGAGTCGAAAAACTAACCCGCGAGGAATGGTCGAAAGGCATTGCCCTCGCAATGGCGACGATTGCCAAGCGGCAAAAGCGGGATTTCTGCTTGATCCACTACGCCTCGACAGGGCAGCAGCAGGTAGCGACCTTCCCGAAAGGCGAAGCCTCCATCGAAGAGATCACCGCTACCATTCAACACTTTTTCAATGGCGGCACGGATTTCTCCCCGATGATGACAAAAGCAGCTACGCTTATCACATCCTCTCAGTGGGACAAGGCCGATTGTATTATTATCTCAGACGGACTCACCCACATTCCTCCCGATGACATAGCCCATTGGCAGAAAGTAAAAGCGGAGCGAAAGTTTCGCAGTTACGGAATCCTGATCGGAACAGTACAAGGGCAGAAGCTGCTACAAACGATTTGTGACAGCACCTTCACTTTGTTAGATATGTTCACCGAAGAAGAGACCGCACTAAAGACAATTTTCTCGATTTAGGAATACACATGACCGCAACCTCACCTACATTTGAAACTCTGACAGAGATCACCAGCAAGGTGCCATTACTGGGATATGGCATCTTTTGGCGTGCCACTGGAATCCGCGTTACGGAAGACCTCTTGCTCCAAAAACTGAAAGAGCATGACTTCGAGGATTTCGCCCCAACGCCTCCTTCTCATTATTTAACCACCCGCCGAGCAATCGAGGCGTGGATTCGGGACAAAAGACTGCTGGAAGAGCAGATCGCCCCAATTGCCGAAGATGAGGACGAGTCGGACGAAACGCGAATCAGACGTCTGATCCGAATCGTACAGCGACCTGGAACAGACAAAGTAGTATTCGCGCTGGTCAATGAAGGGCTGGACTACTCAGCCTATGGCCTCAAATACGCGACCAACTTGCGGATACTCCTGGACAAAAAGACAGGGCAAATTATGGTCAGTTCAGCCGCAGCAGGTGCCATCACGCAGAGCGAGAATCTTACGATTGAGATGGAATTGAACGACCGCATCAGGGAATTCAAAAACCTCTTTTTTGCCAGCGACCTCATTGCAATGGTGACACGAATGATTCAAGCGATGAAGGGCGTGAGTTTGAAGAAATCAGGTGGGTATTATTTCGTTCCTGAAGCAGAATCGGAGAACGTCCTTGCAATGCAATCCATGATGAATTCCCTGCCCTGCTTTGATGGTGGCGAGGCAACCTTTGCTGCGATTGGCATTTTTGATGCGGGTCGGACAAAGACTGACATGGTGAAGGCCATCTCTGGCGGTCTCATGGACGAGATTCGCGCGCTCGAAAAAGACCTTGGACGGCTCGGAGAGACGGAAAAAACTCGCTCCAAGACCGTCGCCGAGCGTCTGGCTTGGTACAAGCAGATCCGCGAGAAAGCCCAGCTCTACCATCAATATCTGGGACTCAATCAAGCCAAAATTGAAGCCGCTGTACACGAAATGGAGCAAGCTGCCAAAGCTTTGCTGATGCGCGAAGTCACAAGCGCAACAAACGAGGATCAAGCGTCGTTATTTTAGTAGCGTAGGGAGGAGAGTCGCCCCTACTCAACTCTCCCAAATCACGCTCACGTCTCTTGATCCATCTATCACCAAGTTCCCTCTTAGAAAATAAGTGAAAAAATGAAAAAAAAGGACTATAGTAATTTACATGAACTTTCAACCAATCCCCGAAGTAGATTATCTGGACTTAACCGAAGAAGCCGCACCGTTGACAATTTTTCAGAATCTACCCACCACGCGGCCTCAAATAAGCGAAGAGTTTATTGCCGAAATTGACTTCATTCTCAATTTATCCGCAAAAGAAGAAGATTTCGATCTCGCGACCCTCTAACCATGCATACTCAAATCTTATTACGGACAGGGACGGTCCCAACCGACTCGTGTGCCATCATGGTTTCTCTCACACCGGAGACAGCCAGCACGATAGTGGATGCGATCAATGCTTTCCTTTCCGTGCAAAGCTCACTACCGGAACTGAATGCGTTCCATATCACGAACCATGTTCCAGTATCCATCATTCCTCAGACAATAGGCGAATCCATTATTTCTCCTCCCCCTTGTTTCTCACCCATAGAAACAATTATCAACGTCAATCTCCGTATGGTGGTTACCGGTCGCGGAGCGCACTGGGAAGGAGCAAATGACCGGGGGACGGCATTTTTCCGCAGTGCAACGCTACCAGCACAGATCATTCAGTATCTTGCACTGGGAGGGAGCTTTGCAGGGGAGACAGAGGCCCAGATGTATAAGGCCACCCAGCAACTCGCTCCTCCAAGCCGAGGATTATTCATAAGCCATTAGCAATGCCCACTGAGCGCAAACGAAAAGCAAAAGCGCCTCCTGATCCCCGCTCCAACCATCCGGCCATTCAGACTGTAAGAGGAATTTTCAAACGATACCCACGAAAGGATCAGTGGGATAGCATTATTGCGGCGATTGGGGAAGAGCCAGACACGGAGCTTTTGCATAAGTCTTACACCGACTGGTGCAACCGGGACTATAACCCAACCGATATTCGTTGGATTACCGATTGGTACGCCGTTCGCAAGAAAAGAAGAGATGAGCGACTCCATAGCGATAGAGAAAGAGTGTTTGCCAAGCTCCGAGCCTACTTCGCCACCACATCCGAGGGATAAGCTTCTCGCTCAGGTTGTCATTCTCGCTACATTCGCTACTTCTGCCCGACTGATCCAGGAAAATGAGTTAGCTGTCATGCTAGAGGCATTTCGTCTTTCCCTGACAGAGATCCCGACTGATCAATTAATACACGCGCTCGCCCTCACAATCAGGGCACGTATTGCCAGCGGGAATACCTATCCGATCTCTCCCATTGAAATCGCCTCACGTTGGAAGAGAGGAGCAGAAGTTACCTCCAACACAGCCAAATGCACGCACTGCAACAACACCCGTGTCAAAGTCATTCGGCAACCAAATGAGCGGCCAGTAATAGAGAATTGCGATTTTTGTAACTCATGAACAGCAATAACGACGCCGAAAAAGAAGTTTTAGGAACCATACTAAACTATCCTCAAATTATTTGGGGGCCAGCCGCAGGAACCCAGTTCAAGTATTTCGAGTCAGCGCATAACCAAGCAGTCTTTAGTGCAATTCATGCCGCAGCCAGCGAAGGACAGGAACCGGATTTTATTGAAGTTGAGCGAAGACTAAATCCGAATTTACATGGCTACTTGGCTTCCCTCAAATCCCTCCAACTCAAACAACGAGGCTTCAAGAACCGCCTGGATCAGATTGAGGATCACTGGTTTCGCAAAGAGGTTGGCATTCTCGCCCAGCAGACAATCGCCGAAGCGAAGACAGGCGATCCCAGAGTAGTAATTGGGAAGTACGCAGAGCTTCTTTCCAATCTTGCCATCAGCGAGGGGGCAGGAAACGGGCCGAGACTCTTAGGTGAAATCCTCAATGAATCAAAGGCCGAATACCACAAGCGGAAAACCCAGCCAGACACAATTGGAACTCCGACCGGCTATATCATACATGATCTTTTACGCAGGGGACTGCGTCCGTTTCGGTACTCGATCATTGCGGCTCGCCCTTCCGTTGGGAAAACGACTTTCGCTGTCAATTGTCTCATTAATGCGAGCCAGCAACCGAACTTACCATTGATCATCGCCTTCAGTGTAGAAATGCGCACATTGTCCATTGTGGATCGCATTACGTGCGCGGAAGCGAGAGTTGACACAGAGAAATTCGCCATCGCCAAACTGACACCAGAAGAAGAGCAGGCTTGCGAAGAGGCCCGACAGCGACTCCTGCAATGTCGGTTTTATCTGGAGGATGGTAAGGAAAAAGGGTCTGCACACATCAATCTGACCCTGGAGCGAATTCACATTCTTACCCGGCAGATCATCAATAAAGAAAAGGCCTGGCGAGTCAAACACAGTCAATCACCGGACTTCCTGACCATCGTCTTGATTGACTATCTCCAAAACCTGCGGAGCGACGATCCGGCCATTGAGAACAACCCCGACAAAACAAGAGTGACAAAAATCTCAAATTCCCTCAAAGGCCTCGTCAATGCAACCGGAATCCACCTCATCGCCATCTCCCAGCTAAATCGCGAAGGGGACGAAGAGCCAACAATGAAGCATCTCGCTGCTTCGGGTGATCTTGAATATGATGCGGACGATATTGTTTTGATGCACCCCAAAAAACAGAATCCCATGATTACTCATTTCAATCTCGCCAAGCACCGAGAGGGGCCACTGGGCAAGTGGGAGCTTCAGTTCATTAAGCCATTTTCACTCTTTCAAAATCCCGGCGATGTGCCCCTGCCCGAGGTAGACTATGCAGCTTGATCACCATCAAACCATCGCAGCAACACATGGCAATGGCCCACTGCTGATTATTGCCGGGCCGGGATCGGGCAAGACTCGCACCATCACGCACCGCATTGCCTGGCTCATTCAACAAGGGGTATTACCAGAACAAATCCTGGCCGTCACCTTCACCAACAAGGCTGGACGAGAAATGCGCGAGAGAATCGGGTCTCTCACAGATGCACAAAACCTCACTGCCCCAATTACGGCCAAGACCTTCCACAGTTGGTGCGTGCAGATATTACGTAGCAACATCCACACCTTGGGACGAAACTTTGATAGCCACTTCTCGATCTACGATCAGGACGATCAAGTAAAAGCCTACAAGGTCGTTATCCAGGCGCTCAATCTTGACCCTAAGCGATTCGTCGCAAGCGAATACCAAAGCAAATTCAGCTACGCGAAAAATCAATCGCTAAATCCCAGGAATTATCTTGCGTCATTGAAATACGTCAGAGAGGAAGACAAACATACAACGCTGGCAATCTTTGATGATTACCATAAATTGCTGGAGGAAAATAATGCCTTAGACTTTGACGACCTGCTCCTGCTCAGTGTGGCTGCACTTTCACGCGACACAACCCTGCGTAAATGGTATCACGAGCTCTACAAGCATATTCTCGTCGATGAGTATCAGGATACCAACAAAGCGCAGAATGCGTTAATTCGCTTACTCGTCTATGGAGGCGATAATCCTGCTACCTTCGACTGGGCGGGACGCTCATTAACCGGGGTGGGCGATGACGGGCAGGGGATATTTAGTTTTCGTGGTGCGATTCCCGAGAATATGCTCTCCTTCCCCAAACAGTTCCCTGGAACAGTGATTACCAAGCTTGAAGAAAACTATCGCTCCACGCGACAAATCACTTCCCTCGCCAACCAGCTTATCGCGCAAAACATCAACCAACTTCCCAAAAACCTTTTTTCCAAACGCGAAGGCAAGCCTGTGAACGTGGTTGAGTTTGCCACCAGCTACCAGGAAGCAGATTGGATTGCCAGCCGCGTTGCCAAGCACTTAAACCATTTTCCATCCTCCCCCATCTTCATCATCTATCGAACGAATGCGATGTCTCGCTCTTTTGAGATGGCGTTGAGACGCCTGCGCGTTCCCTATCAACTCGTCGGCGGCCTTTCCTTCTACGAACGGAAGGAAATTAAAGACATGGTCGCCTACCTCCGCGTAATCCATAATCCAGCCGATTCCCTTGCTTGTCGCCGCATCATCAACACACCAGCTCGCGGAATCGGTGAAACCACCATTACCAAGCTCAATGAAATTGCCGAAGACGAAGATTTGAGTCTGTGGGAAGTTTGCGAAATGGCCGACGCCATCAGCCGACATATCAAGATCAACACCAAAACTCTGGCCGGAATCAAAGCTTTCCAGGAAGCAATTTCCACCCTACGGCAAATCCAACCACTAAAGGAACTGGTACGCCAAACCATGATGCAGTCAGGCTACGAGCAATCGCTCAACGAAAGCGGGAAGGAAGAAGACCTGGAACGGCTGGAAAATCTTGGTGAACTCCTGAATGCCGCGGCAGAAGCTGAAGCTGAAGGCCTAAGTCTAGGCGAATTCCTGGATCGCGCTTCTTTACACGCGGACAGTGACAAGATAGGCCCAGAACAAGTAAACGCCGCGCTCGTCTCTCTTATTACGGCGCACACCGTGAAAGGGCTGGAAGCCCACACTTGTTTTCTCCCGGGATGGGAAGAGGGTATCTTGCCACATGCTCGTTCCCTTGAATCCGAGGCCGACATCGAAGAGGAACGCCGAGTCGCCTACGTCGCCATGACCCGACCGGCGGAATATCTCTACATCACACACACGAAAAAGCGGATGCTCTACGGCGCTGAGTACGACATGTGCCCATCACGCTTCCTCGCTGACATTCAAGACCCAGAAATCAGATTCCATTCGCAAGCTCACTCGCTCGCGGCATAAGTCAATCGGCACGAAAATTGCTCTCTCTCCTGAGACCCCAAAAATCACATCAGGAGAGAAAAGCGATGGAAAAGGGAGAGGCGGAAAGAGAACCAGTACAAGATACGGCACAAATAACCCCAATCGTTGAGCGCATCAACAGCAGGTCTGATGCGTACATTTTCCAAAACAAAAAAACAAAAGAGCAACTTCGCATCACCCTGACTCGCTATGCCGATGGGCCGCGCATCACATTACCCGTATCAACCATCACACTCTCACTTGCCAGAGAAGTTTCCCAACTCATCAATTACATCTTAAATCTCCATGAACCCAATCAATAACGCACTCCTCATTGGCCAGGCCTGGCTCACCATTGCGCCGGCACACGCTTGTAGTTACGCCTCCTGGGTACTCCAGCACGACCCTCTCAACACCGAAGCATATACGCTCCTCTACGAATCCCTCCTCAGAATGAATAAGCAGGAGATGGCGGCCCTGGCCATTGAAACAATCATAGACTGGATCACTCCTGCTGCCGCGCGACAAATTGCGGCAGTTCACAAGTCTCTCTTACCTGCCCCCCTCACCGCGGCGCAGCATTTACTCCAAAGCGTGGCGTTCAATGTTGATGGACAAGCGGAACTCGCTCGTCTCCATTGCGAAGAGGCCGTCAAACTTCGTCCTGACTGGTATCTGGGATACCTACAGTTAGGCCTACTCACCCGAACTACCAGGCACCTGCGCCGCTCCCTTGACCTTGCCCCACAGGAATTCCGGGGCAAGTGTTTTACCGCGCTCTGCCAGCAACTAAGAGAAGAAGAAAACTGGGAAGCTTTACGTGATCTTTTCATTGCATCTGACCCCACACCCGAATATTTAGTCCAGAAGACGATTTTCGAACTGCACATTTCGCCGGCCACCGCCTTCACGTCCTTAGATTCCCAGCTTTTGCTGCTTCCTGTCAATTCCCGCTTCAGCGTCTGCATTGCACTCCACGAACAGACGCTCAATGCCCCCAACGCATCGCTGGTATGGGAATATTTATCCCGCGAAACCCCTTATTGGGGCAGCCCATTGGAATCTTTAGCCAGCTATTACATAGTCCATAATCAATTCCCTAAAGCTCAAAACATAATGGAGCGGATGGTAAGAATGAAACCTGAGAAGTGGCAGTATCACGTTTCATTAGCAATATTGACGCATAAAGAAGAAGGTTTTTTGCAAGCCATCGGTCTCGCTCCCGATCAGGAACCAGGGGCTGTCATCCCGTATGCCCAGTACCTCGCAGGTCTTGGCAGATTCCACGAGGCAATCAATCTCTTAATACCTTGCGTCGAAGCAAATCCACAACACGAATTCGCGGCACAACTACTTACCGTCTGCGGTCGCAAGGCCTGCGACGAAGTGCTGCTGTAGCCGTCAACTACTATCATGAAAACATTCCTGACTATTACTTGTTCTGGCGCAATATTACTTTACTTTTGCGCTTGCACCTTCGTTGCAGCAGCGCAGCAGGGGCAGAAGGGGCAGTACCAACCCCTTCAACCGCTCGGCTTTTCAGGGAATCGCCAAGGCCCCACTTTTTCCATTGCCAACACACCGTTTGCCGGCACCTACGAGTGTCCTGACCAAAAAGGCATCAACGAAGCACTCACAGCCATCGGCCTGACAGACATTAAGCAAATCCAACTGCTCCGGTCTGACGAGCAAAACCACATCGTCGAAGTCACGATCCGATTAGAATCCATCCGCAAGAAAGAAATCCCTGACACGCTCGTTCGCTCTGGCGACACGCTGTACGTCAAAAGGAGCAAGGCTTTTAAAGTATTCAATGTTCTCACGCTCGGCATCCTCGGAAAGGTGAAAAAATCATGAATGCGCCCACACAAATGCAGGTTCGCAAACGCAATGGCGACCTGGAATTCGTAGACCTCAACAAGATCGTTCGTGCCGTGGGGCGCTGTTGTGAGGGACTACTCAACGTAGACGCTTTACGGGTCGCAACCAAAACCATCAGTGGTCTCTACAATGGCGCCACGACGCAGGAGTTAGACCAACTCTCGATTCAAACCGCTGCCTCCCTCATCGTCGAAGACCCCGAATATTCGCGGCTCGCCGCACGACTTCTCTCAACCTACATTGAGAAGGAAGTTGCCAATCAGGAAATCCACTCTTTTTCGCAATCCATTCGATACGGCCACGAAACCGGCCTCATAAACGAACGAACCGCACAGTTTGTCGCAGGCCATGCACGCAAGCTGAACAACGTCGTGGACTCCCACTACACCGACTTATTTGAGTTCTTTGGTTTACGAACAGTGTATGACCGCTATTTGCTGAAAGACCCTACAACGCGCAGGGTCATTGAGACACCACAATACTTTTTCCTGCGCGTCGCGTGTGGTTTGGCAGAAAGCATTTCCCAAGCCATTGAACTGTATAACCTCTTTGCTTCACTATCCTACATTCCCGCGACCCCAACTCTCTTCAATTCAGGGCGAGTGCATGAACAACTCTCAAGTTGCTACTTGCTTGATTCGCCTGTCGATGATTTAGCGGCAATCTACGACAAATACAAGGATGTTGCCTTACTCTCGAAGTTTGCTGGTGGTATTGGCATCGCCTTTTCAAGAGTCCGCTCGCGCAATTCCTACATTAAGGGCACCAATGGGAAGTCTCTCGGCATCGTACCCTTCCTGAAAACACTTGACTCTTCCATTCAGGCAGTCAATCAGGGAGGTTTGCGCAAGGGAGCCTGTTGTGTTTACCTTGAGCCCTGGCACGCCGATATCGAGGACTTTCTCGAATTGCGGGAAAACACCGGGAACGAAGCCCACCGAACGCACAATCTCAATCTCGCTCACTGGATTCCTGATCTCTTCATGCAGCGCGTTCAGGAAGATGGCCTCTGGTCATTATTTGATCCCAAGGAAGTTCCCTGCTTTCCCGATCTCTTTAGTGACGGATTTGACGAAGCCTACCAAATCGCTGAGCGAAAGGAACTCTATGTCAAGCAGGTGAAGGCTCGCGATCTCTATGCACGGATGATGCGGAGTCTGGCGCAGACGGGCAATGGCTGGATGAACTTCAAAGATGCGAGCAATAGGAAATGCAATCAGACCGGCTTGAACGATGAAGTCGTGCATTTGTCCAATCTCTGTACTGAAATCATTGAGGTAACCTCAGCCACGGAAACAGCCGTGTGCAATCTTGGCTCGATCAATCTGAGTAAGCACGTTTCCAATACCAATGGGCAAAACGCGTTTGATTTCGGGAAGCTCAGACAAACCGTCCAACTCGCCATTCCACAATTGGATCGCGTGATTGATTTGAACTATTACCCCATTCCCAGCACACAGGTCTCCAATACTCGCTGGCGCAACGTCGGATTAGGGGTAATGGGGCTACAGGATGTATTTTTCATGCTTGGCCTGCCATTTGATTCAGAAGAAGCCCGCGATTTATCCAAACGGATTGCCGAAGAAATCTATTTTACGGCGCTCGAAACCTCTTGCCAGTTAGCGCAAACCAAAGGACAACATCCTGCGTTTCCCCAAACTCGAATAGCACAAGGACAATTCCAATTTGATCTCTGGGGCATCGAACCCACAGACAAAGAGCGGTGGAATTTATTGCGCGAAAAAATCAGGCAGCACGGCCTGCGTAACTCATTGATGATTGCGGTTGCGCCAACTGCAACGATTGCCTCTATTGCGGGATGCTACGAGTGCATTGAACCGCAAGTCTCGAATCTGTTTAAGCGAGAAACCCTCAGCGGCGATTTTATACAAATCAATCGCTATCTTGTCCAGGAACTGAAAGCGCTCGGCAAGTGGGACGAGGAGATACGAACCAAGATTAAGCTCGCGGAAGGTTCAATTCAGGACATCGAGGAGTTACCTGCCGAATTGCGCGAAATCTACCGGACGGCGTGGGAAATCCCAATGCGTTCGCTGATCGATATAGCAGCAGATCGGGGCGCATTCATTGACCAAAGCCAATCGCTGAATCTATTCGCTGAGTCTCCCAACATAGGAAAACTCTCTTCCATGTATATGTATGCATGGCAGAAGGGCTTAAAGACGACCTACTACTTACGCTCTCGCCCGGCAACCAGGATTGCAAAAACAGCAGCCAATCCCCTTACATCGCTGGCAGCGCAAGCCCCAAACATTCAACCAAGTGCTGGGCCAACTGGCACGATCTCAATGTCAACCGACATTGAAGCCGTCGCTTGCTCCCTTGAATCGCCCGAAAGCTGCGAGGTTTGCCAATAGACGATTAACTAAAGACCCAGCAGGTAAAAATGGAAACCTTACTCGACATCTTATTTATTCTAGGCGTTGCCGTCATCATCTTCATCTTCGCAGTGCTCAGAGTAATAGGTGTAATCTACCTACTCTCCAGCCCTGTCTACACCATCGAGAAAGGGGCTGGTCCAGCAGCAAGACCGCCTACCCCCAAGCCCAATCAACCACATCCGGCAGATCATCAGGAGAAGCATTCATGAAGCGTTCAATAAGTGTTTGTCCCTACTGTTTTGGCCCCATGCTACAAAATGAAATCTGCTGCCTTACCTGTCCCTACGACAAATATCCGGCAGGGCTACCCGTGATCGTTTATCTGATTGGGTTCTTTGCCACAATCTCTTGTGTAGTTCAAGTAACTATTACAGGAGAAATCCCTTATTTCCCCCTCTTCATCCTAATTTGCAGTCTCACTATCGTCCCCCTTTACGCCCTCAACATTTCGCAGCGAAAACGCCAGATTCAAGCAGTCAGAAACCGCCAACGTTATTTACACAAACGGGGCATAATGCCCTTTGAATTTCAAGTATGGCAGCACGAAGCAAAAGCATTCTGCCTTGCCGCAACAATTCCAGAATCTCTCTTGCCTCATAACCTACATCCAACAGAGTTAGGACAATGGCTTAGTGATCTAATCCTTGCTCGCAATAAGATTTCAGCTATCTACCCGAATATTAGAAGGACAGTTGAGACAGACCTTGCCCCACTCAAGGAGACGTATGAACAGCACGAACGGAGACGAAGAACTATTCCTCGAATTTGAGGAAGTGGCCGACCTGTTAGGCCAAGAGCAAACGCTAACCACCTACAGCATCTCGTATTTGAATGCCCAACGCGAAGTCGCACTTCAAGTCCAGGGACTCCAGCAGCGACTCAATTACCTTCTTTGTTTTTATGAGCGGCAAGCAAATCGGGACTGGCAATATCCAGCCCAGATCAAATACGAGAACGGATGGACAATTGACATCACAAAGGTCAGAACGCTATTCGTTCCTATCGTCAACCACAACACGATCTCGATTACTCCCGACCCAATCAAGCTTCTGGTCGGCGGCGAGTTATATTTTTTAAGAAATAATCGGCTCACTTTCTCAGAATGCACCGAAATCGTCGCAATCCTAAAATCGCTTCAGTTCGACGAACTTAGAGCCGTCCTCTTAGCAGCTATTGAGCAATCATGACGAACCAAAAATTTGGCCAAAAATTGGGCATCGCAAGAGCCACTCGCCCAACTCACATGCGCACGATCATGGGAAGAGAACTATCTATCTTCGCCCCAGACCCGAAATTACTGTGCATTCTTGACGTCGCCCACGGGCTGGCTCATCTCTGCCGGTATGCAGGTCACGTCCGACATTTCTACAGCGTCGCCGAGCATTCTTATTGGACATCCATTATTGCACCACAGCATCTGGCCCTTAGCTGTTTACTCCACGACGCGGCGGAGACAAACATCAATGATCTCATTCAGCCCGTCAAACAGCATATTTCCGGCTACCAACGAATTGAGAATGGCTTCGAGTCGGCCTATGCCGAACAATTTGGACTTCCCTTTCCCTTCCCTCCTGAAGTCAAAGCCACAGATCGAGCAATCTATCAGATCGAATGCACTCAGGCGCGGCATCTCAATTCCACCCTGGACATCGAGGAGCCTGAATCTCTTACTCCTACAGCAATAAAAGTCAAGCTGCGCTTCTGGTCACCACGCAAAGCCCGCAAAAAGTTTCTGCGCCGATATTTTTTCCTGACCGACAAAGATTCCAATCAAATGACGAAACGCCTTCGGGCTTGGTGGAGAGAGCGAGCATTAACGCTACGATTCTATCTCCAACTCGACTTTGCCCCCGTCAAATAAGATGCAATTACCGTTATTTGCCAGCCCTTTTGAAAGCCCTTTTGAAAGTCACCGAAAACTCATCATTTCTCTGTGGCAACCTTGGGCAATTCTGTGGGCCGCCGGCAAAAAGCAGAACGAAACACGCCACTGGCCATTCCCAGTCAAATACAAAGGCCAAAAAATATTCATTCACGCCGCCACCAAGTGGGATCTCTCACTGCGGGAACTCTGCCACGAAGAGCCTTTCTGCCAGGCGCTTCAAGCCATCTCTTCTCTTCTTTTAGACACACCCGAAATTCCCGGCGTTAAATACCAGATTGTGAAAACGGGCAATCTTTCCCTCAAACTTCCCTTTGGTGCAATCGTCGGCCAATGTCAACTCATCAAATCCGTTCCGACGGAAACACTCACTCAACTCAACCTAGACGAAGAAGATTTCGGAGACTACAGCCCAGGGCGATTTGCCTGGGTTGCGGAGCAACACCAACTCGTACAGCCAATTCCCTGCATCGGCAGGCAGGGATTTTGGTACGGAGAAAATATCTGAATAGAGAACTCCTCACAAAACTCACACTAGCCATGATCCTAGCAGCAATCGTTATCTGCACGCTATGCTGGCTATCAAGCAAGATTTAGCGAAAAAGCGGATGGCAACGCATTGCATGAACCACGCATATAGAAGCCAAGGCCAGATGCTCACCAAATGCAAAAGCTGTAATGGGAAAGGACAATCCTGCCCCGTTTGTAAAGGACGGAGAGTGATACCCTGTTTTTGCACGGAATGCCAGCAAAGACTTGCTGCTCCAGTCACCTCACACGAAGAAGCACTTCTTCAGAAACCAAAACCTCAAAACACCTACACCAAAGAAGGGTGGGATTTATGAAAGATTTTGATTACGATTTAGGGAAAGAAGACTTAGCTGTTATCGCTGCACAATGGCATAACGGCAACAGCATGTTTGACGAGGATGCCGGCTTCATCTTCAGAGGCGGCGTGTTGATCGAGAAACGAGGGATTGCCGCTAACCTTGATTCAATCCCCGGTTTTACGGAGAAGACAATCAAGCTCAACCGAAATCCGGTAACCTCCTTCATCAGCAGCGAAATCCAGATTGCCGTTGTTGGTCGCCGCCTGCGCTACTTTGCGGGGCGAGGAGAAGGCCGCATAACCTATCCACAGTCTGCCTACGAACAAGCCACTGCCGAAGGACGCAAACTCCGAGGCAATTTGCAAGTGGCCTGTTACGTGAAAGACTTTGATGTACCCATCATCCTCTCCTTCACCGGCACATCCAGTTCAGACATGGTGCAGCAGTTGAAGCGGTTGGAAAAGGAAGCATTGCCGGTCACTACAAAAAACGTCGGGGACAATAAGCAAGTGACAATGCCCCTACGTGCCTTCTGGCTCACCTTGAAGCCAGCTCCTCACTCTCTGCGAGGGAGCAAACAACAATCCGAAGCCACACCGCCGCAGCTTGGATTACCACAATCCTTCACCCGCGAATGGCTCCTGGAGCGGTATGTGGGCAGTGAGCCACTGACACACTTCAACAAAATCGTGGCCAATCCCACATTCAACCAATGGCTCAACGCCTGGCAGGAAAGCTGATGTACTTCGACACTCCCCTGTACCTCCCCTTGCCAGGCGAGTTGCAAACCGTCTGGCACATGGAAGACGTGCATCTCGACAGAATCACGTCGAAAATAAAAGCTTTTGCACATCCTTTTGCAGTAGCAAATGCTCCGAGAAAAGCGGCTGGTTATTTTCTCGGATCGACAAGCAGCGGGAAAGGACTGCCAAATGACACCTATCGCCTAACACGAGTCGAGGTGTACTATTGGCAGGAAAAACCAGCCACTCATACAATCTCTCAAATGGTTGAGAGATTTGGAATGATTAAACTTTAGGCTGTACAACTTCATTTTCTTCTACCTCACATGACTACTTCACTCATTAACACCAATAAAATTCGCAGTGTAATTGCTCGCTTATTCACCGGCTCAGCCGTCGAAATTCTTGGCGAGTTATTACAAAACTCCCAACGAGCCAATGCTAGTCGCGTGGATATTGTAACCACAGAAGATGGCTTTACTTATTACGACAATGGCGACGGCATCAAAGGGCTGGCAGGGTTTGAAACGTTGCTCACGATTGCAGATTCAGCCTGGGAAGAAGACGTCAACCAGAACCAGAATCCGATGGGGCTGGGCATCCAGTCTCTATTAGCCAACAAGAACGTCACTCAGGTTTCATTTCACTCCGGCGATCTCAAGATCACAATTGATACAGCGCGCTGGTGGGACGACAACAGCTATGTTGCGGACTGGCAGAAGCTGGTTGAAGCAGTTGCCTCTACAGTGAGTGGTCTCAGGATTGAGGTTATAGGGACACTTGACCTCAAGGGAGCATTTAAGCCGCCAATCTTCTCCAAACATCCTTCACCTGCGGCTGGCTACGAGAACTTCCTCCAGGTATTCATGGATGGAGAGCAAGTAGACACGAAGGCGCCTACCAGTTTCACATCCCACATCTTGCAAACAGAATTCTCCGGCTGCAAGCTGCTGATCAATATTGAGCCAACCGAGTATTTGCGAACCACCACACAGACAGTGAATTGGTATGGACAGTTAATTAGCAAGGAAGTTACCGGCACATTTGGCTTTTATCTCGAAGTTAACTGCGGCCAACCAGTGACGCCGATGGCGCCATCACGCCGCGGCATTGTTCAGGACAGCAAATGGGCGGCCTTGCAACAATTCGTCCAGGCTAAGCTAAAAGAATTTTTCCAATCACCGGAAGCCACCAAAGCGGCACCTGCCATTTGGCTCAGCTACCTCAAACTTCTTTCCCAACACGAGCGTCAGGAAATGCCCTACACGGTTGTCCGAGAGTGGGAACCTGAAGAACACTACACTAACGATTACAATTACGACGTCGTCAGTTCGCTCAAGTTAGTGCCTAATCTTCCGACCAATCTTTATCTCGATCCTGACATCATCGTCGAGGGGGTCGAAGGAGCCGCAGAAAATTGGGACACTTTCAGTGACGGGATCAGCAGTTTCGTGCCGGTATTACAGAAGGCGGGCTTGTCACCCTATCTCTCAACGCTAATGCCAACGCAAAGCTTGCATTGGCGACCAGGAAGCACAAAACAAACTCTCACTTACCAAACCTATCTGGTCGAGGGCGGCGAGTGGGGGCTAAGTGACAACGCCGACAACGTACCGACCAATTGGATGCCAGTCGGCAAGTCCCCCGTTTTCACTGTCTCCTGCAAAAACAACTGGGACTGCACAGAACCGTTATTTTACGCAGCCAACATCACGCCACAGGAGTTTTACAAAGAATATGCCGAGGCGGGCTTTGATCCGAATAACGACGATTTCAATACGGATCACATGCACGAAAAGTATTGCGAAACGATTGAAGACCAGACTTTGCGAATTTCCGGCAAGCTGCGCAGAAACTTCAGCCGGAACGATCTACGGCAATTCACACCAACCGGCCTAACCCTCAAAACCATTGCGTTCTTAGCTGACAACCAGTTGGAATTAACATTCGACAATCAGGAAAAGGTCTTAATCCCGCATGAGTAAATCAATCCACATTGACATCAACGATTCCTTTGCCCAGGAACCATTCAACTTTGACAATGCAACCATCACCATTGTCACCCAAATCCATCCGGTCAAAGACGGGAAGCGGCAGGTAGTGTTGAGCGTCAACACGCATAACGGGTCACCGCTTGTTACCACTGCTGAATTGGGAGAGGTTATTTTTCCCACCCAAATCACTGAACTGCTCGACCGATTGAGCGTGACCATGCCGGAGCGCCAGCAACAAGCAGCAGACCGCAAACCTGCGCCAGTCGCTGTTCCAAAGCCTAAAACAGCGCCGCCAAAGAAACCCGTGGCGGAAGCAACGACTATCGCGCCTGCTACAACAGAGCAAGCGCCACAAGTAGAAGAATCTGCTCAAGTCTCACTTTTCTAACACCATGAACATCTTACTTACTGAAGACAACATTCGCTTTGATTGCCCGGAAAATATCGCAAGCAATGACGAAGAGTTGGCGGCACTCATCGCTGCGCAATTTCCCAAGTATGCGCAAGTCAGAATCGAGCGCAAATCTGACATCGTCGAAGTCAGCCGAATCCCCGGCGGGAAAGGATAGGCATGCAGCAAATAATTGCCGTTCTGAACGCAAAGCCAGAAAGAGTCAACGAGGCGGCTCAACTCTACAATACGTTCATTGCACAAAATGAGAACGGCGTGCTTTCACTCGATGATCTTGTCAATGCCAAAAGCCTGATTGCTCATGCCATCGAAGAAGGCCATCAGGAGGTCAGCCAGGTGGAAAAAATCAGGCGATCCCTGGTGAGCATTGAAGCGATCCCCTCTCGCAACATACCCATCGGATTTTAAGATGCACACCGCGAAACAATCACTTGCGGCGCTCGATAACATAAGCCAACGCCTTCGTATATTCACCGTCGCGCAAGCTTACCTTCCACGACCTCTTACCACCACGGATCTATTACAGGCGAACACCTGGATAGACGAATTTTTCCATCACATTAACAACAATCTCTTCCCGATTTACAACCTCGACTTTTACGAAGACGAAGGCGCAACCGAAGGCATTCACATTTGCCCGTTTATAGATAATTACTGGGATGAAGAGTTAGACGATCAGGAACAGTGGCTACAAGTCGGGAGACAGCTTAACGAGCGAATCTACGCCGAAACAGCCGCTCTTCCTGTCTATTACGAGATTGAGCAGAAAGGTTGGCGCTACGTTTACCAGCAGTTCTTGCAACAACAATCAAAGTCTTTAGCTCCCCTCCGGCTTATTCCTTTAATCATTACGATCCTCGACAAGCAGACAGACAATCCATTTTGGGACTATTCCAGCGAGCATTACAACGAGCCGCATGAATGGACAGCAAACAATTTAATTTCCCTCAAGCGAGCTTACTGTCAGGCCAGGCGGCAGCTTAACCGGCTGGAAGAATTAAATAAGTGGCTGGCAAAGGGGCGCAATGAGCAAAAAGTCATCAAGCTCTGGTGCCAAAGCGTTACCACCGCCCACAAATTATATCCTCGCCCCCTTCCAAGAGCCTGTTGACGCCGCCCTCTTATTTGTGGGAGGGCAATTGCTTTATCGCCACCGGAACGAGCAAGGCGTCGTCACTAACAAATACATTGATGCACAGTCGGCCAGGGAAGCATTTACAACAATCCCTATCGACAGTGGCTGGCTACCATCCAATATTTTACGGGAGGGGACTTTTCGATCAGAGCCTTTTGCCGTCATCCATTTTCCTGTTGCAAGGCGCAAGCTCTGGCTTGATGATGAAGCGATTGAATTGAAAATGCCGGGTGGAATCTTTGCTGGATTTGGGAACAGTTTTTACATTTTCGCGGTAAAAAAGCCTTTCACGATCAAAGAGCCACTATTTCATTATCCGCTGCCTAATATCAGTGGTGCTGGAGCCATCTGTTTCGGCTCATTCAGGCCGGAGTCTACCGTTACAGGCATTAACAGTGCGCTGAACCTCTTCTTTCGCTCCGCTTTCAACGATCATCACATAAACAACAAAAGCAAAAAGTCGCCGGAAGATGTGCGCCTTACGCTCCGAGCAACCAAGAACGCAGACCCACTTTCTGATCTAATCCGCTTGAATCAGACATCTGAAGAGGCCATTGACAGGTATTTATTACGGTGAACACAGATTTTCTTAAGGCGTTTCCTCATTACTTTCAGCCGGAGTCAATCTATTTGGTTGGGTGTGGTGGAACGGGAAGCTATGTTGCGCCCACAATCGCGAGGCTGGCAAAACACCTCCAAAAGCGCGGCAAGGAGATTACGGTCTACTTTATTGATCCCGATCTGGTCGAAGAGAAAAACATCTGGCGACAGAATTTTTGCTATGCAGAAGTTGGAGCTAATAAAGCCGAAGCGCTGACCGCGCGACTGAATCATGCATGGGGATTAAATATCAAAGCGATTCCCCATCATTTCAAATCAACCAGGTTTTCTCATTACCAAACCAATAGCCTCATTGTAGGATGCGTTGACAATCCTGAAGGCAGGCAGGAAATCAGCAGATGCCGGGCCGCTTGGCTCGACAGTGGCAATCACTTCAACGCCGGACAGGTACTATACGGAAATTGCAAGGATGGCAAAGCCATCAAGAGCGGCCTGAGAAATACGCTGAACATTCCCTATTTGCCTTCTCCCGGCCTCCAGGAACCCCAATTACTTGAATCTCAATCACTCCAACCTGCGGTAAAAAGGAGTTGTGCCGATCTGATCGAGGCCGATCTTCAGTCAATGGTCATCAATCAGGCGATGGCAGCGATTGTCTCAACCTATTTGTACGAGCTTTTACTGAATAAAGGACTCAAATATCACGCAACCTATCTCAATCTTGCCACGATGGGCACGACCGTAAACTGGAACACAAAAAAATCTCTGGCACGTTATTCGCGTCGCCAGAAATCATAGAATGACCAAAAAGGCGGATCGCAAAATCTGCTTTACAGTCATTCAAAAAAAACGAGGAGAAAAATAATGACCCGCACAATTTGCGTTGACACGGGGTATTCTGAAACAAAAGTATATCAGCACGTAAACGGACAGAATCAAACCACCATTTTTCCTTCTACCTTCGGGAAAACAACCTTCGCAGAAAATTTCCTCAACACAAACGATGACAGCTTTATCGTCGAGGTAGGAGAGGAAATCTACAACTTCGGGGAAACCGCGATTGAGAAAAATGCTGGCGGTACGACCACACTGGACAAAGATGTTTTCGTCAAAGACTACAATCCACTCCTGACCATTGCTGCGGTCGCTCGCCAGATCAGTCGTTATCAACTGCCACTACCGGAAACGCTGGTTGTTTCCCTTCCCATCGCGTTCTTCAAAGACCAAAAGGGCGCAATGGAGGAGCGATTTCGCGGCAAGCACAACGTCGCGCTCTACAAGAGCGATGGAAAGAAGACCCAAAGTTACCAATTAAACTTCCGCCATGTTCATGTCTTGCCCCAGGGCTATATGGCATTCCTCTCCAAAGCGCTGGACGTGAATGGCAATACGGTGCCTGAATTCATGAAGGGCATGATCACGATCATTGACGGCGGCGGCAAGACCATTGACATCACCCGCATCCAGAATGGGCAGATGTTACCGACATCAACCTCAATCCCGACCGGCCTGGACGATATTTATCGGAAGATTCAGGACGAGTGCTATGCGGCACACGATGAATGCCCTGAACGGCCCCAGATTGAGTATCAGATTATACGCAAGGAGCCATACATCATGCAGAACGGCGAAACAGTTGACTTCGACGCACTACGCCAAAAGTACGTGCAAGCCGACAAACACGCATTTTTAAGCCGCTTACGACAAGCCGTTGGGCAATCTCGTATTGGCAGGCTCTTTGTCTGTGGAGGTTCCGGTAAAATTTACTTCCCGCTCATACAGGAAGCCTACCCAGGGGCAGAGGAGTTAACCCCCTCTGTCTTCGCAAACGCCATTGGAGGATTTCGCTACGCTCTCACAAAAGCGTAGCTCTCAAAAACCATGCTTGGACTAGACGTAGGGGGCAACCAGGTCAAGGTTGCCCTTCCCGGCAACCGACTGGTCTTTCCTTCTTCCCTCATCTACGGAGGAAACCTCAACAACAACAATGCCAGATTTGCTGAGTATCATGGCGAAATCTGGCAAATCACAGACAGCCCCACAAAACCGCAGACAATCGCGGAGTTTGCACGTCTGGCAATTTTGACAATTGCTGATCTTGTAGCGACCGGGGCCTGTCAACAGACAATCTCACATCTCACGCTCGCTGTTCCGATTGATCTATTTGCCCAGAAAACAATTTGGACAGAGTGGCTACAAGGCCCTCATCAGTTTCGCTTCCTGAACAAGAAAGACGAAACGCAGGTTTGTGTAACTATTGGGGAATGTATTCTCTTACCGCAAGGATACGGTGCCTTTTTCAGTCACGCTTTGGATAGTGAGGGAGCAAAAATTGAACAGAGGCTATGTTCTACAATCATCATAGATTGCGGAGCAAATGCGCTCAGTATTGCCGGCACTACAGAGCGCGGAGGTTACCAAAAGAGCCTTTCCCTCACACTACGGGAGTTTTATGCGCCATTCATTGAGACCATTGCCCAGCAAGTGTCCGCTTCACCAGAACAAGTAGCTGCGCATCTTACAAAGCAGCCAGGGCAGTCCCAAATACTGCATTGGAAAACGAAAAGCGGGGAGTATGACATGCAGGCGCTATTCAAAGATACACTGCTCCAAAAACAGGAAATGATTGCCGCTCATTTATCCACACAAATAAAAACCAATCCAGAACAAGTTCTCGTTTGCGGAGGCTTGGCAGAGGCTCTTTTCCCTGCTCTCCAACTAAAATGGCCGCAGGCAATCCTATTATCCGATCCCTTATTCGCTAATGCCGTCGGGAGTCTCCAGTATGCCCTGCGGCATAAAAATTGCTCCTAACCTAAACCCGTTAACATTTTTCCCAAGAAAGGCTTTTCCACAAATGAAACGAATCTTCCTTTTCACACTTCTCACGCTGATTGCTCTGGTTCCGGCAATGGCCGACCGGCGCAGTAAACTGCGGCACGTTTCGATGGGGACATCTGCATCAGTCTCCATCAAGATCAACACACCGGAAATCACGGGCAACTGCGAACATCAACAATTCACCTTCTCCGCCTCGATCACTGGCAACGGCGAGAACCACCACTGGAAAGTGGATGGTCAGCCCGTTGCCGGCGCTATCGATGCCGTCCTGACCAAACTCTCGCCGGGAACGCACACCATCTCCGTCGAAGTGCATGACCCCGTCACGAAATGCGTGGCCTACGACAGCGCAAACTTTGAGGCGGCTGCACCCTGCCCCGACCCCATTGTAATTCCACCGCCTACACGCACCTGTTTCACTTCCGGCAGCGTTATGCTTGAAAAAAATCTGGAAACCCCATCGCAAGGGGACGTTGTCACCATTAGAGCGAACAACACGCTATCAGGTGGCGATTACGGACACACCGAGGGCGCCTGGCTTGTGAATGGCGGCGAAGTTGTGAGCAGTAATTCCAGCGAATTAAAACTGGATTTGACGAAGGCTTCACCGGGTCAGAGCGTAAGCATTTCCTATTCTCTGAAAACGGAACTCGCTGGCTGTGAAACAAAGTCCGAGCTTTCCTTTACTCTACCCCTGCCACCCCCCTCCCCTACGCCAAGAGACTTGACACCTTGCACATCCTTCAAACTCAACCAGACCCGCGTGGACAATGCCTGCAAAGCGATCCTCGAAGGCGTCACAAGGCAATTGCAGGAAGATGTCGCTTCCAGAATCATCCTCACTGGCACCTTTCGCAAAGGCGAGAAGGCAAGCGTTGGGCTCGAACGGGCAAACAATATCAAATCCGTGCTGACCGTAACTGGCATCTTCGCCACCTTAGACGGCAATCGCGTACAAGTTCAGCCCGCCCAATCCGGCGACGGCGCTGTGAAGATCACGTATCTTCCACCCGGCGCAAAATAATTTACCTCCAACATAAGTTTCTCCTCTCAGGGGGCCAGGCGGCTCCCTCTTTTTTTCTCATGAACAACCCGTTCCTGCTTTCTCCTGAAATCGATTTTTCATTTTTGAGCGAGCGCAAAAAAGCGGTTCGCAAAAGAAGTTTTTTCAATTACAGGAGAATATATGTCAATTTCAGAAACGCTTGGTCTTACAAAAAGAGGAACATCCCTCGTCATCTCTACTCTGCCAGTCACCCCATCTGACCCATCATCTAACGACGATGCACTGCCCAGCCGACACGCAACGTCAGTACGCGGGCTACGCCACAACCCAAACCATCGCACAGTCAATGCACTGACTAACCAAGAACTATTCTCCCTCAATCAATCCGGTTGCCCTTCGGCGGACCAGGATCGGCATTTGGCCGGACTTGGCCTCCATCGCCTGGATTACGAGGCAACACAGACCGCTGGCGACGTTCTCTTTCGTATTGAAGAAAGCGTTGAACAAGGCATTCCCGAAAACAAAATCACGACCCTTCCCTATCTGCTGAAACGCTTTGGCAATCGGGACGACGTGGCGGCATTTCTCTCTGCTCTGCACGACATTACCGGCGAGGACACCGACCAGCAAAGTCAGCAGACGGTCGCCAGTCACTATCTACGCGAAATGGCAACACGGCCTCGCAATGAAGTCTTGAAAGAGATGGCGCTACTGGGATTCCAGATGAAAGGCATCAATGCCGAGCGCGACGAAGAAGAAGAGCAGGTGATCGTGCTTGAATCCATTGAGCGCCGCCGCCCAATGAAACCTGAGAAGCTGCAAACCCGCGCGCCCAAGCCGCAATTCTTTCCCATCTTCACCCATGAACTACAGGCCACCGAGCGCATGATTTATCGCAAGAGCAGTGGCTCATTCAACCTCCATCCTGACAGAGACTTTCAGGAAGAGTGGGAAGGATTAGGGTTGACGGAAGAAGAATCCGGCGAAGTCCTCGAAGCGATGGAACAGTACGATGAAAACGGGCTGATCCACATGAGCAGCTACCACAGGCCGACGACTGTCGGGACAATGAGCGAGACTGACTACGACAAGTTCTCGCTGCCCGAAGAACATCAACCGCTCATCAACCTGGTCACCAAAGCCTACATTTACAGCCAGGACAACCCCGAATTCTGGACACAACTGCGCACCCATCTGGACGATGAAAGAATGTTCGAGATTTTGCAACAAATCCACGCCGGGTTTGGAAACGATCTCCACCTGCGCTTAATGCGCAACGTCGGTCTGTATCGCGGCATTTACACTCGCCTGCGCAAGGCGAAGGATATGAAGGAAGTAAGCGGTATTCTCAAGGAAGCATTCCAGGCGAAGGAAAAGCAATTCCTGTCACTGCAAGCCTTCACCCTAATCTCAACCGCCGGCAAACTCCATCAGGAGCGACTGAGGAACGAGCGGGATTATCCGCTTACCTTCCTCCTGAAACGAGCCATCAAAGAGAATCCGGGCATCATCCCATCCCTCAATAATGCAGACCAGGAAGCCTACAAGTTGCTCAAATCACTCCCTACGCAACAGCAAACCCGTGTCTGGGAAGCGGTGCCAGAACAACCGGCCACAAAATACCTCATCCGCAAGATCAACGAGTCTCGCTTACCGCAACTCAAATCGGAGAGCTGGCGGATGTATCCCGGCAACGATCCAGACCACATCGTCCACAAGCTGCCACCGCCTCAAGCACAGCAGGTCTGGAACCTACTCAAAGAGCGTCGCGCAGCACTCGCCGCTGCTTAAACCTTGCTAATGACAAGAGAGAGTGTGTGTGTCTTCACTCTCTCTTGCTTACACAAAAGGACTTTTTCGTGAGCCATTACGCAATACGAACTCTATTGACTCTCTCGATTCTCGCCTTACCCGCCGCAGCCTCAAATGTGTGGGAACTTACGCTCTCGCTGCCGGACAAAGTGACAATCTCGGTCAAAGACGACCGTGTATCAGTCAAACGAGCTGGCGGGTCTCGAATCGAGAGCCGCTTAACCGAAAAAGAAAAGGCCGCCCTAAAAACGATAACAATTTCCTCACAAACAACCACAGGCCGCCATCAGCTTCGCGTCAATAACAGCACGATCAGATTCAATCAATTAAGTGAATTGCCAATTCCTCTCCAAGAACTCATACAAACATTGACAGCAATCTACAACCGGACGTACTACGATTACAGGCGATTCACTTGATTCGCAAACTTGTCAATGCCTGCTCGACCATCGGCCAATGAGTTGCGTAATCATCAGGCCGGCTGATCGCCCAAAACAACAAGCTCTTCCCTTCCCCTCTCACCACCACACCCTTCCCAATCACATGGCCTCTTAATTTCAGGTCAAATTCCAGGCGATTTTCTTTGCGCACCGGTTCCGTCGCCAGGACAGGAACACCTGCCAGCCTCGTCATCACATCAACGGTATAATCCACCAAAATTTTATCCGTAGCGTCCGCAATTTTTGGCCCCAGGATAAAGACCTGCATAGCAGCGCCGCCTTCAGATGGAAGAAACAAAATCCCTTCATCACAATCTGCATAAGTGACCGTTTGCTGCTGCCATCGGGTCGGAACAAATAATTGATATTGCTTACTGAGATAGAGCTTCATATTCGGCGGAACAGTAGGAGCAGGCGAAGAAGATGCTGAGGCTTTCTGTGGTAAGGGAGCATCCGAAACAGGTTGCTGGAAATCGGGTAAGCTGTCGAGAGCAGGCTGAGTGGGTAAATTTGGCAATATGGCAATAGGTCGCACCGTCAGCATCCGAATTACCGCAAGCGATGGATGAGATACAGGCGCAGGAAAGGACTTGACGACAGTGAGCGGCGGTTTCGATGCTGTTTTCGCAAATGTCTTAACAGGTGGCCTCACAACGGAAGCAGGAACCGTCCCTACCCCATCCTGCGTCACAAATCCGTTTCCTTTATGAGCCTGCGCCTCGGCAGGAGAGCCATAACGCACTTTGACACGATAGTATTGTTTCCCCTTAACCATTGACGGAACGACAAAAGCGCCGGGAATTCCTTTCGCCACAGCATTCGCGTCAGCTTCCTGCGTTAACGACGCATATTGCACTGTATGCTGTGCCAGCAAAGGGCAAACACATACGTTTGCCACAAACAAAAACAAGGATAAAAATTTCATATTTTCTACTTGGGTTCAAGCGCGAAATATCCCAGTCGAACCTGTACTTTACAAATCGAACAACCGGGTATTTTTAATTCGATCTTCCGCTATTTCCCAAAACAGGACCCCCAGCAAAGCAGCAGTAACAGTAAATGTGAGGATTTCATGAGTCAGTCCCATCTGTTTTTTTATAATGAGCATAACCAGCACCGAGATAAGACGCGGTTTTAATCGCTGGCATAAAAGTTGTTGATAGTCCGTGAGCATGCAAAGCCCATACCCAAGCAAATATCTGAGCGCAAGCGAGAGTTGAGGGCGCGAAGCCAAATGGAGCCGAGAAACATCCTACTTTCTCAGTTCCACTTGGAACCCTTAAGTGCGGCTCAGTGAAGGTCACGCTTCACTACGATCTTTGGGAATACAACCATAGGCACTTCGGGATGCTTGAAGTGAATCCTGAACTCCGCGGTCAGTTGTTAAGTGGACGGTACGCGATAGCAGATCGGTGGGACGAAAATCCGCCTGTGACGACGTCGGCGCTTGGCCGTGCTTGGCTCCAGCATAATTTTCTGCTGCTGCTCAAAGTGCTGCCCGCAATTCTTCCCTGTGAGTTCAATTACCTGCTCCATCCGTGACCTAGAGATTTTTGGGAATTGCCTATTCCAGCGCTGGTGAAATTTCCCTTTCATCCAAGACTCAAAGCCTAGTCTTATCGCGTAACACCGCCTCTTTCCTTCCTCACATTGCTTTTCCGGCACGCAAGACACCACACTCTTTCACCCCACGGGCAGATGGCTTGCTGGAGAACAATCGCTCAGAGACGGCTTTATACCGTAATTAGGTGCGCGTCCCACCCGCGCGAGGTTTGGGTTTCTCACTTCCACCGTTCACGCTTTTTTTGTTTTTTTTCAATTTCTCTCAGGCAGGGGAAACAGATGATCGCCCGGTTCAGGATATGCAGACATTCTGTGTGCGGGGTAAAGAGTTGACACAACGTGCAAACGACACATTTAGTGCCGGGCTTGAATTTGCTTTTGGCAATCCGATGGTTCTTTTCGTACTCTTCATCGGCAATAATTTCATTGCAGATCGTAATGCACTCATCACAAATAAAGACGCTCGGCCCTGCGATGAGCTTTTTCACCGTATCCTACGATTTGCCACAAAAGGAGCAGCGCAAAAGAGGGCTTTCCTTTTTTTCCGACTTGGCCTTCCCGGTTGGTTTCGGGCGTGAACTCTTTTTGGTGGGAGTGGTCTTCTGTGTGCACAAGCTACGAACATGGGTTACAGCAGTGGGGAATTTGCCGTGAGCGCGACCTCGCAATGAATTGTGGTCAGAAACCGTCGAGCGCGAGAAAAACGCAAGCGGTTGCGATTGACCCGCTCATTTGAAATTCCCCACCTGTGAGTACCATGTTGCGAGCTAGTGCATTCTGTGTTGCGTTAGGGGAATTAGTTTGTTTTCTCATAGTGAATCGCTGCCTTTATTCTTCCGGCTGCAACAACAGCCGAACCGGAGATGGGGCTTGCCTTCATTCGTTCGCGGCTTCGACTCACGAAGGGAACGACGGGAAATGGATTTCGGGTTTATGATTCAAGCATGGGAAATGAAATAGTAGCGGAGAACGCCTCATCGTCCAATTCTTTGGCCACATCAAGCCGAACCTCGTTTACGTGACGGAGGTTCAAATAAAGAAAACTGCCCAGCATGATCACAAGTAGAACAAATTGAACCGAGGGATTTGGTAATGTTTAAATAGCGCATAGTTTGCATGTTTCTGGACTAACTGGCGGTATTCGCTTGGCTCCATCCCTTGTTGGTACTTCTGCAATTCTCTTTCACCTTTACGCAAAAGACTCTCCTTCTGTGACGTTTCCGTATTGTCCCAGAGCGCGGCTGCAACAGAATCCTCAAGTTTGTCCAGAGTTTCTCCAATTGCCTGGAAATCAATCTCACCGACATAGGATTTCCTTCCAAGAATATCGAGTTCGAGCGAAACACTCTGTAAAACGGACTGGATTGAGGTGTTCTCTGCAGACGCCGCGAAAGTTTTCATCGTCGCCCCTAATTCCACCAATGTCTGAGCCAATGCCTCATTAGGGTTTCCCTGCTCTTCGGCTGCAACGTATTTACCGACATCACTTGATTGCTTGGATTGCTGGACACCCATATTGCGGAGCAAGTTGAATGTCTCACGTTGAGCGACACGGATCGCCTTCGGAATGGCCTTATCATAGAACCAATCCTGCGTCGCGCGAATTTCTCTTTTGACGATGTTCGAGACCTCACACTTGAGTTCCTTGATCGCCTGATTCAAAAATGGAATTGTTTCTTCTGGTCGTGTTGTCGGGTTCGGAACCAATTGCAATCCGGGCCGTGGAGCAGGCGAATTTTTTACGTTGTCAGATTCCTCAGCTTCGTTCCCTGCCCCTATTTGTTCCCCGCGCTTGGGCGCGGAATCATGAATATTATCTAAATCCCTCTTAGAGTTTTCTTCATTAAAGGGCACTCCATTTGATGGAGCAGGAAGATTACTGGATGGAGTAGGCACGAGGCGCAAATTTTTTTGCGGTTCACGCGACCGAATCGAATTGGTTGCACGATTGAAAAATATTCGTATCCCGATCCCATTCTTATGCGCGGCATAGCCGATGACGCCCTTTTCATGGAGCCAGGACAAAGCTTTTGAAAGCGTCGAATTCGCCACGCCAGTGATTTTGCGCATCTGATCCCACGCCGTTGACGGTGTTTTTTCTTCCACGCTGCCAACAAAACGCAGTACCCCTTCGCGCTCCCAAAAATCTGTTGGCGCACGTCGTAAACGCAGATAAATCGAGGGCATCAACTTCGTAACCTGCAACGCTTCATCGCTCGTGATGGCATCCAGTATTTCATTGTCTGTGATCGTGAAATTGGCTTGGTATTCGGTCGGAGCTAGGCTCGTTTTTCGGATGAACTGTGCTACTTGTGGCATCTTGACTCCTGTCCATCCGACAGATTAAACGCACAACCATATTGACTACGAGCACTCAAAGTATGTAGAATATGCTTGTCTATTGGTAGAAACACTTATCCCGTTCAACCAATAGGCCGTTATTCTGTCGAACAGATTAAGATATGGGCCTGAAACGTTTGGTCGGTTAACTTGGCGTTTCAGGTCTTTGCTTTTTTATCCCTTATAAATTCCTTTACTGCTTGAATTTACCGTCATTTTCAATGATGGCTAAGACTATCCTTACCGCAAGTTAATATCTTTGTAAATTCCCCTGAACAGATTCGTTCATACGTCTGAATAGTATTGTTCATACGTCTGCTTATTTTCGTTCAGTGGTAGTCCACTGAACGAATTTGTTCATACTCCTGAATAAATTTATTCAGGGGTATGCCTGGAGATGGTAGTTTTTCTTCTCAGTCTTCGCTTGCCTAAGAATAATAAAATGAAGAAGTTGGCGAATTTACCTATGAACAGATTTGTTCATACCTCTGAATAAATCTGTTCATACCCCTGAACAAAATCGTTCAGGGGTATGCCTCTGAACAAAATCGTTCATACCCCTGAACATATCTGTTCAGGGGTATCCGAGAAAAGGAAATTTCTCGAACATCCCGCATCGTTTGACAGATTAGAAAAGTCTGCAATAATTCGTGCCTATCAACTCTAACACCACAAGATTTTGTGGATTGAGGGCTTATGGGCCAGAAAATTATTGCAATAGCAAACCAAAAAGGCGGCGTCGGCAAATCAACCACGGCAGCCTCTATTGCCGCAGAGCTTGCCTTGCGTGGATATGAGACTTTGATCATTGATTGTGATCCACAGGCCAATGCTACCTCGCATTTTCTCGCGCCGTCAGATGTAGGAACCTCTGTTGCGGAAGTTTTGGTAGAGACAGATCCGAGAGAAAAAATTCCAATCAAGGCTGCGATTGTAACCACCGAGGTTGAGCATTTGGACATCGTTCCGTCGAAATTGAAATTCGCAAAATTTGAGAAAGAGCCTTCAATTGCAATCACGCGCTTGAAAACCAAACTTACGACTATTCGGGATATCTACGATTTCGTGATCATTGACACGCCGCCAACGCTCGGTCAAATCCTGACGGCCACCTTGTTGGCCAGCACCCATATGTTGATTCCAGTCGCGGCATCTCCTTTAGCACAGGATGGGCTAGATGATCTGCTCTCAACTTTCGATGAGATTCAGGCCTCAAATCCAGACCTCAAAATAGTTGGGATTCTCTGCACGCTATTTGATAGCCGCACATCAGTAGCAGCCGAAACCTGTCGCCAGTTACAGGATCGGTATACTGACAAAGTTTTTGACACGATTATTCATCGAACGGTGAAATTAGAAGAAGCCCCAGCCTTTCATAAGCCGATCCAACTTTATGCGCCCAACACTCGAGGGGCGCAGCAATATAGTGAGTTTGTCGAGGAGATGATTGAGCGATTAGGGATGCGGCAATCAAAAAGTAAATTGAGATTGGCATCGGGGGAAAATTGATAGATGGCAATCCCGAAAGAAAAAAAGACAACGCGTGTGGCAGGGAAGCGGAAGTTTGAACTTCCGCCTAGAGAAGTTCGAGTTGTTGATGATAATCCGGTTCGTGAACTGCTGCTTTCGATTAAACCGCCAACTGTTTCTGATCCACCTACTGCCCTACAACAACAGGAAAATCCCCCTTTCAAGATCGTAGAACCTTACATTAAGCCAGCGCCTCCAAGTCAGAAACTCGCCAAAAAACAAACAGCAAAAGCCACGCCCGCTTCCGTCAATCGGCCACAATCGAATATTACGCGCGGTCAGGATTTTGAATATTTCACGCGAAAATATGAACGATTACTCGGCAAAGCACGAATGATCGTGTGCGGAGCAATTTACGATTTATCTCTAGGGGTAGGGAATCAAGATTGTTTTTATTCAGTTGGCAAACTGGCACAAGAAACAGGTTTTACGGATCGCTATATTTTTAAGCTGGTCGGTCAGCTCGAAACACTAGGTTTTATCGAAAAGGTCGAGACCTTCAACACTGCCACCAAGAAGGGGACTATTTTCCGTCTCCACCTCGAACCAACCTTCAAGCTCTAATAAACCAAATCTTGTTTTATTACTAACTTATATGCTAGCCATACCCCTGAACAAATTTGTTCAGGGGTATGAACGAATCTGTTCAGGGGTATGTGAAAGCCGCGAAGATGGAGAGTGGAAGAAATCGTGTGCCAGACTTTCAGATTTAGATCGCATAATTCAACCTTTTAAGATCTAGTCAACGATTGCACAATTTTGTCTTGCGCGAGGAGGGCAAAAAACCGTGCGCGCCGTGGGTCAAGGCTGTGATCCTGAAGAAGTGATAGCAAATCCCGCATACGTGGTGACCTGGAAAAGGATGGTGGTGGCAAGGGAAGGCTCAGGCACAATTCGTGACAGACGGTGCCTGCATGTGCTTGAGGCGAATAAAAAACTCCTTGCCTGGAGTCGCGGAGACGATCTCCAGCCAACCTTGTTGTGCCAGGATCGTCAGACTGCGCGTTAAGAGTTCCGGGGCAGCCCAAGGCAGCCAATGCATCACCTGATCCAACAGATGTTGGTTCGCTCTGATGTGAGGATTATGTCGAGCTTCGTATCTGACCTGCTCGGCCAAGAAGGCGCGAAAGGGGGGATTGTCCAAGAGCGCCATAACCTCAGTGGGTGAGATACGCACCCTTTTCTTCTTCGTGAGTCCTTTTGTTGGTGCAGAAAAGGCGGACTCGCTGCGGGTGGCGGGGCGTGTTACGAGATAAATCAACAAGTCACGCAGGTGGTGCAATAAGAGCTCGTATTGTGGCAGTCGTAGCTCTAACGCCGTCAAGGTTTTTGCATCAAAGAGGGCATCTTGCCAGGCTACCCAACAAGGAAAGCCCAACAGATCAGAGGCGTGCCAGTAGCGCCGAGGCAGGCACAGGAGATGCAGATACAGCAAGGGGGGTAAAAAATTACCGGGGTGGAGGGATTGCTCGTGCAACATTTGCTCGAGATAAGAGAAAAATTCCTGTCGTGAACGTGCAGCCATAAAAAATCGTAGCCGTTGGCGACGCGGCGAATCCGAGAGAGGTCGCCTTGTATCTGGTCGTGCAGATGACGTGAGCAGGGGATTTTGGTATCCTGCGTGTGATCTTTGAAATTGAATAAAGCAGCGTAAATGATGCGTACCTCGCACCCACCAATCGGATGATGTGTTACGCCGCGTTCCACAAAAGACAAAGGATCGTGGCGTGGGTGTCAGGCGGGAGGAATTTAGCCGAAAATACGGCTAACAGGCAAGAGCAGATCATTGCTTTTTTTCCATCAGGAGGAATTCTCTGATGGGTAGAAAAGCACGACCGAAGCCTGAATTTCTGTCCGAAAAACTCTTGCGAATAAGGATAGCATTAGGTTTATCTCAAGATGGAATTATCGAGACGATGGGGTTAACAGAATCAATCACACGCAATCGTATTTCGGAGTATGAGTTAGGATTTGAGCCACCGTTACCGACCTTGCTTCACTATGCTCACCTTGCCAATGTCTATGTAGATGTGCTGATTGATGATGAACTGGACTTGCCGGCCAAACTGCCCAGCTCGGAAAGGTCGGCAGGCGTGAAACGCAAAAAGCGACCTACTCCAAACTGAGAACGCGATGCAGAAGACAATTGATCGAACGTGTTTTTGGGAGGACTTTGGCGAGCGCGGCCCGAATTTCAAATGGGAATCGGTGTGCCGCATTCGCATCTACGAAGAAGAAGATCGTGCTGTTATCATTGCTACCGATGTGGTTGATCCCGTCGCGTATCCTAATGGGACGTGGATTTCGATTACGAACTGTGCATAAAACTTGGCTCGGATAGTTTGTTACTCTGGCCGAAGCAGATATTCCAGGCCGACCTCTTCATCCGATTGCTTGAGCAGTTGCTCGATAGTCTGCGAGGCGAGAATTTCTGTGAGTTGCAAAATCGCTTCGTTTTCCTGCCGCAGTACTTCCTTCAGCGATTCCTGCTGCCAGCGCCAGTTGCTCTTCATACAACGACAATTACTGCACTTGTTCGCGATAGACTTTTTGGCTGCGTCGCACGGTGTAATCGTCGAGCGAGTAAGGGCGGTTGCCTGTGGCTTACAGAGTGAGATGATTTTCCTGCGAATTCTACAGCATCCCCTCAATGGCTTGCGCGACGAGCGGTAACATTGAGAGCAGTTGCCAATTTGGTTGTCGTTCCATGATGATCTTCCCTTCCAGGTTTTTGTCCCGTGTCATAGCACGCTACGACGCTTCCTCCATCCTATTGCTAGCGTTTTCTGGTGTCTATCCTTCAGGTCATCGCAACAGGGATGCAAATCATCGCCCCGGCAGTGAGCACCTAGCACGGTTTTTTTCTGGTTTCCCTGTACGTTCGTGCCATTATCAATATAATAAATAATGACACTACATTAATAGCTCCTTTGCAAGAAAGAACACGCAATAGATACACTATAATATATAAACCTAGCAGTGATGATTTAGTGGAAGAACGGAATACGAGAGGCAAATCAATAGGCTCTTCTTATCTTATTGATATTTGGAGGGTTAAGAATGCTGTGCCACTCACTCATTCTCTGGCACGCGAGATGATATATGTATAATAGCAACATTAGATGTAAAACTATACTGCTTATCCAAAGGAGGATATATGTTCTCGCGCAAATTAACTATTGCTTTCTCGATTGTCCTGCTGTTGGTCACTGGGGCCATAGCTTTTTCCAGAAGAGATTTCCAATTCCCTCATTTGCGAGCTAATCTATGGCTTGATGATCATCCTAGTGCATCGCACTCGGTGCCATTGGCAACACCAACACTAGGCGCGCACCTCAGTTTCCAGAATAATCAGAGTAAAACCAGTAGCTCTCCTTGGTATATCTACAAGGATGGTGACTTTACAGGCAATCACGGGGAGTGGACTAACGGGATGCCAAAAGAAGTGGGTCAGATGCTCAGACTCAGTCTCGTGGACAAGACCGATCCGTACTCTGGTTCCACCGCCATAAGGGTGGATGTTGATTTTCGCCCTCCGATGTGGTGCGGGATTGCAGTAGCGAGCGCACCTGATTATTGGGGTGAGACACCCGGGCCAGGATATGATCTAAGCCGAGCGAAAAAACTTGTTTTCTATGCGAAGGGCGACAAAGGCGGTGAAAGCATTCAGATCAAGACAGCGATCACTGGAGACAAGAAGTTTGGGGACTCGGCGCGGACCCCCGCTGCTACTCCATGGATTACTCTGAAGAAGGAATGGACTCGGTACGAATTGCCGTTGGAGTACAAGCGGTCTGAACTCAAGCGAGTGATCACCCCTTTCGTTTTTGTAACCTCCCGTGATCACAATACAGCACCGACGATTACTTTCTACCTAGACGAAATCTATATTGAATTGGATGCTAATCAAATAAGCGCTGCGCCAGTTCCTGGCTCGGCTGACTTTCCTTTCTTCTCCTATCTGAAAAGTAAGAAGCCGGAGCCAGCACTCGTAGCATTCACTCCAACGAATTACGATCCCCGCCCAGGGACGCTGCACAAACTTCCGACAACTGAATCGCTAAGGGCTGACCTGATCGCCTTGCAGCCCGTATTCGATGGATTGGTGCTGTATGGATATGACAAAGGATTGACCCCAAGGCTCCTGTCTGAGGCAAAACAATTAGGCTATCGAGCAGTGATGCTCGGCATTTGGGACCCATCTTCAGAGGAAGAGATTGCGGATACGGCGGCGCTCGCCAAGCAATACGATCAAGCCCTCGCTTTGGCAATTTGCATTGGGAATGAGGGTATCAACTTCAACCGGTACAGTCTCAATGATTTGAGCGCCGCTGCAATAAAGCTCAGACGCTTGTTGGGTCCGCGCGTGCCATTCTGTACAAGTGAACCTTTTGGGCAATATGGTCAAAAAGCAATGTTGGAGTTTGGCCAATTTCTTGCGCCCAATATCCATCCGGTTTTTGATCAAGCAGATCTTGACCCCGCTAAAGCTGCAAACTGGGCGCGGGAACGTGCTCAGTCGCTCGCTGAGACAGCAGGTAAGCCGCTATTAGTCAAAGAGACAGGATTCCCGCACGGAGGCGATATACGGTACACGTCTATGCTACAAGAGAGGTTTTGGGCCACTTACGTTCGCGCGGGACGATTCGTTCAGTCGCGCAGGGGTGCTAATTGTTGGGTTTCCTACGCTACAGCCTTCGAAGCTTACGATTTGCCTTGGAAAGCTGAGCAATCTAATAACCCGATTGAGAAAGCATGGGGATTTCTTGATCAGGAAAGAAGGGCCTATCCCGTATTCAATGTTTGGAAAAACCTGCGAAGGCGCTGAGTAGGCTCACTAAGGGCTAGCCTTCTGTGAGATTGTTTGCGTATGCTGCGAGAAAGCACGTATTGAGCACCTACATCAATGGAGACTTGAAATATTCTGTGTCCAACACGAAGGGCACAGGTTAAGGAGTTCAGCTATGTGTCCAACTGCAAAAGATAACGTAGATGGTATTCCCTCCTCAATGCTTGAGCCTCGCCAATGGAAGTACCCCGATTCTGCACGAGGACTACTTAGCAGGCGCGAGTGGTTGATGGCGTCGCTCGCTATTCCCAGTTGTGCTGCGAGCGTGTGTCAACCTCAAAGTGTCGAGAGAGCGGTGACCAGTGCTGTTATCCCAAGCGTTCATTACTTAGGTGCTGATACTACCGCTCGTGTTCGCGCTGCTGAAATGTATTTGGAAACAGAGATGGACAGATGGTCCTCCGGCACCCTAATTTACGATGACAAGGACAGTGGTGGCGCGGGTTTTTATCCGTCGAATAGAATGGGCGATCTGGAAGACATCAGGTTGGAAGACAGCAGCATCGAATCACCAGTCAGCGGGACGACCTGCCTCAAGATCACTTTTTCCCCCCAAGGATCAAAAGGTTGGACGGGAGTGTATTGGACCTATCCTGATCGGCAAAATGGGAACTGGGGAGAGGAAAAGGGAAGGCCGCTAATAGGTGCCACTAAGCTTCAGGGGTGGATCCGCGGCGCGCAAGGCGGTGAAATTGTTGAACTGACTGTCGGGGGGATGAACCGCCCGCCTTACAACGATCCAGCTAAACCGTACCAGGATAGTTTTGCAGTACCAAATGTTCGGATGTCTCTAACCAAGGAATGGGAACGTTTCGAAATCCCCCTCCCCGTGACTGCCAACCTAGACAGTATTATTGGCGGGCTGGCCTGCATATTTAGCCGTGCGTACAATCCTACCGGGTGTACGATCTACTTGGATGAAATTAGCTATGATAATGCTGATCCTCAGGGCCTGCGGTTGATTCGTTCTTACACGCCTACAGTAGACGCGTCGAATCAAGCGTTTCGCAATGCTGCATACCTTTATGACAACGCCCTTGCGCTTCTTGCCTTTCTCTCGCGAGGAGACGCTGAGGGTCAGCGCCGCGCTAGAATCTTGGCGGATTCATTGGTTTGGGCGCAATTGCATGATCGCGCTTACAGTGATGGTCGTTGGCGAAACGCTTATGCTTGTGGTTCGCTTGAAGACCCGGCTACAGCGACCGCGCGACTACCTGGTTGGTACGTTACAAATGAGAATCAGCCGAATAAGGGCAAATGGTATGAGGATCAGTATGCTGTCAGCTCAGACGTTGGTAACGCTGCCTGGGCGGTGTTGTCGTTGCTGGCAGCGCATACGATATTGGAACGCGGCAAGAAGGATTCATCATATTTGCGTGCAGCCAGGCGGGCGGGCGAATGGGTTGATGCGAATTGTCGCGCAAAAGATGATGAAGGGGGATATAGGGGCGGGTTTGACGGATGGGAAAAGACAGCTACCAAACCAGAAGGTCCTAAGCCGATTGGTTGGCGAAGCAGTGAGCACAACATCGACCTTTATGTTTGCTTTTTGCAGCTTTATCTAGCATCAGGAGAATCGGTTTGGAGGGAGCGCGCCATTCGCGCCCGTGATTTTGTCTTGAGCATGTGGAATCCCAGCGGCCATTTCTTCTATACCGGACGTGATCCGCAAGGCGCGATCAATAAAGAGGCCTATCCGCTTGATGTTCAGGTCTGGGCGGTTTTGGCTATGGGGCACGATCTCGTATTTCGACAGAAAATCGTTGGATCAAGTCGCCCTCTTACAACGGCATTTTTGCGTGAGTGGGTTGAGAAGCAATGCCGCCTTGAAAAAAACAACCAAGCCTGCCCCTCCGCGAAGGGATATAAATTCAGTGTACAAGGAACAGGAGTGTGGTTTGAGGGAACTGCACAGACAGCAGCTACCTATCAATATCTTAGTGATCCTGAAACATCTGGAAAGATACTTGCTGAAATCGCAAGTGCTAATCCAGTAGGGAAACCCGATGAAAGCCGTGTTCTTGGCGCGGGCGTTCCCATATCCGTTGGCGGCATTCAGGCTGCTTGTGGGGAACCTGCCTGGACTGGATTCTACAAAGAGTTCGAACCCGGAAAGCCAGAGAAGTGGATTTACCCCCCGCAGCCTCATCTTGGGGCGACGGCTTGGTTCATTCTAGCCAGTCGCAAGGTAAATCCATATTGGCTGGCGTACTCGCCGATCTAGACATTGTGGCTTTGTTAGAAATAACGATATGATCCTCAAGCTTGCTATTGGCCTACTATTTTTCTTGCTCCTTGGCTCATTTTCAGTTGCCCGTGAAAGCGAGCAAAATCCGAACCGGGTACTTACATTATGGCTAATGCCTTCAGAGCCACCAAAGAGCATCTCTACTGTTGGTAAAACTGTTGCAGAGGATATTGCGGAGTTCGACAAAAAATTCTGCGAGCGTTGTCCTGTTACAGTTATTAATACGACGATCCCTTTCTATCGGAACCAGCTGATTGCCTGGAATCCGGAATTCGCAGTGCCAAGTTGGGCAATGATCAAAGGCCAAGGTGCCGTTTTGGAAGCCCTGACACAATTTGCAAAAGCCCACAAGGTTCAAATCAAAGTAAAATTTGTCAGTTGGGGCCGGGCTTTCGGTGACTTGCGGGAAGCAGCTACGAAGTTACAAAAAGGGGAACTTCTGGGTGTCGAACCATTCCCAGATGTGGCGCAGATCGGGTCAACCTGGGTCACGTTCTTCGCCAAAAATAACCTTCTTATTCCGCTGGAACGCTCCTCGGATCATGAGCCCGTCTGGCGCAACATCCCAGATATTATGTTGCGGGCTTCAATTCGCTATACGGACGATTTTCGTCCGATCTATTTCTGGAAACGGAACCCTCTCGCCTCTGAAAATTCTGCGCCTTTTGAGTTGAAAACAGATACGTGGGAGAACCTCATTAGGTCGCTGAGGGATCATGCGAAGCAGTCTAACGATTATCCGAGTCCGCCCATGGTGCTACAAATAGGGCGCTCGCCTGATCTGTTGCACAATTTTGCTCCATTGGTATGGGAAGGGGGAGGGGATCTCTTACGGACGAACCCCTCCCGCACTTACATTGAGCTAACCGAACCTGACGCGTTAAAAACCCCCATTCTACTAGCTGAAAATTCCACAGTGGAGAAGGAGGGGAGGCCATATCCTATTCTGGCTTTTCCTGAGATGTCTACGGAAGAGGCCACGAATCATTTCTTACAAGGCGAATATATCGCGATTTTTAAGCCTGCTGGTTTCATTAAGCGATGGTATGAAGAATTTAAGAAACCGGGGGCCCCATTTCAGACGAGCAGGCCCGGAAAACCATCGGGCAACTTCTGGGACTATGCTGGTGTAGCTATTTCCCCAACCACGTTCAAAGGTGGCAGCGACTTGATGATCGTCCGGGGAACGAAGGAGAAAGACCTGGCGTTTGATCTAGCACGTTTTTTGGTCACCGATGATCAGTACACAAGCACACTAGCAAGCTATGAAGGGTATCTACCAGCACAGAAAAAGGAGACTAGAGTAAAAAGCTTAATAGCATCATTAGGTAACGACATAGATCTTCCAGTTGGCAAAGATCGAGATTTTCTTATTAGAGAATACGAAAATTTGATAGATCAGGCAGAAAAACGCGGTAAGGAATATCCCTACATTGACTCGTTTCCAACAGTGTTGGAGTCTCCTGATATATTGGAACATTTTCAACGTCTCTGGCTTCGGATGGGACAAGGTAATGCCGATGGCTCAGCGAGAGAGCGAATAACGGCGGCGGCCGAAGAAACCGAACAAGCAATCAATCAGCGCATTGATCCAGTCACAATCAGAGATACAAAAAGAAAAGAGGCTATTAGATACTGGTGGCCAATTTTAGCCCTCACCGCTTTACTCGTGATGTTAGTCGTACTCAGCGCATTGTTATATATACTTTACCAGCGCAATCGGATCCAGGCTTTAGATCGATTGAAGCAGGTGTCAGCCAATATCCTCCGACGCAGGGATTTTGTACTCAGTTCTCGATCAATAGCTTGGTTTAGGGATTCAGGTCGCTTTAGTAAGGATGATATTGTTCGGCTCACAGACCTACTAATCGATTTGAGAAGAAAGACAATCACACTAGAACGAGAAATTCAACAAGAGATTTGTCAGGAAAGTTACGCCAATAAGAAAGTGGATGAGCTTATCCGACAAGCGTGGGAGATTGCTAAAAGTCAATATGCAGTTGCTGATCCATCTGCTACAAGAGATGTACCGGAGCTTCACCTTGACTCTGGTTTATGTAGGTGGCAGGTTAGTAGTTTCCCAAATGTCCTGGTAGCTGCCTTGCAAGAGTGGTTTTACAATTGCATGAAGGCAAATGCTGGCGGGCAAATAACGGTAGTTTTCTGGCAGAAGAAGAGAAAAATAGGAATCCGAGTGATTTCACGCAATTTGTTTATAAAATCTCGAATTGCACCCTTCCTTTCAGGTTGGACCCCTGAGCGTGCAAACGCCTTTGCAAACCAGTCTGGCGAAATCCAAGCATTTTCGTTGATTGTTGATCTATGCACTGCGGCGTTCGGGTCGAGGCCAGAATACTTTTGGCTAATGGAGAATAATTATGAATTCCCCCCTGGAGATGAGGAGCAAAAAAGTGCTCAATCGCTATTCGAGATCAGTCTTCCGATGGCGAGATTATAAACTGAGAGGGTTCGGAAATGTCAAACATTTGGATAGCTGATAACTCAAAAAAAGAGGGTGAAAGCATAGAAATTTGGATACTTGATAATGAAGAATCATGGCGCAGTAAAGCAACGCAAGTAGTCAAAGAGGTTTCCAGTGAAATGGAGCTCGACGTGAGGATTACAGAATGGAACGGCGAAGGGATGCCGCCCCAAGCGCCAAAGGCAGACATTATCATCCTTGATCTGAATTTAGCACTGGGCGATGAACAAACAGGCTTGATTCGGGTTAAACTTATTCCTGGGGTGCAACCTAATCGCAAAGGAACCCCGTTCATCATTACCTGGACAAATTATGATAGTGATTATCCGGTTGCCGACTTTCAACGTAATCACAATAAGGACCGCATCATACGCACCGAAATTAAGAGCCAAGAGATATTAAAAGAGGCTCTCAAACTCTTCATTGACCGATTCCGAATTGAGGGAGTCGACCATGAAAAGGTTAACCGACCACACAGAAACCGACGACGGTTAAGCGATGACTAAAGCAAATATAGAAATGTGCATACTCACTAATGATGAGGAAGCAACAAAGTGGCTAGGTAAGCTCAAAAGTAAGGCTAAGCTTGAAGGTATAACTCTTGAATATGTCCTTGAACGTAGTGATTTTGAGACAAGAATAAGTCGCTATGGCCTATTTAATTATCTATTGCTTAGCCGAAGATCCCCTGCGATCATTTTGATTTGTGGTACCGATCTACGGAAAGTAGTATCTCAGGCGGAAAAGCTGGGGGATATTGATTGGTTGCGACAAGACGCTTTTATTTGCTTTGTCTCCGATATGGAAGGCTGCGATATAGCTGTCAAATATGGCCTCTTTGCCAAACCTTGGTCTTATCAAACCCAAGGGGCAATTGTCGAACGCTTTGCTGTATTCTACAAAACTAGCGAGGTTAAAGGTTTCAGCCAGACAGCGTACAAAATGCGCAAAAGGATTATCGAATATGCTGAGTTCTCTGGCCACTTTATAGGATTTAAGCTTACCAATGAGTGCTTGCGGGGGTTAGAATCAGAAGGGGTTCCTATTTCGGTGATCGGCAAATTGAAAACCTTGGCAGATCAACCTTTCATAACAAATGAAGAAGAATTCTTAGAGAAACTTAGAGTCGGGAGGCTTGGAACAGGTTTCAAAATCACTGAAGAGGCTATCAAAAGACTGGTATCAGGAAGAATCCCTGACGATATTATCAAGCAGTTAAATAATCTAAGAAAGGACGACTTTGACAACGTAACAGAATTCAAGGATGCTTTAAAGAAAGTTATCAAAAAAAAAGAGGATTTAGAAAGACATCTTACGCTATTGTTGAGACATTGCTGGATCGGAAATAGAGATACTCCAATTATACAGAAAGATATAGACTTAATTTTTAGATATGCCAAACATTTTGTTCGCCCTCCTGTGTTAATACTTGGAGAGTCACGCTCTGGGAAGGAGCTTGTTGCCGGGGCACTTCACAATGTGTCGAACCTCCCAAGCAAATTGTATGAAGCTGTACCATGCGGGATGTTTAATGCGGACACCCTTGTTAGTCAGATATTTGGACACTGGAAAGGGGCTTATACTGGTGCTGAGATAAATGCCGAAGGTTGCCTGGCACGTTACAGTGGGGGTACTGTTTTTCTGGATGATATTGATGCTACAATGGAGCCATTAAAGCTACAGGGCCTCTTGCTCCGCTGCCTATCTACTCCAGTCCCGCAGGTAAGGCGTATGGGTAATGCGCCCACAGATCAACCAGCTACTGAAAAGATAAGTACCTGGGTTCTATGTGCAACGAATCGGTCTCCGCGAGAGATGATAGCTAATAAATCCATGCGGGATGATTTTCTCAATCGCTTTTCCTACATTGTCAAAGTTCCACCATTCCGTTATAGGCGAGGAGACGTACCTTTTATAGCGAAAGCGCTCCTTGAAAAACTACCAGATTATAGACCACTCGACATCCTTGCGTTAAAATGGTTGCGTGAGCGGGAAAGCGACTGGAAAGGAAATGCTAGTGAACTTCAGTCCTTAATTGTCCTTGCACATAACATGTTGCTACAAGAGAATGGAATTACTTGGACGCAAGCTTTTGAGAAAGTGAGTAGGAGAGGTAAGGATTGGTTAGATTGGTACGATGAATATGATGAGATTGGTATGCCCTTAGCGCTGGAATTGCCTCAAACGGAGCAAGAGAACATCGAAGTAAATCTAGATGACCCGCAACAGTTGCTGAATCAACTCTCCGTTGAGGTCGACCTCCAAGCACCTCCTAACACATGGTTAAAACTAGGAAGGGATAAGAAGGAAGTTCAAGATATTAACCGGATATCCAATGTCCTATCTATTCTTCTGAAAAAAGAAGGGCAGCAAATGCTGAAAAAAAGCAAAGAAGAGTTTGAGAGCAGGCATAAGAATTACCCTCGAAAAGTTCACGTTTATAAAGCCTTATTGTATACGGCACTGCGTTTTAAATTGCTCTCAGAACATAGCAACCTTAAATTAAGTCCTGTGATTTGGGTTGAGATCAGTGACTTGCAACGAATTCTTGGGCTGAAATCCAGTGTATATAAGGTCGGAGAAACGCTAAGAATATTTTTTGGTTCTAAAGATGAAGAGCCATCAAAAACTGGTAAACCAAATCAAGGAGCTTTACCGCGTAAGTCCCCCAGTATCCCAGTTAATAAAACCCTGGTGATATGGAAACAAGAAGGAGGGAGAGAGGCATATTTGTTTCGTTTTAATCAGTCCGCCTTAAAATGAAGTGGATAAGCCATGTAAAAAAGTGGGAGGCACGACAAGCTGACCCGAAAAAAGCACAGTTAACGAGAAAGTCACCGTCATCAGGAGCCTCCCCTCCTCCTATAACGATAGCTGGCCATCCCTATCAGAATCCCATACTGAAATTGAGGCTGAATAAATTAAGCCCTTTGTTCAATTTGAGAAAATTCTGATGATCATATCTAATTGATGCCAAGAAAGTAGTGCGGCGATCTCCCGTGGTGAAAAATTTGGTATTCAAAGCTACGCCAATCTTATAGTTTTCGAAATCCTTCAGACCATATCTTGCTATGTCATGACTAAAAGGAATCACCAAGTGTAAAAACGCTGGTGCTCCCTTACCGGGTCGTTGTTCTTCATCAAGGATACGATAGAGGAAACTTGCATTAGTACGATACTGAGAATGTTGCTGGGATTTATCTCTTTCGACGTCAGCAGTGAAGATTGTTGGCTGGACGACAAGATCAATTTTCCCCTGCTTACCAATGCCTTTAAGAGCCGCTCCGACGAAATAGTCATTTCGCGTAACGTCAGTGGAGCCAAACTGCTCCTTGTCTTTCAATGCACCAATAAACAAATCCAAGCCGCGCGTCTCAAAGCGGTTTTCATAAACTCCCCGAAGAATGGGTATGGGCCGGAATAGCTGGTAAGTAAATTTCCCGGCCATGATTGATCTGGTTCTCTTTGGCGGATTGGACATCTCCGGTTTGATGTCGTTATAAACATAGGTAAATTCGAGATTCGCTTTGTCGGGACCAAGGAATCGCGAGATGGCTGCATTAGCCTCATAGTGATTGACCTCTTCTTGGTTGTTCGGCAAAAATTCGATCAGCCCTATCCGTTTGATCCTACGGTATGCGCCGCGGAGATATAAATCGAAGTAAGGAGCGAGATTAGTGACTTTTCCTAACGCTACTCCATAATCATGAAGCCGCAGATCATTAAACTGGTTTGGCACATAGAAATTAGTAATCTGGGCATTATCAATCGCACGAAATTTGTAGAAGAAATCTAGCGCAACCCCGCGGTCAATGCGCAGGCGCAGACGATCCAGCGATTCGCCTTGTGGTTTTCCCCTGATGATCCCTTGTAATTCAGATTTCGTCAGCGGCCGATTGAGTCTCTGACGGCTCGCACTAAAGCTTGCTTCAGAGGTGAAATCACGTACATCACCCACACGCTCTGGATCCGTGGTTGATTTGGCGAGGTTATTGATGGAACCCAAAAAGGCCACCGGTTTTTTGATAGTCTCGCTAGAGTTGGTTATTTTGACCTTGGTATGCCAGAGTGGAACCCCGTCCTCTTGATAAAGTGCTACCAAGCCCCGCTCAATGCGCCTTTGGGTTTCACAGTCGAACATTGACGCATCAGTCGCACAAGCGGGATTTAACATTTTGAGTTTTTTCCAAGCCTCGAAGTAATGCTGTTCAGCGTCCCCCAAAAGAGGCTTTTGCGGGCCCCTAAAATTTCTCAGGTATTCGGCATAGAACACTTCAAATGCCGGTTCAGTTTCGTCTGCGCTAATTGCTTTTCGGTAATTTTCTTCCGCTCGATAATCTCCGGCCCGTTTCATTAGCTCCGCTAGTTCGCAATAAGAATGGGCATCTTTCGGGTCGGAGTTTGCAAGCGTGGTCTTAATCATATTGCGAATATCCTTAATGCTTGACCCTTTGGCTATTTCCAAGCAAGGGTAAGGATTGCGCCGAACCTGTTGTGGTTTCGACTGTGCGAACACAGTCAGAGAGAAGGACAAAATCATAATGGATGCTATCAGTTTCTTCATGCTATATTTCCTCCCAAGTAAAAGTTTCTTACTGACCCTGTTCGAGAGTAGTTGCACCAGCAAGGCCGCTAGTGCTTTTTCCGAACTGCGACACTATCGAATCCATTGCGTACTGTGACAAAACCAAGCTTTTCAGGGCTGGGTTTGCGTCATCATCGACAGCAACGAAAGATGTTGGCGGCAAGACATAGAGATTGTTGACGCCGTGAAACTGGAACTTAGACGATACGGCCTGGCCTACGCGCAACGCACCATATGTGTGATGATTGGTCAGCAGCGGGCGAATGGTGAATACTGGCGGATTTAAGCCGATCACCGATGCGACACGATGCATTAAGTCCCCAATCTCTGCGTGGAAGAATATATCTCGCGGTAACATCACCGGCGAGATTTTCCCACCGATATTGAGCAAATCCATCACCGGAAAGCGGTCATGCATCGCGGCGATAGCTTGAATCTGAACCCACAACGTTTCGTCATCGCCCGCCCCACGTAAGTTGTCCGCCCCGACCATAAACCCTCGAGCCCATAGGCTGCGAGGAGCAACTTTGATTTCAAGATGAAATGGTATTTGGTGCTCTCTGCTGCTGCACTCCATTAAGAGCACCGCGACGCCCAATTCGTCGGCTTGCTTGCTTCCAAAACTCCCGCGCGGTAGGCTTCCATGAAGATCAATACGGATATGATCGGAAGCCTCCAAGGGCAGGGAATCACAGCATACTTGACGCAGTAGCGGCAGGCTAGGCTCAATCCCGACGGCTAACACAATGATTTTAGGAAATAATGTGTAGGACTGGCCATCAAGCCATTGCCCGCTCACGGCACTGACTGTGCAATCCGCCATCTCTAAGTGCTCGCAGTGAAAGCGGGCCAGAAACTGAACTCCCAGTTGTTTCAATTCTGGGAGATCATCAAGTGGACTGTAGCGATGACCGTAGCGGTTGATAGCCAGCGGAGCGACCCGGGTTCTATACATCGGAAATTCGTTCTGCAACAAGTCCAAGAGGCACAATTCAAGACCTCTGCCTGACATCGGGATCGGATCCAGAACGCCAAGCTTCTCTTCTACAAAGTTAAAGCGCCGACCCAAATCGTCCTTTGAATAAGGCCACAGACTAAGCATCCTCTCAGGTGGACGAGGTGTGGATAAGCCCCACAAGGATAGCTTACCGCCAATGCGTTCGGTGCCAGCAGCAAGAATGGGTAGCCGCGGAAATGGGGTATTGCCCAAGTGAGTAGGTATGTCCAGTGGCCCTGCATCAACCACGACGATGCGCAGAGATGCCCCCAATTTTGACTTAATTTCCCTACGCAAATAAGGCACACTTGCAAGGCCAATGCCTGAGCCTATAATCAGGACATCAGGATAGGCGCACTCTGCCGGATGTGAACAAAAGGCGTTTTCGAAGATAAGCGGATAGCGAGATTTGATCATACGAACCTCCAGTAGTCCCAATTTACTTAGACCAATGACTTTAGACAGCGAAAAAATTATGATGCTGTTGAAGTTGCCCTTACTTAAATCCATTGCTCACTTGGCTATTGCGCAATTGTTGTACCTCCTTTCTAGCTAAGAAAACCGCTCAAGCTAACTATTACTTGTGATTTAGTTTATGAGTATTGTTGTCATATGGTATTGGTGTTAGAGAGATGTTAGCTGATAACACTGACCTTTTAGTAAGATAAGATGACTGTACACTGAAGAATAATAAATAGGCTTTACTGAGAACTTGAAAATGGCTGCCAGCAGGAGTCATTCTGCTGGCAGCATCGCAACGAACCGAACACCAGTCCGCTATTTACCAGCCTGGTATACGGTAAACGATTGCCCCCCAGCATAAATCGTCCCGGAACGTGACCCGCCCGAATTCGGCGAGACTTGGAACGTTACCGACCCGGTACCAAATCCGCTTCCAGAAGTCACCCGAAGCCACAAGTCATTGGTGTAAGCTGACCAGTAGCATCCTGTTCCATTGGTATTAACCTTGAACGACCCGCCACCAGCACCACTCCCATGACTTGCAGACGATGGGCTAAGACTGTAAGTACAAGGGGCAGTAGCCTGTGTCACATTGAACGTCTTGCCGCCAATGGTCAGCGATCCATATCGAGGGAAGTCGGTGCTGGTATTGGCTCCATATTCGTAGGTGACAGAGCCGTTGCCCGATCCGCTACTGCCGGAGATGATTTTCAGCCAAGTGTCATTTGATGACGTCGTCCACGAACAGTTCGAAGTCACCGTCACGCTGCTGCGGCTGCCACCGCTCGTCAGATTGGCCGATGTCGGCGAAAGCGAAGTTGTGCAAGAAACTCCGGCCTGGGTGAGCGTAAAGGTTTGCCCGGCAATCGTGAGGGTGCCAGTACGCACACTGGTCGAAGTGTTCGGAGTCACCTCCCAAGTCACCGTGCCGTTGCCCGTACCCGATTTCCCAGACACGATGGTCAGCCACGTAGCAGTGCTGGTTGCCGTCCAGGTACAGACTGACAGCGACGTTGAGACAGACACTGTGCCTCGCGTGCCACCACTGCCAATGGATGAATTGCTTGGCGACAGCGTGTAGGTACAAGTTCCTGCCGCCTGCGTAATGGGGAACTCATTCCCGCCGATGGTCAGCTTGGCGTTGCGGGCAGTTAATGTCGGATTCGCTTTGACCTCGAAGCGAACCGTGCTGCTGCCGTTGCCGCTGTTGCCTGATACGACCGTCAGCCACGACGTATCACTGCTCACCGCCGTCCACGGACAAGCTGTCGGTGCTGTGACGCTAACCGACCCCGCGCCTACACCACTCGACACTGACGCGGATGTAGGAGCGAGTTGTACTGTGCAGGTTTGTTTGCCTTCCTGCGTGATGTTGACGCTAAACGTCCCCACTTTGATCGTGGCAATGCGCTGACCAGGGTTGGGATTGCTCGACACCGTGTAGCTCACTGTGCCTGTGCCTTGTCCTTGCACGCGCTCCGGCTTCACCCAGTCCGGCACATCGGTCACCACCCAGGGACACGCCGTTTCTGCGTTCACAGAGACGAATCCAGTGCCGCCGTCTGCAGTAAACCGACGATCAATCGGGGACACCGAATTCGCACAGATTGCGCTTTGCCGAACCGTGTGAATTTGATCTCCCGCCTTGATTGCGTCAGTGCGTTCTGCCCCAGTGTTATTGGGCAAAACCGTGTAGAGAATCTTGGCAGAAGTATTCCCTGACGTAATCGGCGATGTGATGTTGATCCAGTCTGCGGACGACACCACCGACCAGGAGCATCCATCTGTTGGGGCAATCGTGAATTCTTTCTTTCCCCCCAGAGAATTGACGGATTCATAGAGCGGATCAATAGTGTACCGACAGGAACTACCGCTCTGCTTTGCCGTAAACGTTTTATCGGCGATTTTGATCGCTGCTGTCCGCGGCGTAGTCCCACTATTTTCAGTGACCGTGAAGCGCACCGTACCGCTCCCTTTACCCGTTGCCACACCGAGCTTGAGCATATCTTTATCCCCGCTCACGGTGGCTTCCCAATAGCATTCCGGGGGTGCACTGACCTCAATCGAATCGTTGGTTACGAATGCCGTATAGGTTTTTTCGTAAGTCGAAAGCGAATACTGACAAACGCACGCCGTCCGTGTATTCACGTTAACGATTTCATTCGGAAACGGCCCAATTGCAGGCACATTCGGAAAGATGCGCTGCGATGTGCCATTAACAAACAATTCCAGGGCAAAGGTGCTGACGCCAGTGGCGAACCGATTGATCGGCTGGCTACTAAGCGAACAAACCAAACCGGGATCGTTCACGGCTTTGCCTGTTGCTTGCAAGCCTTTGATGACAGACTCAGCGCCTGCCTGCAACACTTGGTTGGCCGTCGTTGTGCCAAACCCCGCGCGCAGTTGATTGCTGAGTTGCGTAACCGCCGCGCCCAGCACCGATTGAAGCGAGGTCGCCGCCTTCTTTGTTCCCGCGCACAACTCTTCTGCCGAAGCGTTGGCCGGACGGTTCGGCAGCAAGATCGGATTGTCATAGCTGCCGTCGCCATTTGATTTGCCGGGCAGCGTGAAATCGCCGACGGAGGTGCGTGCAATCATCATCACCGCCGCGTCTTTCATTGGCAAACTGCATTGCTGCAACGTCACTTTGGCGAGGCTATCTGTTAATGCTTCAACAGACTGAATGTTGATTGCTGCTTCGGATTGCGCTTGTGTCGTTTGTGACAACACCGGCTGAGTTTTGTACGTCGTTGAATTTGAATACGTGACTATTGATCCGTCCGGTGAAGTTGCAGTGATAACCGGAGCGGTCGGCACCTTCCAATCCACCTGAAAGACCGTTTGGTTGAACGCCACAATCTGAACGGGACGACCTTGCGCGTCGAGAATGAATTGTGTCCGCTGTCCAGCCACATCCATAACATTCATCGCTGTGATGTTAGCCGGGACGCCTTGTGCGTTGCGGTTGCCGAACGTTTCAACCCGTTCGCCAGACGCGAGGCTTGTGCTGTACAACAGCGGATCTGTCGGATTGGAGTAAATCTGATATTGGTCATCGGTCGCGTTATACACTTCGATCTGCATGAGCCATGTGTGCAATCCAGAAAAAAGTGTGCTGTCGTCAAGGTCATACTTCATGTAACGCGCGGTCGTGGTCGCAAAACGGGCTTCGTGAAAAGCGCCTGGCTGATACCACGTACCCGGCATCGGCTGCGTAGTCGTGCGCCCCATCGGACTGTTCGTGGAGAAAATTTCCTTGTACGATCTAGGGTCGTCCGTGACAGATACTTTCCACGCGAGCGGGACGTTCTCGGCGTCATGGTAGAAAATCGAAACGGTATTGAATTTGGTCGGCTTGCCAAGATCAATTACAATACTCTTCCATCCTGGAGCACCACCTGCGTAGCGACTGTCTCCACCAGGCAAAGCAAAGCCCCCTTGCCAGTTCGGCGCTTGAATGCGACCGTTAGTGAGGACTTGCGAATTGGAGCAGCAGCCCCAGCCGGGCGGCGCACTTACGGTTTTATTGAAGGCCAAATTCTCAAGGCCATCATATCGGATCGGCCCGATAATCTGTGTCGCATTGCCCTTCGCAATGCCGTCAGGATCGGTCACGGTCGTGCGAATCCAGTAACTCTTTCCCGGCACGAGCGAACGAATGCGACAGCGTTTGGACGGCGCATTCGTCAGCGAGCCACATTTCTCCGTCCACGGCCCAGTCGCAGATTCGCCCACTTGAACATTGCCATTGCTGTTCGTGTTGTTATCGTCGGTAATCGGAATCGCAACGCTCAATTCCATTCTGTCGCTCGTCACCGTAGCGGTTCCCACTGACACTGCTGCAGACGACGATGCCAACGTCGTGAATTCTGCGATTTGCGACTTGGGGCCAATCACACCATCCGGGTCCTCGAACGTCAGACGGATGAAATATTTGGTGTTGGGCGTGAGTCCCAAAAAGAAGCTGTTGCGCCAATCCGGCGTGCTTGCCAAATACTCGCGGAAGGAGAACGCCGCCGTAAACGGCCCGTCTTTTTGGGTGGCGATTTCATAACGGCAATAGCCATTGTTATTCCGATCACCTGTGAAGGAAACATTGATACCTCCTGTGCGGTCGGAAATCGGGAACGCGGAGATAGAACCAGTGTAGGTTTTGTTGTCGTCCACTTGCGGCTCGGCCTCAAGCGCGACAGTAGGTTGTTGTGCGGAAACGCCACAACCAATCCCAATGGCTAAGGCAATAAGTGATAAGAAGAGAAGATAGGTGAATATCCACCGTCTCGTGGTCGGAAATTGAGTATTAGTAATCAGTTGATGAAACCGTTGCATAGTATCCTCCTCGTGGAAGTAACTTGCGCGAACACGGCTATACCCGCGCAAGTACAGGTTGAAAATAGAGGAGTTGCTATCGCTATGGCTTCAGCTTAGAATGAGTCAGCATAAAAACACACCAAAGCTGAAAGCCGCGATGAATTAAAAGAACCGCCCGCGAAGCGGTTCTTTTAATTTCCCCTCTTGATTTAGTGGCGCGTCAGTGCGTCTAACGCGCCTTAGCACAGGTGACCCTAAAAATTCCTTGAAGGGCGATGACGATCTGTAGCCATCGCCGAATAGGCGTTAACGCTTCATCTCCTTACTCAGACGTAATCTGATTGCCACTCTTTACCAAAGACTCCTTAAGAACTGACGTAATGTCCGTAAAGTGCGGAACGACAATAGCCCAAGAGATAGACTGCTTGATCTCATCAGAACGCTGCTCGAATTGACGATATTTTGGTTGATTGGCTTTCCTGCGACTCTTCTCCGGCAGCAATACCACAATGAGTGTGACGGGAGCTGAAGGAGCCTTTACTGGGAAAAGCCTCTCGTCACAACTCCCATGACCATCAGTGATTACGACAAATTGCTGTCGCCGCTCGCTATGCGCTTCAGCAATTCGCTTAAATACGCCGTTAAGGTCTGTACACGATGGCTCAGGGATATTCTCTGGTGGTACCAAATTAGCAGCATTGATGCCTAACAGACGCTCTCGTACTTGCGCCCGATACTGCTTCATCATCTCATCCTGCTTTGCGTCCTTCAGGCGACCGATAAACTCGCCCGCCTCACCAACGCTGACCGGTAGCAAAGCAGGGAAATTATCAATGGTACAGATTTTCGGCGCATTCCATCCATCGCTACCAAACTGGAATACTGTGATATTGACGACTCCTTGTTGTTCAACTATTTGAGGAAGATTGCTGAGAAACAACTCCGCAAAGCTTTTCAACGACTCATCCTCAGCGCTTATACTCCAATCAACATAAACTTGTAAGTCGGTACTAGGTGGAGTTGTAATACGCTTTCCACTGGAACTTTTTCCACAACTACTTATCAGCAAACCCGCAACGAGAACGGCAACGACGATAGAAATTCTGCAAATCGATTTCGGAACCGCACGATTCATTTCTTCGAGATTGACGGCAATCATAATTCCCCCTATTTAATGTTGCTCAGCGGCTTGTTGCCGCCGCCAAGCCATTCTTTGATCACAGGACAGCATTTGGCCTACAGATTGGAAGGCGAGCAATTATTGCGCTGGCGGAAGATAACGCTGCACGCCACCACCTATGTCACGAATGATTTCCATGACGACGCTCCGCTCATGAATAGTTTCAGCCAATTCGCTCATAGTCGCCTCATAATTCTTGGTAGCGCGCAGTGACCATAGCAATAAATCGGCAATCGCGAAGAGCCCCGACGCCAACCCCAGGCAACTCATGCTCAAAAGGAATAGCGCGCCATTGATCCAATCAAGTAGAAGCAGTGCGATTGCCCCTGGCACCAGCCGCGCAAGAGATAATGTCGCCCCTGTAAGCAAAAGCAGAAGTAGCGAAGGTAGTAGCACAAACTTCTGTAAACGACGCTTGGTTTCCGTTGGACGCGACGGATCGTACCAGCTTGCCAGCAATGTAGCTCTAAGTCCCCAGGTAAAGACCGTTGCGAGAATTAATGAAAAGAATGGATTGACCCCGAAGCTCACAGCCATAGACCAAAAAAGCGCCACTTCAGCAACACCCAAGACGACCGCAGCAATCTGGTAAAAGCGCCCATAACGCACGTCTTGCTGAATAGGTTGTGGTCGAAGGGGGCTTGATATTTTTCGCGACGACCACGCTTCCAAGTTATGCGTATATTCTGTTTCTTGGTGTGATCGCGCATCTTCTAAGCGATATTGATCTTGTGATAATATGGCCTCTGCACGCTTGGCCGCAGCTAAACGTAGGTCTGGCGCACCAGTTAGATATGCCCGAGCAAGCTTATTGTGTTTTATAGCTTTCATTCTCTCATCTCCTCTCATCCAAGTAGTGCTTTCAAGAATAAAAGACACTGCATTAGACATGTTGATTGTGAAACGCAATTACTTACGCGATACTTCAATGCATAATTACTATCCCAACAATGCGCAATTCCTGTTCCAAGTGTTAACTCCTTAATTATCAAGTACTGATGCTTCAGTAGCATATTTCAGTAGATGATCATTTATTTACAGTGATAGGTCACTAATATTGGCGACTGGGAGAGCCTGTTATGTGCTCTTTATAGGTCAACCCGCTAGATGTATTTGACGTAGCGTTGAGGTTTTGGAGATTTGGATCCGTTAGCCTGGCAAAATTGTGGGCTTAGTGGAAAGGCCATTCGGATGCTCGCGCCCGTAAATTTCTGATTCGCCTCCACACGAAATGGGCTGTGCAATTTAGCGATTTGTAGCATCGTTGCTGGCGTTAGCTCTGGTTGAAAGGATCGCATTGACTCATAATGAATGTGTGCGACACGAAGTCGCCTCAGTAACTGTGATGCTTCACTATGATGACATCACCAATTGTTCTGCCAATTGTTCCCTACCGGCACGTGCGTCGTTAGTAATGACGGGGTGCGAAGCTGCCGGGACAATGTAGCCTCATCTTTGGATGCCAGTTCAAGGCATGAGCCACGACTGGGACTGCCAGCCTCAAGGCGGTCGGGCGCTAGGGATGGAGGGTATGGTCAAGTGAACTGAATTGCCGCTAAACATCGTGATATGAAACAAGCGCAAGAGGCTGTTACGCTTGAGCCAACAGGCACGTGGGCAGGTTGGGAGTCTACATTTTGCTCCCACGCAGATGCTGCCCCACCGGTGGAAAGGCAAGACCTCCCCCCTCCGGTTACTGAGACGGAACGTGGTAAGCCCGTATTTCCCCTCCGCAGAGGAAAGCTACTCGTGAGAACAGCCGTTGGAAATGCGGGTAGAGGAAAGTGGAAAAAGCGAAGGTCATCCTGTAATGGGATGGATAGGAGTTGCGTCGCAAGACAAGATCACTCCACACGAAAGTGCGCTGACTTCCACGTGGTCGCTCTTCACCAGAGAACCTGAGCAACCGACTTGAGGAGGAAAAGCAGATGACAGGGATGACCACATCTTCTGGTGCGTTCTCCGACGCGGACATAGATTGGGACTCCATCCAATGGGACAAAGTCTACCAAAACGTTCGTCGGCTTCAGGCGCGTATGGTGCAGGCTATCCAGGCCCAGCGTTGGGGCAAAGTGAAAGCTTTGCAACGACTCTTGACCCGCTCGTTCAGCGCCAAAGCACTGGCTGTTCGACGAGTGACCGAAAACACAGGCAAGAAAACGCCGGGCGTAGACGGCATCCTCTGGGAGACCCCGGCCAAGAAAGCACAAGCCCTTGCTGCGTTGCAGCCGCGTGGGTACCAACCCGCGCCGCTCAAACGCGTTTCCATCCCCAAGGCCAACGGGCAAGAACGCCCGCTCTCCATTCCCACAATGCGGGACAGAGCCATGCAAACGCTCTACGTCCAAGCGCTGGATCCCATCGCTGAATGCCAGGCCGACCCGAACTCCTATGGGTTCCGAAGGGAACGTTCCCCGGCAGATGCCATTGGACAATGCCACAACCTTCTGAGCCGGCGTGGTGGCCCCACCTGGATTTTGGAGGGCGACATTCGCGCTTGCTTTGACACCATTTCTCACCCATGGTTAGAAGCTCATATCCCAATGGAGAAGCTGATCCTCCGCAAGTGGCTCAAGGCCGGGTTTATCGAGCAAGACATCCTTCAGCCCACCGAAAGCGGCACCCCGCAAGGTGGGCCAGCGTCCCCCGTATTGGCGAATTTTACCTTAGACGGATTAGAGCAGAAGCTGCGGGAGAAATACCCACAAGCCACCGCCCTAAGCCGCTGCGTGAAAGTCAATCTGGTACGCTACTGTGACGACTTCATTATTACCGGTTGCTCGAAAGAGTTGCTGGAGCAAGAGGTCAAACCCCTCGTGGAAGAATTTTTACAAACACGAGGACTGGAATTGGCACCCGCCAAAACCAGGATCACACACATTGCGGATGGCTTTGATTTCCTCGGACAACAGATCCGCCGCGCGCAGGATGGCAAGATCATTATCACCCCATCCAAAGCGAGTGTGGCGGCCATCCTCACTAAAATCCGAGACTGCATCAAAAGGAATGCGCAAGCCGCGGCGGGGCATTTGATCGTCCAACTTAATCCTCTCATTCAAGGTTGGACGAATTATCATCAGCACGTGGTGAGCAAGCAAACCTTTGGCAAACTCGACCAAGCGATCTTTCAAGCACTCTGGCGTTGGGCACAACGTAGACACCCTCACAAACCGCAACGGTGGATTAAAGAGAAATACTTTACCACGGTCGGCGGTGATCATTGGGTGTTTACGGGAACGGTGATGGGACAAGATGGGGCGACACAAACCGTCACCCTACGAAAAGCCGCCCACGTGCCCATTAAGCGACACGTGAAAATCAAAGGAGCAGCCAATCCTTACGATCCTGCGTGGGAAGCCTATTTCGAGCATCGGGTAGATGCCAAGATGAAGGCGACCTTGCAAGGACGCCAACAGTTGCTCGCTTTGTATCGAGAACAGGAGGGTATCTGTCCGATTTGTCGCCAAGAGATCACCGAACAGAGTGAATGGCAACGCCATCACCTGATTTGGCGCTCCAAAGGCGGGAAAGATACGCTCGATAATCTCGTTTTGCTGCATCCAGAGTGTCATCGGCAAGTGCATCGCCTGAAGTTGGAAGTGAGGAAACCGCGTTCTGTAAAGGGCGTTGGAGTGGCTCGAGCTGATTGAAGCGAAAGTGTGCGCCGCGGAACGCGCGACTGAATCCCTGACACAGTCAGGAGAAGTTCGGAGGAATTACTTCTGGGCCATCCGATTAACCTGAAAACGAAAGTTGGAGGGGACAAGAGCATATCGGAGAAGCGGGAGTCACTGGAAGACGCTGAAGGTGCCGTCCTGCAAGGCTCGTGCGATATGGTGAAAGCTGGATTGCCTGAATCCCAATCCCCAGTGGTGGAACCGTCACACCCGTCGCTACAGCGTCTAGGAGCGGCGCTGTCAGGAGCGTAGCGTTAGCCTTTCGCGCTGCGTAACCTCCGCCTGACAGACGATGAACAACGAGTTCATTGAAGGGGATGAGTGGGGCACCTAAGTCGCACTCGAGACGTTCAGTCGCAACGGAACGCGGGATCGCCTACGGGACGCGAGTCCTAGGGTGACGGAGTCCTCGTAGTAGTCGGAGCGCGGGAAAGCCACGTACTTGGCGAAGGGGGACAGGTGATCTGATGACCAACGTGGAGAGGTACGCGAGATGCGAAACGCCGCAACCATTCTGGACATCATTCGAGAACGTGGCAGACGGCAACTGCCGCTGGAGGACATCTATCGGCAACTTTACAATCGTGACCTCTATCTTCGTGCTTATAGTCGTCTCTATCGCAATCACGGGGCGATGACTCCGGGCGTGACCAAGGAAACCGTCGATGGTATGACGCTGACCAAGATTGACGCGATCATCACAGCCTTACGTGAGGAACGCTATCGCTGGACGCCGGTCAGGCGCACGCAGATCCCAAAGAAGTCAGGGAAACTGCGCACGCTCGGCTTGCCCACTTGGTCGGATAAGCTGTTGCAAGAAGTAATACGCTCCCTGTTGGAAGCGTATTACGAACCGCAGTTCAGTCAACATTCTCACGGTTTTCGTGCAGGCCGAGGTTGTCACTCTGCGTTGGAGGAGATTACGCGGCACTGGCGAGGGGTGAAGTGGTATGTCGAGGGCGATATTTCCCGCTGTTTTGACAGCCTTGACCATGAAGTCACGGTGTCAATTCTACGCGAGCATCTGCACGACAATCGCTTTCTACGCTTGTTGTCCCACCTGTTCAAGGCCGGATACTTAGAAGATTGGCAATACCACGAAAGTCTCAGCGGGGTTCCGCAAGGCAGTGTGGTCGGGCCCATCTTGAGCAATATCTACCTGGACCGGTTGGATCAATTTGTCGAGACAGTGCTCCTACCAGCTAATAATCGCGGTGACCACAGGAAACCGTATCCGCCGTATATGGCCTTACTCAATGCCGCACGGAGGAAGCGGATGGCAGGAGAACACGAAGCGGCTCGGAAGCTGCGTCAACAGGCGCAGCAAATGCCTTCGCGCGATCCGCATGATCCGCATTTCCGTCGTCTCTGGTATTGCCGCTATGCGGATGATTGGCTCCTCGGTTTCAGTGGGCCACGGGAAGAAGCCGTACAGATCAAGGCGCAATTGGGAGCATTCCTGCGCGAACAACTCAAGCTCGAACTCTCCCCGGAGAAGACCTTGATCACCCACGCCCGCACGAAAGCGGCGCGGTTTCTCGGCTACGAGATCGTCAATCAGGACGCCGATGATAAGCACTGTCGGAAAGTCAACCGGCGGTGCATCAATGGCGCACCGGGATTGAAAGTTCCCGTGGACGTGATCCGCACCAAATGCGCTAAGTATATGAAACGCGGTAAACCGATACAGCGCGCGGAGCGACTGCGTGATACGGACTTCACGATTGTCGCGCAATACCAAGCGGAATATCGGGGTGTCGTGCAATATTACTTGCGGGCCTTCAATGTTCATCGCCTCTGGAAATTACACCGGGTCATGAAACTCTCGTTAGCCAAAACACTGGCCGATAAACATCGGAGCAGTGTGAGGCAGGTAATGCGAAAGTATCAAACCGTGGTGGCGACCCCGCACGGCTCCCTCAAGGCGCTGGAAGTCAGCCAGCCACGAGGAGCGGAGAAGCAACCACTGGTGGCGCGGTTTGGAGGCATCGAACTGCGAAGACAGAAACACACCGTGATAAACGACCGTCCGCCGCAGGTCTACAACAGTCTGCGGAGTGAGCTGATTCAACGGCTGCTGGCCGAACAATGTGAACTGTGCGGATCAGAACTGAACTGTGAAGTTCACCACATTCGCAGGCTGGCGGATTTGAAGCAACCCGGACGGAAAGAAAAGCCGTTATGGGTGAAGCGGATGGCGATGCGCCAGCGCAAAACCCTGGTCGTCTGTCAGATGTGCCACGCGGAAATTCATCGCGAACGCCCCTCGCGGCACAAGTCAACGACACAGACCACTGGAAAGCCGACTTGAGATCGAAAGACTCACGAGCGGTTTGGAGGGGGGCTGTTGGAAAAGTGCCTGCGAAGGTAACTCGCTGGCAGCCTACCCTACTTCCCGATCAGTTCCAAGAGGGCTGGGTGGGAGCAATCCCACCTGGCTACTCGACTACTTGTTGGAGTGAAACGGCTCGTCAACCATGCAAGGATGAAACGAGTTATGAGTCTGAAATCACGACAGGAATTAACCAGCAGTTTACGCCGCCGGTATCAAGCCACCAGCTATCTGGAAAAACAAACCATCTTGGATGAATATGTGGCAGTGACAGGCTACCATCGGAAAGCGGCGATCCGCAATTTACGAGCGGAGTCAGCCAGCGCGAAAAAAACGCGTGTCTGGAAGGTCAAATATGATGCAGCGGTCAAAGCGGTGCTGGAACAGGTGTGGCAAATAGCGAATCGCATTTGCGGCAAAAGGTTGGTTCCCTTGTTGTCCGAGTTGATTCCAGCGCTGGAGAAATTCGGTCACTTGGAGTTGGAACCCGAAGTCCGAAAAAAAGTGTTAGCACTGAGTCCTGCAACAGCAGATCGGTTACTGCACGAGATCAAAAAGAAGGAAAAACGGAGCAAAGGGACGACGCGACGCGGGAAATTGCTCAAGTCGCAAATTCCCATTCCCACCTTTACGGAATGGGAAGAAGTGAAACCCGGTTTTCTGGAAGCGGATTTGGTGGCGCATTGTGGGGATAACGTGAGTGGACAATTTCTCAACACGCTCACGTTGGTAGATGTGGCGAGCGGATGGACGGAATGCTTGGCCATTTTGTGCAAAGAGCAAAACCTGGTATTGGAAGGCTTGAAAAAAGGACGATTGTTGTTGCCGTTTCCGCTCTTAGGAGTGGATACAGATAATGGGTCAGAGTTTCTGAATGAAGTGTGGCTACATTATTGTCAGCAAGAAGAACTGACCTTTACCCGCAGTCGGCCCTATCGGAAAAACGATCAATGCTTTGTCGAGCAAAAGAATGGCGCGGTGGTACGGCGCATGATTGGATACGACCGCTACGAAGGCAGCGCAGCGTGTGAAAAATTGGGCGCGTTGTATGGGGTGTTGCGGCTCTATCAAAATTACTTTCAGCCGTCGATGAAATTAAGCAGCAAAAAACGGGCAGGAGCGAAAGTCAGCAAGAAGTACGAACCAGCGCAAACGCCCTATCAAAGATTGCTCAGGAGTGAAGCGGTGTCGGAAGAACACAAAGAAAAATTACGGCAAGAATATGAGCAATTGGATCCGCTGCGGCTCTATCAAGAAATTGAGCGGAAACAACAAGCGTTCTGGGCCTTGACGGTAGCACGAGTAATAAAGAAGGAACCAGTTGTCTGCCAGGAAGAAAAAGTGCCGCCGCCCGAAATGCGATATTACCGGAAAAGTGAGAAAGCGACCCGCTATAGCGAGGCCGCACGAAAGCGGACGTGGCGGACAAGGCGCGATCCGTTTGCCGAAGTCTGGGAGGAAATTGAGTGGGAATTGTTGGAAGAGCCGAGCCTGGAACCGAAAGAAATTCTGCGACGATTACAAGTGCGGCATCCCGGTCAGTTTCCCGACCAACAAATACGGACGTTACAAAGAAGAGTGCGTGACTGGCGGTTAAAGCGAATGAAAGAAAGTGTCGGGGTAATTGTTCCGAATTTGGAGACGTTGTTTATTTATTCTGATCAAAATCAACGCGAGCAGCGGAACCGCAAAAGTAACATTTTTACTTGATTCAATATGAGAGGGAAATTCTAGTTGACGTCAGACAAATGGATTTCACGATGAAAAAACTCTATGCCAATGCCGCCGTAACTAGCCCTCAACGAATTGAGGTCAAACGGCTCTTTGAAGTTGAAAAGGTTCCTGTTGCTGAACTTGCCAAACGCTTTTGTATCGGCGAATCCGCTATTCGCAAATGGATTCGTCGCGCGTCGCCGCAATGCAAGTATTTCACTCCGCAGCGCAAGCGCACGGTCGTGACACCAGAGTATCGTCAGGCCGTGCTAGACTATCGACGCCAGCATCCGACGCACGGCCCTAAACGCATTGCCCTGGCTTTGCAAGCCACTTGTCCCCAAGCGCATCGTGGCACTGCTGCCTTGATCTTACAGGAAAGTGGGATGTCCCAACGACCCAAGCGCCGCAAACCGAAAGGGCAGATTCCGGTCGGCCAACATCGCCTGCAATGCGATGTACAGGAGTTACCGGCGGTTCAATGGAGCAAGGGGTTTGTGTACAAAATCAGCTTCATTCATCTGCGCACGCGGTGGAAGTATTCCGAAATCCATTCCCACCAGAAGAGCCAAACAATGGCCGCAGTCTATCGGCGCGACTTGGATCACTTGCCCCCCTTTTTCATCACCTTCACGGATAACGCGATGAGCTTCACGATGAAGTACACCGCCCATCCGGAGCGCAAAACCGCGTTCACCAAAGAAGTAGAAAAAGATGGCCGCACCATGCATAGTCACCCAGTCGCGCGCGACAGTGCATCTGGTGTGGGTTACCACGTATCGCTTTACGGTCTTGCAGGGCGATATCAGGCAACGCTATCGCGACCTGAGCGTGCAAATTTGTGACGCTGAAGATATTCGCATTCTCAAAGGCGTAATGAGTCATAACCGCGTGCATATCTGATCGAATATCCGCCCTGAAGGCCATCAGTGAAATTGCGCGACGACTCAAGGAGCGCACGTTGCGGCGATTGCAAGAAGAGTTTCCGCAACACAAACGCCAATACTGATACTGGGCTATCGGGTATTAGGACGTGGAGCAGTGGCAACATTACGGATGAGATAATAGCCAAATATTAGAGTATCATCGTTATCCCTCGAATCAGGGGCAACGCAATATGATCTTGGAGTAATTGGACTTTCAGTCCTCCGCTTACTGCCTTCAAACATCTACTTTTTTGTAAGAGAACTATCGGGGAATTAGTTACAGAGCTTCATTCTATGAAAAACAAAAAGGCCACGAGGAAAAATGATGACTGTTTATCCACTGTTTTACTAACAGATTGTTGTAAATTGGTCATTTTATCACCTCACCCAGACGATATTGCCTATTCGTTGGGGGGAACGGTACAACAATTCCACTTAGATATGGAGTGGACTATTTTAACCGTTTTTGGTCGCAGCGTTTACGCTCCTCACTGCCCAAAGGCTGTTACAGAGAGCGATATTTCTAACATCCGTAATAGAGAGGATGTTTACTATACAAATCAAGTTGGAGCTAGATTGATCAAGTTTAATTTCCCGGACGCCAGCATTATGGGTTATACATCAGAGAGTGAATTAAGCGCATCTTATCAGGACGCACGGTTTAGCAAAATCTGTTCATCCTTAGATCAGTGTTTACGCAATATAAGGCCGGACAGGATTATAATTCCTCTAGCGCTGTGTGATCATGTAGATCATCGGATCGTTTTCGAGGCTGCTAGCCGTAGTTCGGCTTTGCTGTGTGCTGATGTTTGGTACTATGAGGACTTGCCTTATGCTTGGTATTTATCAGAGGAGGATCTGCAGCGACAAATACGAGCCCGGCTTGGCTCGGCTGCTAATTCACTTTGTATAAACATCACAAGAGAATTACCAAGGAAGCTGAAAATGCTTGCTGGATATAGTTCTCAAATATGTAGCCAGGATCAAGAAGTTGTCATAAACTATGCATCTAGGGTACAAAGTGGAGCCTTTATGTATGCCGAAAGACTATGGCACTAGAGGGTGTAATTAACTTTTGCGCGAAGTTTTCAATGCCTTGTCGGCCTGGGACGGGATCGTCTCCACGCGCCGACAGCGCAACCCCAGGTGGTGCAAAAACGTGCGCACCTGCGGCGTGGAACACTTCCGCGCGGTCGCCTGGGCAAGGAGCGCCTGTGCTTGTTTGAGCGAGGCGGGCGGATGTTGGCGCAAGAGCGTTTCCAGACTCGTGCGCTGCGTCATCCATTGACTCTGCGGTTGGCGAAAATGCAGGGCTTAGAGCGCCGCCCGCCTGATAGGTGCGCAAGTAAGCGCGCAAGGTGTTACCTGAAATGTACGTGAGCCGACAGATTTCCTGATGGGCGAGGCCTTGACTTTTCTAGTAGACGGCCTCCAGGCGGCGTTGCACACATAGGTGCGGATGCAAAAAACGTTCGGTGTGTAAGGCTTTGACATCGGCCTCGCTAAATTCTATGGTGATCATCTGAGCGCCTCCGGTTGGGATTGGTTTTGTGTTCACCCCAAACCTTATCGGAGGTGGCTCAGAAGCTCAATTTGTTCCCTTTCGCGGTATAGTGGCAGGAGGACTGGCCGAGCAGGAAGTGCAAAGCTTTGGCACGACGCGCGCGGCCTTGCAAGCGTTGGCAGCGTGGCTGGCCGAATGAGGCGTGACACACGTGGCGCTGGGAAGCACGGGGATTTATTGGGTGCCGGTGTGGAATGTGCTGGAAGGACGGTTTCAGTTGGTGTTGGCCAACGCCCAGCAGTTGAAGAAGGTGCCGGGGCACAAGGATGATGTGAGCGATGCGGAATGGATCGCGCAATGTCAGCAACGTGGGTTGCTGAAAGCGAGCTTCATCCCGACGGCGCAGGTGCGCGGTTAGCGGCAGTTGACGCGGCAACGCACGCGGCTGGTGCAAACGCATGTGGCGGTAGTGAATCGGCTGCACGCGGTGCTGCAACAAGGCAACTACAAGCTGGGGCAAGTGACGTCGAGCATCGTGGGGGTGAGCGGGCGGGCGATGTTGCGGGCGTTGAGTGAAGGCGAGCGGGATACGACGAAGTTGGCGGCGCTGGGCCAGGGGCGGTTGCACGCGAGCCTGGCGCAGTTGGTGGCGGCGCTAGACAGGGAGTTGACGGCGACGCAGCAGTGGCTGGTGGGGCGGTTGTTGCAGCAGTTGGAGGCGACGGAGCGGGAAATCGAACGCTACAACGCGCGGATTCGGGAAGAGAGGGCGGAGTACAAGGCGGTGCTGGCGCGGTTGGAGACGATCAGCGGGGTGGGCTGGCGGGTGGCAGAGAACCTGCTGGCGGAACTGGGGCCGGACTTGGCGACATTTCCGACGGCAGAACAGTTGGTGAGTTGGGCGGCGTTATGCCCCGCCAAAGATCAGTCGGGGAAGCGCCGGAGTCGCAAGACCGGCAAAGGGAATCGGTGGTTGAAGCGGGTGTTAACGGAAGCGGCGTGGGCCGCGACTTGGAGTCAGAAGAGTTACTTGGCGGCCTTTTATCGTCGTTTAGCGCCGCGCTGCGGCAAAAAACGGGCGTTCATCGCGGTGGCGCGCACGATCTTACAGGGGGTCTGGCATATTGTGAAAGAAGAGGTGAAGTACGAGGAATTGGGCGGGGATAACTTTGAGCGCTTACAGACAGAAGCGACGGCACAGCATTCGGTGCAGCGGTTGGAACGCTTGGGCTACCGGGTCGAAGTGCATGCGTCAGCCGCGACGAACTGAGGACGCTCCCCTGTCTACAGTCTTATTTGTATCGTAGGCTGCCCGGCTGGGCGGTCGTCGGTAATTACTGTCTTGTTTGGCTACCAAGCCTCTCAAGGCTTCTGAGGAGATTTCGAGCAGGGCAGTTTTGATACAAGGTGAATTGAGTTCGCAAAACCAAATTCAAATTGTACTGGACTGCCATCTTTTCTTCCTTGCTCATCCTTCATTCTGGCGAAGGTATTGTACCAGAAAACGCGCCAGAAACTTGATATATGCGCTGTGCCAAGCTAAATTTGCGGCTTAATTTTGCTCTTAAGGAGTGGGCGTTAAACTTTGTGTGGTCGCTTTTCTGTTTAGCCACAGCCAGCCTTGTCACACGAAGCTCTTTAGCCCCAACATATCATCTACAAAACTTATATTGTCTCGTTGGACACTTAGATGAATAACACCAGTCTAGAATTACGATGCCGGAACTTGGAGATAGGCAATAAATGCATCCCATTTTACTATGGATTTGACTGCCTTGATGAAATTCTATACAGAATAGAAAAATTAAAAGCAGATCGCTTTCTTATCGTAACTGATTCTTGTGTTAAAGAGCTATATGGGGAAAAGCTAAAACAAATGTTAGAGAGAAAAACTCCAACTTTATTGTTAGCATCTCCTCCTGGGGAACGCAGCAAAACAATGGAGGTTCTTTTGAAGCATGCTGAAACTGCAATCCGTTGGGGTGCGACTCGACGCTCTGTAGTTGTGGCTCTTGGTGGCGGGGTACCAAGCAATCTAGCGGGTCTTATGGCATCTCTAATGTTTCGTGGAATCCGTCTAGTACACATACCAACAACTATCGTAAATATGTTTGACGCGGTTATCTCATTTAAGCAAGCGGTAAACACACATTTTAGCAAGAATTTACTAGGAACTTACTACGTGCCAACACTGGTTCTAGCTGACTTGAAATATCTGTCTACGCTACCACGCAGAGAGATAATGTCAGGCATATGTGAGACCATTAAGAACGCATTGGCAATTCAGCCTGAAAGTATCAAACAACTGTGTGAGTGTTTATCACCAGAACACAATTACGATTTCGAAACACTGGTTTTTTTACTAGAGTTCAGCCTGAACTCCAAAATCAAGGTGATGGTAGATGATAAATTCGAGAAAGGGCGAGCATTAATCCTCGAATACGGACATACAATTGGTCATGTACTTGAACTACTTGACCAGTGCCGACATGGCAACCATGGTATCAGTCATGGTGAGGCTATTGGGTTAGGGATGCTTAATGCTGCTCTTATCTCTAATTGGTTAGGTGGACTTGATGATAATGCAGTAGAGGTTCACTATGACCTTTTAAGCCGTGTGGGAGTACGCAGATTTCTACCAAACGGTATAACTGTGGAGGAGGTGCTGGAATATACGCGCTTTGATAACAAGCGTGGCCACCTCAGTCGGGATCAAGGCAATCAACTAGATATGATTTTGTTACGACACTTAGGCACACCAATGGGACCACTAGAAAAACCTTTAACTTCGGTCCCTTTGAACCTGATTGAGAAAAGCTTACGATCTTTCCAAAATGTCTTTAACAACAATTGATTGGTTCGTTGGGGGTATAATGACTAGTGAAAAAATGACAGCCGTAGTTGTGACTGCGCCGGGGCAGTTTGAGATTAGAGATGTAGCAGTGCCGGTTCCTGGGCCCGATGATGTGCTAATTCGGGTTCATCATAGCTCTATCTGTGGTAGCGATCTGCGCCTTATTAAAGGTTCGATGGAGGATATTAACTTTCCATTGATTCCGGGCCACGAGTGGAGTGGTGAGGTGGTAGAAGCTCCAGAGAGGTATCAGCATTTGGTTGGTCAGCTAGTGGTTTCGGATATTTTGCAGTCGTGTGACTCCTGTCGTTTCTGTTTGCGCGGCTATCGTAATTTGTGTGATGGCTTAGATGAACCGGGGATTAGTGTCAATGGGGCCTTTGCTGAGTATATTATCGTACGTGCTAGGAATGTATATTCGTTACCGATTGGGTTGCCCACATTGAATGCTTGTATGGTCGAACCTCTGTCAGTGGTACTGTATGCACTGGAGTTACTGCCAGTCAACTGTGGCGAGCGTGTAGCAATTTTTGGTGGTGGTGGGATCGGGCAATTACTTGCCCAGGCAGTAAAGATTGCGGGAGCGAGTAAAGTCGTGATTATCGATCATCACGATGAACGGTTATCGATCGCCAAAAAGTTAGGAGCGGACGAAGTCATAAACTCACTGCGAACAGATCCTGTGTTAGCCCTGTCTGGCGATTCAGAACTGGGTCCTGATCTCGTTTTTGATGCAGCAGGAAATGCAGAAGCGTTCTTAAGTAGCTTGGAGGTTGTTAATAGTGGCGGTCGCGTCGGTGTTATAGGATATTCTGGGCGGCAGGAGATTTCTATCCGCCCGACTACTTTCATGCGTAAGTTAATTCAGGTACAGGGGGTTCTTTCACCGACCAGCTCTTGGACGAAAGCAATCGATTTGATATCTCGGCAGGAAGTTAAGGTCGGCCCGCTGTTGACTCATCAAATGCCGCTGAAAAAGTTCCCAATGGCTTTCAAGATGATGTCAGATCGCGCCGAAGGTATTATTCGCCCCGTATTGCAGCCCTGATCCTTGAGCAATTGTTGTGGCTGTCGTTTAGATAATTAGTAGATCACGAAATAGTTCATTGTTTCGCCTTTGATGACCCAGGTCAAGGTCAGTGTCAATCGCTGGCGGTGATGGACGATCTGTAAGCTGGCATAACGATGAAAGTGCGTCGTCCCGTCCTTCGCTGGGGAACGCCGGATTTCCCCCTCGTCGGCTTCCGGCTGCCCGTGATAGGGCAAGCCGGTGAGATCGAGCGCATTTCCATGCGCCGCTTCCGCAGACGGTGGCGCAGTTGGGTGGGGACTTGCGCTTACAAGGTTTGGTTGAGCCGTTGTTCGGGTTGCTGCAAGCCCATGCGGTCAGCGGGCAAGGTGGCGCGCAAATGCTCCCGCGCCCGATTCGCCGACGGCATGTTGTAAGCGCACGGCGGTTTGTTCTATCGTGGTGCGGCGCGTGGCGGGGTAACACAACATCGTTCACAACACAGCATCACGGCTGGCATAACCAGTCCACCATTTGCCGGAGGGCTTGCGTGCCAAAGGCCGGGCTGTTAAGGTCAAGCGAACGCTAATGCATCTGTCAACTCTCCTCTCAGTTACAATTTCGCAACTGAGAGCCCAAATCCACAGTTAAGAAATGAGCAAAATCACTTTCAACCAATATCCATCGGCCTCGCGAGGATTTTTCGCTATTTTGGCGCTTCACCTAATGGGTGAAAGGCCCAAAATCAAGAAAAGCCTGTGGTTATTGGACGAAACCACATTTTTCAAACGCTTAGCCATGGATTTGGGTGAGAGCAGGACAGAAGTTAGCGTTTTTCCGCCACTTATCAAAGAGCTATTTCTTGATCTACTGATAATAAGTCAAAGATGCTAGGATGAAACCTACATCCACAGGCATATAGATCCGATCATATTAACCTGTAGTTATGTGAAAAGAGTTGCATTGTCATGATCACTGACGAAGACACCTATTTAATGGCACTAAGCCTGCTCAATGTTTTAAGAAGAAGGATAAGAAGAATAGAATCTATGGACGAGATTGAGGAAAAACAAAAGCAACAAAAGATCGAAGAAATTACCAAAAGGATCGACCAAGTTAAAGAAGAGATAAGAGCTTACAAGGCATCCACTTTAAGGTAATTAGTTTCCTAAGACCGATCTAAAATCAAGATAGGTGTAGATTATTGATAGTAGGATTTGAGCGCAGGGACACTAGAAAGTGTATCTACGTTACTTTACTGAATAAATTCCACTATGTCGCGACTTGGGAAGAAAAATGATTTAGAAGAAGTTGTTACCTTAATTGCTAATTCACCGAAATACCGTATCCGTGATATTTGCGAAGACACAATAAGGGATTTGTTGCAGGAAGAGCTTAAGCATCACAAGAGACTTAAGGATGCAGTCAAGTCGGCGAGAAAAAAACTACATGAGATAGTGGCACCATATCTTGGTGATCCGAATTATGCTTGGGCACTGCAAGTACTTGAGGAGTCTTTTAGCACAAGATTGGTTGAAGAAACCAGGAAGGTTTGCGCTCAAATAATGTCTATGCATGCTTCCACGCGAGAACGATTACCGCACTTGGGGTCTTTTTATTCTCAAATTTTTGAGTTAACAGGCAAACCTAGTGAAATTATCGACCTAGCTTGCGGCCTAAACCCTCTTTCATTCTTGTGGATGGATTTGCCTTGTAAAACTAGCTACCGCGCCTATGATCTGAACCACAGTCGGGTCAAGTTCTTAAATCAATATTTTGCGCTTCAGGGAGTAAATGGAGTGGCTGTCTGGCAAGATATTCTAGTACAAAAGCCTCAAGAACCTGCGGATGTAGCATTTATATTTAAAGAAGCATACAGATTTGAGAAACGAAAGCGTGGTAGTACACTTGCCCTAATGCAATCATTGAAAGTAAAATATGCTGTCATTTCTCTTCCACTTCGTAACCTATCTGGTAAGGGAGGTATAGGCAAATACCAGCGGCGATTTTTGGACCGCTTGTTTAAGTATGGAAATTGGCCAACTCGAGAGATGGAGATTTCTGATGAGCTTATTTTTTGCGTGGACGTAGGTCAATGCTAACAAACTTCAGAGAATGCTTCCGCATGTGTGTGCTTGATCTGGCATTTGTCTATTATGTATTACGGAATTGGTAAGTGCTGAACAATATTTACTATCACCGTAATACGCACCTATTAAATTTAATGGGTAATGGGGAACGTGCTTTCTGCGGAGCGATAAGGATAGTGTTCTAATGCTCTACTTAGTGTCGACACCGATAGGCAATCTGAACGATATAAGTTATCGAGCTATCGAAACTCTTCGTAATGTAGACATCATAGCAAGTGAAGATACTCGTAAAACTGGTATATTGCTTAAACACTTTGATATAAAAACGAAACAGATATCATTTCACGATCATAATGAAAATAAGGCTGGACGAAGAATCAGGGCGTTGATTGAGCAAGGAAAATCTGTCGCGCTTGTTACAGATGCCGGCACGCCAAGTATTTGCGATCCCGGATTTACGCTTGTGCGTCTTGCGATTAACTTAGATTCTCCAGTAACTGTTGTACCAGGTGCGAGCGCTTTTGTAGCAGCTCTTATTCTTTCGGGGCTGCCCGTTCACAGTTTTACTTTTCGTGGATTTCCACCTCGCAAGCCGGGGCCACGACGCAGGTTTCTTGAGATGGATAAGGACTCGCCACACACGCTGATTTTTTACGAGAGCCCACATAGGCTCAAAGATTTACTTGAATGTGCCGCGGAGGTCCTTGGGGATCGCCCATCTGCGTTAGCGAATGACTTAACGAAAGTGTTCGAATCTGTCAAAAGGGGGACATTGATTGAGCTACTACAATTTGTGAAAGAGCAAGAGCTTAAGGGAGAATATACGATTGTTATCGCTGGGAAGCAGCGTAGAGCAAAAGCTCAGAGTGGTTATTGCTGTGAGATGAGAGACGAGTGTTGAGAGTACCGAATGAATCTTGAAAATAAGGCGCTAAGTTTTTTCAGAGGCGAGATGCGGGTACCTGCTTTTTTACCAGACGCAACCCTAGGCGTGGTCCGCTCAATTGATAGCTTGGACCTTGAAATGTGTGGTATTCAGGCGCTCGTAATGAACACTTTTCACCTTATGCAGCGCCCAGGTTCTTCAACAATTAAAAGCCTTGGGGGGTTACATCGGATGGGCGGGTGGGAGCGACCTATAGTGACTGACTCCGGTGGGTTTCAGATTTACTCCCTAATCCGCGAAAATCCGAAATATGGTTCAATCAGTGAGAAAGGCCTATCGTTTCAAATGGAAGATTCTCCTCGGAAGTTCAACCTCACCCCAGAAAAAACAATCCAGCTTCAAGTGGGTTATGGTTCGGACGTAGTAATTTGTTTAGATGATTGCACTCATCCAAATGATCCTTTCGAGTTGCAAGAGGCTTCAGTTAAAAGAACGATTAGCTGGGCACGCCGTTGTAAAAAAATCTTTGATCAGCTTATGGATCAGAAAAAAATCTCTGAGAACTCACGGCCACTAATTTTCGGAGTGATTCAAGGTGGACAATCTCGAGATCTGCGTAAATTTTGTGCTAATGAATTAATGGAGATTGGGTTTGATGGCTTTGGTTTTGGCGGCTGGCCACTTGACACGAAGGGAAATCTGCTGACTGAAATAATTGGCTATACAAGAGAACTTGTTCCTTCCCACCTCCCTATGCACGCGTTGGGAGTTGGTCACCCAATCAATGTTGTTGCGAGTTTTTACTTAGGTTACGATTTGTTTGACAGTTCGCTGCCGACAAGAGACGCTAGAAATGGGAGACTTTATACGCTTTGTCATGAGTGGCCTTTTTCTCCAGGCGAATGGAAAGGTGATTGGTTCTCCTACACCTATATAGCCGATAACAAGCACATAAAAACTGATGGCCCGATATTTTCTTCTTGTGACTGCCTTTGTTGCCTAAGATACTCAGTTGGGTATTTACACCATTTATATAAGATTAAAGATGGATTGTTCTTAAGACTTGCAACTATTCATAATCTTAGATTCATGACATTGTTGACTGAGCAATTAAGAGAGAGTCGAGAGAAAGGGCGAGATGAATGATCAACTAACTCAATTGGTAAGTGCTGTAAGCGAAAGCTCTAAGTATAAAGGAGTTAGCCTGGAGTTTATTGCGGCCGTTGGCGAGCAAGAGCTACGTAAGCATCCAAAGTTGAAAGATGCAGTCAAAGCTACAAAGAACAAGTTGCATCAGGTAGGTGGAGCATTTCTTGACTTCAAGCCTGCTTACGCGCAGTGGCTGAGGGAGCTAAAAGATGTCTGTTTTTCAGGAGCGAATGATGCAGTGCGCAAAACCTGCATTAAAATAATGACCCACCATGCTTCAACTAGGGAGAGGCTACCAGTTCTTGATCAGTTCTATGACACATTATTGTCTGATGTTCTTCCCATTCAATCTGTTCTCGATATTGCTTGCGGGTTGAATCCTCTCTCAATTCCTTGGATGCCTTTGGTTGATGGGGCAGATTATTATGCCATTGATGTTTACGAAAACATGATAGCGTTTTTGGATGAGTGTTTGCCTTGTCTGGGTGTTCAAGGTCATGCAATGGTGTGTGATGTAAATCGTCTCGCGCGGTTCCCCAAAGTTGATGTGGCGCTAATCCTAAAAACAATACCTTGCCTGGAGAGACTAGATAAAGCTGCTGGAAGTCGTTTACTTGAAATGATCAATGCTAACTATCTGTTTGTATCCTTCCCAGGCTTTAGCCTCTGCGGAAGAAGTAAAGGGATGATGGCTGGCTACGAAGCTAGCTTTCACCAACTTGTTTCTGGCAAGAATTGGAGAATAAGTAAATATAAATTTGCTACTGAGATCGTTTTTAAAGTGGTGAAACACTGACCTCTTTAGCGCCCTATTGGCCCTTTATTTTCAGGGTTTTGCCAATAAAAAGGTTAGTACAAAAGCTTTTTGAAAGCCAAATTTGAGAAAAAGTCTGATTTTTCAGCCTCAAAGTTAATTACAGGCTCTAGTAGACCATCATGGTGAAATTGATGGATGTTCTTTGAACTGGTAAAGTCTGGTCAAGCAATTTAACAGGAGAAAGACCAGCAATGCCAAAAAAGAAATATCTTTCAAACTCACAGATCCGGAACGGAGCGAACTCGAGTCCCTATTGCGCGGCGGGAGCACGGCCACGCGCAAAGTCACGCGCGCGCGGATTCTGCTCAAAGCCGATGAGGGATGGGACGATCAGCGCATCGCTAACGCTCTGAACATCGGGCGTGCCACGGTCGAACGCACACGCCAGCGGTTTGTCGAGGAGAATCTCGCGGAAGAACGTCCGCGCCGCGGCAATACACCCAAGTTGGATGCCAAAGCGGAAGCCCGGCTCATCGCCGAAGCCTGTAGCCCCGCTCCTGCAGGGCGGGAACGTTGGACGCTCCAACTCCTGGCGGAGCGGGTTGTGCAACTCGCACTCGCGGACTCGTATTCGTACGAAGCCGTGCGGCGGGTGCTAAAAAAAACGAACTCAAGCCGTGGTTGAAAGAACAATGGTGTCTGCCCAGTGTCAGTGCCGACTTTGTCGCCGCGAAGACGTGCTGACGCTCTATGCGCAACCCTATGATCCGTTGCGTCCCAAGGTCAATATGGATGAAACGAGCAAGCAATTGATCCAGGAAACACGCGCCCCAGTGCCTGCGCAACCCGGCCAGCCGCAACGCTACGATTTTGAATATGAACGTAACGGCACAGCCAATTTGTTTCTCTTCATCGAACCCCAGGCCGGCTGGCGGCACGTCGCCGTCACGAACCAACGGACGATGCTTGATTTCGCCCACCAAATGCAATGGCTGGTGGATGAAGCCTACCCGGAAGCGGAAGTGATTCGGGTCATTCTGGATAATCTCAACACGCACAAAATCGCTTCCTTATATGAAGCGTTTGCGCCCGCCGAAGCGTGGCGGATCAGCCAGAAGCTGGAGTTTCATTACACGCCCAAGCACGGCAGTTGGCTCAATATGGCCGAAATCGAACTGAGCGTCTTACAGCGTCAATGTCTGGCTCGGCGCCTTCCTGACCAAGCCACGCTGCGGCAAGAAGTCGCGGCGTGGGAGGGACAACGTAACAAGGAGCAGGCCACGATTGACTGGCGCTTTTCCGTCACGGATGCCCGTGAAAAACTAAAGCGTCTTTATCCATCACTTCCAGCGTGATGGGCTACTAGAGTTAAAGGATCAACCTGAATATGCAAAAGGAATGGGATGTGGTAGTTGTCGGAGACATATTCACTGACTTGGTGATGAGCGGGTTCGTATCATGGCCACAAATTGGAGGAGAATACTTTCCGCAACATTTTCATCGAGAAGTCGGGGGCGGCATGGCTGCGACTGGTTGTGGTCTTGCGAGACTTGGGGCCAAATGTGCGGTAATTGGAGTTGTAGGGCAGAATGATAACGTTTGGATAAAGGAGAGGCTTATTAGGTGTGGCTTGAATATAGATAACTTGATGATTCATCAGAGGGAATCAACGGGGTTGACGGTGAGCATTACATCGGCAAAGGATCGCTCTTTACTTACATATGACGGAGCAAATCGAAGATTGCCAGAACTGATTGCTGAAGATGGCGTTCGTTCTATAATGGCACGCTCAAAATTCGTTCATATTGCTTATGCGTTCGAGCCTAACGCACTGGCTAGGCTGTCAGATGAATTGAAATTCCATGGCTGCTATGTCTCAGTCGATGTCGGCTGGCGTGAAGCCTGGCTGCGGAATGATGACAGCCTAAAGGCGCTTAGAAATATAGAATTGTTTATGCCTAACGAGCGTGAGGCTTCGACGATGACTGGTCAGGATGACCCCGAGAAAATTTTGCGAGTTTTTCAAGACAAGGGATTGCACGCGGTTGCACTAAAACTTGGTGAAAGAGGGTCTGCGTTGTTATGGAAAGGATCTTTGTACTTTAGTGAAGCAATCAAAGCGGATACTGTCGATACTACAGGCGCAGGTGATTGTTTTAATGCAGGATTTATATATGCCTGGCTACTAGAGATGACACCCGAAACATGCCTTCATTCTGGGAATATATGTGGCGCACTATCGACAAGGGCATTAGGTGGAATATCAGCTTTTCCGACACGAAAGGAACTCTTGGAACATCAGGCTCTTCGTTCTTGATGTAGTGCAATCAAGGCTAATTACTACTAACCATTGGTACTAATGTTTCATCTCACAAATTCCGATGAATAATCTTTGAAAAAAGCAGGCGTTGGCTGAAACTGGCCGCCAGGGAGAGCACTAAAAAGTCGGGGGTATCAAACCGCCCTTGAAGGCACAGTGCTTGGTGTCTCCATCGGTCGGAACGATCTGGAACGCCCCTCTTGTCACCCTACCCCCGACTTTTTAGTGCTCTCATGGAGGATGGAACGGAACACCAGCAGGAAATTGCTGACTTACGTCGTTCCGAGGCGCAGAGCGAAACGATAGGCTTGACGCTGGAGGAAAGTAAAGCCGTGCTCCACGAGTTGCAGCAAACCATGGTCGAGCAGCAAGTCTCAGACTATCTTGAACAGCAACGCCCCTGTCCGCACTGCCAAAAACGGCGCCCCTTGAAGGAGCGACAGACCGCCCCGTTCCGCACGCTCTTCGGTATCATTCAGGTGCCAAACCCACGCTGGGATCACTGTGTTTGTCAGGAGCAGGAGCAACGCACTTTTCGCCCCTTGACCGCCCTGCTCCCGGAACGTACCAGTCCAGAGTTGCTCTATCTGGAGACGAAATGGGCGGCGCTAGCCTCCTATGGTCTAACAGCCAAGCTCCTGCACGAAGTGTTGCCGATAGACCCGCAGCACAGTGCGGTCACCGTGCGGAATCATCTCCTTTCCGTAGCAGAACGGAGCGAAGCGGCGATGGGGGCGGAGCAAACCATGTTTCTGGAAGACTGCGAGGCTGAGCGCGGCCCGCTGCCAATTCCCAACGGCCCTCTCTCGGTGGGCTTAGACGGTGCAATTGTCCGCGCGCGGAGAGACCCGTCCCGCGCACGGGCGTCAAATCTCTTTGAGGTCATTGCGGGGAAAAGCATCCTTTCTTTCCGCCGGGATGATCCCGAAGACGCGCCGCCTACGAGTAAATGCTTCGCCTTGGTGCAGAGTTTTGACCAGAAGCCCAAGCGTCGTCTCTTTGATCTGCTCCAATCGCAGGGCTTGCAGGCAAACCAGCAAGTAACCTTCTTCTCGGATGGGGGCGACACCGTGCGTAAGCTCCCACAATATCTCAACCCGGAGGCGGAACATATTTTGGACTGGTTTCATCTCACGATGCGCATCACGGTGCTCCAGCAGTGTGCGCGTGGATTACAGAAGCTGATCGTCACTGCTCCTGATGCGACCGCGCAGGACGAAGAGAGTTTGGCGCGTCGTCTGGAAAGTGTGAAGCACTACCTGTGGCATGGGAACAGCGCCAAGGCGTTGGATCGTCTCCGCGATTTGGCCGATGAACTTGAGGAGGGCTTGGGTTGCAAGGAAGACGGCGCGCAGCAGCCTCGTTTGGGTCAGGATGCGGCGGCGCGGATGCTTAAGTACATACTGGAACTGGAGGCCTATCTGACCAATAACGCCGGGTTCATCGTGAACTACGGCGAACGGTATCGCAATGGCGAACGGATTAGCACTGGCTTCGTCGAGTCCACCGTCAACCAGGTCGTGAGCAAGCGAATGGTGAAAAACCAGCAAATGCAGTGGACGCCGCGCGGCGCGCATCTGCTCCTGCAAGTCCGTACGCAGGTTCTCAACGAGGACTGGAGCAAGACCTTCCGAACCTGGTATCTCAGTTTCCGTCCGATAGATGCAGCAAATACTGCGCTACCAAGGGCGGCTTGATACCCCCGACTTTTTAGTGGTCTCCTATTTACAATTTTTCTTTACCATCTTAAACTGGCATAGATTTTTTCCTAGGTTTAGGAGGTGTGATATGATTGTCGAACAACCAGATTTACGTGTTAATGTGTATTCCCATTTAGATCGGATTGGCAATGAATTGCGAGCACTCCACGAAAGACTAGATCATGGCGAAGCCGTTTCTATTGGGCAACTTGAAGAGCTAAAACGCCTACTGTCCAGCATAGGGTCAAAAGAATCTAGCAATGTGCTGCCAATACCTGATAGGGAGTCATTGGCGTGGTAGTGACAGCCTAATCTCTAGTACAGCAATATTATGCGCCCTAGTGCAACATCAGGGTTGATGTTGTGCAAGCGGTTCAAGTAACTCGCAGTCATAGTACTTGCAAACTTATTCTTTGACTTCCTGTTCCGCGAGCGTGCCGTGACCCACATTACGGGCAACGAAACCAGCACCTGATCAACTTCCGGGGCGGATACCTGAGGCAATTGCTCCTGCAAATAGGTTCCCAGCGACTGAAAACTCGCTTCCAGACGATTGAGTCGTGGATAAACGTCTGATACGCGAGCAACTTCGAAAAATAGTACAACCAATGAGTTTGGATCAATTGGTGGATCGCTTTTTTTCAAAACATTGGTGCAGATGCCCAAACCAATAAATCGTAATGAGTTCCTGATCTGTAATATGCCCGGTATGGGGATTATTGATCAGGTGTTGAAAACAAGTAATGCCCCTCACGTATCTTACACGGTGCAGACAAGTACATAGAGTTGGATGAGTTGAGTGTCCATAACAACTCCATTCTACGCGCTCGACGCGCTTGTCTGCTATTTTCAACCCTTGATTTACATAGTATATTTTTCTTGGGTTAAGAGGTATAGCATGTCTACTGAACAATCAGATTTACACGTTGATGTGTATTCCCATTTAGATCGACTTGATAATGAATTGCGAGCACTCCGCGAAAAACTAGATCATGGCGAAGCCGTTTCTACAGGACAACTAGAAGAGCTAAAGCGAGCGCTGTCCAACATTCGGATGGTTAGTAGCGGTCCAGGTAATACCAGTGAAATGGCTTGGTGAAGATTCATAGGCACCATACGCATCGCAGATTGGTGGTGTTCCAGAAATGACACTGTCATTTCTGGAACACCACCGCAAATCCAAGTCTTGTTTGCGGGCACTTGCACGCAGGTCTCTAATACGGCTTGTGTCTATTTGATGGATTCCAAGCCAATTCCTGTCTATGTGATGATCCGGTACCTACGTGTGAGGTTGTTGCGCGTTGCGTGCGCGTTTTTCTGGTTGATAAAATTATAGTCTTACCGTGATTGCTAATTAACCAATGGTGCTAGTGATAAGTGATTGAAAACAAATAAGCCTGATAAGCGCGCACTCAAGCAGGCTAGAAAAAAAGAGCCTTCGCGGTCAAATTGGAAAGCAAATTCCAACTACCGAGGAGGCTCAAATAAAAAACGAAGACATTATTACACATCTGTTTTGTCACGTGGATGACCGCATGAAGTGGGTCAAAAAACATCCCGACAGCACACTCTATCCGAGTGAATTGGTCACCATTGGCGCGTTGTTCGCCCTCAAGGGCGGACGCTTTCGCCGCTTTTATCGCTGGCTCCACCGTGAGTTCGCACCCTTGTTTCCGCGCCTGCCCGAACGCTCGCGCTTGCAGTGGTTGTTGGCCACGCATCGCTTGTGGGCGGATCGTTTTCTCGCCCCTGTCAGCTTCTACACCGTAGTGGACAGTTACGGCATTGAGTTGATTCATCCGATCCGCGAAGGGCGCTCGGAGCAGCAGATCGGGAAGAAAGGCAAAAGCAATCGGCGCTGGATCGTGGGGGTGAAAATGTGCTGGATCATCAATCAGGACGGGCGTGTGGTGAATTGGCAGTGGACGACAGCGAACGCTTGTGACAATGTCTTTTTGCCGTTGATCGAACAATACGAAGCGCAGACCATTACCTTGAGCGACCTCGGCTTTCGCTGCAAAGACGGGGGACCGGAGAACCTGAAGTTGTGCGCGAAACGCACCTGGAACGAACGCGGCATGATCGAAACGATCTTTTCGTTTGTGACCGAAGTCTGTGCCTTGAAGAAGTTGTTTCATCGGAAGGAAGTGCATCTGGAAGCCCATTTGTGTTACTTGGCCGTGGTCTTCAATTTGTTGCTGACCATCGCGGGGACACCGACCGCCGAACAGATGTTGCCGGTGCTGAAGGACTTTGCCTTCTAGGACGCGGCGTGGGGTTGATTTAAATCGAGGGGAAATATTCATGACTCGTTCGTGGCGAGGCAGCGTGAGCTTGCCTCGCTGTTTCCTAGCACCAATGGTTATTTACAATTCCTTTTTGCTTCGAGATAATAGTAGAGTATGTTTTTCTTAGGTTAGGAGGTGTACCATGTCTACTGAACAATCAGATTTGCGCGTTAATGTGTATTCCCAATTAGATCGACTTGATAATGAGTTGCGGGCACTCCGCGAAAAACTAGATCGAGGCGAAGCCGTTGCTACAGAGCAACTAGAAGAGCTAACACGTGCGCTGTCCAACATTCAGATGTTGGGGGGCCCCGGCTTGGGTAGTGATACGTCTTGGTGAAGATTCATAGTCACCATGTGCATCGCAGATTGGTGGTGTTCCAGAAATTATAGCGGTTTCCGTCCGAGTGAATGGACTATTATGCAATAGCAGCCAATATTCATAGGCATCACAGCGTTTCTATCCTCTACACGTTTGTCAAGAAACTGCTATATGCTGTCATTTCTGGAACACCACCGCAACGAGGATGGTTTTGACAATTGTCAGGGCAATGGTTGATTCAAGATTGATTTCGTTCATCTATAGTGAATCATTTCATCGCCTCTTTTGTGAATCCCCTCCTCAAAAAATGTCTGAACTATTGCTTAAAAAATATTATTTATTTGGAAGTCTTCTCAAAACTCTGAAAGATGCTAAAACAAAAGCCGCAAGTAGTGTTTGATGAAATAGACTCGCATAAAAGCGCGATAAGCTTTTTGACTTTCTTCAAGGAAGCGGTCTAACCGGCGACAGTTGTTGGCCCAAGCAAAGCTTCTTTCAACTTTCCAGCGCTGCCGACAGTAGCGCTTCTCGTGTTTATCTTTCGGTGGTCGTCCCTTAGGTACCGTCACGTGATTCGAGCGATAAGGAGCAATGGGTATAATACCGCGCTGACGCAATTGCTGTCTCAGCGGCTCACTGTCGTAACCTTTGTCGAGACCCAAACGCTTGGGTCGGCGACGGCGTTTGCCGATCCTGATCCCATCAATCGTCTCGAGAATTTTACGTTGGTCATTCCAGTTGGCTTTGCTCAAAGTAAAATTGAGGGGGTTGCCGTGGGCGTCAATCACCAAGTGGCGTTTGAGGCCGCAAATACGGTGTTTGCCTGAGAAGCCTACTTGATCTTTGCCCCCTTTACTTCACCACGCTCGCATCGTGGTAAGCGTTGTTGAGGTTGATCTGGCCTTTGCGATAAGCCAGCTTGATTAACTCCCGCACGATCTTTTGCCAAACGCGACGGCGCTGGTACTCAAGTAAGTAGCGATGGCAAGTTTGCCAAGTTGCGCCGATGTCATGTGGCAGGTACTCCCAACTACAACCCGTAGTCAGGACGTACAAAATGCCATTGACGATTTCACGTTCGTCCGCGCCTGGTCGCCCGGTTGTGGCGGCGGGCGGTAACAAGGATTTGATAAATTCCCATTGGGCATCGGTCAAATCCGATGGATACGATTTTCTTTTTGCCACTTTCATCTGAGCATTTTCCGCGCAGTTGGCGATTTTGCGCGAATGAAACGGGCGTTTTTCTCGGAAATTCACAACTTTTTCGAGTTTTGAGAAGACTTCTTGGAAACTTCTATGGAGACGATTTCAACACGTTATAATGATCCTGACACATTAGCACTCAATGGTGGTACATCTATTCGTAATGGTAATTGGCCAACGTGGCCGCAATATGGTTCAATGGCGCTTGACCTTGTGAGGCAAGTTTTTGATGGAGGGCGATGGGCAGTTAGTGGTACTTGGACGGGTCAATGCCCACTTGAGCAGACCTTTGCTGAGCAATTCGCGGAATTTTTAGGAGTCAAATATTGTATACCGACAGATCATTGTTCTAGTGCGCTGGTTATGTCAATGAAGTCACTTGGAATCGGCCCTGGCGATGAAGTCATTGTGCCCGGACTTACTTGGGTAGCCTGCGCGTCAACCGTTTTACGAGTAGGTGCAATTCCAATCCTTGTTGATATTGAGCCAAATACACTTTGCTTATCTCCAGAAGCTGTCGAATCCGCCATTACGACACGGACGGCTGCAATCTTAGTAGTTCATTTATACTCAGCGATGGCCAATATGGATAAATTGACTGCCATATCTCAAAAGTATAGTATTCCTTTAATTGAAGATTGCGCACAAGCGCACGGCGCACGTTGGTCTGGGCAGCGCGCAGGCAGCCTTGGAATAATTGGTGTTTTTAGCATGCAACAAGGTAAGGCTTTGACTTGTGGTGAAGGCGGGGCTGCTGTTACATCTGACCCCCGCCTTTTTTCTTTGCTCGAACAATTAAGAAATGACGGACGGCGATTGGCCAAAACGCCCCGGGTGGTAGGCCATATGCATCTCGAAGAGGTTGGTGAAGTTATTGGAGCTAACCTCGCAATGTCTGAGTTTCAGTTGGCAGTATTGCTAGATGGCCTAAATCGGCTTGAGGAACAGAACAAAACACGTGCCTCACGTGCCATATACCTAGACAAATGTCTGAGAGAGATCAGTGGGCTGGAGTTTATACGTCCCCACCATCAGAATGATGAAAGGGCATACTATCATTACGTAGTTCGCTATGAACCAGAATCGTTTGCTTATAAAAGTGTTGAAGCAATCTGTCGTGCCCTTGAGGCAGAATTGGGCTTCTGGGTGCATCCAGCTTATAGGCCTCTTAATGATCATCCACTCTACAGGCCACATTTGGATAAGAACTTAGCCCATACTTTTGCTGATCTGAAATCAATTAATCCCACTAGGTTCGAACTTCCAGAAGCATCTCGCCAACATAAACGATCAATACTATTCCATCACTCGGTATTATTAGGGTCGCTATTAGACATGGATGATATTGCAACTGCATTTGAGAAAGTTCAACGGCTCTCAAGCACGCTTCCCGATGATTAAGGAATTAAATATTAAGTCCCTTGCAGGAAAGGAAAAGCTTAGTTTTGAATTTTATACTTCGCATCTGACTTAACCCCAAACTCCAATAGCGTATTGCTACTAGATTATAGCGTGTGCGTTGAGTACTTGGAGCATTCTTTATAATTTTTATCAGAGCCTCTTAGCAGTATTACATTTATTTTACACTAGATAATTCTAAACAATACGCAAAACGAGCGATACTGTGTAATAACAAGCTGTGCCAAATGGAATCGATAATATGCCTTATTTTCAAAAATCAATTTCAGCAAGCTATGAATATGAGCGGCGAGTTAAGGAGGAAATGCCGAGTCCTCATGTGCCACGAGAAGTAGCTCGGCTTGTTTTCTCTCATGCGGAAGGGCCATATCTCTTTGATTTGGATGGAAATCAATATATAGATCTAGATAATGGGAAGGGAGCAGTCCTTCTTGGACACAATGATCCTGATGTGCGTCATTCCCTTATGGAACATCTTGAGATGAAGAGGACAGTTGCAACGGGGCGCAATGACATAATCCGGCAACTAGCTACAAAGATCTCTCAAGATGTTGGTGAAGATATTGCTGTGGCCTTTTTTCGCACAGGAACCAGTGCTGTGCGTGCCGCAACTCATCTAGCTCGGTTGTGGACCGGTAAGCCTCTGCTTCTAAGTGCAGGCTATCACGGTTGGGATCCGATGTGGCAACTAAATTCGGATTTATTTGAGCCTAACACTTGTGGCGTGATTAACTTTTATTTTATACCTGAACTTCTACAAGAATTACTATCTCGTTATAAAGACCAGGTCGCCGCTATAGTCATCTCTCCAGATCATGTTTACTTGGATGATAATTACTTTCGTCAGCTATTCGAAGAATGTCATCGCTGGCCTGGAGTACTAATTATAGATGATCAAGTAAAACAAGGTTATCGTTATAAACCTGGTAGCTCACTATCCAATTATGGGCTTCAGGCAGACATAACTGTATTCTCTAAAGCACTTTCTAATGGTAGCGACCTTTCCTGTGTTTGTGGTAATCGTACAATTATGGATATGGCGCGACACTTTGTCTATACAAGTTATTTTGATATTTTGCCTATTACTGCAGCATTAACTACTTTAGAGAAGCTCACGCGCATAAATGCGCAAGAATATATCAAAAAAACTGCAAATGGCTTTCTACACCAATTCCGGTGTCTGTTAAAGGATAGCTCACTACCCATTGAAATCGCTGGAGATGGGAATTTGTTTCGCTTAGTATTTGCTACAAATGAACTTGAAGCGGCCTTCTATGCAGAAGCAGTTATAAATGGCATTATTTTTCATGAATGGGATAATCAATGCCCATCTGCGGCGTTAACGCCGGAGGTTTATGGTGTTTTGCTTAAACGATTGCAATGTACGCTCGAAGTGATACTTCGAGATTTTGCATATCTGCGAGGGACGCCTATCTCTGATGAAGCTCGCTGGCGCGCGGCTTGGAATCAGATGGATGGATTTTCAAATTTAAATCTCCCTTTAGACTTGCGTCTAAATTTTATTAAACAATGTATAATTGAAGAAATAGACCAATATCCAATCAGGTCTTTTTAATTGATCACCGAATTTATGTTGCAAACAAGTTAGCATGCAAGAACATACTTATGATGTATGTATAATTGGTAGTGGTGCTTCAGGTTCAATTGCAGCTTCATATTTGGTTCAATCAGGCTATGATGTTGTAGTAATTGAACAAGGAGATTGGGTTGACTCCTCCACTTCATACTTGGAAATTCTCCAAACAGCTGAACCTGCCTATGCTGAGGATGCCTCTGGTCACCGACGCCCAGACGGATATGCCTGGACCACTTGTAACGTTGGGGGCGGTACCGTATTCTATGGAGGAGTTTCTTGGCGTTTCCGTGAAGTAGATTTTGACTGCTCACAGTATATGCAAGGAGAGGATTTAGATGTGTGCTGGCCCTATAGTTATGACGTTCTTGCACCTTTCTATGATATTGTAGAAAGTGAAATCGGAGTTGCCCGCACCAAAGATTGTGACCCTTGTGAGCCCCCTATTACGACCCTGGCCTTGCCACCCCATCCTTACTCTCTAAAAGGTGAGTTTATCGCCCAGACGGCACTTGATCTTGGTCTTAAGCCATTCCCTACACCACTTGCTATCAACAGCGCTCCTTATAACAAAAGAAAAACTTGTGATAGAGGGCGCCTATGTATAGAAAGTTTTTGTGCTAGTGGGGCTAAGGGTGATGCATTACGGGTCTACTTAATGCCATTATTATCGAGGCAAAATTTTACCCTGCGCTCAGCTACGAAGGCAGTAGCTTTAGTACAAAACCGAGCCAATCGCATATTCGCTCTTAAGTGTGTTGACGTTAAAAATGGTGAAAGGTTATTCATTCGTGCTCGCCTATTTATAGTTGCCTGTAATGCAATACAAAGTGCGGTGCTATTACTTCGTTCCACGTCTCATTTCTCACCTTCTGGTGTCGGTAATGAGTTTGGATTAGTCGGTCGAGGTCTATGTTATAAAAACAGTGTCTATGTTTTAGGTCGGTCATCACGTATGAAACAAGAGCAAAGCTTGTTGAGGTCAGATTATGGCCCTTGCTCAACCGTCTCAATGACAGATTACTATATTGACCCTTCATTCACAAATGGGCTTGGAGGACTTATTTACGAAATGGCACCTGGCAACACAAGCGTACGACCTAATTGGGGACCAGATTGGTTGCGTTTAGAATGTTTGATTAGTGATCGCCCAAGATACCGCAACCAAGTTTATCTTAGTGATGAGCGAGATAATTTTGGTTTACAGATTCCAGTACTACATTATGAAACAGATGAATGCGACCGATCAAGATTGAAGGGATTAGTAGAACGTTGCAGGTCGCTATTTGATCGAATGGGAGTTGAGCAAATGGAGCTTGAATCCGCTGAGTTTGAGTTAGGAAGTGGGCATTTGCACGGAACCTGCCGAGCAGGGCACGACCCTAGATCATCCGTTCTTGATGCTAACTGCTGTGTACATGACTTCGATAATCTATATGTTATAGATGGCAGTTTCATGCCATATCCAAGTAGTCTCAACCCAACATTAACAATTCAAGCAAATGCACTTCGGGTCGCATGGCAGATTGCTAAATTATTAAAATAAAAGCGAACTTATCATTATCAGATCGAATCTTCATTATTATTGTCAGGTTACCAGTCTTATAAATCGCTGCATTGATAGGTAGCACCAAAGATAACTGTGGGCTTTATCTGCATCGTTTAATCAACTCCTTCAGTGTGGTGGATTGTTGTCCGCGCGGTTTCGGCGGTCGCCATCGCGCTGGTGGCACCCGGTGGTTCAGTAGTTCTTTGACACTCCAGCAATACATTGTCAGCCCAGCGGCCATCGCGGGTGTGCGTTCGAGCCATTTGTGCCCGCCTATCAAGCCTGACAATCGCAAACTCTGATGCACTGCGCAGGAGTTGTAGACCGTTCCGACCAAGTACGCGCCGGACTGCAAGCTCGTCTTGGTTCGCAGGAGCGCGCGGGTGCGCCCCGCTAGGCTACTCAAACAGCTGCGGAAGGTGCCGTTGAGCCGTTCGCTGTAAGCTGTATTGGTGTCGCCTGCGCCTTGCGTCGCGCTGATGACTGCCGCGACCGCCGCGCTCTTGCCTTGATAAATGTGGCGCGTGACGCCCACGATACGCTTGCCTTCGTACTGTTTGACGACTTGCGCAAGCAGCAGGCGCGGCCATTCGACTAACTGGCAACACCTGCGCTCACGGCGTGGCAGCTTTTCACGAAAGACGCGCTTGATCGTCGTTGGGTAGCTCTGAAGGCCATCCATACAGAAGAGCAACGGGCCACCTAAAGCCGAATCGTAGCGTTTGACGCGTTGAATGAGTCGTTCAATCAACTGCCCATCGCGCTGCGGGCTGACCTCTGCGCCGAGCCACAAGCGGGTCTGCACGCAGATGGCTAGGGCGAGCCAGAGCACGCCGCGTTGCGCTTTAACGCGGATTTCATCGCATTGCACCTGCCCCAAGTCTTGCGGCTGTTCGACTAGGTGTTGGTGAACCGCTTGGCAATGCGCGCTGCCCTTGGCAAGCTAGTTTCGCACAGTCCGCTCGTCGAGGTGGAAGGCCGCAACAATTGCCTGTACTGGGCAGCCGTGCGCCAGCAAGGTCAAGACCTGCGTGACCAGCGTGGCGTCATTTTGCAAGCGATAAAAGACCGTGCCTTTGCGCTCACTAAAGGTCTTGTGACAGAGGTGACAGATGAAGCGCCGTTCCTGCTGCGAATGCACGCCGATGTTGCCTTGCCCGCCCTGGCCTTTGGCAGGGCAATCGGGGTTGGGGGCAGAATACTTGTTCCGAGGCCAGGGGCAATAAATTTTCTGGTTGCACACCCAGATTATCCCGAGACCCCGGTTGATTTTTCAAAAAACTACTACTCCACCGTTGCCTGTGGAGCTACCAAGCGAAAAGAGCAGGTGTATAATTACCAGAAACTGCGACGAAAGGATCAAAACCTGGTGATTCGCTGAAATGGAGAAAGCCTTCTCAAACCGCCCCGCCTGCGGGCGCCGCCCCGTTGTGGGAACTATTCAACCGCGAGCATCCGTTGTATCCCTTGGCTGGCGTCATCAACTGGCAGGTCTTTGAAGAGGAATTCGGCCCACTCTACGCTGAAGGGGTAGGCCGTCCGGCCTTGCCCACGCGCCTGCTCGTCGGCATGCACTACTTGAAGCATCTTTACTACGTAAGTGATGAAGTTGTGCTAGCGAGTTGGTTAGAAAATCCGTTTTGGAAGCATTTCTACGGGGAAGAATTCTTTTGGCACAAGTTGCCCTGTGCGCCGACTTCCTTGACAAAATGGCGGTAGCGGGTCGGTACCACAGGGGGAGCAATTGTTTAAGCAATCCCTCGATGCCGCACAGCGTGCCGGAGTGCTCTGAGGTAGTTACGCTTTCGAGGACAGTGAATTCTCTTAACTCATACTCCTTTCGGGTTGGTTGTGCAACGGTTCCGTTGCGGTTCTTTGATAATACGGCCGCTCATATTCTAACGGGCTGATATAGCGTAGGGCCGAATGACGCCGCACCCAGTTGTAATAAGTTTCGATATAGTCGCAGCTTTCCATCTCGGCTTCGGCCACCGTGCGGAACGCGCCGTCTTCGAGCAGCTCTGCTTTTTAATGCGAAAACAAGCTTTCGGCATAAGCGTTGTCGTACGTCTCTCCGGCGCGACTCATACTTTGCTGGTTAGTGGCTCAGGGGGAGAGAGATGATACTCTCTCGGCTATGATTACTCTATCTGTAAAGGAAGCTCTGACTGATGCCAAGCACTTGCGCCACCATCGGCACGCTTTGTCCGAGGCGCAACATCTGCAAGGCTTGTTGTTTGTAAGCGTCCTAATATTTGTGGCGCTTTTTGACCGGTGTAGTGGTTGTTTGGGTGGTCTTGCTCATAGTTGGATTGACGATTGTTTAAGAGAATTTCGGGTCCGTCAAACCGGGACCACCTCACTCAAGCCCGCCGAAGTCAAGCGCGTCAATGTGGATACGACCGTGCAGGAGAAGACGATTACCTTCCCGACCGACGCGCGCCTCTATCACAAAGCGCGGCGTGTGTTGGTGCGGCTTGCGCGCGTATTGCCGTACCAACTGCGGCAAAGCTACGAGCGAGTCGGCAAGCAGGCCTTGGTATGGCAGGGGTGCTATGCCGCCGCGCAGCAGATGAAACGCGCGCGGCAACTGCGCACCTATTTGGGACGTGTGCTACGCAATCTGGATCGCTTTGTCGGTCCGTTGACAGAGCGGCAGGCGCGTTTGTTGGTTCTCGCGCGGCGCATTTTCGAGCAGCGATGTGAAGATGGGAGCAAGGTCTACAGCGTACATGCGTCAGAGGTCGAATGTATTGCCAAAGGCAAGGCGGCGCAGAAGCGTTATGAGTTCGGTTGCAAGGTGAGCCTCGTGACGACCAACCGCAGCAACTGGGTTGTTGGAATCGAGGCCGCGCCTGCAATCCGTATGACGGTGCCACTTTGCGGCCTGCGCTTGCGCAGGTCAAACGACTGACTGGGGTAAACCTGGAAGAGGCGTTCGTGGACAAGGGGTATCGTGGCGTAGCGCATCACCCGGAGAAGGTGGCGGTCTACCTTTCCGGACGGCGTATCTGTCTGGTAGGTTGTGGAAACTGTTGCGCCGTCAGAATGTCATCGAACCGATCATCGGCCACACGAAACACGAGCATGGTATGGAACGCAACTATCCGCTCGGTGAGGCTGGGGATCAGATCAATGCACTCTTGAGCGGGTGTGCCTGGAATCTGCGAATACTCTGGCGGGTGTTTGTCGAAAATCCCTGCCTTTGCACAACGATCTGACTTTCTCAGGGACGACTGAATAGGCTCAGAGAAGAAATTGCTTGGGATAATCAGTAGACCACGAAATAGTTATTTGAAAATCAAGGAATTGCATGCAGCGGTAACGCCTGCACAATTGGACGCACGCCCCGTTGTGCCTGGATCGCCTCTTGCCAAGCGGCGGCCAAGGCTGCTAGCGTGACGAGGTGCAAGCGAAAGCGTTGCCCGGCGGCGGTCACGACGGCGCACACTTGACGATACAAGACCCAAGCATTGACCGGGAATAACGACAAAGCAAACAACAGCAAGCGGAGACCGGGATGGCGCGAGGCCGTGCGCGGGCGCACCTGATGGCTTTGCCGATAGCCGCTTTCAATACTGAAACGACGCCGATAGCGTTCATAGACTTGGGCTAACGCGCCCGCGCCTAACAGGTAGACGGCATAGGCAAAGGTCTTGACCTGGCGCGCAAAGACTCGCGTGTCACACACCACATCGGTGGGATAGGCTTGCCGCGTCCCGGCGTGGAAAGTGTAGGAGCAGCGCCGCGTGCGGTGCATCTGACACAAAGTTTTGAGCGGTCCGCGCTGCGGCAAGGCAATGATGTAGGGCAGGCGCCGTGCCCGCAACAGGCGCAAGACGGCGACACTGGCGAAGCCCTTATCGGCATACAAACATTGGAGGCGCAGCCCGAAGCGACGGGCGGCAGCCAGCAAGCGCGTCACGACCTGGGCCATCCCTTCGCCTTTTGTCACCCAGGTCAGGGCGAGCGTCAAGCGTTGGCGCTGCTGCACGATTTGCAAGCTGGCATAACTATGAAAGTGCGTCGTGCTGCTTTTGGCCTGGGAACGCCGGATTTCCTGCTCGTCCACTGCCGGTTGCCCGTGGTAAGGCAAGTCGGTCAAGTCCAGCGCTACTTCGACACGGCGCTTTTGTAAACGGCGGCGCAATTTCGGTGGCACTTGAGACTGCAAGGCCTGGTTGAGCCGTTGTTCGAGGTGCTGCAAGCCCGCGCGGTCAGCGGGTAAGCCAGCCCGCAAATGCTCCCGCGCAGTGTTCGCCGCCGGCACCTGGGCTAAGTGCACAGCGGTTTGTTCAATCGTGGTGCGGCGTGCCGCGGCATAACACAACATCGTCCACAACACGGCATCGTTGACTTTGGTGCCGACCGTGTGGAAGGGCAATTGCTGGCACAACCAGTTCACGAGGTGCGCGACGGCTTGCTTGCCGAAGGCCGGGCTGGTAAGGTCAAGCGAACGCTGACGCATCTGTCAAACCTCCTCTCAGTCTCATTTGCATAACTGAGAGCATGACAGAAGTCAGCGTTTTTCAGCGACTTATCAAAGAACTATTTCGTGATCTACTGATAATGTATTATTAACTCTTGGCAGTAACGGATCACCAAAGCGATAGATACAGGAGAAAATCAAAAATGAATCAAAAAAAATTTGACTCCCCCCCAACACGTGAAAGGCAAGAGCCTAACTTCCAATGGTTGAGATCTCTTTCCCTTCTCAAGCGGGCTAGCAGAGTAACTTCATCGGAGAGAGTTGATCTGGAAGGTACTTTCCCTATGATAATGGAACATGCCGAGGGGGCTTACGTTTGGGATGTAGATGGTAATTCTTATTTGGATTTTACAGCTTCTACAGGTGCGATCATCCTTGGGTATAGACATCCAGAGGTCGATGCCGCTGTTGTAGACCAAATTCTCCGGCGAGGCACTATCTTTCCAACAATTGCTGAAATGCAAGTTCGCTTGGCAGAGCGCCTGAACAGCATTTTTCCCTGTGCTGAGAGGGTTCTTTTCTTTCGTACTGGGTCCTGCGCAACCACTGCGGCAATAAGATTAGCGCGGGTTTTCACCGGACGCTCTAAAGTTCTTACGAGCGGATATCATGGGTGGCACGATTGGCACTTGCATATCTTTCCACGCTTTGAGTTTAAGGACGAAAATCATTTGGACTTTCGCTACAACTTAAATTTCCTAGAAGCATTACTGTTAAAACATCGTGGCGATGTTGCTTGTATCATTATAACACCGGAGCCGAACTTTTTTGGGCCTGAGTATTTGCAAGAAATACGTGAAATTACAAAACGCGAAAATGTGCTTTTAATCTTCGATGAAGTTATGTCAGGTTTCCGCTACGGCAGGGGCGGTATTCAGGCAAGATTTGATATAAAACCAGATCTTGCTGCCATAAGTAAAGGCCTTGCCAATGGCTTGGCCTTGTCCGCGGTACTCGGTCGCGCAGATATTATGCGGTCACGAGATCAAACCCACTTGGCGGGGACATTTCATAATGAATTGAGTTCAATGGCGGCTGCTCTTACCACTATTGAGTTCTTTGAACGGGAACGTGTCTACGAGCATTTGGATCGCATCGGCACTTACTTTTTGCAGGGGATGAACCAAATGTTTGCCGACGCTGGAATGCCTATCTTCGCTGGTCGCTTTCCGTCGTTATTTCACATTATCTTCGAGGTTGAGGCAGCAGCAGAAGTTTTCTATGCGGAAGCACTTGCTCGTGGTATCCTTATGCACCCATTTGACCCGCAGATGATTACTTACGCACACAATGAAACAGATATTGATATGGCGCTCGAAAAACTTAAGGAAGCACTACAAGCAGTTCGCCGACAACTGCCAGAGTTGTTCTGCTTTCCACACGGGCAGAATCTAAGTACAGAAACCTTGGACTTCCGAACCCTTCACGAATTTGGCGGTACAATTCGATATCGCGCACCAATAAACGAGATAGCAGAGACTTGGCTCCAAGTGGATCGCTAATGGATAGCTTATTGCCAATATCAAAATTCATTGACTACCTGCTTGCCCGGTTGGAGGAAAATTATGAGAAAACTGGCCTTTCAATTAGCGATGATCTGACGTCTTGGGGAAATACTTTACGTCTTCGGCTCGCTGGCACAAAAGAAATGCAACTCTTTTTAAAGGAGAAAGTTTTTTACCTCAGCAGCGATGAGTTTCCTATACATTTGTTTCTTCATAGGCATGTTATGAAAAGTGGGGTTCCCGTAGCCCCTTTACTAACTACAAAATCTGGGGCGATCTCTTTTAAGGTTTGTAAACGAGAGTTTGAGGTTCAGCAGTGGCTTCAAGGGGATTCTTGTAGAATCGAACAGCCTGCCTATATACTTTCGCTGGGGCATACATTTGGTGTTTTCCATTGTGCCGCTAGTCATTTTCGTTTGGATCAAATGCAAAATTGGAGTTTTCCGTCTGCTAGGAGACGCTGGTTCCCTGATCACTGGGAGTTAATTTGTAGCTATCTTGATTTTTTACAGAGCCTTCATACAAATCAACGCTCTATACTTACACAACTGCGGGATATTCGAGAGCAACTTGTATACTGGGAGGAAATAATCGAATGGGATAAGTTACCTAAACAATGGTTGCATGGTGACGCGAGTCCAGACAACGCGATTTGGCAAGGGAGCGCACATTGTTATCTTTTAGATTTTGATGATGCCCGCTGGGGATACAAGAGTTGGGAGGTCGCACAAATGGTGACCGTACTTGGTATAGTTGAGCGAAACAAAGAAAACGGTCTTACAGAGATCCGCAAAAATTGGGATAGTGAAAAGATGGCTCAATTTCTGAGTGGATATTTAGAAGTAAATAGGCTAACAGATTCAGAACTACGCGCTTTCGCTTCATTATTAGCATTAAACTGCCTGATAGTAGGGATTTCTGAAATTGGATTTGATGAAGAACAAATAGGCCGCTCGGATTTGATTGAGCAGTTCGAGCACATAACGGTTCTAATCAAAAGCATTCCGGAATTTTAAAAACCCAGGATAATGTTTGTGCATAAATGCAAAATATCGTATGGAGGGAAATTCTAATTGACGTCAGACATACGTGACATGAAAGGACGTCCCTTCTAAAGTAATCTTGAATTGCCAAATTCTCATTACGCAAAAGGAGGCGTCCAATGAATAACATCAAGTATGGGGGTATGGATGTTCATAAAGCAATCACGGTGATTGTTGTTTTGAACTCCCTGGGCCAAGTCGAATCTCATACCGAGGTCGAAACCAAAGCGCAAACCCTCTGCGATTTCTTTCGTGGTCTCAGAGGCACCGTCGAAGTTACCGTGGAAGAAGGTGTTAAGCCTCTTGGCTGGCCAAACTACTCTGGCCTTTTGTCGCCTCGGTGGTCGTTTATGAACCACGCCATAACAAACTTATTTGCCAGGGCAATAAATACGATGATGAAGACGCCGAGAAACTTGCGCGCTTACTACGCATGAAAGAACTCAAAGTCGTTTATAAAGGCGACGAGCGACAGCGTCATCTCAAAGAACTGTGTCGGGCTTATGAAAATCTGGTGCAAGACTCAACTCGTGCTCAGAATCGCCTCAAAGCGATTTATCGGAGCTGTGCGATTGTTTGCCCTCCCCCGCGCTGTTTATCGGCAAACACGACGTGCAGAATGGTTGGCCAAATTGCCGGGTGAGGCCACGCGCTTTCGTGCGGCTTCCTTCATTGATCAGGTCGTGGGTCTAGCAAGCTTGCGGAAACATGCGAAACTTCGTCTCAGCGCACAAGCCCGCCTGCATCCAGACTATGCCGTGTTGGCCAAGTTGCCGGGCTTTGGGTCCGTGCGAATTGCACAGTTAATTGCCGCGATTGGCACGCCTCATCGCTTTCGCACCAAGCGCTAACTCTCGCCTTACTGTGGCTGGCTGTGATCACCAAATCGAATGCTGACTATCAGATCATTGAAAATAAGATGGCCCAATAGCCAAAACAGGGAGCAAAAAACTTCTCCCAAAGTTCTTTGAGAAATCTAGCGCCCCTGCGCATACTCAAAACCTGCTCAAGCTCGATAACCTGATCGATGATGCCAAATGCTTCGCGGCTGTGCGTCAATTGCGCTGGCCCACTGGCGTCCAATGCGCTTGGTGTCACTCCGACTAAGTCAAAAAGCGTGGACACGATGAGCGGTAGAAAGAACGGCAACGCTACCATTGCCGAGCCTGTCACCGTGATTTTGATGATCTGACCGATTCCATCTTTGCGCAGCATCATCAACCACTGCGCAAATGGATTCTTGGTCTGTATTTGATGGGGCTCAACCTTTCCAACGAACAGCTCGCCCAAGAGCTGGGGCTGGACAAGGATGACGTCCATCAGATGAAGGTGCAATTGCGCTGGGCATTGTCACCAACAAACCCGTGCCGAAACTGAGCGGGACGGTCGAGTGCGATGAGGTCTACCTCGTGGGCGGGCACAAAGGCCTTCCAGAAGCCGTAAAATAAGGCCGGCACCGACGCCGCTTGAAAGGCGCCCGCGGACGCGGCACGTTGGCTAAAGAGAAACCGCCAATCTTTGGGAGGTTCCAACGTGGCGGTGAAGTCGTGCTCCACATGCTACCCGATGTCAAGCAACAGACGATCAAGCCGCTCATTATGGCCAACGTTGTCGCCGAGACGCTGATAATAACTGACGAATACGACATCTGCTCTGAAAATACAGGGCGACGTTACTGATAAGCCCTTTATTTTCATTGGGCGGGGTGAAGCTCATGCTTCATGAGTAGCTAACATCAAGTGTCGGCTTGGGGCTATGGCCACAAAACGGTCTGTCACGGCAAGGGCGAGTTTGCACGCGACGAAGACGGCGACAGGTTTTGTGAAGCCCATGTCAATACCATCGAAGGCTTCTGGTCGTTACTGCGGTCTTGGTTACGACCGCATCGCGACCTTTCGCAAGAGTTCCCCCACTCTGCGTGGGTTTCTTTGAGTTTATTTATAATAGAGTTGTTGCGATGAAAAAACGCGTAGTTCCGACGTTCAAGTGATTTCTGGTCAAAGCTTGAAATCAACAAAATGTTCGAGTTTGCCCGAATTTTTCAATTTTGCCTTGCGCGACAATCAAGCTGAAAAATAGCTAAGCTGTTGATTCTTAACATCGCAACGACTCTAATGTGCGCAAGCGTGGCAAAGCGCTGCTCGGCTCACTGCTCGCTTTGCTACTGACTTAGCCCCCTGATTTAGCTATTGAGCCTATGGATAAAGTCGAGCTTACTTCCACAATAAGCTGCACCGACAATAGGGTATGAAAAAAGGGAATTTTTGATAAATAAAATATCGAACAGGTATGAGTAACGCTAGGTTAGCAGAAGATGAAAGCAAAGTTTTTAATAACTTCCGACAAATTTTTGATTTGCGTGATCGCTCTATCTTAGAAGTTGGCGGCAGGATGCCATTTCATTTATTGCTGGAATCTAGGGTACGACAATGGTGGGCGCTAGATCCACGTAATCAGCAAATCTATCCGCAAGGACCTTTGTACACTATACGAGGCAGATGTGAGGCTATTCCACTGCCTGACAATAGTGTAGATCTGGTTTTTTCATGTAATGCTTTTCAACACGTGGCAAATTTGGACGCAGGACTTGAAGAAATAGCTAGAGTTCTCAAGTCGGGGGGGTATTTATATACCAATTTTGGTCCGGTCTGGTCTGCTCCAGATGGGAGCCATATTGAAAACTTGGTTGTTGATGGTTATTGTTATAATTTTTGGAAGCAGACACTGCTCCCATCTTGGTCTCATTTGGTCTTTAATGAAGAGGAATTATTCGCTTTGCTTAGCGCCCTCCACCCGCCCAATTTAGCTGCGAGTATAGTCGAATATGTTTTTAATTCGGATTGGATTAATCGACTCTTCTATTGCGATTTCGAAAGCCTAGTGCGAAGGCATCCATGGGATGTAATCTTCTTTGGTGGCAATAAGCGGTTTGGCTATGATTATGTCCCACCCCTAATTGACCACCCGTTAGCGGCCCGATTGCAATTGAATGTGATCGAAGCTGAAGTACGAAAAAAAAAATGCTGCACTAAAATTGATATACACAGTCGTGATATTGAAATTGTGCTAAGAAAACACTGAGGTAATAATTATGCACGTGTTACGCCTGACACCACATTTTTACTGGCCGCACCTAGAGGATCAAGGCTGGCCTGTGCCATTCGACACTATCGGTGGCATGCAATCTCAGATTTTTCGACAGATTTTTGAGCTATCGCGGATGGGCATCAGGCAGACCGTTCTAACGCTGAAGATCCCTGGTGCACCAACAGAATGGCAAGTAGATCCAAGAACTATAGTTCGGGGAATTCGCCTACCGATCTTACCGGTAAGATCACGAATTAGAGGTCTTATGGACCTTAATATTTCTTGGGCATTGGGCATTGCAAATGAATTTTTACAGCGGCGTTTGCAAGGGGACATTGTGCATGTTCATTGTAGCGGCGTGTTTTGGCCATTGTTAGTAGGCGCTGTGTTTGCTAAAGCGATTAAAGCTCGCCTGATCCTGACCATCCATTGCTCTGTATTAGCTACTTACGAAGCCATGAATTTACTAGATCATGCCATACAACCGATGGCTCGTCTTATCGAATTGATGGCCGTACAGCGTGCTGATCATATAATTGTACTTTCTTCCCGTTCGAGAGAGGCTCTTAAGAAATTGGCTCAGGTTAACGATAATAAGGTTTCAGTTGTTCCAGATTCTATTGAAGTTGATCGTTTCCGAAGCTATGCCACTCCACAGGCTATGACCGCATTCAAACACCGTTATAGAATCCCCACAGATCGTCCTATTATTGCTTATGTTGGACGGATTGCACGCGAAAAGGGATGGAGGCGAATAATTGCACTAGCAGAACGATTGAGGGGAGACAACTGTCATTTTTTGATCTGTGGTGATGGCAATGAAAGAGACTTACTGGAGCGGGAGTTAAAAAAAAGAGGCTTAATTTCCATGGTCACAGTTACTGGCTACATAGCACAGGAAGTAGTGCCAGCAGCCCTTTCTTACGCGACGGTACTGGTTTTGACCTCCCTCCATGAGGAGTTCGGCGGGATTCTAATCGAAGCTATGTCTATGAAAGTACCGCAGGTAGCTTTCAACGTAGGCGGGATACCGAACGTTATCGTAGATAGAGAGACAGGAATATTAGTGCCGCCAGATAACATCGAAACTATGGCTTTAGCCGTAAGGGAATTGATCAGGTCACCAACCTTAGTAAGAGAAATGGGGGAAAAGAGTCTAGTACATGTTAAGCAGAAGTTTAGCCTGAAAGAAGCTTGCCAGCAATTGTACAATATATACCAGAGCTAGAGCCTGTAATTAACTGCTCCGCGTGTTGCTGGAGGGCTTGCTCCCGCTGCTCCAGTTCACGGCGGCGGCGCTGATATTCCGGGAGCGGGATCACGTCGCTTAGGTACGCTTCGGTCAGGCGATTAAGTTGCTGTGCCAAACTGGCCAGCGCTTTGCGCAAGCCTTCGCGCCGGGCCTGCCGTTCTTGCGGCAGCCACTCTCCGCTTTGTGCCCGTATAAGCACCTGGTTGATCTGGGCAGGGTCAAGCAGCAACGCGCAGAGATCCTGCCAGACGAGGTCGTCGAGTTGTTGGGCGGGGATGAAGCGGGCCGGAAAGGTTTGCCCCCGGCGCTGGCGTGCTTCTTTGTTCTTGCCTGCGCAGAGATAGTATTTGTTATCTGGCGCTGTCTGGCGGGCTTGGCAAGCGAGGTGGCAGAGGCCGCAACTGACGAGCGCCCGGAGCAAGTATTCGGCTTTGTTATTGCGCCGCGCGAAGGATTGATTCTGACGCAATTTTGCTTGTGCCAGCTCGAATTGCTGTGGGCTAATGACGGCGGGAATGGCGGCTACGGGAGCCACTGCTCGCGCGGCAACCATTCCACGCTGTCGTGGTGCTGCCCAATTGGATTGGTGGCCGAGCGGCGCACCTTCGATGGACGGTAATGCATACGCCCGGCGTAGACCTGGCCAGTATAAGCGGGATTGGTCAAGATGCCGCGCAGCGTCGCCGTACTCCAAAAGGCGCGGCCGCTCGGCGAAAGGATGTTGCGGGCCTGCAGTTGCCTGACGAGGCCGAACAAACTACAGCCCGGCTCCAAGTACCAGGCGAAGATCTCGGCGACAACTGCGGCTTCTGCCTCCTCCAACCGCACGCCGGCAGGGTCACGCGGGTGCTGCGAGTCGAGCCGGTACCCGTAAGGTCGTGTCCAGGGCAGGAGCAACCCGGCGCGCAGCTTCGCTAGCCGACCACGGCGCATGCATTCGGCAATCAGGGTACGTTCGTATTCGGCCATAGCGCCGCGGATCTGGAGCAGCAGTTGATCGTGTGGATCCTGGCTCATGGGGCGGTCAAGAAATTCGACTTGGCAGCCCGCGCGCTGGAGTTCTTCCAGCAGGAGGACCTAATGTGAGTCCGAAGTCGGTCGAGTTGTTGCTCGCAACTCTGCGCTTGCGCCTGACGCAAGGTCGAGGCCCGTAGATACACGGCAATTCTCATGTTCTGCCTCCTGATTGGGAAGCGATCCTGTCGCTGCCGCCAGGGCGGGCGGGCTCAAGACACGATCGGCCCCTTGCAGAAGGAGTTGATAAGCCCAATCCCAGCGTCGCTGACCATCGGGCACCGAAGTAAGTTGGCGACGTACTTTCCACTGGTGTTTCATCTTCCCCTCCACAACGAAGAATTTCGTTGGAAGAGTAGAATGATTCCCTAGGAAGGGGCGCCCGTAACCGGAGCGCGGCGCGTAAGTAAGTGCAAACGCCCGTTACATGTCATGAAAAACTTGTCATTTGTGATTAGACCATTGAACGCATGATTGGCTGGGCGGCGCGCTTCCGCTGCCTCGCCCGCAACTATGAAAGACTGGCCGAAACCTTGCAAGGGCTTCCTTATGCGGCCTTCGGTATCCTATTTACTCAAAAGTGACGGGTGTGAGTTCGATAAATCGCCCACAAGTCCATTAATAAAGGCTGCATGGCGTCTCAGAAGCTAAAAACGAAAATGCTATCTGCTGCGCATTCGGCAATGCAAATATTGAGAAAATAGGCCATTTTTCGCGGGGTAGATTCTGAAATCTCATTTTTATGCCGTCTACCCGTCACTTTTGAGTATTTACCAAACGGTTAGTTCGTTTGGTTACCTGAAAGTTAATAACAAGCTCAAGCAGCCACGATAAAGTTTTATTTATGCAATACCCCGCATATTATGATTTTACCTTAGTGAAAGATATTAAATCTTATCAAGACGCTACTTCTCTTACGCGAGAAGGGACTATCCCGTTAATTATACCTTTCGAAGACAAGCGATTAGCTAAGTGGAAAGAAGTCCTGGCCTGGTACGGGTTGTCTACTGTCGAATACAGAGAGGTGATGGAGCAGGATTTATCTGATCAGCGTAACATTGTGATCTCTATAGGCGAGGCCTTCTCTGTACCAGCTAGATTTTATGCCGACGCAAACAACAGAGCGTTTCTGCATATTCAAGATGGAGAGATAGATGATGTGGTAAACAATCAAGCTTATGAGTCGTTACTGTTTATAGCTCCATCAGAATACTTTACTATTAGTCGGATTCGAGAACTTGCTCGTGGGATAGATATCCCATGGGGGTTCATCACCGCGCAAGATCTCCCGGGCATCACGTTTGTTATAGCAAAGCTTTTGGCTGGTAGATCATCACCCCATAGGAACTGCGGAATTATTGATTTAATATCCAATACTGAACAGCAAGCGAATATTAATGGCCGCTTAAACGTTCCTACTATAATAGATTGTAATCGAATACAGAGCCTTGTCATAGAACGTAACTGGCACACTATTATACTTAGAGCGCATGGGGAGGCTGCACATGTTAATCTCAACTCTGTAGTATTATGTGGACTAGTGAACGAAGTCGAGCGCGTGATTACGGGTGAGCCAATCGATGGCTGCCGCATAAATAGTGGTATACGACAGTGCAAAAGAGTGCATAGTAAAGACACACATATTATTTCCTTCGGTGATATCAAAGCATTACATCTCTTTGTTTACTCTTGTCTAAGCTTAGCTGTGAATAATGGTCTTTACCCATCTAATCTGAGCACTATACATTCAATTGGAGAAGGCTATCCTAGAATGGCAGTAATCACTGATAGAGTGCTCCATATTCATCCTTTAGATCCTATAATCGTCTTAGATCTCTGTAGACAAGAAATCGGGTTTGGCGAGGTAGTACAATTCGAGAATGATCTAGCCTTACGTCGAATTAATTGTAGACCTTATGTGCTTTTTGGTGATCCATTGGGTTCAACGCCTCGTTGGGCTACTATAGATTATGCAAGTAAAAAACGGCCCGGCTCAGTCAATACTGTGATTCCGCTACATCTTAAAGAGTGGTCAGATGTTGAAATAATTGGATTAGATAATAGTGATTCTGAAATATATCTTATGCGAGGTAGAGATAAGGCAGCAATAATTCGGCCAGTAGCGAGGGGGAAAACAAGTACTGGGATAATAGATAAGACTGATATGTGGCACATGTATACGGAGTGGTTTAAAAAAATTGGTAAACGGCTACAGCGTGCAGCGTCAATTGAGAGAGCGATATCAATACTGTATAAATTACAAGAGCACTCAATACCAGGATTTCAAGATATGTTGAGAAACATATCCAAAGTTCGAGTAATGCTAGAAGAGGGGGTACAGGAATCCCTACAAATCTGCGAATTTGTGAGAAGGGAAGGAGTCTGGAATAACAGCTTAGACTTGTGGGTAAATCTTTGTACCTTAAAAGTCAGTTTATGGGATCACCAGTTGGCATCACTCATACTAAACCATCTATTTGCTGGTGATTTACAAGATACCTTAACCCACAGTTTTATTTTTACTGCCAGGAGTGAGAGCCTAGACTGTCATTATTGTAGAAGCCCGCTTACTACATTGCGACTGGTAGACCCGCTTGAATGCCAACCAGATCAATATGTGGTAAAATGTCCGTCGTGCGGGGTACAAGAAGTTTGGGAATACGGTGGGGAGCGGATCTTGGTTGATCTTCCCCCATCTCTTTGTCCAACCTATACTAGCAAAATCAATCTCTGCTTTTCTACGTCACAAACACAGCCCCTACAGTATATCCGAGATGGAGTACTTATCGTAGAATTAGTAGACAAAGGGAATAATAACGTACTGTTCCGATTACAGGAAAGGGTTAATAGTAATCCCTATACATTAGTTATTGATGTCCCAGCCGAAATTACATCTGAATTGCACACTATTAAGTTAGCATGGATTCATGGTTTATTTGTAACCTATCTGCGGCGGCGGTGGCCCTCATATGGCCCACTGACACAAAGTGAAAATAGTTACTAACTCTGGACTGTTTTGACGCAGATAGTCTTACAGTAAAGGGGCCTCTATTCTTCAGTTTATACTTATTTCATACCGGTCGGTCATCACCCGCTCAATCGTACCTACAGATTTTTTACATATCCTGTGCGTCTGGAAATTGCAGGGAGCACGGACACATCGTCCCTGCAATGTCTGACGCCGTTGGCTGCATATTATCGACAAAATGAACACCTATTCTTACTGATCGGGGCTTCCGCCCATTTAGGGGTAAACCCTTGATACTGCTGGCGAACCCTTTGTCTGGGGCGCGTGGCTGAAACCTTGACAGAAAAAGCACTGCCCGCCACAGTAGGAATTGACGCACAGATGATAGCTTTTCCCCGCTCCTTTCGTTGCAACCCTGCTGGAGGCCCCATGTATGGACTGGAGTCACAACGCTTTGTTTCCTTTCAGAAATAAGTTTTTATGAAGCCGTCCCCACACTGGACGAACAGTAAGGTAGGCTGCCGGCGAGTTGCTTTCGCAGGTACTTTTCCAACAGGGGGTAAACCCAACATTGACACTGCTGGCGAATGTGCGCTCCGAGGCGATTTAAGCGGGGGCAGCTTTGAGTGCGGCGAAGGCCGAAACCCGCGTTTTTGCGAGCGGGACTTCGGCCAGCCACTCGGCGATGCGAATGAGATTGAGCGCCACCGCCGTGAGAAGCTGTTGTAACTGCGTTTTGACTAATCCGACATAGCGCGCCTGCTGTAAATCACACCGCCGAATGCCTTGCGCATGCGTGCCTTCAATGCCCGCGCGCGCTGCATACACGGCCTGAAACTCCGGGGTGGTTTGTTGCGTGCGCCGCTTTTGCAGCGCCTCCTCCTGCGGGCGTTCCTGTAACCCGATCAGGCGTGGCTCGACTTTGGCGTGCGTACACTGCGCGCGGTGTGTGCAGGGTGTGCAATCGGCGTTGGCAAAGCGCGCTTGCCACACCACGCCATTTTCTCGGTAACTATTGGGCAACCACGAGCGGCTCTCTTTGCCCGCCGGACAAGTCACTACCTTGCGCTCCCAATCCACCTGGAATTGCGCTTTGGCAAAAGCTGGGGAAGTACGCGCCTGCCAACTCGGGTCGGCGGCGACGGGGCCAACAATCTGGACGCCATAATCTTCCTGTGCGGCCACCAGGACCTCAGCGCTCGTATAGCCTTTATCTACCAAATGCTCAGCGGGCAACAAGTCACGCGCGGCGAGCTTTTCATGAATCGGGGCCAGCATATTGTCATCGGGGGTCGTCGCGGGGGTCGTCGTTACTTCGGTAATCAGATGCGGTTGGTCGACTTCACAGGTTTCGGTCAAATGCACTTTATAACCGACCCACTCCATCCCGCGTTTGGTACTCCAACGCGCATCCACATCTGCGCAAATGAAGGCTCATTCTTGCCTCATCAAAAGTAAGGGTGAACCGAATTATCTTGCCAAACTCAAGGAAGTACTGACAAGTTTGTGCATTTCGCCACCAGTATCAAAAGTAAGGGTGAACCTACGCCGACTTGTCAAACTCACAACCTCCTCGAAATTGCATCTCACGGCTCGAAATCACATTTCACGTTCCTTCGGAATATGCACTATACAACAGAAAGAGGATTAATCAGCCCCTCCAGCAGCAGCGTTTCGCGCGCTGATCCCAGAATAAGACGCTGCCCCCAAGTCGTTCGATGGGGGACATCTCGAGACAGAAAGGCAAAGTTGGTTAGAATAATGCCCGCTTGCTTATAGGTTGGTTGCAAAACTTCCGTTATCCTATCGGTAGTCATAGCTGGTATATCCAGACGCTCAATATAGTTTTGATTTTCGAACACACTATAGTTAACTAGCATCACTAACCGCGCATCCGGTTTAGCCAAAGTTACGATAGATCGGAGAATGTGAAACTCAGGTTGAATCAGTGCTTTTAGTAGATATCCCCAAGGAAAATTTATCGTGATTGTATCGGCCAATCCGGTTAATTCAGGTGGCAGGTTTTCAATGCTAGCGACTATGAAAATAGCATTAGGCCGACCGCCCCTAGTTGGTTTCTTCAATACACGTTGCGAGAGTTCTTGCATGTTTTCACCGATTGCATCAACACCTATATAGAAGATATGCGGATTTTCGCCTGCCTGTCGATATACGAATCGGCCATCTCCAGTGCCAAGGTCAATTAAAGTTCGCTCGTAGCCAGCAAGACGGCTGATTAATTCATCCCGGGTGTAGAAAATTGTTTTTTTGCCCTGTTGCAATATCACGAATGCATCCCACCTAAGCGGATAAATATGCTGACGGTATCTCTCGCGCGATTGCAAGTACTTTTTGTATTGCAAGTGGAACTACATCTGCCACTATCGCTGATAGCAAATATCTATGATGGAAAACCAGTAAATGCTGATAAACCTGGAGCGCTCGGGGGGGTGCCTTTGCCGCGCACTCAGGAGCGAATTGAGGGCAAATTTCTACTGGTAGGTCTGTTTCATGAAAGTCTATGCCCGTTTCTTTGCTGAGAATCTGAGCTACTATTCGCAAAGACCAGTCGCCGAAAGCGTTTGGTAGGCAAATAAATCCATATTCGTAAAAAGGTCGGATGGTGGTTCCTAGCGTAGAGGTCAATGGCTCAATACCAGCTATTATCGCAAGAGCTTGATCCAACATTGCCGCATTCTTTTCCCGCAGCTGTGTTTCTTCGGATAAAAAAAACGATTGCTCTAGCAGCAGGATAGCGTGCAATTCGGATAAGCATTGATTATTGCCTCTATATCTACCGTCGGAGAAAAAAACATCATTGCTTGGTGATGAGTGTGTATATCCATCAGTGCGCATAGTATACATGCGCTGAAATAACTCTTTGTCATTGGTGACGACAGCTCCTCCTTCACCCGCCGCAACCAGTTTCTCTTGATTAAAACTGAAACAACCAATTCGGCCTATACTGCCAACGGGTTGATTGTAGAATCGGCCCCCATGTGCTTGTGCGGCATCCTCAATAAGTAACAAGGAGTGCCGGGATGCTATTTCGGCTAATTTGGCCATATCCGCTATAGCACTGTGGAGGTGAACAGCTATAATAGCCACGGTGCGAGGAGTAATACATTTTTCGACTTCAATCGGATCTAGACAGGTGGTTCGTAGATCCACATCTGCAAAGACCGGTTTAGCTCCAACACGGCTGACCGCAGCAGCCGTCGCATACCAGCCTAAGGCCGGCACTATCACTTCATCACCTGGTTTTATTTCCAGACCCCTCAGCGCCAGTTCAATCGCAGTGGAGCCAGATGTGACGGCCAACGCAAACTGAGAGCCAGAGATAGCCGCCCACTTTTCTTCAAATTGCTCCGTTAAGGATGGCTGTGTCCCTGGAACACGCAGCGTCCAACGTGTGGTTTGCAATAGCGACTCCATACGAGAAAGTACTTGTGGCAGGTTCCGTACCCGTGGCCAAATAGGCCACGGACCTTGAAAAACTGGCCTGCCTCCAAACATGGCGAGAGAAGCAAGAGCAGTTGATATCATTTGCTATCCTTTGTTCGTGCCAAGATTAACACATCATGCTACCATAATTGCTAGTGGTTCACCACAGTTAAGAGGAAATTCCAGGGACCTGTGTCTGACGTCAGGTATGAAAGCCGAAAGTCAAAGACAAACCTCTCCTCTCCCACCGATGAGCGTATTTGCTTTCGGAGGGCGATTATTCAGGCCGCCGCCAAGTGACAGTGGGTTTCGTGTTGGGTAATGATTTGCTTGTATGCCGGATCTTTTCACATCTTCCGTTTGAACAACAAAGTGCTGTGGTTGTAGTTCCCGAGCCAAGTCAGGTATCAGAGGCTTGTTGGTATCAACAGCCTATGGTTCGATTGGGCTTCGTAAGTGAAATTCTAACCAACTAGCGGGACTCAACGACTGCGTTGAAGTACTTCAAATCAGTTTCGTCGGACCAGACGTCAGATCTGAGAATATTTCACTCACCCGGTGTGTGATGATGACGATCTCAGCACGTTGATCTCATTACACTCCGGCGCCCAAGTCGTCTCGATAGGGCGTCAGGCCAAGCCACATCGCCCGGAGCACCGAGACGATTTTGCGCTGCACCGTCAGACGGGCATGCGTTTCGTTATGCGTGCTCTCGCAAATGCGCTGATAAGCACGTTGGAAAGCGTTCTCTTGTTTAGATCGTAAGGCGGCTTCAAAAGCGCGGCGCGAGACGGTTTTGAGTTTTCCATTTCCCGTACTATCCAAGCGGGCGCGTCCGAGCGCCTTGCCGTCACTGCTTTGTTGGCAGATCCCTAGTTTGCAGTAGCGCCATAGCTTGCGTACGTTACTAAAGCGCGCCGGGGTTTGCAGATAGGCACTAAATTGACAAGCCCCGATAATCCCCATGCCAGGGACCGCTTGAAATAATTCGATTTCTGGAAATGCTTTGGCCGCCTGGGTCATTAATTTGCGGGCCTTCAGTTGGGTCGCCCGCGTTTGATCAAGCATCTCATAAAGTTGCTCAATCGCACTTCTGATGGCAGGGGCAGTAATCTGCGCCAGGATCGGTTCGCGTCCGTTTGAGGTAAAAACTTGTTGCCCCCGCACAATCACGCCCTGCACTCGCAAACGCGCTTTGATGCGATTCTTCAAGCGGACTTGACTCCGCGTCAAATCATCATAATGCTGCACCAATTGTTTGAATTCTCGCCGGGCCTGCTGCGGGGCATAATAGACTTCGTGGATGCGATTCATCCGCAACAAGTCAGCCAGCTTAAAGGCATCAAGCTGATCACGTTTATTGGGATCGTTGGCAATCCAGGCATTCGCACGTGGGTGCGAGATCACGACTTTTTTGACAAGCGGAGCAATGACAGTTTGCACCCAGCCTGCTAATTCGCCCGCCTCGATATGCACGTGGACATCGTTGCCTAACTCACTAAAAGCCTGTCGCAAACTGGTTTCACTCATCGGATAGCGACGATTGATAGCGGTACTGCCATCGCTGTGCAGTCCATATTGATGAAAGTTGCTGGAGCCGAGATCAAGCCCCACATAAAGCGTAGTCATAGATGCCTCCTCATGGTTATTGTTGACTCACAAGTCAAATCATAAACCGGAAACACCTGTCGCTACATTGCGCCCTGTAGCTCCCGCGTCAGCACGAAATTACAGCCCGGCTTTCATCGTACCAACTAGAATTTCCCTCTCAAATAGCGCGGCGAGACTTCCTGTGCGGCTTGTCGTAAGAGTGCCGAATGTCGTTGCACTGCCTTTTCAAAGGCTTCGGTCAAATTCTTCATTAGGTGAAAACGATCTGCGATCTGTACGGCTTGGGGCGCGCCCTTACTTGCTGCCTCTGCATAAGCCAAAGCTCGATCCCGACAGACGATCTCAATTTCCGGGTGCTTTTTCAACCATTGTTCCAAGTGCGTGGCATCGCGGTCAGGTAAAAGATCAATCACGCGATGGTGTTCTAAATCCACCAGCATCGTGCCGTAGCGTTGGCCCCGACGTAGCGCAAAATCATCGACGCCTAAAATGCGAACCGAGTTAGCCACCAAAGGCACTTCGTCACGTACGCGCCGTAAAAGGGGTCGCGCGCTACTGGGGTAGTGCAGTTGGCAACAAGTACGTGCCCCGGCGCGACCGCCAAGGGCATAGCCCAGAAGTGTTAAGAGATCATTAAGCCGCTTCGTGGCGCGTCCATAAACATCCACCAATTCGGGCAAGCGTTCACAAAAAATGCGTTGTTCACAGTCGTCATTTTGACAAAAGAATTTGCGCACGGTAAGTTGCAATTGCACTGCGATGCCTTCCCAGGGCAGATCCCGCAGGTGGCGTTGATAGCGGCTATGGATTTTCGTCGCCACCGCTTCACAGGCTGGGCAAAGAGAACAGGTCTGAACAGAAGTTACAGAGATCGTAATGCCATGGGAGGTCGAAAGGATTTTTTCAAGGTGGAGCGTGTTGGCAGAAGCTATCAAGGTTTTCGTGAAAGCTGCTTATATCAGCCGCCCGCCCTTTTCATCAAAAGCGCCTCAGATCCGCGAAATTATCCACTGGTGACCATCATGTCTGTGGCCATAGCACATCTGTTGATTTGAACGATGCACGTTTGAGCAATCGCCGCACCAGCATACTGAAACCTCTCGATCTGGTTCAGCCAGGAACAATGCTTGGGCGTGTAGACAAACCGGATGCGATGTTGCGCGTCGGCGAGAAACGCGGCGCGACTGCTCTTTGCTGGCAAAATTCCGGCGTGGCCTTTCTCCCCCAGTTCGGTCGTGTCACCCAGCGCGTCGGCCACCCAGCGCACGAAGGATTCCGTTTGATGCGTGTTGAGTTGATCGGTGATGAAAATCCATGGGTCATCCGGCGCGGGAGCGACGGTCTGTGCGAGCTACGCCACAAAGTCCGACTCCGTGCGGGTTGCACCCAATCTCGGGGCCAGATGTTTTCCGGTCGCCACTTCGAAATTGGCGGTCAGGCATTGCGTGCAGTGGCGCATGTCTTCGTATTCCTGTCGTTCGCGCGAGCCGGCCTGACCTGCCACACCAGGTCGCATCGGTTTGGTCGGCGCGGCACGCTCCAACGCCTGGAGGCCGGTCTTTTCCTCGGTGCTCACCAGGTGAATCCCTTGCGCGTGCAGTTGTGGGGACTGTTCGTAGAGGTCGCACACTGGTTTGACCTGCGCGCGAACTTCTTCGGTGTTGCGCGCTGGCGCGTTGAGCCAATACGCAGTTCGATGGGGTTTGAGGATAGTGGAGAAATCAGGAGAGATGAGTAAAATCAGAATCTATGATTACTATCACTCTTAACTGTCGCCATTGTGCAAGTGAAAATCTGGTGCGTCATGGTCGCACCGCGAATGGGAAGCAACGCTACTTGTGTCGAGACTGTCAGCGGAGCAGCCGTGAAAACCCTGAACCGAACGGTTACACCCCAGCCGCGCGCGAACAAATTCTCCGGGCTTATGAAGAGCGCAGCAGTCTCCGCGGACTGGAGCGCACCTTTCAGGTGTCGCGCAAAACCGTCAGCGTCTGGATCAAAAAAAGTATGCCGCACTCCCAGCGTTGAGTACGACCCTGCGCCAACCCGACCCGCAACGGCCAGCCACCAGCGCACTGGAGTTGGACGAATTATGGTCATTTGTTTTGAAAAAAGCCAATAAACGCTGGGTTTGGATTGCGCTGTGCCGTGCGACACGGCAAGTCGTCGCTTACTTTATTGGTGACCGCAGCGCGGACGCCTGCCGCCAGTTTTGGGAGCGGGTTCCCGTGACCTATCGCAGCGGACACTGCTACAGCGATTTCTGGGAAGCTTACCAAAAGGTCATCGCGGCTGAGCAGCATACGCCTTGTGGCAAAGATTCTGGGCAGACCGCGCACGTCGAACGCTGGAATAATACCTTGCGCCAACGGCTGGCGCGCTTCGTTAGAAAAACGTTGTCCTTCTCGAAATCGGAGTTGATGCATGAAGCTTGTTTGCGCTTGTTTCTTCATCGTTACAATCTTTCGTGTCTCTCCTGATTTCTCCACTACCAAAACGCCCGATACTCGACACCGAGATGCGCTCGACGATGCGGCGTTGGCCGACGAAGTCGGCCAACGCCGCGGGCGTCCAATGACTAATCGGACGCGCGCTCCGGCAGGGTTCCTCGCACGAGACGACGACGATCTGCACGATTTGTTCGGCGGTGAAAGTCGGCGGCGTTCCACGGTGCGGCAGGTCGCTCAAACCCGTCAGGAGCAAGTCTCGCAAATCTTCGTCGCCGACCTCGGAAGCTTCGGCGGCTAGCCGTTTCTGGGTCAACTCGATCCAGCGCCCGTGCCAATAGCGAACGGTTCCGTGATCCAGCTGTTGCGTGCGGGTCAGCGCGTGATTGCCGGCTCCGTCGGACAGCGCCAGAATCAGCGCGGCCCGAACAACCAGACGATATTCTGTACTGCGTTGCCGGGCGGTTTCATCAAGGATCTTCCGCACTCTGGCGGAGAGTTCGATTTTCGGGGCGGCTTGATGCGGCATCTGTTGCTCCAGATAAAGGGGACTTCAGGCCGCGATTTTACCACCCTCAAAATTTGGATGGAGAACTTTTAGATGGCTCCACTAGGCATCAGAAGATACTGCTGGCGAACTCCCTGTCAGAGGCGAAAACGCGTGTGTCGGCCTTCGCCGCACTCAAGGCGGCCCTCGCTTAAATCGCCTCGGAACGGGAGTTCGCCAGCAGTATCTTTGTTGGGTTCTATGAAAGGGGCTGTCAAGAAAAAAGACTTTTCCTAACCTGGAAGCTAGAGTTTTTTTCTAACAGCCAGCCCTGCGCAACTGCGCTCTCCGATTTTTAACTGAACGCACAGCCGCCGAACTGCATACTGCAATGCCATCTCTTCTATCTGCTTGATCCTACCGTCTTCGTTGCGTTTGGCAACCAGTGTTCTATCTGTGACTCAAGGCCGATGGTAATTTCAGGTTGTCCGCGGGGGCCTAGTGTTTTACCAGTGACTCTCAGCCCAAACCCAACAATTGAGACTCGCCCGCGACCTGTGGCGCAGATAGCTCCCGCCATCGCGCACCGCAGCTTGCACTACTATGCCTGGCAGCCACGAGCCTCGTGGTCGGGTTACAGGCATAGAATTTATGCAACTTTGGTCGGATCAAACACTTCTTGACGTTGCCAGATGACGAGCACCGTCGCGGCTAGCTTCCGCGCCAAGGACAAGCGTGCCATCTCTGGTCTAATGCCCTTCGCAATCCGCTCTTGATAGAAGGCCTTGAAAGGCTCGCAGGTGAGCGCATGAGAGGAGGCTCCTTTGAAAACCTGCTTGAGCGTCGGGCAGTGATTGCGATTGAGACCCCGCGTGGCAGTGGCCTTGCGTTTCTTCTCAATCCGCTCGTTGACAATCTTGTATTGCGCCGTGGCGTGGGTCAGCACAGCCAATCCACAATAAGGCCAGAACTGTCTCTTGGTGCGGAACCGTTGTGGTGACCCAACCCAGGCGAGCAATTGGGCAACGCGCACTGGCCCAAAACTTGGAATCTTGAGCAACAAGTGATAGTCCGGATGCTGCTTGCTTTGTTTGAGCAATTCGTTTTTTGCTGCCTTGCGCAACTGCTGAATAACCTCGAGTTCTTGCAAGAGTCCATGAGCGCGGAAGCGTGCTGCTGGCTCTACGAGTGAGTTTGATAGTTTGAAACGGGGTCTTCCGCGAATTTGATGAGGCCCATTGAACGCTTGAGAGCGAGCAGTTATAACCAGTCGCATGAAGACCTTACTCGTCGCGCCACAGCTTTTGAAGTTGGATCGTATCGTTTCCCAGATCAATCACATTCTCCTGGTTGTTCATTCCATCCAAACGCCTGTGCGTTGCCCGCAATGTGCGTGCATTTCGTCGCATTTGCACAGTCGGTATGAAACGTACGCTAGCGGATTTGCCGTGGGAAGGCATTGCCGTGCAGATCAAATTACAAGCGCGGCGCTTCTCCTGTGACAATGAGAATTGCAGGCAACGAATCTTTTGTGAGCGATTACCAGAGTTGGCGGCGCGCTATGCTCGGAAACAATGCGCTTGAACGAAACCCTACAGTGGCTTGGCTTGCTTGTCGGGGGAGAAGCGGGGGCCAAAGTCGCCGCGCAGCTTGGCCTCCGTGTAAGTCCCGATACACTCCTGCGCCGCATTCGTGCTGCCGCATTGGCGGCAATGACCACACCCAAAGTTTTGGGCGGGGATGATTGGGCGAAACGCAAAGGCCAAACCTACGGAACGATTCTTGTTGATCTGGAACGCCATCAGGTCGTTGATTTGCTCCCAGATCGGGAAGCTGCCACGTTAGCGCAGTGGCTCCAACAACAGAGGGACAGGTGAACAAACTGAAAAATCTCAAACGCTCGATGTTTGGGCGCGCGAAATTTGATCTTTTAAAGGCGCGGGTGTTAGCTGCCCCCTGAGTTGATGCGGTTGAGGTTTCAGCAAGCGAGAGATCATTCCGTATCATCAATAGTTAGGGTGAACCCATCTAAAATGACAAAGAAAATCTACTCAAAGATAAGGTCGAGATTAAAGCAAAGACAATGAGGCAAGAATCCGTATAAAATCAGCATGCTCATACGTTGCCTTAAGCAGGAAAAGTCCCGCATTCTCGTAGATGAACACTATCATTTCAGGCTGCTTTTATTGAGATCGGTTAAATCAAATTCAATACATTGCGAGAATCCTGTGAGATTGCTAATATTTGCACATGGCAGCTCTTTGTGGAATTTATAGCCCAGGTACGCCGCAATACGCGACACGCGAACGCCTGGAAGATTTGCATCGGTCAATTCAACACCGTGGTAGCAACCAGTGTCACTGGCACGTTGACAATCAGATAGGACTGGCAATTGCAGTTGCATCCACTACTCATAGCGATGAGAATCAAAGGTTGCTTAACTGGTATGAGGATCAGGAATACTGTGCCGCCTTTGATGGTTATATTTACAATTGGCCTGACATACTTACTACCTCAAACACTGTTTTAAAAGAAGCGGATTGTGCTGCCACTATAACTCTTCTACGAAACTCCCCAAAAGCTTTCCCCAGAGCTTTAGATGGGAGTTTCGCTCTGACACTTTGGGAGAAACATAATCGTCGGCTCTGGCTTGTGCGGGACCCATTAGGTCGAAAGCCTCTCTATTACTCTATCACTGAGACGGCGACCATCCTCTTTGCATCAGAGCCCAAAGCTTTACTCAAGCACTGCGCGCAGTCCCCTCGTCTCAACCAGGATGCACTTAGCGCATACATTACATTTGGCAACGTGCCGGCGCCGCTAACTCTTTTCGAAGGCATTAACAAGCTCTTCCCTGGAGAGGCCCTACAAGTTAATTCGGAAGGCGTCGTCACTAAGTGCTCCTACTGGCATATCCCACCTTTTGACTCTTACTCCCATTCGCTCGATGACCTTGCTGGCCCCATTCGAGAAGGTCTTCTAAAAACACTTGAGAAACAGCTACGCAATGTCAAACGTGTCGGCGTCTTTCTTAGTGGTGGTGCTGATTCAACAATTCTTCTCGGCGCACTCAAATTGCTCGGAATCCAAGACCGGCACTCTTTTACCCTGAGCCATGCTAATGGGCAGCAAGTCGATAACCGCGATGATTGTGACTGGGCAAGAACCGTGGCAACGCTCCACGGCGCAACTCATCACGTGATAGAGGTTGATACGCACCCGACCGCCTCGTCACGTGTGCCCCATCTATTGAGTTTATTCGACGATCCTGTAATTCTTGAGAACCGGGTAGCCGGGTGCGACTTGCTGACACGCGAGGCAGCGAACATCGGGGTTGAATTGTGCCTTAGTGGCAACAGCCAGCAAGGCTTTGGCGGAATATGGGAATGGAAGACACTGAGAGAACTATTGGCTCAAGATTCTACGCGCCATTTAACGACAGAAGAGCTTGTTCTGGAAGCGCATCTCAACCTATTTTCGATTAAGGAACAATGTACTCTTCTCGGCGTAGATGAGGAAGGCGTTAGGAGTGTGGCTGCTTCTCTTCTTAATAAATATATTCAAGGAGTAACCGCTAGCGATGTGTTCGATTTGGTGGCAACTGCATCACTGCTCATGCGCAGCCCAGAGCAGTTTATTCCTTTCGAGGAGCGCGTAGCTATCACTAATGGCATTGAGATATGCTATCCATATTTTGACCCGCTGTTGCTGAACGTTGCTAATGGCATTCCCGCTCATTTTCGCGGAAGATCTGCCGAGAGTATGTGCCTCGCGGCATTACGCTGGGCGTTCCGAGATGTGTTGCCAGATGATGTGGCTAATCGCCAGAAGGTGGCATATCCACGAGACCCGTGGACAGAT
>JAFDVL010000129.1 GCA_018268995.1 Acidobacteriota bacterium | reverse complement strand
AACTGGAACACGATTTCGATCAGCGGGTATCACATCCGCGAAGCCGGTTCGACCGCCGTGCAGGAAGTCGCGTTCACGCTCGCGGACGGAATATGTTATGTGCAGGCCGCGTTGGATGCGGGTTTGGAAGTGGACAAATTCGCGCCGCGCCTCGCGTTCTTTTTCAATTCGCATAACAACTTTTTGGAAGAGGTGGCGAAGTTCCGCGCCGCGCGTCGTTTGTGGGCGAAAATTATGAAAGACCGCTTCGGCGCGCACGATCCGAAATCGCAGATGCTGCGCTTTCACACGCAAACCGCAGGCTCCACGCTCACCGCACAACAACCCGAAGTCAACGTCATCCGCACGACAATTCAGGCGCTCGCAGCCGTACTCGGCGGCACGCAAAGCCTGCACACGAACGGACGCGACGAGGCTTTAAGTTTACCGACAGAAGACGCCGCCAGAATCGCACTGCGCACACAACAAGTCATCGCCTACGAATCCGGCGTCGCGGATGTCGTGGACGCGCTCGGCGGTTCCTACGCGATTGAATATTTGACGAACGAGATCGAACGCCGCGCGGTTGAATACATCACAAAGATTGACGAAATGGGCGGGATGCTCGCTGCAATTGAAGCCGGTTACGTGCAACGCGAAATCGAGCGCGCCGCCTACGACTATCAAAAAGCCGTCGAAGCCCAAACCGAAATCGTCGTCGGCGTGAACAAATTTCAGATTGCCGAAGACACGCCCATCCCCACGCTGAAAATTGATCCCGCGACCGAAGAAGCGCAGCAGCAACGTGTGCAAGCAGTCCGCGCCGAACGTAATGCTGACGTGGCGGCGAACGCGTTGGCTGCGGTCGAGAATGCTGCGAAATCAGGCGAGAACTTAATGCCTCGCATTATTGCTGCGGTTGAGTCGTACGCGACGTTAGGCGAGATTGCCGATGCGATGCGGCGCGTGTTTGGCGAGTACCAGGATTCGATGTAGCAGCGCATGAATTGCCTCCAGCTTTAGCTGGTGGAACCAGGGGCTTGAAAGACAGCGGCTTTAGCCAAATATCTGCAAAAGCTTCTTTCCAAAGTGCTTCAGCTAAAGCGATTCGGAAAAGCTCTTTTTCTCATTCGGCTAAAGCCTGTGAGGTTCTGCTCCTACCTTCCCCTAGCTAAAGCGAGGGGCAATTCATCGGAATGCTCAACGCTCTTGCTGAAGCCACGCACTTGGCAAGCAGTATATTTGGCGAGTATCAGGATTCGATATAAGCTGGTCAAAGAGGTAATTATGATTGCAGCACTACCCAATTATTTAGCAACTATCGAAACGCTTCCTTTGGGAGCGTCCATCCTCTTGCCCGACGTTTCGTGGGAAGAGTACGAACAGATGCTCATTGACTTTGAAGAAGCTCCTCACGTGCGGTTAACGTTCGATCACGGAAGGTTAGAAATCATGACGCTTTCATCCGAACACGAAGGCTATGCGGGCTTGTTCACGCATTTGATTTCAGTGCTGACTGAGGAACTCAACATGCCGTTTCTGGCGCGGCGTTCGACCACACTGAAGCGGCAACGATTCGCACGCGGAGCCGAAGCCGATGATTGTTTTTACTTCAGCCATCTGGATGTCATCGGCAACAAAAAGAAGCTCAATTTAGATTCCGACCCGCCGCCTGATTTGGCGATTGAAGTAGGCATTTCGCACGGCTCAATGAGCAAGCTGCCGATCTACGCTGATTTGCAAATCCCCGAACTCTGGCGCTTCGATGGCAATGCGGTGGAGTTCTATCAATTGACGGAAAGCGGTTATGTCGAAGTGGCGCACAGTCAATGGTTCCCGTTCTTAACGCCGGACGTGCTGCCGCAATTCCTGTGGCAAGGGAATTCTGAAGACATTAACTCCATGCGACGTACCTTTCGCGTTTGGGTGCAATCCAATCTTTCTTAGCCATCGGCATTCCTCAAGTTTCATGTTAAACTGCCCACGTAAAATCTAACGAAGTACAGGAGCTTTTCAAATGATGGATTCCTTCGCATTGCAGGAATTACGGGACAAATACAACGACCTGACTGAACGCGTGGCCGAACTGCGGAGGTTTCTTTGACCTCGACAGCAAACGCGCAGAATTAGCCAAGCTTGAAGAAAAAGCTGCCGCGCCGGACTTCTGGAATGATCAGTCGGCAGCGCAAAAAGTCTTACAACAACGCTCGCGCCTCGAACGCGAAATTGCAAAAGCAGAAAATCAGCAGCGGTTGGTGGATGACATCGCGGTGTTGTTTGATTTCGCTGAGGAAGATGAGTCTTCTGCCGCTGAATTAAAAACGTCACTCGAAACGCTTGCCAAAGAGGTCGAAGACAGCGAAACGCAAACGCTGCTCGGTGGCGAAAACGACGCCCGCAACGCATTCATCAACATCAACGCAGGCGCAGGCGGAACCGACGCGCAGGATTGGGCGCAGATGTTAGAACGGATGTATTTGCGCTGGTGTGAATATCGCGGCTTCAAAAAGGAATTGTTGGACGAACAGTACGGCGAAGAAGCCGGAATTAAATCCGCCACGATTCGCGTCGAAGGTGATTATGCCTATGGTTTGCTAGCAGGGGAATCCGGCGTGCATCGCCTGGTTCGCATTTCGCCATTCAATGCGGGCGGCAGTCGCGAAACCAGTTTTGCTTCGGTGTTCGTGACGCCAGAAATTGATGACGACATCGAAATCGAAATTCTCGACAAAGATTTACGCGTAGACACGTATCGTTCGACGGGCGCGGGCGGGCAACACATCAATACGACAGATTCCGCCGTGCGCATCACGCATTTGCCGACTGGGATTGTCGTAACCTGTCAGAACCAGCGCTCGCAGCATCAGAACCGCGATGTTGCCATGCGCCAATTGAAATCCAAGCTCTACGAATTAGAGATGGCGAAAAAACAAGCTGAGACAGACAAGCTGGCAGAAAATAAACGCGACATTTCGTTTGGTTCGCAGATTCGCAACTACGTGATGCAGCCCTATCGTCTGGTCAAAGATGTGCGCACGAAATTTGAAACCAGTGATGTGGACGGCATCTTAAACGGCGATCTGGACGAATTTATTAAGCAGTATTTGTTGGCGAAACGAGAACAAAGTAGTTCAGAGAGTCTATAGAGTCCAGAGGGTCTTGAGAGTCAAATTCCAACAGTCTCTCAAGACTCTCTGAACTCTTAAGACTCGCCCGACTGATTTATGGCAAAACCAGCACAAAAGAAGACCTCGCAGAAGCAGCGCAGCAGTAAAGAGGAATTAGAAGCGCGGCGTAAGCGGCGCAACGAAATGATCGGCTTGTGCTGTATTGGGATTGGCTTCGTTCTGCTGTTCGCATTGTTCAGCTATGACCGCCGTGATCCTTCATGGGGAACAGCTTCAGCGCGTGTTGGCGTGACCAATTGGATTGGGCCACTTGGAGCGAATACCGCCTATTTGTTGTACCAATCACTGGGCTACATTGCGCTAATTGTGCCTGTCGCGTTTTTTATTGCGGCGTATTGGTTGATCCGCTATGCCAGCATTCAATTTTCTTGGTTCAAACTTTCGGGGTTGATGATTGTTTTGCTGGCGCTGGCCGGGTTGCTGGCGGTGGTGGATTCCAGTAAACAGGCTTCGTTTCATTGGGGCGGTGTTCTGGGGCATTGGCTGGTGTACAGCGATAGTTTCGGATTGGCCAGCTTTTTGCACGCGATTGGAGCAACGATCATTTTGCTGCTGTTGCTCATTGGCGGCTTAATGATGGCAACTCCGCTTTCTCTGGTCGGACTGGTCATGCACTTGTCAGAGAAGGAACGCGAAGCTGGCGTGGTTGCTGCCATCAACGAACGGCTCCACGTTTGGTGGCAGAATCGCCAATTGCAGAGAAAAGAATTAGCAGAGCAACGCGAACGTGAACGGGAGGAACGCGAAGCCGCTGCACGGGCGAAAGACGAAATCAAAATCAAACAGCCGGAAACGTCTACCCAAAGCGCTGACAAAGCTGTAAAAACCGAAATTATTTCCATTCCGGGCGTAAAAAAATCCGGCCTTTCAAGTGTCCCCGCCAATGAATTAGCTGTCACAGCGCAATCACCCTTGAAGGGGCAAGCGGCGATTCCCGTTCTGTCCACCGACGCTGTGGAGGAAAATAATGAAGACGAAGACTGGGGCAATGACGCACCGTCACTGACACAAGGCCAACGCAGTGTTATGGAGATGGTTTCGACGGTTTCAGTCAAGCGCCCTGAGTTTGTCGAAGAGACGCCCGCGCCGAAACCATTGGCACTGGTAAATAACACGTTGCGGACAGCCGTTGAGTATAAATTGCCGAGCACAGATGTGTTGGTGCCTGCGGCTCCGCGCTCGGAAATTGCAGACGACGAACTGAAAGAACGCGCGATTCAATTGGCCGAAAAATGCCGCGAATTCAATGTCTCTGGTCAGGTCAAACAAATCAGTCCCGGCCCAGTTGTCACGACCTTTGAGTTCAAGCCTGATCCCGGCGTGAAATACAGCCGCATCACCGGACTGGTGGATGATTTGTGTTTGGGAATGAAAGCCGAATCCATCCGCATTGATCGCATTCCTGGGAAATCCACAGTTGGAATTGAGGTTCCCAACCTTCGCCGTGAAACAATTCGGCTCCGAGAAGTGTTGGAATCCAGCAAATTTGTAGAGTCTCCATCAAAGCTTTCTCTGGCCCTCGGCAAAACGATTGACGGCTCAAACTATGTGGCAGACCTGGCACGGATGCCGCACTTGCTGATTGCTGGTGCAACCGGTGCGGGGAAGTCTGTTGCCTTGAATTCGATTTTGGTTTCGTTGCTCTACAAGGCCACGCCGGACGAAGTCAAAATGATTTTGGTAGACCCCAAGCGGCTGGAATTAGGTTTGTACGCCGACATCCCGCACTTGCTGACGCCAATCGTGACGGACGCCAAACGCGCCAGTTATTCATTACGTTGGGCAGTCGGCGAAATGGAAAATCGCTACAAGCATTTGGCTGCATTTGGCGTACGCAATATTGATCAATATAACCACGAAGTTTGCGCGACGGTGGATCATAACATCGCGGCGGATAGCCCGGATTTGCCCAAGCCCTTACCCTACATCGTAGTTGTCATTGATGAGTTGGCAGACTTGATGATGGTTGCGGCTCGCGATGTCGAAGAAAGCATTACCCGTCTGGCGCAAATGGCCCGCGCAGTGGGCATCCATTTGGTGCTGGCGACACAACGACCTTCCGTTGACGTCATCACCGGGTTAATCAAAGCCAACTTCCCCTCGCGCATTTCCTTCCGCGTTTCGTCCAAAGTGGATTCGCGCACGATTATTGACAGCAACGGTGCCGAAGGGTTATTGGGGCAGGGCGATATGTTATTCCTACCGCCTGGAACCTCGCGGCTGGTTCGCGTTCACGGTGCATACGTGGACGAAAAAGAAGTCAAACGCATCTGCGATCACGCGCGCACACAGGGCAAACCGTCTTACGACAACAAGATTGTCATGAGCGAGAAGGAAGCCGAAGGCGAAGAAATGAACGGCGATCTGAAGCGGGATGAGAAGTACGAAGAAGCCGTGCGCATCGTCATTGAAATGGGACGCGCTTCGACTTCAGTCCTGCAACGGCGTCTGCGTATCGGCTATGGCCGCGCAGCTTCGATCATTGACATGATGTATCGCGAAGGTATCGTTGGCCCTGAAGATGGCAGCAAACCACGGCAAGTTTTGGTAAAAGCTGACTTTCTGGAACGGCTGGAACAAATACAACAAGAAGGGGAACCTTGGTAATATTCGCAAAATATATGGTCATATAAATAGTCGTTATCCACAGCTTAAACTTTTATTTAATGGTTAACCTTGTTGAACGATTTTTAATTCATTCTACTTGTTGGATTTTCATAGGTGATAAAACGCAAACTATTGATATAAAAGATGTTAATAAATTTGTCGAAAAAATGTGCAATTTGCTATAAGTGGTGTATTTACAGAATTTGAGCTTTCTAAACCCCTCCTTTTCCACAGTCTTTTCCACAGAAGCTGTGGAAAACCGATAACGAAAAAATATTCCTCCCTGTTTATCAAACAGGGAGCAGGCAAACTATGAAATTGCAATTGGCGTTGGATCACCCGGATTTAACTCGTGAACTGGAAATTGCTGCACGTGCGGCGCGCTATGTTGATTTTGTTGAGGCTGGAACGCCGCTACTCATTCGTGAGGGCATTCGTGCTGTTCGCGAATTACGCCGCCGTTATCGTTGCCCGGTAGTTGCTGACATCAAAGTTGTGGATGCAGGCGAACCCATTGCTGAATTGGCTTTCGCCGCAGGCGCGAAGGTCGTCACCGTCTTAGGTTGTGCCAGCGATGAGGTGATCAAGCGAGTGGTTAAATCTGCGAAGAAGTATGATGGCGAAGTCATGGCCGATAGTTTAGGCGTTTATGATCTGACCACACGTGCCAAAGAATTACGTGATCTAGGGGTAGATTCATTATGTCTGAATCGCCGCGGGATGAAGATGCGACGAGCTACGCAGACAGAAAATCTCAAGCAATTAAAAGCGCAACTGGATGAACTGAACTTGCCGATTTATCTGGCGGGGGGCATTGATTTACCGGAATTGATTGCGTTGCGCAAACTTCCTTTGGCTGGCGTAATCATCGGAGCGGCAATTACTGAAACACCTTCTCCGGCGGATGCTGCCAAAGAAATGCGCCGTGTGATTGATGAAACCTAATCTCCAAATCTATCAGCAGTGTCTTTAACGAAACTGAAATAAGCGTGGATAGTCTCGCATCATCAAAACATCCCTGGACTCTCACCTCTGAAGCGTTCAATAAGTTTCTGTCTTGTCTTGATCCCAATCTGGAAAAAGCTGGGGAAAAATACGAGGCGATCCGTCAAACGCTGGTCAAATTCTTTGATTGGCGCGGCGCACATTTCCCCGAAGACTACGCGGACGAAACGCTGAATCGCGTCACGCGCAAGATTGACGAAGGCGATACCATTCAAGACATTGCTACTTATTGCCACGGCGTAGCGCGGTTGGTTTTTCTCGAAAAACTAAAATCACCGGATAATCGGCGGACGGATTTTGAAGAATTGCCGCAAACCGCACTGACAGCCCCGGAAGAAGAAGAACCTGATATGCGACAGGAGTGCTTCAGCCGTTGTCTGCGCTCTATCCCAGAAGAAAATCGGCAACTTATTCTGCATTACTACCAAGATGAAAAGCGCAACAAGATCAATAATCGCCTGTCATTGGCTGAACGGTTAGGCATTCCTCTCAATGCCTTACGCAGCCGGGCACAGCGGATTCGGGATAAATTAGAACAGTGCGTACAGCAATGTATGCAGGCAGGAAAGTAAGGCGCGAAAAAAACTTGCGACATGAAACGACAGCGTTTGCCAGTTAGGGGTGAAAAGGCTTTTGCTCCGCTTCTGGATAAACAATAAACGTGGGTTTGGTCATGGAAAATCTTGCTCAGAAAAATTTAGTGCGCCGTTATTTGCTCGGTGATTTGCCCGAAGCTGATCAGCTTGCTCTCGAACAGAAATACTTTGCCGAGAGCGAATTGTTTGAGCAGGTGTGGGCAGCGGAAAATGAATTGGTGGATGAGTATGTGCGCGGCAGCTTACGCGGCAATGATCGCACCTTTTTTGAGCGCAATTATCTGACTTCTCCAAAGCATCAGGAACGCGTGGCCACCGCTCGTCTTTTATTGCATGCCGCAGATGCCAGCTTGAGCGAAGATGCGCACCCCGCAAAGCAGGAAACAAAAGCGCATTCGTCTTGGTGGGAAAACTTGATGTCATTCCTTACTCCGCCGCAGTTGGTTTGGGGCGGAGCCCTGGCGTTGTTGCTGCTGGCATTTGGTGTCTGGTTCTATACTCGCGTACCGCAATCGCCCGAAATTCAAGTTGCGGGTGGAAAGACAGCACCGACTATCATCGTGCCTGAAGGCCCTGTCCCGGCCACGCCACAGCCAACGGGAGCGGCAACTGCTTCTGCCACACCGCTTCCCATGTCATCAATCCGTCAGCCCTCTCCGACAATTTCGCCTGCCACGAACAAAGAGGTGCCATCAATCTTAGCCTTTGCCCTGGTGGGTGCGGGCATTCGTGGGGGCAGCCGCGTTCAGCGATTGGCGATCCCGGAAGGAACCAAACAAGTACGATTGCAAATGCCCTTGGATGGCGAAGATTATTCCCGTTATCAAGTGCAAGTGCGTACCGTAGACAGCAAAGAGGTTTTTCGTCAGACGTCGCTGTCACCTTCAGCTAGTAAAAAATCTGTAGCGGCCCTGATTCCTGCTACAAAACTTTCCTCTGGCGATTACGTGGTAACGCTTTCTGGCTTAAGTCAGTCTGGCGATTTAGAGGAAGTGAACAAGTTTTATTTTCGCGTCAGCCAGAAATAGAGATTCACCGCGTCAGACTGAACCTGGCTTCAATACCCCGCATTCAATCGAAATCATAACGCCAAACAGACCGCAATTTTGCGTTACATCCTCGCGATGACATTCGTGAAACCAGTCTGCCTGAGAAAAATTTCTGGCAGGCTCTTTTTTTTGCGACATGGTTTTTGTCTGCTGGCCAGTAGAGAGTGAAAGCAAAAAAACATTAAGTCGCTTTCACAGCAGGAGGATTGATCAGGCAGAGAACGATACAGAAAACCGGACTCGAAATTATTTGTACGATTTTCCGTTTCGACGAATTACCGAAAATGCATCTCCAAAACGTTTGACCATAACGATGGCCTTGGTTGTCTCGTTAGGCACAAGGCGATCTCTTTACCAGCCCGGTTCATTTTTTGGGCTTTTGAACCGGGCTGTTTTTTTCGTGAACCGCTTTCTTTGACACTGCCACAATGCGCACTACAATAACCTTGAATCCCCTGTAGCGTTTCAGAAGCGAGAGAAAGAAGTTTTATTATGACGAAAGCTTCGGTTGGTCAGTCCTTGCGTACATTCCTTGTGGCCCTACTTTTCCTTCTCATCCTTTCAGCTACGTTGCTGAGCCAGCCAACTGCACCGCAACGCGATGCTTTGCCGCTCACTCCCAATTTACCTCGCGAGCGCAATTTAACGGGGGGACAGTCGCACTACTATCAACTCTCGCTCCTGGCCGAGCAGTACATTCAAATTGAAGTTGATCAAAAAGGCATAGACGTTGTCGTTAGCCTGCTTGCCCCTAACAACAAAAATTTACTCGAAATTGATAGCCCGACGGGAGCCGCAGGGCAGGAAATTCTGACTTTTGTCACGGACACGCCAGGAACTTACCTGGTCGAAGTTCGCTCGCTTGAAAAAGACGCCGCTCCCGGAAAATACGAAATCAAACTTGTCGAATTGCGCAACGCCCGCGCGAATGATCGCCCACTGGTCGAAGCGCGCAAGCTTGCCAGCGAAGCGTTGCTGTTGGAATTGCAGGGCAAATACGACGAAGCCTTACCACTGGCAGAAAAAGTGTTCACATTGCGAGAAAAAGTGTTGGGCGCGGAACATCCTGAAGTTGGGGCGGCATTAAATTTTCTGGCGGGTGTGCATTTCGACAAAGGTGAATTCAAGATTGCCGAGCCGCAGTATTTACGCGCTCTGGCCATTCGCGAAAAAGCCTTTGGCAAAGTGCATCTGGATGTCGCCGAATCTGTGAACGACCTGGCCGTAACATATTTGAATCTGGGGGAATCTGATCGTGCTTTGCCGTTGTATCAACGTGCGCTTGAGATTTATCAAAAGCTCCTTGGCCCGGATGATCCGCAGATTGCCAATGCCTTAAGCAATCTGGCGGGGCCGTATCAACGCAAGGGCGACTATGTGCAAACCGAAGCCCTCTTTCGTCGCGCCCTTGCCATCCGTGAAAAGCATTTTGGTGCCGATCATATCGAGATCGCAGAATCGCTCGGTCATCTGGCAACGCTCTATCGTGACACGGGAGAGTACGCTAAAGCCGAACCGTTGCATCTGCGAACGCTGGCGATTCGAGAAAAAGTGCTAGGCACGGAACATCCTGACGTTGCGGAGTCATTGAATAACCTGGCGTTGCTCTACAACGAAATGGGCGATTACGCCAAGGCCGAACCGCTTTATCAGCGGGCGATTGACATTCGAGAAAAGTCGCTTGGCCCGGATCATCCTTTCCTTGCGACGACCCTGAGCAATCTGGCGGCGCTGCATTGGGACAAGGGGGATTGGCTAAAAGTCGAGCCACTGCAATTGCGTGCGATTGCGATTAAGGAAAAAGCCTTCGGCAAGGAACATCCTGACTTGGCGCGCTCGCTGAATATTTTGGCGGGTTTTTATCGCGACACCGGCAACTATGCAGAATCAGAAAAGCTGCATCAACGTGCTCTGGAGATGCGCGAAAATCTCTTAGGGGAACATCACGAAACAGCATTGTCGTTGTTCAGTTTTGCTCGTTTGTATCAATTGCAGGGGAAGTCTGAGCAAGCCGAAAAGCTGTACCAGCGCTCGCTGGCAATTCTTGAAAAAACAGTCGGCGGCGAACACCCCTTCGTCATCCAAGCGCTAAATGGGTTGGCAACGTTGTACAGCACTCAAGGCAAATACACAGAGGCCGAAGCACTGTACAACCGAGCGCTAAAGGTTGAAGAAAGAACGCTCAATGCAGACGCCCCTGACATCGCGCGTTCATTGAGTAGTCTGGCATCCGTTGCCCGCGCACGAGGCAACAACGCGCAGGCCGTCGCACAATTGAGCCGCGCCCTGGAAATCAGCGAACAAAATCTCAATCGCAATTTGCTTTTCGGTTCTGAGCGACAAAAAGAAAGCTATCTGAATTTGTTTGCCGATGACCTGAACAATGCTGTGGCGTTTCACACGCAAGCTGCACCGCAAGACGTTCTGGCATTGGATCTGGCGATGACGACGTTGTTGCGTCGCAAGGGGCGCGCGTTGGATGCCATGACAGATGCCGTGGCCACGTTGCGTCGTCGTGCGCGCACACAAGATCAGGCAAAGTTCGATCAACTATCGGAATTGCGTTCGCGACTGGCTACGCTGACCTTGCGGGGGGCAGAGGCTTTGCCTCTTACGACGTATCGCGCAAAACTGAAAGAACTCGAAGATCAAGCCGAGAAACTGGAAATCGAACTCAGTTCTCGCAGCGCTGAGTTTCGGACGCAAACGCAAGCGATTACGCGTGCTGCGATTCAGGCTGCGATCCCGAAAGGCTCGGCCCTGGTGGAATTTGTTCGGTACGAATCTGTTTCACGCGAGCGGACTTTGCCTCCAATCTTAAAGAACAATCCCACGAATTCCGCAGCAGGCGGCGCAAAAGGATCAGAGAAGACTAGGTCTATCGGGCAGGCTCGCTATGCGGTTTACGTTCTCACTCCGCAGGGCAATCCAAAGTGGGCAGATTTGGGGGACGCGGGTGCGATTGAGCAGGCGATTGCCAACTGGCGACAGGCATTGCGTGATCCGCAACGAACGGATAGCAAGCGCTTGGTGCGAGGCCTGGCCTATCGGCTGATGCGTCCTGTGCAAACGATGGTGGGCGACGCCAAACACTTGCTGATTTCCCCGGATGGCGCATTGAATTTGATCCCGTTTGCAGCGCTCGTTGATGAACAGGATCGGTATCTGATTGAAACTTATTCGATCAGCTATTTGACCAGCGGGCGTGATTTACTACGCCTGCAAAACGCGCGCGCCAGCCGTACTGAAGCCGTTGTTGTGGCTGATCCTGAATTTGGTGATCCGCCTGTTGTCCTGGCCAGCAATGATCCACGTCGCAAGGGCGAAGCGCGATTGGATCAATCCAAAGTGTTGTTTATGCCGCTTGCCAAAACCCGCACTGAGGCTCGTGCGCTCAAGGAACTTTTACCCAACAGCACACTGCTCACGAAATCCCAGGCGACAGAATCGGCGCTGCGACAATTGCACGGCCCGCGAATTTTGCACATCGCCACACATGGATTCTTCATGGATGAGAACGATATTGAGACAGATACACGCGGCGTGACTGGCACTCGCTTAGGCAAATGGGTTGCCAAGGTGCAAAATCCATTGTTGCGCTCCGGCCTTGCTTTGGCGGGTGCGAATCAAGGCAAGAGCGGCCCCAACCTTGAAGATGACGGCGTGCTGACTGCGTTAGAAGCAACAGGACTGGATTTGTGGGGCACAAAGCTGGTGGTGCTTTCCGCCTGTGATACGGGAGTCGGTGAGGTCAAGAATGGCGAAGGCGTGTATGGATTGCGCCGTGCTTTTGTTTTAGCCGGGGCCGAAAGCGAGTTGATGAGCTTGTGGCCTGTCTCTGATAACAGCACGAGCGATTTAATGATTGAGTATTACAAAGCCTTGCAGCAAGGGCAGGGCAGGGGCGAGGCGTTGCGACAGGCGCAATTACAGATGCTCCAAAACAAAGACCGCCAACATCCATTTTATTGGGCAAGTTTTATTCAATCCGGCGAATGGGCCAACCTCGAAGGTCGCCGATAATCCCCGCATTTCATCCATTGCATAATCGGTGCCGCAACCGGTAAGTAGCACAAATGGTCCCAATGACCGTGCTTCCTACCAATCGCGGTATGATTTCGTACATCCCTCCGAGCAAAAATCCTGCGACATGTTTTGGTGTTTTCCTCAGTTCTCAGTGAAACCAAAAAAATAAAGCTGCTAGCAACAGCGAATACAAATTAACTAACTCCATTGAGAGTAAGAGGGAGAACACAATGAATACAAATAAAATCACCGCCTTGGTGCTGATCTGCACCATGCATTTGAGTCTTTTATTGCCGACCTTTCCAGCACAAGTTTCAACTGAAAGACAAAACAAAATCCAAACAAATCGTCGCGGACAAACAATCAGAAACTGGCGTGCTGATGCGAGCAGCGAACGTCAATCTTTAGACACGCCAGATCAACGCCGCCCTGATTGGGTGAACACCGCGACACGTCGGAGCTTGACGCGGCTCACGAATATGCGCGAAAGACTCGCGCTTGAAAATGCTGCCACCGACTTAACATTGCGTTCGGCTGAACAGGACGATTTAGGGCAAACGCACTTGCGTCTGATCCAAAAACATCACGGCATTGAAGTTTTCGGAGGTCAGCTGATTTCACACATCAAAGGCGAAGAAGACGCGAATATTGGCGGGCGTACATTTGATGTCAAAGAGGTTGAGGCTACGCCTGCTATTACCGCTGAACAGGCAACTGAACTGGCGAAAGCTGCATTGAACTTCAACGGAGAGTTTGCCGTCGAACCAACAGCCACTCTGGTCGTGTTGCCACACCGCATCTTCAAAGAGGATGCCGGAAACGAAGCCACATTGACCTATCAGGTTACGCTGCAAATTGAAGACGGAACGGAAGCGACTGCGGCGCATCAGTATTTTGTCAACGCACAGGATGGGCAGATCGTGTGGCATTACAACGCGCTACCGCATGGAACAGGTCGGAGTTTGTATTCCGGCACCGTGCCAGTGGCTTCGGCGTATGTTCCACCGAGCGGGCTTTTCGGTGCGTACTATCAAATGCGCGATCTTGGACGTGGCAATTCTTCCACGACGAACATGAACGGTGGCACCACAACCGCGAACAACATCTTCTATAACTCTTTCGACACGTGGGGTGATGGGACGACGGGCAATATGGAATCTGCTGCGGTAGACGCGCAATGGGGCATTCAGAAGACGTGGGATTATTACCTGAGCGTGCTGGGGCGACGCGGGATGGACGGCAACGGAGGGGCGATTGAAAGCCGCGTGCATTATGGTTCCAATTACAACAATGCGTTTTATTCCTGGAACAGCAACCGCCTTTCATACGGTGATGGCGATGGCTCCATGTTCAATCCGTTGATTTCGCTCGACATCGTGGGGCACGAATTCACGCACGGCGTGACAGAGCGGACAGCCGGACTGATTTACTCCAAAGAATCTGGTGCGTTGAACGAATCGTTCTCGGACATCTTCGGCACTGCGGTTGAATTTTACGCCAAATCAAATGCGAATTATTTGATTGGCGAAGATTGCTACACGCCGGGCACGGCAGGTGATGCGCTACGTGACATGGCGAATCCGACCATCAACCACTACCGCAATCGCCTGAATCCCGGTGCCTGCACGCCGACCGACAGTAACGATCAATGCGGCGTTCACACGAACAGCGGGATTCAAAACAACGCGTATTTCCTCTTAGCCGCAGGCGGGACGAATTCAACCAGCAACATCACAGTCACAGGCATTGGTCGCCGAAATGCGGAGCTGATTTTCTGGCGTGCCTTGTCGCTGTACCTGTTTCCTTCCGCGAATTTTTACGATGCACGCGTCGCCACGGTGAATGCTGCCGTAGACTTGTTTGGCCCAAATAGTCGCGAGCATCGCGCGACCGAAGCCGCCTGGGATGCCGTGGGCGTGAGCGGTGCTGACCTGTTTTTCTACAACGATCAGAACGGTCAGGCGGCGGCAGTTGAGGTGACGGACAATGGCGTGTTTGGCTGGCAAACCAACTACGGCGCAGGTTCGCTTTCAACTGGCTGGACGGACATCGTAGCGACCAAAAATCATCAGTTCTTTTACAACTGGCGCAATGGGCTTTATGCCGTGACGAAAACGAATCAAAACGGCAGTATGGCGACATTGAGCTGGGGCTACCTGCCCGCCTATGCAACCAAGGTTGTCAGCACTGATAGCCATATTCTGCTTTACAAAGGCTCTGATCGCAGCGGTGTGATTGGGCAGGTAAATTCTGCCGGGCAGTTTGTTCAGACACAAACTTTCGGCGCGTATTCCTTTAGTTATTGGTCAGAGATTGTGGATACGCAGTATGGGATGTTTTTCTACAATCGAATTGATGGAACCGTAGCCGTTTGCCACGTGCAATCAAATGGGACGCTCAGGCAAACGGATGGCAAATTTAATTACATCCCCGCAGGCTATGATCAAATCGTGGTGCAAGGTGCAAACCTGTTGCTCTATGACAACGAAACGGGAGGCTATATTTCCGCAGCAGTGGGCAGCGATGGCAAGTTTTTCTACAACACGGTCAATAGCTGTGGAGCAACGCTGGCCGCTGGTTATCGCAAGATCGTTGCGGCGGGAGACAAACTATTCTTCTACAATCCAAGCACAGGTGCAGGCGCAGTTGGCTATATCATCAAGATCAGTGGCCCGCTCAGCCCCTATCCATATTACTGTGGCGGTCAGTTGAAAATTCAACAGACCTACAGCACGTTTGCTACGGGCTGGACGCATCTGGTCAACACATCGAATGGCCTGCTGTTTTATAACCAGAACAATCGGTCAGGCGCACTAGGCCGTTTCGCTAGTGATGGCAGCTTCATCCAGACACAAGGTTTTGGTGCCGGGGCTTTTGGCGCGTGGTCACACATTGTCACGCTTGAAAAGTAATTTTTTACCGACACCAAAATAACAATGAAAGCAGCTTGAGGCAGCGGTTTTGTCTCAAGCTGCTTTTCGTCATATCATTTTTTTGAAGGGGGAGCGAAACAATGAATTACTTATCGTTGCTGTTCATTCTGGCAGGTGCTTTCTTTAACTACTGCCACCACTCCGCAGAAAGCACTCCACGTCATAACGAAATGCCTGTGCAGGGAGCACAAAAAGTCTATTGTGAACGGAGTTACACGAACTTTGCCTGGGGCTATCAGCACAATGGGATTTACCTTGATCCAGAAGGCAATCTGTACAGTTACAGTTATCAGCGCAGCGACAAGCCCTGGTCGCCAAAAGAAGAGGCTGCGCCGACCGAACCAGAGCTGGAGGATAAATACAATCACGGTAAAAAATTCATCCGCAAAATCGAAGCACAGGAATGGCAGGCTAAACTCAACTTGTTGACCGAGGCGAGTGAAGGGCAGATGTCCAAACGCAAACAAAGTGGCGCGGATATGGGAGCGAATGTTTGTCGTTGCTATGTTTTGGATGCGACGAAGAAACAATACAAGCAGGTTGAATTGCGAGTGCAGGGCGATTGGAGCTACGAAAATTTAGCCCCCAGCGCGAAAGAATTGGCCGACTGGTTGGAATCGCTACGTGCGAGCGCCGAGAAAAAATAACGCTGCGTTGGAAATCAAACTATTTGGCTGGCGTAAATAAGGAACTTTCATAGGTCAGGCCAAAGCTCACGCCGCTCTTGATGCTGTTTTTGTGTAGTCCGGTCAGGGCTGAAACGTCCCAGAGCAGTCCCGATGCTTTAAAGCGTGCGCCGAACCTTGCCTCGCCATCCGATTCAGTGCCAAGCGGCGCAGTCTTGCGTGTATTCATCCGACCATTCACTTCGCCGAGCAGGCTGACCCGATCATTCAGCGGATAGACAACCGAAAGCCCATACATCATCACGTCGTTCTGGGTGAAAAGCTGTGTTGGCGCAGTCAAAATTGAGAGTCCAAGATTGCCTGACACGCGGAATTTGCCCACGGTTTTACTGGCCAGCGCGGTCATAAAAAAGTTTGTTTGATTCAACCCAATGCCGCGCGCCTGATTGGAATTTGGCAGTTGCACACCGAAGCGCAATCCGATGGCGGGTGTCCGATTCGTTTCGTTTCGCACTTTGATTTTCGTGGCAATGAAGAAGTCTCCCACATCGCTGGTGGAATTAATGTTTTTAAGATCAAGGGGAATTGCGCTTGTTTCTCGGCGACTAATCGCGAGGGAGTTGTGAATTACTCCACCGACTTCAACTTCTACATTGGGTGCCAATCCAAATGTCATTGAAGCGACGCCCAGACGGGATAAATCTCCTTGCAGTCCCGACACCGGAAAACGCTTGCGCTGTGCAAAGTCAAAACCGAACTCAAGACGAACTGATCCTGGCTTAACCACCTCAACATCTTCGGTGATGAGCGGACGTTGTTGTGCAATGACGGCGACACCACTGAGCAACATCAATAAAGCACGGAAAATTAAAAGCGCGATCAGCTTTGGCATGGACTCTCCTGAGTTTTGTAAGACGCGCGGGAAGGGTAGCGCAAAGCAAAATCGAAAGGCAAATTAAAAAAGGCGATTTGGAATTTCGAGCAGAAACTCCAAATCGCCTTGACGCTGGTTGTAGCAAAGATCAGATAGTGATCTTCGTTCCATCAAATTTTGTCAGCGTCATTTTGACATCGTCGTTATAGGTGAGTTTTTGTTCTTCAAGGATGCCGATAGCTACTTCTTCGCCCAAGCGTAGTGAATTAATTGCATCTGTGCGCCAGTGAACACCCGCACCATTGCGTCCGTTGGCGACATTGGACGCGACTTTATTAAGCTCTCCTCCAACCGTGAGTTCAGCTCCCACATACGGCACAAGCGCTGTTCCATCAGCATTGGGCACTTTGGGATTTTTTATCACATCAGACTCATCAAAGAACGCTTTGAGAATTGTTGAGCAGGCTCCTGCAACAGTGGCATGGCCTGAACCATAAGAGGCATGTGTGGGCGAGCCTTCAGGGAAGGCCATGGGTAACAGATAGGTTCCGTATTTGCTATAAACTTCAGCGACGGCGCGTGAATTCAGGACATCGGAATGAATCGGATATTCCGCTGCCCGCGACATCTGATTGTGGACACGTCCGCCAAATTCTTCCGGTCGGAGGCGATGATGCACAAACCATTTTTGATACCACACGGCTTTCAATGCACGCGTGGCGACTTCTGTCACTAAGCTCAGAATGTGGGGCCCTCCGAACTGCGCAAAGCCCGCCTGTACTTTTGAATCATAGATCGGCAAGCCAGAATCCAGGCGCGCGCCTTGTTCCAGCAAAATCAAGCAGGCCTGTAGATAGGCTTGATAAAGGGCATCCACGTGAACCCACTGTGCCATATCACGCAAATTGCGAATGTAGCGCGGAGTCGGATCATACTGAATATCTCCACTTGGATCGGCACCGTTTTGGACAGCCAGCCAATCCTGATACTTGGTCATATAATTCGTTCCCGCCGGCAAGGTTTTCATTTTTTGCGAGACGAAATTCGCTCCGAAGGAAAAATCCAACGTCAGGAACTGCGAGAGCCAGGGGCCCGTCAGATCGCCGGGGGTGTTATTACGAAAAACGGTGCGTGATGAGACTTCTCCATTTCCTCTCCGTCCACGTAGCGCGGATAAGGTCGGAACGCCTTCAACTTGTGCGGCGATAGCTGTTCGAGCATTATTTCTGGGCCCGCGAAAGTCTGACAGGCGAGAAATCTCAGCGGCAGCAGCGGCGATAATTGGATTGCTGTCATAGTCAGAAAAATGCACATCACGTGCGAGCGCCATCCAATAAAGTTCCACCATTTCTCCGGCTTCCTCCGCACTATCAAAGCGTGGTGCCGGGGGCAGAGTTACGTGATGTGAATCCGGGCCTTCCAAATCCATCGCCAATCCAGCTTGTGGGCTGGTCAGCTTGCGACCTAAGCCCAACTGGATTAACTCAAAATCATCCGGCTTCTGACTGGTTCTGGCTCTGACAAGCGTTGCGTATGCGTTGAGTTCTACCTCTCCTAGCTGGTTATGCGGTAACGCCTTGCTATAGCTCCCGATCTTATTTGGATACCGCTCATCGTCCCCATTAGAGCGCTGTTCCACGAGCGAGCGTTGCAACGCCATGCTCGCCGCATCTACGCGGCACATGTACGCTTTGATGATGCGATTGGGGTCTTGTGGTGATGCTTCCAACGCAACCTTTTTCTTAATTGCCTCAAGATTAGGAGTAGTTTGGGCTACTGCGGGCTGGCTCGCCATCTGAGCGGCGATGGTTGCCGCTGTTACACCTCCAACCTGGCTAAGAAAAGAGCGTCGGGATGAAGGCGATAGAGATTTTTGCGGGTTTTTCGACTTCTTCATAAGGCAAACTCCTGAATTAAATGTTCTTAGACATACACATACACAATCACCAATATCTTCCATCGCTTTTCATCGCTCTGAAAGATTGCGAGCCGGCTAGAATGAGTACACGAATGGGGGAGGTTGCGCTAAGAATAACAGAACTTGCCTGAAAAGAAAGAGATGGAGGGGTAGTGAGGAAGGCTTCTGGGGGATAAATTATTGCGGGATTTGGGTAACAAGGATAGAGCTGTATTTACTAGCTTCTCAGCTACCTCTTGAGGGCAAATGTCAGTTGGGCTGACGAATCTTGACAAGAGGCTACAAACAATTTTTAGGTGAGCGTAGAAACAGGACGCTCGGTGGCCCCGGACTGCTGCCGCTGAACAACCCAACTAAAACTACGACAACAGTCACCGAGCGTCCCCGTTCCGGTTATAAGTAAGGCGATTCCCGTGCCACGCCAAATGAATGTTATGAAGAAGCAGTAAATCTTTCACAGGAAACGATTTGTTGTAAGAGGGCTGTGACAATATTCTTTCAAATTGCTTGATTGCTGACAAAAAACGTCATTTTGCGCTGCCGAATTGCGGCGGTTTTTGTTTATTCAGAAGGATTTCAGCATTGAATCATCTGGCTTGAGCAGGTAAACTTCTGCTTGTTTCTTAGTAGGAATAAAGCCTTAGCGGAAAGAGCATGTCGAGGCCCATTCGAGCAGTAATCCTGACCATCAGTGATTCAGCAGCACGGAATGAACGTGAAGATTTATCCGGCCCCGCTGTCGTTACTGAGTTACAGGACATAAACGTTGAAATTCTCGCAACCGAAATTCTGGCGGATGAACGGGTACAAATTGCCCAACGGTTGCGCTATTATGCGGATAGTGGCGGAGCGGATTTGGTTGTGACGACAGGCGGGACGGGATTTTCTCCACGCGATATTACCCCAGAAGCAACACGTGACGTAATTGACCGTGAAGCACAAGGATTAGCAGAATTGATGCGTGCTGAAAGTGTCAAAATTACCCCGTTGGCTGCTCTTTCACGAGCCGTATGTGGGATTCGGGGCAAAACGTTAATTGTTAATCTCCCAGGCAGCGTCCGAGGGGCACGTGAAAATTTAGTCGCTATTCGACGCCTTTTGCCCCATGCAATTTCGCTTTTGATAGAGTCCTAGAGTGTAAGACAGGTGTACAAATGACCGATTCTTTCGATCAAGAAAAAATTATCGCTGGCAAAGAGTGGGCTGAAGCGGAGCTGCGGGCGTTGGCCATTGAGCGAACTGTGAAACTCAATTCCGTTCAATGGACGGAAAGCGCCGAATCAAGGGTCTGGATTGCCACCATCAATAGTGCTGCTGGTGAGCATACCATCGCAATTCCTTATTCATCATTGTCACAATGTGTTGATTCCGAGAATGGGCGTATGATGTTGCGCGAGCGGTTACGTCATCTAATTGGCGATCTGGCGCGCATTGAGCGACGCGGATTCTTACGGTAAACCCTGGCACAAGCGGTGAGTTTGATACAGGTTCTTTATTGCAAAGTATCTGTCTTTCACTGATCGCTTGTGCCAATTTTGTAAAGGAGTTCCATTGGCATTAAACGACTTGCTTTCGATTGCTCACCTGACGCCGAAAGAAATACGGCAAATCTTTCAAAGCACTGAAGCAATCAAAACGACTCCGCGCGATTTTGCTACGGCATTGGCGGGCAAAAGCGTGGTGCTGTTGTTTGAAAAGCCAAGTTTGCGCACCCGTGTGACCTTTGATTTGGGCGCAACGCAAATGGGGGCTTCGTGCGTTTATCTGGATCATCAAGGCGTACGAATCGGCGAGCGTGAATCAGTCAAGGACATGGCATTGAATCTGGAGCGTTGGGTGCAGTTAATTGTGCTCAGAACCTACAGCCATCGGGTTGTCAATGAATTTGCGGAAATTGCTTCTGTGCCTGTAATTAATGGATTGTCCGAGTGGTCGCATCCGTGTCAGGGATTAACGGATTACTTCACGCTGACAGAAAAGGTCGGTGATGATTTGCGCGGTTTCAAGATGTCATACGTTGGCGATGGCAATAACACTTGTCACTCGCTGATTTTTGGCGCAGCCAAGCTTGGCGCGCATATTACGGTTGGCGTACCCAAAGGCTATGATCCTGATCCCGAAGTTCTGAAGCTGGCACGCAAAGATGCCAAAACAACGGGCGCAAAAATTCAAGTGGTTTATGATCCGTACGAAGCAGTTTCCGGCGCTGATGCCGTTTACACAGATGTCTGGGCTTCGATGGGATATGAGGCCGAAACGGAGCGCCGTCGTGAAATCTTCTCTGCTTTTCGCGTCACCAAGAAGTTGATGAAAGAAGCCAAAAAAGGGGCGTTTTTCATGCATTGCCTGCCTGCACATCGCGGCGACGAAGTGGATGCCGCTGTCATTGATGAAAAAGGTTCCATTGTCTACGACCAAGCGGAAAACCGCCTTCACACGCAAAAAGGAATCATGTTTGAATTGGTGACCAATGCAGGTTGATCGTAGCCAATGACCGACGTCACTGAAAACCCGAAACCCGAAACCCAAAATCCGAAACCGCATTCCGTCGCCCGTTCTGCTGGCATCGTCAGCATTGCGGTGATGGGAAGTCGCGTGCTTGGGTTAGTGCGTGAGTTAATTTTTGCGGCTTTTTTTGGGGCGGGCTTTGCCACCGACGCATTTATCATTGCCTTTCGCATTCCTAATCTCCTCCGCGATTTATTTGGCGAAGGTGCTCTCTCTGCTGCTTTCGTCACTACCTTTACTGCCAAACTCAACAACGAGGGAGAGAAATCCGCGTGGCGTCTGGCGAATCTGGTCAACAATGGCTTATTCCTCGTGTTGTCATTGATTGCGTTGCTGGGAATCATTTTCTCGCCGCAAATCGTCGGCCTTTTGATGGACATCAGTCCGAAGCGCGGCACGATTGATCCGGTCAAGGCTCAGTTGACGTTCGACCTCGCTGTCCAGATGACGCGGATCATGTTCCCATTTTTATTGATGATTTCGCTCGCGGCGGTCGCGATGGGCGTACTGAATACGAAAGGTATCTTCGGCATTCCTGCGTCTGCCTCGACGATGTTCAATGTCGGTTCGATCTTTGGTGGTTTGCTATGTTCGTATTTTTTTGCGCCGGATTACATTACCGGAATTGCGTCAGCCATCATTCACGGACAACAGCCACAACTCAGCCAACAGGCTGCGGCACGCGCGATCATCGGAATGGCAATAGGCACGCTGATTGGTGGGATTTGCCAGTGGCTTGTGCAAGTTCCCTCTTTGCGCAAAGTCGGCTATCGCTGGCAGCCGGTTCTTAGCTTTAAAGACGAAGGGGTGCAACAGGTCATGAAGCTGATGGCTCCCGCGATCATTGGGGCTGCGGCAGTGCAGGTGAATGTGTTGGTCAGCACAAATTTCGCTTCAAGCCTCGGCGAAGGCCCGGTGTCGTGGCTGAACTACGCCTTTCGTTTGATTCAATTTCCCATCGGCGTTTTTGGTGTAGCAATCTCGACCGCAACGATCACCAAAACTGCCCGCGAAGCCGCGCAAGGCAAACTCGATGATTTTCGCAAAACCATCGCGTCGTCGTTGCGCCTGACGATGCTGATGACAATTCCTTCGACGATAGGTTTGGTCGTGTTGGCAAAACCGATCATCGGGATGATTTACGAACGCGGCAGATTCACGGCCTCCGACACGAATCAAACCGCCGAAGCTCTGATGTTTTATGCGCTTGGATTGAGCGCCTATTCTGCCATCAAAGTGCTTGCGCCTGCGTTTTACGCCCTCAAAGACACACGCATTCCCATGTTGGCGAGCGTGCTTTCGATCATCACAAATTACTTCGTAGCGAAACTGTCTATCGAATATTTTGGAATCGGACATCGCGGCTTGGCGCTGTCTGTTTCGGCAGTTGCGATTATTAACTTTGCCTTGTTGTTTTTCTTCCTGCGCCAGAAACTGAATGGCATTGATGGATGGGAGTTATTGCTGGCGTTTGGGAAAATTATAGCTGCTGCCTTATTGATGGGAGGTGCCTGTTATTTCCTAAGCGCACAGATCACTCTGTTCCTCGGCGACCAGGCCTTATTCGCACGTATTATGAATGTGATGATTTCGGTGGGTGTTGGGGTGTTGGTGTTTGGCATGACGGCAAAGATATTGCGCGTTGGAGAATTGGAGCAATTGAGTGCGGCGTTGTTGCGTCGTTTGAGTAAACGCAAGGGAGTTGAACCAACGTAGCGCGATGGGTCGGATCGCGCTACGGCTTTATGCGCAGTCTTGTTAATTGCTTTTGCTCCTTGGATCATTGATAGGGCCAATTGCCACTGCACTTTGGATTCTTAACGATACCTCCCGCTTACCATCTGCCTCAAATTCGATTTCGAGGACATCGGTTTCAGTGGTTGTGTTTTCCCCTTTACGTGCAGATAACTTGCTGATTGTTCCGGTCGGTTGTTTCTTGATAATAATATCAATACCCTTAATCCCACCCTTTGAGACTAACAATTGTAGCTCCGAATCAGAAGTATTACTGATCTCAATCAGACAGGTATTCGATTTGGCGGAGTTGTAATTTTTACTTTTCTTTATTTCAGTGAACCCAATTGTGACCGCATATCTGCCCTTGGGCAAAACGCCAAATGAAACATTGCCCTGCTGGTCAGTTTTGCCCTGCTGAATCACTATTCCCGGAGGCTTTTTCTTCAACCCTACATCTACACCAGGGATCCCCTGACCTGCTGTTAATGGAACAACAGTTTCTTTTTGTGCTGAGGCATTGCCGCTCAGAATGACGAATAGCGCGAATATAGATGAGAATTGCAGGCATTGCTTGAAAAACATGATGATCTCCTTATCAGCGGCTGAAAACTTAACGCGTTGGTACGGAATTAGACGCGCGTTCACTTCATCCCAGAATCTGTGATAGCGATTCCGGCGACGGTGCCGGTAATCACGTCTTCGCCGGTCGCTTCAAAATCTATTTCGGCCAGCGGTTGCACGGTGAAGCTTAGCGGATTGAACATCACATTGCGCTCCAGATCAATGACCATCGAAATCGTCCCGCCTTTGACGCCTTCAATCACTACCGTGAAGCGCGGCACAGGCGTCGCGCGGCAGGTGGTGCAGGGCGGGGCTTTTTTCGTGAAGACGAGGGCATACCTACCGGCGGCGATTTGTCCTAAATTCAATTTCCCCTCGTTGCTCAGGTTGTAGTTCAGGACGATAAGCCCTGGAGGTTTCTTCTTGAGTCCTACGTCAACATCGGGAATTCCTTGCCCTGCACCCATCGTCACGGGCGTAGTCCCTTGTGCCAGGGCGCTCGTGCTGAGCGTGCAGAGAAACAATGCGAAGAGCGAAATGAGCGATGAACGTTTGTGTGAAAACATACTGTCCTCCTATGATGAATGTCTACTC
>JAFDVL010000128.1:9463-10420 GCA_018268995.1 Acidobacteriota bacterium | reverse complement strand
GATTGAAATCCACCAGCGGCCCGGCTTCGAGCATCAGGCATTTCACGCCCTTTTGCGTGAGCGTATAAGCAGCCATCCCGCCGGATGCGCCAGAGCCAATGATGAGTACGTCGTAGGTTTCTACAGCCATAACATTTTCCATTTTCCATTTATCATTTTCCATTTGTCATCGCTAATTTGTCATTTTTCATTGCTCACTTTGGGCAATGAAAAATGACAATTGTAAAATCGCAAATGGAAAATGAGATGGTTAATCTATCGGATACCAATATTGCCCCATCCCACCGCCGCGCCGTCCGGCTGCGCCCGCCGTAGAATACTCGCGCGAATTGATCGTCGCGGTACGCACGTCCGCTTTCACCTCGCGCAGGAATCGCTCGAATGGATCAGGCGGCGGATTGTACGTCCACGGCTTGCGCAACGGTGCAAGCAATTCGCCCGCTTGTGTTTCGTTGAGGTCGGCGAAGGCTTTGCCGAATTTCTTCTGCGCTTGCGTCTGCAACGTGTCGAGGCCGTTTTTGTAAAGCTGCTTGCGGTCGGCGGCAGAGGCACCAATCAGAAAGTCCAAAAACTCCGGCGCGCCCGCTTCCAATGCGCCAGGCATGCCATTCATCGCAGGCATCAGAATGTCGCTCAGCTTGCGCAACGTAGCGAGTTGCACGGCACTGAAAAACCGTGGCGTGGTGTCGCCGACGGCATCCAGCGGCGAGAGTTCAAATTTTGGCGCTTCGGACTGCGGACGTTGCGCGGCGGGTTGTGCGGCAGGCGCAGTCGCGGGAATCGCAATTGCCGGAGCGGCGGCGACCGTTTGAATAAATCGTCTTCGTTTCATAGCAATCCTCAACCAATGTACGACAGGCGGCTCGCCTGTCTTGGGGCTTTTTCGTTGCAGCGTGGGCTGACAGGCGGGCCGCCTGTCGTACATTGTTCACGCTTCTAGATCGGTTTTCAATTCAG
>JAFDVL010000128.1:0-9396 GCA_018268995.1 Acidobacteriota bacterium | reverse complement strand
GCAACTGAAAACTGATCTAAAATCTTTGCGGCTGCTTCGGCAGAAGGCAGCACCGGGAACACTTCAAACTCGACCAAATCATTCCAGTTTGCCATCCACTCGTCAAGTAAGGCGGGATCATCCGTCTCCATCAATTGAAAGCAGCGATGAAATTGCTCGTCCACCCAACTCGAAACGTACGTCAACCCATCAGGAGCCAATCGCCCGCGCTCACGAAACCGTTGATAGACGGGCGTGGCATCGTGATTTCTGAAATGCTCAACGATCATGTACAGCATAAAACTCAACGAGAAGACAACACTGCCTGCAACATCGCTTTCGTGTAGGCCACATTGTAAATCTCGCCTGCAAAACCTCCGCCGCCGACTTTGGCATAGCCGCCGACAATGCCGTTCGGGCGTTCACGGTCGAGGTCAATCGCGCGCGGGTGTTCGGGATATAAGCCGAGTTTGTATTTCAGCTTCACCAGCTCCTGCATCACGGCAAACATATTCACTTGCCCTTCGTCGAGGAAGACTTCGGTGTAATCCACGTACGGTTTGCGCACCGTGACGTTGCGGTAATGCACGTGATTGATCTGATCGCGCGCCCCGAAATATTTGGCGACGGCAATCGGGTCTTCGCCGAGTTCGCGCGTCACGCCGCAATCGAAGGTGATGCCGTTCGCCGGGCTTTTCACAATGTCGCACAGCTTCTTCCAACCCGCGAGCGTCGCCATAATTTGCTGTGACTGACGACTCGTTGGCGCGGGCGGATCGTTCGGGTGCAGCGCCATTCGCACGTTCGATTGTTCGGCGACGGGAATGACGGCTTTCAGGAAATACGTGATGTTCGCCCACATTTCGTTGAGCGTGCGCTTGCCTTCTTCGGGCAGCGGCGGCAGGTCTTTGACGCGGTCGTGATTGAAGGCGGTCATCCCTGCGCCCGCACGCCCCAACTCTTCGTAATAGCCTTCGACGATGCGATGCGCGTAGAAGTTATATTCGACGACGGGCAAGCCGACTTTGCCTGCCGCACGAATCGAAGCTTTGACCTTTTCGATTTCTTCATCGCGCCCCGGTTGCCCAAACAAGGTTTTCGGAAAGCCGCCAATCATCATGTTGATAATCGTCAGCCCCTGCGCGGCAAAACGATTCATCCGTTCGCGCAAGACCTCTTCCGTCCACGGCATCGGCGGCCCACCCATCAACACATGATCCACACCGATTTGTTTGAGCTTGCGCATTCCCGCTTCATCCAGTGCGGGGTTAACACCGAGGCAGATGCGCGGATGGTTTGCGTCGGGAGTAACCGGCCACGGAGTTTTGGATTGTGCAGTGGCTAACGAGGGAACGAGTGCTGCTGCACCTGCGGCTTTGATGATGTTTCTGCGAGTTGTTTTCATACGGGGTTCCTCGGATCGGTGCAGTACGACGAGCGGTAGCGAGTTGGTGAGCGCCATGACCAGGTCGCTACCGCTCGTCGTACTGCACCTACAGATTGAATTCAAACATCACGATGTCGGCGTCTTCTGCTTCGCTGCCGCCGCTGCTTGCGTACAAGCGCATCGCCGCGACATTGCTGCGATGTGTGAGCACCCAGGCCTCTCCACAACCTTGCTGCTGCGCTTCGTCAAGCACCACTTTCATCAGCCGCCGCGCGATGCCTTGTCCGCGATGAGATTCGGCTACGCCGACTTCGTTGATCCACCATTCAGGGCTTGGTTTGTCAGGATGAAGGTAATGCACCGCGCTGACAAACCCGATGACGAAGTTTTTTTCCACTGCCACTGCGATGTGATGACGTGGGTCACTCAGAAATTCTGCCGCCGCGTTCGGATGAATCGGGTCGTCAAACACTTCCGTCGCGACAGATTGCAAGATGGCTTCATCTCCCGCGCCCAGCAATTTGATCTCAACTGTACTTTGCATTGTATTCATTTGCGCCTGATATAAGCAATGTAGGCATCAAATAAAACATCACGTGGGTTTTCATCAAAGATTTCTGAGAGCGTGTGCTGACACCAGGCACGGATTTCTGCTTCTGGCACACCGCGCGAAATCGCCAGCTCAATGCTGGTTTCACTCAACGCATAACGCAGGTAACTGTTGCGCGTCATTGGCACCGCGACCTCAAGTTCTTCGTAGTCGTACAATTCTAACCCGTAATGGGAATACTCCAATTCTCGGATGGCCAGCGCATAGCCGGGAGGCGAAGGGTATCGTTGCTTAAATGCCTTGTACCAGTCTTCCAACCGACGATCATTTCGCAATCGCTTTCCTTCAGAAAAATCATAAATCGCCAGCACGCCCGATGTCGTCAAGACGCGCACGGCTTCAGGGAAGAAGCGATCTAAATCGGCATAATTTAATGAACCTGCGGCAGTCATTAAATCAAAAGACATGGCCGTAAACGGTAATTGCTCAGCCTTGGCTACGACGAAATGCGCTTGCTTGGAAACGACTGCGCGATGTGCAAGCATCGTTGCTATCGGCTCAATCCCAACTGCCATTTCTGCCAGTGGTTCCAGTGCCGCCGTGGAAAGCCCTGCGCCACAACCAATGTCGAGCACGCGCCGCAATCGTGTCGTCAATTGCAGCCGCTCTCTCATCTTCGCAATGATGTGCGGATGAACAGCGGGGCGGTGATAAGCGTAGCCAGTTGCGAGTCGCGTGCTTTGATAAATGTCACTTGCTGCTGCCATTCAGTTCACCTTTTCAGTTTGGATGTGTTGCCTGATTGAACCATATCCAAACTGAATTGTCAGCGACTGAAGACTTCCAGCACAATCCGATTTTCGCTATCGCCTTTGATCTCGACAATGTAATCGTTCTTATCCTTCGGATGCTGGCGACGAAACACGCGTTGATTTTCAATGCTGGGCGAGAGATCGCGCTGGCGCACAAATTCACCCCATTTTTTACGGTCTTCATCGGTGAGCGTGCGGTCGCGCTGTTTGTTTTGAATTTCGATCATCAACGGATTGCGCGAATTGCTTTCCCATCGGGTCGCATCCTGTCTCACTTCGACGCGGTATTTGCCTGCGACCGGGCCTTGTTTGGAATTGACGATGAACGAACCTAGTTCGCGTGTGTGCGCGTTGGTGATGTACGCAGTTACAGGCGGCGCAGAAGGCTGATTGACGGGCGTCAAAATCACCATGCCACGAATCAGCGGTGCGCCATCCAACTTGACTACGCCAGTGAGTTGCACACGTGGTTTTTCGGTCAGGAAGCCGTTGATCGTGATCCAGCTCATCAACAGTTTTGGATACTCGCCCAGGACAGGATCGCCCAGCGCAAAGCCTACGCCGTGTTCGCCGTTCAGAAAGAAATGCGCTTCGACAGGAACTTTGGCTTGCAGCATATCCATGTAGAGCGCCGACATGCCGCGCAAATGTCCCATATCTTCGGCAGTACAAAACATAAAGGCGGGCGGGAGGTCTGCAACTTTACCGCCGCCTTCGGTTGTGCCGCGCTGTGGCGAAGCGCCGTAAACCAGAATTTGAAAATCAGGCCGACTCGATACGCGCTCCAGCGGATCAGCTGCTTCGGGATTTGCTTGTAGCGGATTCAGTGATGCGTCATAAGCGAGGTCTGCTCCTGCCGAAAAGCCGACCACGCCGATGCGATTCGGCGCGATGCGGAATTGTTTGGCATTTGTGCGAATGTGCTGCATCGCGCGCTGTGCATCCAGCAGCCAATCTTTACGGTTGTACAGCGGACGAATGCGATAACGCAGGATGAATGCCGCGATGCCGCGTTCGTTGAGGTAGCGCGAAACCAACACGCCTTCAAAATCCGTCGCCCGCGTCATAAAACCGCCGCCGGGAATTACCAAAATTGCTGCGCCAGTATTCTTCGCCGCATCAGGCAACATTGGAATGATCGCGGGTTTGTCTTCGTCTGAACTGCCCGTTGCCCCCGGCGCGCCATTCGGCCAGAGCAAAATCGGATCAGGAAGTTTTTGCGCGAAAGCGGAAGATGTGAGCAGCAAAACCAGTGTGGCGAACAGGAAGAATTGGGACTTCATGTATTTGACCTTTAGAAGAATTGAAATAAACCGCAAAGGAGCAAAGGAACAAAGATGATTTCAGACTTGTTCGCTTTGAACCTTTGCCCCTTTGTTCCTTTGCGGTAAGAACATTTTAGACATCACTCAGGCCCTGCAACTTGCCGTTGCTGTCGCCGAGTTTATCGGTCGGCACGCCCATTTTATCCAGCAAGGTCAGGAAGAGATTCGTCATCGGCGTTTCATCGTAAACGATGTGGCGGCCCGTTTTCAGTGCGCCATTGCCACGCCCAACGATGATCGTTGGCAAGTTGACGTGACTGTGACGATTGCCGTCGCTATGCGCGCTGCCGTACACAATCATGCAATGATCCAGCAATGATCCGTCGCCTTCCTGAATGGATTTCAATTTGCCAATGAAGTACGCGAATTGCTCCAGATGATAGCGGTTAATCTTCGTGACTTTTTCGACCAGATCAGGGATGTAGCGGTGATGCGTGATCGGGTGATGTCCGTCTGTGAATCCGAGTTCAGGATACGCGCGATTGCTGCCTTCGCGACTGTACAGCATGGTCGAAATCCGCGTGATGTCAGATTGAAATGCAACGATCAACAGGTCGTGCATCAGGCGAACGTGATCGGCAAAGTTGGCCGGAATGCCGTTCGGTTTGTCAATTTCAGGCGTGAGTTGACGGTTGTCATTTTCGACGCGCGCGATGCGTCTTTCAATCTCGCGAATTGCGGTCAGGTATTCGTCAACTTTGCGTCTATCTGTTGGCCCAAGCGTGTTGACCAGTTTCTTTGTTCGTTCGGTGACGTAATCCAGCACGCTCTTGCGGTCTTCGTTGAGTTCCGCCTGGCGCTTTGGATCAAGGCTGGATTCAAGGCTACCGTACAACCGCTCAAAGACCATGCGCGGATTGATTTCCGGCGGCATGGGCGTGCTTGGCGTGCGCCACGCGAGACTGTTTTGATAGGCGCAACTGTAGCCCGCATCGCAACTGCCCACCATCCGCGTCGCTTCGCAACCCAGTTCAAGCGACGCCAACCGCGTCTTGTGGCCGAGCGCCTGTGCCGCAACCTGATCTACAGAAATGCCGACTTCGATGTCTGCGCCTGTGGTGCGTTTCGGATGCACGCCGGTCAGATAATTGCCGCCTGCGCGCGCGTGATCGCCTGCTTCTTTTGAAGCACCTGTGCGATGTGCAAGTCCTGTGATGACAAGCAGGTCTTCACGAAAGGCTTCAAGCGGTTTCAGAATGCGCGTGAATTCAAAGTCTTTGCCCAAGCCGGTCGGCGTCCACGCTTTCATCTCAATGCCGTTTGGCACCGCGCCGAAAAACAACCGCGTCGGCGCTTTCACTTTTTCTGCGGCAGTGGCCAATGCCGGAGTCATTGCATCCAGCAACGGCAGGGCGACAGTGACGCCCAGGCCTTTGAGTAAGGTGCGGCGGGATAATTGTTTTTTCGTAATGATCATGTAGTGCGATCTCCTCTGCGCTTTTGAAAGGGCAAACTCCTCACCATCTCCAGTACGAGGCTTGAAAACCGATATTGCTGCGCGGCGACATTAGCAACGAGGGATTTTACTGCCGGGCGATCTGCGCGTTCCAGTCCGCGTCCAAGCGCGTATGTAAGCAATTTTTCCGTCAGTGCTTCTGTAAAAGCATTCTTCTCTGCCTGCAAAATCGTAATTAAATCCTCGGCGTTTTTGAAAGCGCGTCCATCCGGCAATACGCCTGATGGATCAATCAGGAAATTCCCATCCTTTGCCCGCCACGCGCCGACGGCATCGTAGTTTTCGAGCGAAAAGCCGAGCGGGTCCATCCGTGCATGACACGAAGCGCAAACAGGATTCACGCGGTGTTTTTCGAGTTGCTGTCGCAGGGAACCTTTCGCTCCAACTGCCTCTTCGTCCAGTCGCGGCACATTTGCAGGGGCGGCGGGTGGCGGCGCATTCAGCACATTTTCCAAAATGTATTTGCCCCGCAGCACAGGCGAGGTGCGGTTGCCGTAGGAGGAAACCGTCAGCACACTTGCGTGCGTGAGAATGCCTGTACGCCCTGTGCCGGTCAAATCCACTTTGCGGAAGTTTGCCCCCGTTACGCCTTTGATGCCGTAATGACGCGCCAATCGTTCGTTCAGGAACGTGTATTTGCCGCCGATCAAATCCATGATGCTGCGATCTTCCTGCACAATGGATTGCCAGAGCAGTTCAGTTTCCTTCTGCATCGAAGTACGCAGGTAATCATCAAAGTCCGGGAAGCGATCACGATCCGGCTGCTGCGACTCCAGACGACGAATTTCCAGCCATTGCCCGACAAAGTTTTCTGCAAGTGCGTTCGCTTTCGGATCACGCAGCATTCGCTTGATTTGTGCGGCTAAGACAGCGGGTTTACGCAACGTGCCCTGACTTGCCAACCGCAACAATTCCTCATCCGGCGTGCTGCTCCATAAAAAATACGATAGCCGTGTAGCCAATTCGTGGGGACTGATTTGATAAGACGTGACTGCTTCAGATTGGTTACGATCATTATCACTGCGAACGGGAACGAACGCCGTCTGCTCTCTCAGACTGTTTCTGAAACGACGCTCATCCCCGCTCACGGGACTGGCAAGCCGGTTGTTACGCATTGATTCCTCAATCCGAAACAGAAAATCCGGCGTGACCAGAATTGTTTGCACGACCAGTGCAATTCCTTGCTCGAAGCTCCGCCCACGCTCTTTGGCTTTCGTGAAGATGGAAACTAATCCATCCGCTTCTGACGCCGCGACGGGACGGCGGAAGGCGCGGTGGGCGAGGCTTGAGATAATTTTTCGTTCACATCCCGGCTGATGGTTGCCCTTGAAATGGCCACAGGCATACAGTTTTTGCACTGAGGCCAGCGCCGGGCCTTTTACATGATCAAACGGGCCATTGATTTCGATTTCTGCGACAGCCATTCCGCCAAATTGCGGTTTGCGATTGCGGAAGCGTTCGATCTGCGCTTCTCTGGCTTTGATCTGTTCAGGCGTTGCATCTTTGGGAAGCGGGGGGAAGAACCGCGCTGGATCAGGTGCGGGAGGTGCAGGTTTTTTGGACGGATTCGGGCCTCCAAACGAAGCGGGCAATCCTTCAAATAAGCGAGGAAAGGCGGCAATTAGTTCGTGCTGTCCAGCCGTGATTTTCAGGCGGACTTCCATAAACACGGGCAAGCGTTCATTGGTTTCGGTTACTTTACTCGGTACTTCAAAGCTCTGCACGATTTTGCCGTCCAGATACAAATCCATCATCTGCGGCTCGGAACCGGGCGGACGCGCTCCATCGGCGCGCAGTCGAAAATGATATTCACCCGTTGCAGGGAATCGGTATTTCCAATGATACGAACCCGGATGCGAAATGCCCGTCACGTCGTAATCTTCCATTGTGTAAAACGGCGGCTGCGTGATCTGCACCGGATTGGTTTCCATCCGACGGGGACGCGTCGGTTCGATGCGGAAGGTCTGCACTTTCACGTCGGGGCCGAAAACGGCAAGGTGCGAAATCTTTTCCGCTGCCGCCAGATACTTTTCCATCAAGGTCGGCGAAAGCGTCAGCGCATCGGCAATGTTATCAAAGCCGTGTGCGGAATCGTCTTGCGGGAAGTCCTTGGCGGGTTCAATGTCTACGCCGAGGAGATCGCGGATGGTGTTGTTATATTCGGCGCGGTTGAGCCTGCGGGCAGTGATACGGCCAGGGTCAGGTTTGACCAGCTTGTTCGCGTGCGCGAAGGTTGTTTCCAGCCAGCGCATGACCGTTTCCGTTTGCGCGCGGTCAGGGCGTGGCAATCCTTGCGGCGGCATTTCGCCTGTCTGCAATTTATGCAGCACGTTTTCCCACGCTTCTTGTGCTTGCAAGACGGAGGCGGGCGTCTGATACAGCTCCAGGTTCAGGCCGCCCGATGGTGATTTTGCGTTGTGGCAGCTTGTACAGTTTTCCTGCAAGTATGGCAAAATCGTTTTCTCAAAGGTCGTATCTGGTTTCTGTGCCTGTCCCACAGGCATAATGATTGTCAGGACAACCAGACAAAACAAAAACAATATCAAAAATTTGAATACACGCATGATAGGTTACTGCTCAATCAAACGATAACTCACAAACGCCAGTTGTCGGCTGTCCGGTGACCACGAAGGGACATTGATCGTGCCTTGTCCGCCGAACAATTTGGCCAACACCTGAATTTCGCCGAAGCCCGTCGGTGTCACGGGAATCAATCGCAGCATCACGTCTTTGTTGGCAGGATGTCCCGTCACATCCTTTTCGTACGAAATAATCACCAGCCATTTTCCATCCGGTGACGGATGCGCAAACCAGTTGTTGTATTCGTCTTTTGTCACCTGTGTTTGCTCGCTACCATCGGCCTTCATTCGCCAGATTTGCATGAGGCCAGTGCGGACAGAGTTGAAGTAAATGTATTGTCCGTCGGGCGAATATTCCGGCCCATCGTCCAGGCCTTCTGCCGTAGTCAATCGTTTTTCCTCTCCGCCTTCGACCGGGATTGTATAGACATCGAAATTGCCGTTGCGGTTCGCGCAATAAGCCAGGGTCTTTCCGTCCGGCGACCAACCGTGCCAATACGAAGGTGCCAGTTTGGTGATACGTTTGGGCGTGCCGCCCGTGATGGGCACCGTATAAATCAGCGATTGGCGATTTTCCTGCGATTGATCGCTAATCGCCAGCATCGTGCCGTCCGGCGAAATGCCGTGATCGTTGTTGTTGCGGGTTGCAAAGCCCGTATCAATCGCTGTCGGCTCGCCGCCTGTTACAGGCAATTTCATAATCCGCCCGCCCTGATTGAAGTATAAATCTTTGCCATCGCGCGACCAGTTCGGGGCTTCAAAATGCGCGCGTTTGGTGTAGACGACTTTGCGATCTTTGGAGGAAATCGCGACCGTTTCCAGCGTGCTTTCGACAATTGGTGCAGGGCGCTGTTTGATTTCGACGTTGGAAAACACCGCTTTTTCAAGAGCATTGTTGTCGTGCGCGCAAACGCCGAGGCCGATGTAAAACGGTTCGGTAAACTTGATGCGAAACGAACCGCCCGCCGATTGCAATGATTCACCTGCGCGCGCGATGTTCATCCAGACATAATCGCCGCGCTTTTCGATTTGAATCCGTGCCGGGCCTTTGACATTGGATTGCACTTCGCGCGTCGGGCCACCTTTGACTTCGCGATATTGCAGCGAGGTTAAGCCATCGGCGTGCAATGCGGCGTCCGCATACGCAGAATCCGCATCCAGCGATTGCCGCAGGATTAGCACGCCTTTTTTGTGTGCATTGCCGCCCGTCCCAAGAATCTGGATGTCTGCGGCGAAGGAAACATCGCCGGAAATGCGCCGATAGACATACTGAAACGCATCGGTCGTCGCCCACATATTTTCGCCGCC
>JAFDVL010000127.1:7635-16229 GCA_018268995.1 Acidobacteriota bacterium | reverse complement strand
GCGTAGGCGAATTTGAGGCCGAGGCTTTCGGCATATTCTTTGGCTTGTTGCAGTCCTTGCCCCGGTCGCAGGTATTCGGCTTTGGCTTCGACGACCGCAATCATAAAATCGCGCGTATAACGCAACAGATAATCCGGGCGTTTTTTCTTGCCCCGGCGGGTGAAGTTGCCCGTCATAATGACGCGGCCATCGGTGAAGGCTTTTTGTTCGGTGATGGAATGCGGTTCGTTCTCCCAGTCTGCGGCTTGCAGTTTGGGGACGACGTATTTGCGACAGGTATCGGCTTCGGTACTCATAAATACCCGGAACTGTGGTGGGGCAGTGGTATTTGAAACACAGAATGCGGCTACACCACTTTACTGTGCGTTATGGGCGACAGAAAATCCAAGCGCAAAATTTCGATTTGCGGGGCGGTCGGAATACCAATGGCACAATCGTCAGCTTCGGATTTGTCTGCGCCGCACATTGTAGGTAATTTCCCTTCAGACGTGAAGGACGACTTCGTTGCGGGGGATGAGTTGTAGAGGAAGTACATTGCTATGGTGCAGTTTGGGTTGTCATTTTGAAAACACGGGCAGGCAATTCCTGCATCTGCTGAGCACAACCTTTAGCAAGGCGAAATGGCGTATTTGTTGGGCAGCCGCCACTTTAAAGATGGCTCAAATTAATTGCCATTGGTTCCGAAAAAAATACTCCCCAGTATCTTTCAAACAAATGGTCGCTGACTTGTTTTTAGCCTCTCACGTCAAAATTTGGGTGGAGATTAACAGGCGTATTTTTTCAGGCGATGGTGTAACTCAATGTATGACACCTGAATAAATGCGACGTAAGACTAGCTTGTTCAGTTATTGAGGTAATGGCAATTATCTTGGTCGGGGCGGAGAGATTCGAACTCCCGACCCCCTGGTCCCAAACCAGGTGCGCTACCAGCTGCGCTACGCCCCGACGAAGCTGGGGCATTATACATAGCACGGTGAATTTTGCAAAAGCTTGTTACGTTCACCGCTTGCGAAACTGATTTTGGGTTGCTAGTTTTACGACTATGCAGAAATTATTTTTTGTAGTGTTCGTAACGCTTTCTCTTTTTATTTCAACCGCCGCCCAAAGCAAATCGCCATCTGCGAACAAAGGGGCAAACCTTAATTCCGCAACTATCCCATCTAGCAAAGATCCGCTGGGAGACGCAGATCAGCTGTTTTCGCGTGGCGAGAATCTGGCGCAGGATCAACAATCTCTTACTATTCTGGAACGCGCGCTCACAAATGATGGCAAAAACTATGAACTCCTCTGGCGCGCAGCCCGGTCGGCATATTACGTGGGCGACTTCGGCGAGCAGGAGGCCAAGGTCAAATTCTTTGAGAAAGGCATTGTCCTCGCCCAACGTGCCGTCGCGCTGCAACCTGATTCCGTTGAAGGCCATTTCTGGCTGGCAGCGAATTATGGCGGAAAAGCGCAATTAGTCGGGGCCTTGAAGGCGCTGGCAACTGTCAAAAAAATCCGCAATGAAATGCAGATGGTCGTGAAGTTAAAAGATACCTACGAAAACGGAAATGCCTATCTGGCGTTAGGGGAAATTGACCGCGAATTGCCCGGCGTGATGGGCGGCAACAAAAAACGCGCCCTCTCGCTGTTCGAGCAAGGATTGAAAGTCGCGCCTGAAAATCTGGACTTAAAAGTCGCGTTGGCAAAAGCCTACAAAGACGCAGGCCGCAAAGACGAAGCCCAACGACTATTGGAAGAAGTGGTCAAAGCCCAGGCCACGACGCGCATTCAACGCGACGCACAGGTAGAGGCCCGGCAAATACTCAGCAAACAATGAAAGCACTACGTTTTGAAAACCAGGAATTAATGTTAGCGGATATGCCAAGACCTCAGCGCGAAGGCGAAGCTTTAGTCCGTGTCACGACCGCAGGCATCTGCAACACGGATTTGGAAATCGTGCGCGGGTACGCAAATTTTCAGGGCACGCTTGGTCATGAATTCGTGGGCATCGTGGAATCGTCGCCCAATCCGGCACAAATCGGTTGGCGGGTTGTGGGCGAAATCAATGCAGGCTGTGGACAATGCGAGTTGTGCCGTACGGGAGATTCGCGCCATTGCCCCAATCGCACCGTGCTTGGCATCGTTGGGCGGGATGGAGCTTTTGCCGAATATCTCGCGCTGCCTGCCGATAACCTGCTGAAAGTCCCGGATTCTGTCTCAGATCAGCAGGCAGTCTTTACCGAACCATTGGCTGCCGCCTGTGAAATTCTGGATCAGGTGACAATCACGACAGCTCATCGTGTCGCGGTGATTGGTGATGGCAAGTTGGGACAATTGATTGCGCGCGTGTTGGCGACGACCGGATGTGATCTGGTGCTGATTGGCAAACATGCCGACAAATTGCAGCTGGCGGCAGACGCCGGAATTGCGACCATCGAACTCGCAAAATTCAAGGCTGATCCCAATCATCGTTTTGATTTTGTAGTGGAAGCCAGCGGTGCATCAGCAGGCTTACAACTGGCGCTGGATTTAGTAAAGCCGCGCGGAACAATCATTCTGAAATCTACATTTCACGGCGCAGTGCAGTTGGATACGGCGCGAATTGTTGTGGATGAAATCAGTATTATTGGCTCGCGCTGCGGGCGCTTTGAAAAAGCGTTGGCATTGCTTGAAGCAGGAAAAGTAAATGTCGAACCATTGATTGCAGCGGAATTTCCGCTGGCAGCTGGCGTAACAGCAATGCAACAGGCTGAAAAAGCAGGCAAGCTTAAGGTTTTGCTACGCAACAAAAGTTAAGCTTTCAGTTTAGTGCCAAATCCAGTACCATTTCGTTTCTGCTGGTCGGGTGTTGTTACGGTTGATGATGGTCCCCACCAACAAATTACTCCCTTTGGCCCACGAATTATCTTTACTGGTAAGTCTGGACACAATGAACACAATTATCACCGCTATTCCGATTCCCCGCCTCTGCGTCATTACGGCAGCAGACATTGAATTTAAGGCAGTCGCACAGCGATTAACGGAATCCCAATTTTCTAAAATTGCCGGGCTCAAACAATGCCAGGGACGCGCCGGGCGAAATCTAATCACGGTCTTGCAATCTGAGGTGGGAGCACCAAACTTTCGAGAAAAACTGGCAGCGCATTTGGCAGAAACCAGCTATGACGCGATGATGATGATCGGGCTGGCAGGAGCACTAACACCAGAGTTGAAGACAGGCGAGGTAATTTTTTACGACACCTGTTTTGCGTTCCGCCCACAATTTGGCACGCCCGCAGAAACGGAAGAAATCAACGAGAATGAGGTTTCAAGTGTGTGCGACTTTCAGATTTCCTCCTCGCTGCGGCAACTATTATTGGCAGATGGTTTGGAATGTATGTTTGGGGCAGGCCTGACGCTGGATTTCATGGTGACGTCGGCACAGGAAAAATTGTCTATGGGCGAATCTTATGGCGCAGCCGCAGTGGACATGGAAAGCTTTGATGTCATTCAAATGGGAACGAGACTAGGCTTGCCTGTAGTGGTTTTGCGCGTCATTCTGGATGAAGCCGAACAGAAAACGCCGGATTTCAATATGGCGCTCGACGCAAGTGGTCAGATGAGTCCGGGGAAATCTTTTTTGGCCATGCTGCTGCGCCCGCTGGCTGCAATCAAATTCCTTTTCAGTGTGCGCTCAGCAATGAAAACCTTACAACGAGCAGCCGAACTGGCATTGAAGGCAGAACCCAAACTGATCCGGCCTGCCCGTTCGTTGGTCTTAGCCAGAAAAATGTCGGCTTAGCCTCTCCGCAAAGTTCGCGAACCTGATATACAATCAGCCTTATGAAAGCATTCATCACGGGTGCAACTGGCTTCATCGGAGGCAACTTAGCGCGCGCGCTGATAGCCGATGGGCATCAGGTTCGCGCCTTAGTTCGCCCCCACAGTGATCGTCGCAACCTTGACGGCTTGCCGCTTGAATTAGCCATCGGCGATCTGGATCATCCCGAACAACTGGCAGAAAAAATCGCGGGGTGTGATGTCGTTTTTCATGTGGCAGCACATTATTCATTGTGGGCGAAAGACAGCGCGGCCATCTACCGGGCAAATGTGACGGGAACCGAAAATATTTTGGCTGCCGCGCGACATGCACAGGTCAAACGATTCATCCACACCAGCTCTGTTGCAGCCATAGGCGTCCCGGTGACAGGCACATCTGCCACCGAGGAGACTCAAACCACAGTTGAGGCATTGGTCAGCGATTACAAAAAATCGAAATTTCTGGCAGAACAAGCGGCATTCAGTGCGGCCCAAGCGGGGTTAGATGTGGTCATCGTCAATCCGTCAACGCCCATTGGTGCTTATGATGTGAAGCCAACGCCCACGGGTGAAATCGTCCTGCGATTCTTACAAGAACGAATGCCTGCCTACGTTCACACGGGGCTGAATTTGATTGATGTCGAAGACGTCGCGCGCGGTCACATTCTGGCCTGGCAAAAAGGCCGGACAGGCGAACGATACATCCTTGGCAATCGCAATCTGACCTTGCAGGAAATGCTGCAAATCCTTGCGCAAGTCACAGGCAAGTCCGCGCCCAAATTTGCGGTGCCGCATATCATTCCGCTTGCAGTCGCCTTTACGGATGAGATGATCCTGGCGCGCTATTTCGGCAAAACGCCGCAGGTTTCCTACTATTCGGTGCAAATGTCGCGGCACGCGATGTACTACGATTCATCGAAGGCAGTGCGTGAACTCGGCTTGCCACAAAGCCCGATTGAGGGCGCGATTGAAAAGGCCGTGCGCTGGTTTCAGACCAACGGGTATGTGTGATTATGGGAAATTCAATCCTCATCAAAAATGCGACCGTCATCACGATGGATGCCAACAACAGCATCTTCACGGGCGATGTTTTCCTTGCGGATGGTCACATTGCGGCGTTCAATTCTGCGGATCACGCAGACGAAGTTGAAGTTATTGATGCGACTGGACGTGTTTTACTGCCCGGTTTCGTGCAAACGCATATTCATCTTTGTCAGACGCTCTTTCGCGGTGCAGCCGACGATTTGGCGCTGATTGACTGGCTCAAACAACGTATCTGGCCCTTTGAAGCCGCGCATACGCCGGCCTCGTTGCGCGTGTCCGCTCAGCTTGGAATTGCTGAACTGATTCGCGGCGGAACGACCTGTGCCCTGACGATGGAGACGGTCAACCATACGGACGAAGTGTTTCGCGTGGTCGAAGAATCCGGGTTTCGCGCCACGGTCGGTAAATGCCTGATGGATGCGGGCGAGAATGTTCCTGCCGCATTACACCAAGAAACAGAAACAGCCCTTGCGGAGGCAGTCACTTTGATCGAACGCTGGCACGGACAAGCCAAGGGCCGGATTCGCGCCTGCTTTGCGCCGCGCTTTGCCGTGAGTTGCACGCAAGAATTATTGGAACGAGTGGCGCGACTATCGCGTGAATGGCAGGTGCTGGTACACACGCACGCGTCGGAAAATCGCGATGAAATAGCGTTGGTTGAAAAAAACACCGGGCTTCGCAATATTGCCTATTTGCATTCGGTTGGACTGGCAGCCCCGCATGTTGTGCTGGCACATTGCATCTGGCTCGACGAAACGGAAATGAACTTGCTGCAACAAACTGGAACTAAAGTCGCGCATTGCCCGTCGTCAAATTTGAAACTCGGTTCTGGAATTGCCAACATCACAGAGATGCTGGAACGAGGGATTGCCGTTTCACTGGGAGCGGATGGGGCACCGTGCAACAACCGACTGGATATGTTTACTGAGATGCGAACCGCCGCCTTGCTGCAAAAGGTGCAACACGGCCCGCAAGCTATTCCCGCCCAAACGGCACTGCGAATGGCAACCATTGAAGGAGCCAAAGCCTTAGGATTGGCTGACGAAATTGGCAGCATTGAAATTGGCAAAAAAGCAGATTTGATTCTGCTGAATTTGCGGCAATTACCATGTATGCCACAGCCGGATTTGATCTCGACCATTGTGTATTCGGCGCAATCCAGCAATGTCGAGACCGTAATCATTGATGGCCAGATTGTACTTCGCAACCAAGTTCTGACGTTGCTCAATGAGGCGAACATACTTGCTGAAGCCCAGTATCAGTTTGAGACCCTCGCTGAATTTTTGCGCTGATTCGTTGTATCAACCATTTTGTGGTCTGTTTTGATACAGGCAGATAAGTTTGACACCCCGGTGTGTAAAAGTTACAATGTCCGGGCTTTTGCGTTGCAAACTCTTTGCAACCAAAGAGTAATATTGACCTCCCCGCAATCAACTTTGCTGTAATGAATAGATCGAGGAGTTATCGAAATAATGCTTAAAAGTTCTTTGTTATCATTTGCCCTGTTTAGTGTTTGCCTCTGTGTGCTCTTTGCCCTCCCAACCGTTGCACAAGTTCCAACTCTTACGCAGGAACGCAATAATCAAATTCAATTGACGATTGAGCGGTCTGAAGAAAGCTTCCAAAAAGGCGAGCAGTTCTTTCAGGCGGGCGAATATGCACAGGCGCGTCGCAACTACGACCGCGCCTTGGAAATCATTCTTGAAGCTGGAATAGACGTTCGTAGCGATGCGCGTCTCAAGCAGCACTACCAAAAGCTGATTGAGCAAATTAATCAGCGTCAGGCGACCTTAACTAAACAACTCCCTACGCCATTGCCTCTCAGCGCTCAGGCCAAAGATGAAATGACCGATGCGCAAGCGGCACAATTAGCCAAACAAAATCAAAGCACTAATCCTGGTCAGCCGGGCTTTTCCTCTTCCCCTCTGGATGACATTGCCAAACTGAATTTGACCGATGATGAAAGAAAGGCGACCGAGGCTGAAGCAAAAGAAGCATTGTTAGCCGCTAAGATTGACTTCGGATTCAGGCCCAATGCGTTAGTGCAAAGCTGGATCAACTATTATCAAGGTCGTGGCCGCACTACGATGGAACGCGGTTTACAGCGTTCAGGACGTTATATGTCTATGGCGCGTCGCATCTTCAAAGAAGAAGGCGTACCGCAGGATTTGGCGTGGTTAGGACAGGTTGAAAGCGCGTGGTCTCCCAATGCTCGTTCGTGGGCCGCAGCCGTTGGCCTCTGGCAATTCATTCCTGGCACAGCAGCTCGCTTTGGGTTACGCCAAGACTTTTACATTGACGAACGCTCCAGCTTTGAAAAAGCGACGCGTGCGTCTGCTCGTTACCTGAAGTTTCTGGCCAATCGTTATGCCGGTAATTGGGAATTGGCAATGGCTGCCTACAACTCTGGTGAAGGCAACGTAGATCGGGCGATTGCGCGTTCTGGCTATGCTGATTTCTGGGAAATTTATCAGCGCGGTTTGTTGCCAAACGAAACCAGAAACTATGTTCCGAATATTCTGGCGACGATCATCATTGCCAAAAATCCGCAACACTATGGATTTTCTTCCGTGAAGCCAGTCGCACCTCTCTCATACGACACCGTGCTGGTCAACAACTCAGTGGATTTGCGGTTGGCAGCAGAAGCGTGTGACACAAACTATGAGTTTTTGCTTGATCTCAACCCAGAGTTGAAGCGTGGAGTTACCCCGCAAGGATTTGCTTATGGATTACGCGTTCCGCCAGGACGCGGCAAACATTTGCAAAATTGGCTGGTGCGGATTCCCGCCGATAAGCGAAATTCGTGGCGGTTAATGACCGTGCAAAACGAGGACACGTTCTCCACTATCGCCAAGCGCACGGGCGTGTCGGAATCAACACTGGTTGCGATCAATGGCGGAGTTGAGCCGAAAACCGGACAAAAAGTGATTATTCCGGTTGGCAGCAATATCAGAACAGTCGCGCAGGTTGCGCCCAAAGGTTCGCTGTCAGGAGGAACCGTTGCGCCAACAGCTGCTGGTGGTGGCTATACCAAAGTAATCGTTTACACGACCAAAGCAAACGAAACGATCAACGACATCGCAGCCCGCTATGGCTCATCAGCCAAAGATATTGCAGCGCTGAATCGCCTGAGTGCATCTACTCCGTTGCGTGCTGGACAAACCTTAAAAGTTCCTACTCGCGGTAAGTAGTTTTTGCATTAACTCCTTTCTGGTTACCTTAAGCAGCGATAGCTTTTCAGGCGTCGCTGCTTTTTCTTTTCTGCGCGATGGCACTAGCCAACAAAGCGTGCCCGATCCAACCGCATCAGCGTCGCCGTGCTTTTCGCCACCAGCGTGCCATCGTCAAACGTCACACTGACTTCGGCATAGGCCAGCGTTTTGCCCAGATGCACGACATTCGCTTCGCAGTAAAGGTCTTGCGCTTTGACAGCTTTCAGAAAGTTGATGCGTTGCTCAACAGTCGTGAGCATTTCTTTTGGCGCGACAATTGTCATCAACGCATGCGCAGCTGCGGCGTCAGCCAGGCTGTAAATCGCCCCGCCGTGGACAACAAATGGCTGTAGGAATTCCGGGCGAAAGGACATCTTCATTTTCACCCAGCCTTCGCCCGCCTCCAGCATTTCGATGCCAAGATGTTTCAGATAAGGGATTTGATCGGAGATCGCTTTTACTTTTTCAAAATGTTCGTTTGCCATGAAATGATTCATTCTCGTGTTAGATCGGTTTTCAATTCAGTGGATGGAGCCGTCACCCACGTCGCTACCGCTC
>JAFDVL010000127.1:4691-7610 GCA_018268995.1 Acidobacteriota bacterium | reverse complement strand
CAACTGAAAACTGATCTAGGATTTCGGTAAATTTTGGATTCTGGGACAAGAGGTGATTATGAGCAATAGCGACCGCGCCGTTCTCGTGCGCAATCTAGTGGAGCAGGAAAAGCAGGGCGTTTTAAGCACGCTTTCGCGGAAATACGCTGGCTGGCCGTTTGGCTCAATCACGCCGTATGCGATCTCAGCAGCAGGCGATCCGCTGATTTTTGTCAGTTCTCTGGCCGAACACACGCGCAACCTGCTGAATGATCCGCGCGTCAGTTTGTTTATTCAGGACACATCAACCCAGGCGAATCCACAAGCCAACGCACGCGCCACATTGCTCGCGCTTGCGAAGCCTGTTCCTGAAGCAGAACAAGCCGATGCTGCGCAACGCTACCTGACACGCTTCCCCGAAGCACAGCAAAACTTTCAGCTTGGGGATTTTCTACTCGTCAAAATCGAAGTGCAGCACGTGCGCTACATCGGTGGATTTGGGGAGATGTTTTGGCAAGAACTGAAGACTTAATTGAAAAATAACTTATACCTTTAATTTGACTGCGATTTTGAATTCATCTGCTCCCAATGAAAGGATGAAAGATTTTCAGTTATGAATTGCCACTAACTTCAATGGATTTTATGGCGCTCATCCTAAAGATTCCCCCGCTTAATCTGCTCCGCCAAGTAATCTGTCGCCCGCCACGCAACTGCCAAAATCGTCAAAGTCGGATTTTTCTCCGTTGCCGAAGGAAACGAACTGCCATCCACGACCCACACATTTTTCACGGCATGCATTTGGTTGAAGCCGTTCAGCATCGAATTCCTCGGATCGGTTCCCATTCGCACGGTGCCGTGTTCGTGGATGGGGGAACCGGGGAAATCCCAATCGTTGCGTTTGTAATTCAGCAGTTCGCCTTTCGCTTCGTGGACGAGTTGCTCGACGGTGTCATACATCTCTTCGGACATCTTGCGTTCGTTGTCGGCGTAATTCAGCACCATGCGCATCAGCGGCAAACCATACTGATCCTTCCTGGTTTCGTCCACCTCGATGCGGTTGTCTTCGCGCGGCGGGATCTCGCCGTAGGGGTGAAATTGAAACAGTGCGGGATAGTGACGCAACACGTCCTTCTTAAATTCGCTGCCGAATCCGGGCATGTTTTTGGCAAAGCCCGCATTGTTCTGACAGCCACTTGACCAGAACTGCATGCCGAAGCCACGCGCGTAATCACGCTTTTTGCCGTCGCGGGCATTGAAGCGGGGCATGTAAATATGCTCGCCGCCGATGCCGCTGTCGTGCGTGGTTTCTCGTCCGTAGAGATGCGGCAAAAACGTTGTCACGTGAAAGCGGAATTGTTCGGTGAAGTATTTGCCGAGCACGCCCGATGTGTTGCCAATGCCGTTTGGATAAATCGCCGATTTGGAATTGAGCAGCAAGCGTGTGGTATCTACACAAGATGCGCCAACGATGACGACTTTCGCTTTGACGTGATTTTCGGCGCGCGTGTAGCGATGAAAATATTGCACGCCGTCTGCCAAGCCCGTTTTCGGATCAACCGTGATGCGGCCCGCAACGGCATTGCTGATGATTTGCAACTTGCCGGTTTTCATCGCTTCGGGCAGCAGGTGCATCGCGGAATTGAAAAAGCTTCCGGTTGTACAGCCCGCGCCGCAATCGCCACAATAATGACAAGAAGCACGCCCACGCAACGGACGCGTCAAGTTCGCCCGACGGCCCTGCACAATCTTGATACCGATGCGTTTGCCCGCATTCATCACCGCCCATTCGCCGCAGCGCAGCGCGGGCGCGGGCTGATGATACTGACTGCCGGGCAAGGTGTCGGTGTCGTCATCGCCGCCACAGACGCCAATCAATTGATCTACCTGATCGTAGTACGGTTTGATGTCTTTGTACTCAAACGGCCACGGAATGCCGTAGCCATCATTGACCTTAAAATCCACGTCGGAGTACCGCAGCGAAACGCGCCCCCACATATTGGTTTTGCCGCCGTGTCCCCAGACGCGATACAGATCGTAGCGTTTGCCTTCTGGCGTCAAATACGGTTGCTCTTTCGTGCTTAAAAATCCAAGCTCCGGCTTTTCGCCACGCGCGTAGGCTTCGCGTCGTTCGTAGGGCAACATTGCCATCCAGAATTTTGCGGGATCGTAGCGGTCGCCTGCGTCCAGTAACAACACCTTAATTCCCTTCCGAGTCAGATTCCACGCCGCCATCCCACCAGACGCGCCGGAGCCGATCACAACAACATCATAAACAGGGGCTGACTTTTTGAGTTGCGGAGCTGCCGCTTTGCGTGGTGCTTGCATAATGCCTCGATGAATCTAATTGGTTGGATGAAACTTGATGGTGCAGGTTGCGAATCAACCGCGCAGTGCATACTATCTTAGTTCTAACTGAGAGTGAAGAAAGCAATCGTACCGAGTGACTCGGTATCATTTTCCTGGAGGACTTACATTTTATGCCTTATTCAGAAATGCTTATCAAACCCATGCGCGAAGACTTATCGCTCAATGGAATCAAAGAAACTCGTACGCCTGATGCCGTAGACGCTGCCGTGCAAAACACCAAAGGCACATTAATGATCGTCGTCAATTCTGTCTGTGGCTGTGCCGCAGGCAAAGCCCGTCCCGGCGTCGTCGAAGCCTTGCGTCATTCTGTCAAGCCCGATGAAGTCATCACCGTCTTCGCTGGCGCAGACATCGAAGCGACCGACCGCGCGCGCGGCTATTTCACCGGCTATCCGCCTTCATCGCCTTCGATTGGAATTCTGCGCGATGGCAAGCTCGTGTATATGATGCAACGCCGTGACATCGAAATGCGCGACGCCAATATGATTGCCAGTGAATTAAAAGCCGCATTCGAGAAAGTCTGCGCACCACAACAAGCGGCAACAAATTAAAAATGTACGACAGGCAGCTTGC
>JAFDVL010000127.1:0-4673 GCA_018268995.1 Acidobacteriota bacterium | reverse complement strand
GGCAAGCTGCCTGTCGTACATTTACGGTTGTTCTGGTTTATCTTTCAGCCTTCCCAACGCCCGGTAAATATGGATCAAGCCACGATCCACCATTCGTTCCCCTGCTCCTACTTCAACGCGTGTCACAATCGTATTTGCGCCATAGCCACCTGCCACGGCATCCCGGATCGTCGGGAAATATCCGATGTAGCCGTTCGTATAGCCACAAAGAAACGTCGCAGCTAACGGTGTGCGTTGTTTCAGCAACAATTGCAATCCCACAAACGGCTCGCCCGGCAAACCAACCAGTGCGATTTGTTTGTTGATGACCAGCGTCGTGACAGGCGCAACAATCGGATCATTCAAATAGCGAAAATATCGTTTGGCAGGATTCGGGCCGTAGGCCGCAAAAATCGCACTGCGAATTGATTCCTGACTCCAGCGATTTTTGAAGTGGAGGTCTTCGCTTGCAAAGCTGAGTTCAGGATTGGAGGCAACTTCGGTTTGAATCGTACGACTGACGCGGGAGACTTCGCTGCCAATGGTTTCGCCAACGCGGCGCATTTCAGCATCGGCATTTTCCACGAGCGGCGTTTTGTCCAACATCGGATTGATGTCACCCGGCGCGCCTTGCAGGAAAAAACAAACGGGCTGATTGCTCCAGCTTTCTTCGACCACACGCGCCATTGCGCCCGGATAATCTGCTGAATAACGCAAATTATCCGGCCCGAACACAACCGGATGGCACGCGTAGTTCACCAGAATCGCGAGCGGCTTGCCTAGTTGATCATCCACCCGAATCACGCCCACGCTCGGATCAATTACGCCTGTTGGCTGACCTGTGCTGTTGCGCCAGAGCATTTTCACGCTGCCATTAGATTGAATGTAGCGGCGATTGTGACCGAGAATCGCTTGCCCATAGCCAACACCGATGCGCGCGGCGACAGCCTGTTTTCGAGCACTGTTAATCGCGTCCACGATTTTATCCAAAGCACTCTGTTCCCATCCCGGCACTTGATCGTAATCTTCGTCAATCACCGGCCCGGAATGCGTATGCGAAGCGATGAACATCACGTCATCGCTTTTGTGATTTGCGCTCTGGATGCGCTGGCGCACGTAGGCAATTTGCGGGCGACCAAACGAACGGCCTAAATCCAAGGTGACGATTGACACCGAATTGCGCCCATCGTCCAGATACAAAACCCGCGCAAACAACGAATCAAGCGTACCTGTCGCCGGGCCGGAACGGTTGCTATAACCCCATAACTCCACACCTGGCGGCGGCGTGATGTCTGCACGAGCAACGCCTGCCGTGAAGCGCGGAGATTGGGCGAGCACCACCAATGACAGACAAAAAAACAACAGGGTGGAAATCACAAGTATTCGCATCATCGCTCCTCTAACCCCGTACGACAGGCAGCTCGCCTGTCATAAGTTTTTTTGGTGTAACCACATATCGACAGGCGAGCTGCCTGTCGTACATCGCCTACGGCTTGCGAGCGAACTGCGCGTTGTCGCGATACGTGACTTTGCCATCGCAAATTGTCAGCACCACACGCGCTTCGTGAATATTCATGGGATCAATCGTGAACAGATTTTGTGACAGAACAATCACGTCCGCCAATTTTCCCGGCGCAATCGTTCCCTTCTCTTTTTCAGTGAACGAAGCGTATGCGCCTTCTGCGGTGTAGCTGCGCAACGCCGTCGCTAAACTCACACGATGCTCCGGCAACCAACCCTGCGGCGGCTGTCCATCAATCGTGCGGCGATTCACCGCATTGTGTATCCCGCGAATTGGATCAACGCTGATCGAAGCAGGCCAATCACTGCTGAAAACCAGGCGCGCGCCGCTGCGTTGTAATTGCGCCCAGGCAAAGCCCCGCTGCGTTCGCTCTACGCCAATCGCGCGCGACCAGACATCAATCGTGCTGGGGTACGCATGAATCGGCTCCATCGAAGCCAGCACGCCGAGTTTGGCAAAGCGCGGAATGTCCGACGCGGCAAGCGTTTCGATATGCTCAATGCGGAAGCGGCGGTCTTTGAGTTGATTGACGCGTTGCGCGTTTTCATACGCATCTAATGCCACACCCACGGCACGGTCGCCAATCGCGTGCGTATAAATTTGTAGTCCCAGTTTGTCTATTTGCGCAACGCGTTCCTGATATGCGGTGGCAGGCCACGACAAATCGCCTTTGGTGGTTGTGCCGTCACTGTACGGTTCCAGCATGGCTGCCGTGTGCGATTCGATCACGCCATCCAACACAAACTTGACTGCACCAGCACGCAACAACGCGTTTTTGTCATACTGTTTTTTCAGCGCCGCGAATTGTTGCAATTGCTCTGGCGTAGTCTTTGGATTGACCGAAAACGCAATGCTCGCACGTGTCGTCAGTTCGCCTTTTTGCAGCAGTTCCGCGTACAAAGCCAATTCCTCCGGGCTGCCGCTCGCGTTTTGCAAACTGGTCATACCAAGCGAGGCCGCCAACTTCAATCCATCGCGCAGGGCTTGCAGCTTCTGTTCACGCGTCGGCGCAGGAATCAGGCGCGCGACAAGGTTCTGCGCTCCTTCTTTGAAGGCACCTGTCGGATCACCGCTGGCGTCGCGCACAATTTCGCCAAAGCCGTCAAATTTTGTCTCGCGCCCAACTCCGGCGAGTTGCAAAGCACGGCTGTTTGCCCAGGCAGAATGTCCATCGTAAGCGCGTAAAAACACCGGGCGATCTGCGACCACGGCATCCAGCATTTCTTTCGTCGGTAAGCCATTTGGGAACGGATAATATTCCCAGCCACGCCCTGTAATCCACGCGGCGTTTGGATGCTCGCGGACATATTCGGTCACACGCTTCGTCAGCTCCTCAACCGTAGCTGCATCGGTCAAATCCACTTCCGTCAGCCCCATCGCACCGCCAAGAAAATGAATATGTGCGTCATTGAATCCCGGCATTACCAACCGCCCATCCAGATTGATCAGTTGCGTTTGCTTGCCTGCCAGCTTTTTGATTTCGGCGTCCGTGCCCACACGCACAATGCGGTTGCCGCGAATCGCAATCGCCTGCGCCGAAGGATCATCTTGCAGCCCTGTCCAGACGCGCCCGTTCAGTAACACAAGATCAGCCGACGATTGTGCAAAATTTTGCTGGCCCGCCATTCCAATCAACAAAGCCAATAGCAACATTCGATAGACGTATTGTTTTTGCATAGTTTCTTGCCTTAGTTTCCCGGTGTATTTTTCAGTTTTCCGGCCAACTTAAAAAAGTTCACGATGGCACGATCAACCATTGCTTCGCCCGCACCAACTTCAACGCGGGTGTTGTAACCAGCGCCGTATCCGCCTTCGGTCGCTGCTTTTAGCGTGGGAATGTAACCAACCCACTCGCCGCCCGCGCTGTATGTGTAGCCAAAAAGAAAGGTAGATTTAATTTCAGATTTGTCGCGCAAGGCAATCTGCAAATCCACAAACGGCTCGCCCGGAATCGTCGCAATCGCAATGTCATTGTTGATGAGCAACGAAGTCAGCCCGGCGCGTAAAGTTTTGTTTGGCTCCCAGCGATCTCGAAATTCAAGCACTTCTGTCGTTGCCTTCAGGCTGGCAGGTGCGTTCGACGCAGGCTTCATTCGCTGCGCAATCTTGATCGCTTCCTGCGCCAGAGCATTACCAACCTGCGCGACCACGTCAAATCCGTTCTCGGCCACGGGCTGCTTATCCTGATACGGATTGATGTCGCCTGCGCCGCCTTGCGTGAACAAACACAAGGCATCGGGAAAAGCTTTCTCAACAGCACGCGCCATCGCACCTGGATAGTCTGCCGAAATCTGACGATTATCTGGCCCCAGCACAACAGCGTGCATTGCATAATTGACCAGGATCGCACGTGGTTTGCCTGTTGCATCGCCCACGCGAATGACGCCTACAGTCGGATCAAGCGGACTGGTCGGAAGTTTCTTTTCATTGCGCCAAAGCATGGTGACTTTTCCGCCCGCTTCGACGTTGCGACGATTATGGCCAAGATAAATTTCGCCAAATCCTGCGGCGATGTGGGCTGTGAACATTTGCTTAGAGGCAGATTCTATCGCGCTCAGAATTTTGTCTTCCGTTGCCGCAAACCACGATTTTTCTTTGCTCGGCCACGATTGGTCTTCCCACGTCAACGGGCCGGAATGATTGTGCGTGGCGGCCAGCAAAACGTGATCAGCCAGATTGCGTTCGCGCGCCAGATTTACAACGCGCGCTGAAGGAAACGAGCGCAGATCACAACTAACAATAACGACACTGGTTTCGTCAGTTTTGAGTAACAACACCGTGGCATACAGCGGATCGTGAACGCCGATTGAAGGGCCTTGGCGTGCGGCGTAACCGCCCATCACGAATCCAATGGGCGGAGTGATTTCAACGCGTGCGGTTCCTGCCCTCAGCCCTTCAGCCCTCACGCTCAAGCTCAAAAGACAGCAAAGCCACAACAACAGCATCCCGCGTTTGTGCATAAAATCCGTCTTTCCTTCCAACTTAAATTTTCCGGCGTAATCCGTTTGATTTTGACTGTCTGACAATATACCTCATTTGCAACAGACGAAAAATCACGCGGAGCTTCGTTGGCTAAAACGTTGATGAAGAATTCTTTGGCTGCCCCGCTTGACAAAGCCTGCGGTGGCGGGTAGAGTCGCACCTTCGATTTTGACGCGGGGTGGAGCAGCCT
>JAFDVL010000126.1 GCA_018268995.1 Acidobacteriota bacterium | reverse complement strand
TTTCAAGCTGGGATGTGATGATCAAGAAACCGTTGGGAATCTTGCGGGCGGAATAAAATTACAGCACAGACACGACCGTGTTCAGTACCTGTGGACTGTCTTTGGGAACAGGAGAGAAAAGCGTCGCTAAACGTTTAGTATCCCAAATAAAAATTCCAGCGGTTTCTTTGTCTAACGGCTTCGCAAAATAATAGCCTTGTCCGTATTCACACGTCAGATCACGGAGCTGCGTTAATTGCACAAACGTTTCGACGCCTTCTGCCACAACTTCCAGCCCTAAACTGCGCGCCAAACCAATGATGGTACGAACGATTTCCAGGTTTTCCCGGTTATTGATCTGCATCACAAATGAGCGATCAATTTTTAAGGTGTTGAGCGGGAACCGATGCAAATAGCTCAAGCTGGAATAGCCTGTGCCAAAGTCATCCATGCTCAACTTAATTCCCAGGTCTCGAATTTCCTGCAACTGCTTAATCGCAGCTTCTACGTTATCCATCACTGCGCTTTCAGTTAATTCCAGCTTCAAATAGCGCGGGTCCATGTCAGTTTCTTCCAATACACTTTCGATTTGTCTGATCAGATTCGGCTGCATGAATTGGCGACAGGAAAGATTTACGCTGACATAAAGAGGGAAACTGTCAGGATAGGATTTTTGCCATTCTTTTAGCTGGCGACACGCTTCCTGCATCACCCAATGGCCAATCGGAACAATCAAACCAGTTTCTTCAGCCAGCGGAATAAATTCAGTAGGCGAAACAAAGCCGCGTTCGGGATGCCTCCAACGTACCAGCGCTTCAAAGCCTGCCAGTCGCTCTGTATGCAAGGAAACAATGGGCTGATACAACAAGAAAAACTCCTGTCGTTCAACGCCGCGCCGCAAGTCAGCCTCCAGCTTCATTCGGTTCAGCACCTGGGCGTGCATCTCGCTGTCAAAAATTATGTGCTGTGCTTTGCCTGCCGACTTGGCGCGATACATGGCGGTATCAGCATCTCGCAATAAGTCTTCTGGTTGCTGATACGCCGGACTATAAATGGCAATGCCGATACTCACCGTGGTGAAGGTTTCGTGACCGCCTAGCGTACAGGGTTTTGACACTTCCGTCTGTATCCGCTCCGCCATCAGGATCGCTTCTTTGATGTCCTGAATGTCTTCCAACAGGAGTGTAAATTCATCGCCCCCCAGACGAGCCGCCGTATCGCCGGGGCGCAAGCAACGCTGGAGCCGGTTGGAAACTTCAATCAGCAATTGATCGCCCAGCGCGTGGCCCAAACTGTCATTGATGATCTTGAACCGATCCAGATCAATGAAGAGAACGGCGAACAAATGCTGCGTGGATCGTTTCGCCCGCTCAAACGCGAGTTTCAGGTGATCCATAAACATTGTGCGATTCGGCAACTGCGTCAGCGTATCGTGAAAAGCTTCGTGCAGCAGCTTTTCCTCCGCCCGTTTGCGGTCTGTAATGTCCTGAATTTGAAAAATCAAACGCGGCTCATGCGCAGACCGTTCGCGCGCCAGAGAAACTCCGACGAGAACCCAAACTTCGTGACCAAGTCGGTGATAATACCGATTCTCCATTTGGTAGCTGGGAATTTTTCCGGCCAGAACCTGCTCAATGTTGGAGGTCAATGTCCCCAAATGACTGGGATGCGTGACGGCCTGATAATTCACTTCCAGTAACTCTTCCTCTGTGTAGCCGCCAATCTGACAGAGTGCGCGATTCACACGAAGCCAACGTCCATCAGGCGCGACCAGTGCCATCCCAATCGGCGCATTATCAAAGGCACTGCGAAAACGTTCTTCACTTTCCTGCAATTCTGCGGCGTTTTGTGCGGCGGCTTCGGCATTGCGCGAAGAGGTTTCGATGTCTTTCAAATACATCGTGTAGATGTAATAAAGAATGACCAGCACGGGGGCAACGATCAGGAACCCGTAAAAGCCGATCTCATGAATCAGCTTAACCGTAATCACGGCGGTGCAGGCTCCGACCAAATATGGAATTAACGTCCAGAGGTAATATTTTTTCCAAGTATCCCAAATCGGTGTGCCAAATCGCAATGCCATCCCGGTGGAAACCAACCCGGAATTAAAGAAGTATTGCAGCATCGCCATCAGGCAGACAGCCATCAACAATTGTGCAAGCGAAGCCTGCTGTACAAGCTCGGTGATTGAGCCGAATTTGTAGCGCAACGCCCAGACGGTCAGGAAAGTAGAAATTGCTATCGCGGCAGCATTAAAGGCGCGGGTGAGATTTTTTTTGGTGAGCCGAAACGAGGTCACAAAGGCTTCTATCGCCGCCAACAAGATCGCCGCTTCTCCGCCAAACAGCAACAGGCTGAGAAAAACAAAGGTGTCGGAAAGAGAGACTTCAGAATTAAATGCAGGGATTCTTAGCGCTGGCAGCCGGATACTCACCCGCGAACCAATCGCAATTGCAATCAACAGCAAAATCACGTAATCCAGCGTTAATTGCGCGTGCGGAAAGCGAATCCCGGAAAAGACCGCCACGGCCACGCCGCCAACAGCCACCAGCCACATATAAGGCTTGAGCAGAGGTGAGGAATTTACGGACGAAACTGCCTTCGCTTCGGTCGGCATATACTTACTGCGTGATCATCCTTGGAGGATTTATTTTGCCTGCGCTGTCCCTGACACCTCAGGGATCAATTGCTTTCGTGCGGCGTGATTGTTCGGATCAGGTCGAGCAGGCAGAACGAAATATGGTTGCGGCGCGAACAAAATTGGCGTCTTTATTGAGAGACGGTAACGCCCTGAGTTGTGATGAAACAACTCCACCTGAAAGCCATATGCACATAGCAGGCGAATCGTATGCCGAACTTTTTCGGATGATGTGACAAGACTGTTGCACGCCTATTGCGGGTGGATTTCAGTCACTTTGATAGACTGGGCGTAAAAGCGTAATGATAAGCAATCGTATAGCAGATGACGGCGACTGCCTTGGATCCGTTTTTTGTCATCCCAAACTGACGAGGATTGAGAGATTCGGCTCGCAACGACTTAGGCCAGAGGCGTAAGAAAACGAGCTTGATAATCAGCGGCGTGAACAAACCCGGCATATTCGTAGACTTGATGCGCCACTGTTTCTTCTTCATCACTGAGCAGGCAAATCGTTTGATGACTTTTGAGCAAGCGGTGCGCGAGTTCTGCCAGACAGCTCTTGCCAAGGCCACACTGGCGGTAGTCTGGATGAACCCAAACGCCTTCAAGATAAATGGTGTCGGGAGTCTCGCTGAAAATATCTGCCTTAAAAACCACCTTTCCGTCTTCGATTTTGACCCAGACCCGCTTCCGCTCCAGGCGTTCTGCAACGCGATGGCGAAAGCCAGCCAGATCAGCCTGGCGCGGATCAATGCCACTGGCTTCCAGCGCCATTTCTGCCTGCGCATCTGTAATCACATCTAATTCTGCATAGTTGGCGCGCAGCAATTGAAGCCGCGTCAGCCTGCCCGCTGCTTTTTGGCACACATACAATCGTTGCGCAGTAACGCGACGGGTTTCACGTCCGGCTTTTGCCAAATGCTGCCAAAGTGCTTCGACCCGTGCCGCTGGCCCCAGCATTAAATAGCCTCTGGCCGCCACCTGCACTGCCTGTTGTGCAAAATAAGGCAGGGCTTCCTGTGCCCCAAAGGTGATGATCTGGTGACCGATCAGCGCGACGGCTGTCAACTGATGATCGGCAAAATACCCATAAAAAACGCCGCGTAACTCTGCACCGCACAACCCGTGGTCGAGAATCAATCCTCGCAGAATGACACTTTCGACCGGAGCAGTATCCAACAGAGCGAGAACCTTCGCCTGATCTTCTTCACGTAATTCACGCACTTCGCACGGTGGCGGATTTTGGGGATAATCGAATGCAAGATAAGTTCCCATCGCAATTTTCCTGATCTACGAACCAAACATCCAAAGTTTAAAGCCCACCGATACCGAGAAGCTCTGTCGAACCACCGCTGCCGTCATCCGGGACAGGAGGCAGATCCAGATTCGGCTCTTCCCAGCTTTCTGTTGGCAGATCAGCTTCAGCTTCCATCCCAATCGTGTTCTCGCCTTCGGTGCGAATGGACTGTGCCATCTGCGCTAAGGCCGTCGGAGAACTTGTGGCACAAAGGAAACTATCGCCCATCAACACGCCATCGCCCATCAGCACGCCATCGCCCATTAGCACGCCGTCGCTCATCAATACGCCTAATTTGAAAAGCGCCCCACCCATGATCGTGGTTCCATCGCTCCGCAAGACGCCATCCCCCATCAACACGCCATCGCCCATTAACACACCGTCACCCATCAGTACGCCGTCGCCCATCAGCACACCATCCGTCAGTACAATGCCAGTTCGATAGATGCCTTGAAATCTTGTGATCAGGTTTGTCCCGCTGATGCAATTCCATTTCTGAATTAAGCCGCCACTCCAGGAGAAGCTAACACCTGCAATGGTGGATGAATGTGCAGGCAAAGTGCCTGAAAGCAAGGGTGCCCCGACAGCCAAACCCGACACATTGGTTTTAATAAGTCCCGCCAACCGAACCGCGCCTTCGACGTTTAGCAAACCTGCGCCCTGTTCCAGATTGTTGTATCCCGCCAATGGCTGTGCGCTGTATTCAAGAATAGCTTTGACCAAATTCGGAGTCAGAGAAGGATTACGTTGCAGCAGTAATGCCACCGCACCCGCTACGGCTGGCGTCGCCATTGAGGTGCCGCTCATGTACATCTCGCCGTGATCTTCATTGTAAGTGACGGAAGCTTGCAGCGTTGGATTCTGTGTGACGAGATAATTGCCAGGAGATTTGGCTGAAATAATTTTGTTGGCGGGGGCAATCAAGTCAGGCTTGATGTGATTGTCATAATGCTTCACGCCTGCCGCATCTGTCCACGCGCCGCGTGTGGGGCCGCGCGAGCTAAAACTGGCCACGCCATCATCCAAGCGCCCGTCGGTTCCGAAGGTGTTCGCTGCACCAACCGTGATCGCGGAAGGCTCAATGCCGGGCGAATGAATCGCGCCATACACTTTATTACCATTGGGGTCTTTGCCCAGATTGCCTGCGGCGACACAGACCACGATGCCAGCATCCACCGCACGTCGGACAGCCAAACACAGCGGATCGTCACGGTATGAATCCACCGCCGTGGTGCCTAAGCTCATATTGATGACGCGAATGTTGTAAGCCGCCTTGTTCGCAATGCACCAATCAATCCCGGCAATCGCGGTCGAGACAGAGCCTTGTCCCTGTGAATTCAGGACACGAAGGTTGAGCAGATTGGCATTCGGCGCGATGCCTGTATAGCTACCAAGTGCCACGTGCCAGTTTGCCGCCGCGATTCCTGCCACGTGCGTGCCGTGCCCGTATGGATCATCCGTTTTGCCCTGTCCGGTAAAATCCACATTGGCAACCACGCGGCTGGCAGCGCCATTCAGCGCCAGAAATGCGTGATGATCCGGGTCAATTCCCGAATCCATGATGGCAATGCCAATGCCCGTGCCAACAATCATCCCGGTGCTGGATGTCCCATACGCTCTGACTGACGTTGCGCCAGTCGTTTTTTCCAGATGCCCCGTCATTTGGGTCGGACGATCAACACTGATGTAATCCACATTGGGAAGCGTAGAAAGAAATCCAATGGCATCGGGTGGAAGCAGTACCGCCACAGTGTTCAGGTGGCGATATTTTCGCTTGACGATGCCCCCTGCACGCTTAATTTCGCCGAGCATTTCATGAAAGGTCATGCTGTCAGGCGTAGTGGAAAGTTGGATCAGTGCGGGAACCAGACTGCGTCTGTCACGTCTAACCTTTTCGCGCAGATCATCCGAAACGCGGATTTTCGCGTTAAATTCGCGTTCGCGCTTGCCGCTGGCGAAAACTCGGCTGCCCCAGACTTCCTGCCAGGGAAAGCCTGTGCTGGCGGAAAAGATAAATAAAATTGCGAGTAAAATGATGAATGTGCGATTCAGGTGGCGGAACATATTTTCCTCTTTATGCGATCATCAGCCTGATAAAAAAGCCGATCATTCACAGATAAGTGCGAAGACCGGCTTTTTTGATTACCAGCTGTCTCTTCGGGAACTCCCGCTGCCGTAGCTGGAGCGATGAAGTTGGAAGGATGAACGCGGAAGTAAAAAAGACTCTTACTTCATCATTCATCGTTCATCATCCATCATTCCAGCCGTAGGCCGGTAAGTGCGTGCCCACTTCAGCTTTCGCTTGAGAGCGGACTCTTATCGGTGACATTGCGATTAAAGTAAAAGAGCGTGTTGTGTTCCGATGAGCAGGAACGAAGTAATTAGGCAAGCGGAAGATACGGCGGAGAATTCACGAAGCCATAACAAGTGCGTGACATCTCTTCCCAAAACTGGAAAGAGGGCAGAATTACTTACTCCCGATCAACCGAATGTCGCTGGCACCAAACCACCCGTTGCCGTACAGTTCAAGCCGAAAGGCCTTGGCTGTGACAGGCGAGGATAAAACTTTCCGATACGTCGGAATCGAATTGCCGATGCCGCCGAAGGAGAGCTTTTCCATATTGATATTCGTTTCGCGCAATTCGTCCACCGTCACCCATTGACCGTCCGCCTGTTGCAGCTTGAGCACGAGGCGGCTGCCTTTGGTCGTCACATCGGTTCCCGCCGTAGCGATGCGAATTTCCGTGATGCTGTACAGCCCGTCGAAATCGCGTTGCAACCAATCAGAGCTGTTGCGCGCATTCGTCCAAGTGCCGCCCGCAAACGGATCGCCTTTCGCATTCGGTTGATAAATCGTGCCCCAGGTGGTCTTGCCGCCAATGGTCGCGGTTGGCGTTGGCGGCGCAGCAGTTTCTGTCACTCCCGTCAATTCCAATCCAGAAAAGGTGGCGCGTAAGGTGTTGTTATTGTGCTGATTGACTAACGCCAAGCCAGCTTCCACAGTGGCAGGGAATGACGCGCTTAACGCCCCGACTTTCGTCCAGTTCGCGCCATTGTTACTGACAGAGCCGGTAAATTGATTGCCGCTTCGTTCCAGCCGCAGATACACGTCGTTCGCCGTGAAGGGAATATGCTGACGGCCAATTTCGCGTTGATTTTGATAGCCCAGAATCCAAACGCGCGGCCCGCCATCCACGCCTTGATTGCCGCGCTCAAAGCGAATCACTGCCTCCCTTCCGGCATAAACCACCAAGCCTGCACCGTTGTAGTTGTCACGAAATTCGCCGCGCACGCGCACCTGCACGACGAAGTTTCCATTGACCCGTCTGACCAGTCGCGGCCCGTCCACGTTGTACTGATACCAAAGATCATTGCCATTCGGCGCAGTGATTGTCAGCGCATTACCAGACAGTGCGTAAGCAGCGTCTGCCTTCGGATCAACCCAATTCCATTGCGCCCCGCCCAGATCAATCAGACCGCTGTCTTTCTTGCTTCCACTCGTGTTGCCTGCCGCAGCCCGCAACCGCTCGACATTGCGCCGCGCGACTTCGTTATTAGGATCAAGCGCAACCGCCTGCTCATAATCGCGGAGCGCGCCCGCCACATCGCCCAGTTTTTCTTTTGCCGAGCCGCGATTGTTCCAGGCTCCGGCATTCTTCGGATTCAGCGCAATCACTTGTTCGTAATCCGCCAACGCGCCGCGATAATCTTTCTGATCGTAGCGAACCAGTGCGCGATAGAAGTACGCATTTTCGTAACGCGGGTCTATTTGAATCGCGCGCGTGTAATCATTCACTGCGCCGTTCACGTCGCCGCTTCGTTCCTTCGCCAAGCCGCGTCCGGCATACGAGCGGGCGTTGTTCGGCTCAATCCCAATCGCTTTGTCAAAGTCGGCGATGGCTCCGGCAAAGTCTTTCAATTCGCGCTTGGACATCGCACGACGGCGATAAGCTTCGGCGGAATTTGGCGTGAAGGAGATGGCTTTTGTGAACGAAGAAATTGCTTCGGTATATTTTTTCTGATCGTGAAATGCCGTGCCTTCTTTGATCAAGGCGTCGCTCTTGGCCGCCGCTTCTCCGCCCGTGACAGGCGGTGTGGGTGTGGGCGTCGGCGGGTTCGGCGCTGTTGGCGTTGCCGGTTTTGGTGTTGTTGGGGTCGTCGGTTTTGGCGGCGTCGGTTCAGCATCTTTTTCCGCAGGCACTGTGACGTTCAGATTGGGGCCAGTGTACGGCGTTTTTGTAACCTCGCCCGTTGGCGTCAGCTTCAGCGAACTCACAATCGCGCGGGCTTCTGCTTGTCCTGCTGCGGCTTGCGCTTCCATAAAACTTTGGAAGCGATTATCAAACCAACCGCTGCCGGAAATGTTGTAGCGCACTTCGATCAGCGCCCAGCCTTTCGTCGCAAAGCCGTGTCCGTACGCGCCAACGCCGCAATCGCGGAAGCCGGCATCGCTCCAACCACCGCGCGAAAAGACTGGTTTGGTTTCGACGATGTAGCCCTTAAAATCGCCCATCGCCAACGCCTTCAATTCGCCTTTTTCGTTTTGCAATTTCTCGCGCAATTCCTTGTCCACGCGCGCCGGATCAGGGCCGTTGACTTCGCCGTAGTAATGATCCAATTGGCCGAGCCACGCTTCGACCTTTCCGCCGACGGAAGCGCGCGCAATCGCCGGGCCGTTGAAGTTGATGTGCTGCTCAATCCTGGCAGGCGTGCGTTCCAACGCGATGGTTCTGCCGGGTGTTCCCTGCACATTCCAACTGCCCGCCGCGCTGCCCGCAAATTTCGCGGGTTTGACGACGACCGGTTTGTCGGCGTGCTCTCCGGTGTTCAGGTTCACAAAGACAAAAGCGGGCTTGTCCTTTTGGACCTTCAGGAATTGCAATTGTGCTGTCAAGGCATCCGCCGGGCCAACTGTAATCGGGTCCCAACTCGCAGTAACCTTTCCGTCTTTGGCTTTTTGACGTGCAGCGGCGGGAACATTCACCGAAGCCGAGAAAATATCCGTCTCCATCACTTCGGCGGGAACATTCAGCCCCAGCGTCAGGTCGGTTGCTTTGATCGGCACTTTCGCCATCGCCAGCAAACGCGGCGCGTTCGGTTCGTCCGGTCGTTCCAATTGCAATTCCAGTTCGCCATCGCCATCTACCGCGACTTCGACGATTTCCTTGCCGCCGGGTTTGGGCTTGATGCCGCCCTTGCCTGTCCATTTCCAAGTCGCGTTGGCGGGCAACGGATAGGCATTTGTAATCACGGTGTTCGCGCGAATCGTCGTGCCTTTCGCAGGCGCTTCGTTTGAAAGTTTGATCTGCAATTTGCAGGCGGAAATGTACGCGATGCCTTCGCCTTCTCTGCCGCGTTGATCGGTGACTTTGACGCGCGATTTTACGAGGGGCGTCGACATATCGCTGATCGCAAACGAAGCCGTTTCGCCGTTACCAATCGGAGCCGCGAGTTGCCATTGATACTTCAGCGTCTTGCTGTCTTCGGCTTTCGCCACAACCGGAGCCAGCGTTGTCTTTTCGGTTTTGCCTGTAATGAGGTCAACACAGGCGGGCGCGAAATTGACGGGCAGGGCGTTCAGGAACGGTTTAATGACCGACTCAGCCGCAATCGAGAACGTCGCCCAATCGCCTTTCACACCATATTCCCCGACGCTCAATTCACCCGAAGCCCAGAATTGCGGGCGCAGCAAATCAATGTCGGTTTTAGAAGCGATGACGGTGCCGCCCCGCTTTCGCAGCAAAATCTGCCCCAAATTTTTGACGAATTGTTCGCCGATGGGAGTCGCCGCCGCCGAGCAATTTAACAACCAGATTTTGGCACCTGGGGCCATCGCATTTTCGGCGCGGTCATACGCTTCAAGCATGCGCCGGAAGGTTTCGAGTTGTTCAGGTATCGTAGTTTCGAGCCAACGCTGCGCCTGCTCTAAAGCGATTTGCTCGTCTTCGGTCAGCTTCGGCTTTTGGCGCAGCGTGCAAATCGTGTTCTCTGCTGCCGCGCGTTCTTGCAGTTTCTTTTTCAAGCCGTCCTGCTGATAGGTCACATCCACATCTTTGGGCAAGACACTTTTTGTTCGGAGTTTGATGTTGGGAAACTGCGCTGCGCCGTGTCCCGCGATGACGAGCAAATCTATCTGCTTTCCATTTTTGGTGAGCAAGGCCAATTGCTCAAACAACTCTTCGGGAATCGAAGGTTGCAGGATGTATTTGATGCCACGCATTTGCCCCAGATAGTTTCTCAGATGCTCTTCCACTTTATCCGCATTAGGAAAGGCGGAGATCACGCCAACGCCGATTCGTTTGGGGTCGTTGACGGGTTTAGATTGCGTTGTCGTTTGCTGGGCATCGGTCGTATACACAGAAATCATCAACCCCGCCAGCGCCAGCGCCAAAATTTGATGCGCTTTTCGACGAAACATAGGACACCTCTTCCATAAGGATTGCAGCAACTCTCGGTTCAGGCTGGTGAGAGAAACAAACGGATGAGTCGCAAAGTTGTGAGGAGTGTTTTTCCGCATCTTCAGCCCTCGAACTTGTCACGATCAACAAATAGCAAGGCGTATTCCACGCGATGAGGCGCGTTGTTTGAGGCGAAGTTGCGGAATCTGGCGATGGGCGGGCGTGAATTTCTGCGCAGGCCAGACATTTTCAAGCGGAGGTTTTAGCGTGGCTGAGTTTGCACAAACCGATGCAAGTCTGGAAAGAAAGCAAGGAAGTCGGCCTCAAAGCGGTCGTAATGCGTCTGTAATTCGGCAATCCCGCTGGCTAAGGAATCGCCCCGGCGCAATCGCTTGGACATTCGTTGCAACGTCACGTCCACCCACTCCACCTTTCGGTAGGACGCCAGCCAATCTTCGGCCCGCATAAACGGCAACATGCGCTGCAATTTTTCCGGCAACAAGGCGTGATGCTGATGCAGCACGGTATAGGCGTTTTGCGTAAATGTTGGCAGGTCAACAGGACTGAAGCGATGCCAATGCGTGGCGAGAAAGTGATCGTAGAAAATGTCCAGCAAGACACCCGCATATCTGCGCCGTTCAGCCGCAACAACCGTTTTACTCTCACGAACGATTGGATGCGCGTCCGTGTACGAATCAATACTGCGATGCAGTTCGATGTTGCGCTGAATCACGGGCGAATAATTGTTTTTGGCTGTGCCTTTGACGAAATCACCAAGCATCGCACCGACCAATGATTCCGGCGTGTTGTCGGCTAAAAATAAATGGGCGAGATAGTTCATAACAACTCTGTGCTGGGAGCGCACGCGGCCCGCGTGCTGAGGCTTATCATACAAATTCGCTGCGATGAAAGTATTCGCTTGCGAAGGCCAAGCACGCGGGCCGCGTGCGCTCCCAGCGATTACTTCACCTTCACAACCACAAACCTCACATCGTCATCTTGCGGGTGCGCGCCCGCCCAATTATCGCCTGCTTGCACTAATGCCGCGATGATGTCCGCTGCGGCAAGGCTTCCGGTGCGCACCAATAAATCATTCATCATTTCATAGCCCAGCATCTCGCCGTTGGCATTGAAGCGTTCGGGCAAACCATCGCTCATCAATACCACGACATCACCCGCCGCTAACCCAAACGTCAATTGCTGATAGCGATAATTCGCAATGCCACCGAGTGGCAAAGCCTTGAGGAAGATTTCTTCGACGCGCTGTTCTGACGCGCGATACAAAAGTACAGGCGGCATTCCGGCGGCGCTCAGCACCAAATCGTGCTGATTGATCTTCGCCACCGTCATCGCCATGAACAGCCCACGCCGGATCATCGCTGGGCGCATATTTCCATTGGAGTTTATCGAGTTCGACGGCTTGTCCATTGGCGAGTTGCGCGGCAGTGAATGTGATTGCCTCCTGCCCATACACTACGACGGCTAAGAGCCAGAAGGAAAGAAGGAGCGCAGGAAGTTTGAGGGGCATGAGTTCTTACCTTCAATCAAAGGCTGACATTCGAGGAGCGCGTAGCCCTGGGGCTGCCGAGCGTCTCGCTTGCTCAGCGCGTGCGCGCAGGAGCCGTTATAAACATTTGCCTCATCTTTGGCGTACTCGTTCCGCAAACTATTGTCTTCGCTATTTGCTTCGACAATAGCAAGCGGGACGCTCGGCAGCCCCAGGCGCTTCGCGTCCCGCTGGATAGAGATGTTCACAAGATTTACTTCGTCTGCAAAAACACGTACACACCCTTCTTATTCGACGTGATCACATCTGGTCGCTTGTCGCCATTCATATCGGCAATGGTGAACTGCGTGCCGACGCCGGAGTCGTTGTCAATCTCGTGCTTGACCCAACTGACTTCCCCTTTGGTGCGCTGCAATTCAAACCAAACGACAACGGGCGGGGCGCTGGGATTTTCATCACCGGTTGGGCCATGTGCCCAGTAGCGTTTGCCCGTCACTAAGTCCATTTTGCCATCGCCATTAATGTCCGCCAGCATCAGCGAATGCGTCTGTGAAATGCTGCGGTCAATTTCGTGCTGGACAAATTCCTGCTGTCCGTTTGCACCTTTCTTTTGCTCAAACCACCAGATGCCGGTTTTGTGTGCAGAGCTGGTAATAACATCGTTCAGGCCATCGCCGTTGACATCATAAACCTCCATTTGGGCGCAATCCTCGCCAAGATTGGTTTTGACGAAGTTCCAGGTTGTGCCCGAACGCGGATCAATTGGTGCCTCCCAATAGCCGGTATTGATAATCACATCGTTGCGCCCATCGCCGTTCAAATCGCCGATGCCAAGGCCGTGTGAATAACGAAACACGCCATCGGCTTTGGCGGTTGCTTTGGTTGATTTAATGCTGATCGGGTGCTTTTTAAATTCAGCGTTCAGGTCTGTGCCGGGTTCAAACCAGGCCATTTGCGAATCGTCTACAGAAAAGACCAGAACAGGTTTATCTTTGGGCTTGGGTTTACGATTTTCCTTGGATCGTTTGCTCCAAAGATCCGTCAAAATCCCGTGTAATCCGCTGCTGCCCAACGTTGGGGTCAAGGACAAATACCCAAGGGCAGGGCTTTCGTTGCAGGCATTGGGGGCAATCGGATGCACCGCCCAGTGCCCACTTCCCGACTTCGGATTTTCGCGCCAGACCGCACGGTCCTGCCCCGGCCACCCCAGCAGAATCTGATCGTCCCAGCCATCGCCGTTCACATCCATCGCATAGTTTACGAATGAATTGCTGTAGCTTTTTTCTGCATCGAATTTTTGGACGGGTGCGATTTCATGGACTTTCCAATCTGGGGCTTCGTACCAAAGATTCCCAGCCATCACATCCGGTTTGCCATCGCCATTGACATCGCCGACGGCGACACCTTCAGAGCGGAATTCTTTATCAAGGGTGAATTTTTGGAATTTGACTTCGCGACGCGCGGCAGCCGAAGGCCAATTCGTGGTCGCTATCGTCAGAACCAGCGCGAGAAAACAGAGAGGTAAAATAAGTAAGTGTTTTTTCATGGTTTCAGTGATTTGTCAGGATGAATTCAAGCTCAGCCTGCGCGGGTGCCGTTGGGCACTTGTTGTTCCGGCACAGCCAGTGCAGGGGGAATGCCGTCCGCATAGCCTAAATCGAACAGCATTCCTTCTGAAAGCTCTCCTGCCATTTTTTTAGGTGCAAGATTAACGACAAAGAGGGCTTGTCTGCCTTCCAGGTCGCGAGGATTGGCGCGTTCCTGTTTGATGCCCGCCAGAATATTTCGCTGATGATCGCCGAAGTCAACGACCAGACGCATCAGCTTATTCGATCCGGCAACATCTTCAACGCGCAGGATCGTGCCAACTCGAATATCAATTTTTTCGAGGTCGGCAAACGTGATCAGAGGTTTAATAGGGGAAACGTTCATGACGCCTTAGTCTTCTGCGGGTCGGCGTGGATTCGCCCAATGTCCACGGGGGTCAGAACCGCTGACCAGAACTCCTTTGGCGTGCCAGTCCAGATACGCCGTGACATCCGCCGTGCAATAACGCATCGTCAATCCACAGCGCCGACGATTTGAATCATTCGCATTTGAACCGTGCAGCAATAAATCAGAGTGAATCGAAATCTCGCCCGCGCTGAGAATGTTATCCACTGGCGAACCAAGTTGCTCAGCATTCGCGACTGATTGATACAGGATTTCGTCTTCATCATCTTCGTGCATTCGTGCCGTCAATTCGCCGTGATGATGCGATCCGGGAATAAAACGCATACAGGCATTTTCGACATCAGCGTCATCAATTGCCAACCAGACCGTCACGGCTTTGGAAGGCGACAACGGCCAATAGGTCGCGTCCTGATGCCACGAAACCTTTTTGCCATCGTGCGGCATTTTGCAGAAGAAATGCGATCCCCACGCAACAACATTTTCGCCCAGAATATCTTTCACATACGCCACAATGCGCGGATGCGTGAGCAAATCGTATACTTTGCCGTGCTTCATGTGCGCAGTCGAAATCGCATAGCTGTCTTTGCCTTCGGCCAAATATCGCGCCAGCAATTGATCGAAGTAGGCCCGAATCTCTTGCGCTTCAGCTTCGTCGAAAATGCGGATGCCCGTTACATAGCCATCGCGATTGAATGCGGCAATTTGGGCGGGCGTCAGGAGCTTCGGATTTTCCGTTCGACTGGGATGAAACCGCAAATCACGGTCTTGCGATTGAATATCCTGAATATCCGGCGTAGGAACTGGAATGAATGGAGTCATACTGTTTGCAAGGATGAATAGATCGCAGACAAAACCAGCGTTTATCCTCGTCCTCTAATTTCCCCTTATGGTTTCACAAAATTTACGATCCAGTTGTTCACACGTTCGGTTTGTTCCGGCACCTGGTTGTGGCCGGTTTCCAATGCAAGCATCAACTCTTTTTTCGCCGTGATGACGTTATACGATGAATACATCGAGGTCGGCGGGCACGTCTCGTCATTGAAGCCCCACGTGTACAGTCCCGGCGCTTTGACGCGTCGCGCAAAGTTGACCACATCGTAATACTTCGTCGTTTCAATTTTTTCCGGCGTGCGATGTGATCCCGCCCCTGCCTGCCGGAACATATGCGGCCAGCCGCCAGCGCGATTGTTCAGATAGCCCGTCACATCTGACAACGCCGGATAATAAGCCGCCAGCGCTTTGACGCGCGGATCCAACCCGGCAGTCACAATCGAAAGCGCGCCGCCCTGCGATCCGCCCATCACGCCCAAATTCGTGCCATCGAATTTCGGATGCTGCGTCAGGAAATCATTCGCGCGCACACAACCCAGATACACACGGCGATAGTAATACCGATCTTTGTTGTCGAGGTTATACGTCCAATAGCTCGCGACGCCGCTGCGCCCAAGCGAGTCATACACCTCCTGCGGCAAATTTACCGGAAGCCCGTGAATGCCAATCTGCAACGAAATGATGCCACGCTCGGCCAAATCCACACGACCGCGATAGGGACGGATTCCCGCACCGGGGACTTCAAGGATCGCGGGATATTTTCCGGGGGCTTTTGGTTCCGCCAGGATGCCATACAAACGGCTGGGCGCATTGTTACCGTCACCACTCACGTTTTGCAAACTAACGTGATAGACGTTGACGTTTGCCGTGCAAAGCTCCGGCAGCAACGTGAGCTTTGCATCTACGGGTAATTTTGCTAACGCCTCTTTGCCCGCATTCCAGAAAGCATCGAAATCCGCCGGATCAGTGGTTGTCGGCTTAATCTGCTCAGGCGCAAAACCTGCCGTCGCCAGGCCGCGATACCGGCGTCCGTACATTTCAGTCGTCGCAATACAGCGCAGAAAGCCTGCCTCTTTCATTGTGCCCCCATCTATCGTCAAGCCTTCTGCCGGAACCGTCACGGTTTTCTCAGTCGTGGGTGGCATCATTTCAGGGCCGAAACCGTATGTCACCTGGGCATTGGGAACAGGCTGACCATCTTGAATAACGAAGATCTTGAATTTGACAGGCTCGCCCGGTTTGTACAACCAATCCGCATGATCCAGCGACACGCGAACGAACACAGTCCCGATGCGAGCTTGTGCCGAAAGCGCAAGAATCAGTAGCCAGAGTGAGAAACAAATAAAACAGATTTTTAGCAACGCCGATTGACGCAGTTTGTGCATGAATGAACTCCTGAACGCTTATTGAATGATTCGTGGTAATGTTGCGGAAATAAATTACCAGATGTTGTTGGCAGCGTCTATGAGCCTGAAGGGAACAGGTTCATTCTCTTTGATTTCTGCCTCATCATGGACAACACATTGAAAACGAATAGAGATTGGTGAGGAAATCATCTGACGGAGTGGGTTGCATTTTCTGGCCAGCCTTCCGGGCAAAAAGCGGCGGTCGCCCGATCTGACAGATCAGGCGCGCTGATCTTTTTCCAGAGGTGACAGAAACCGCTTGGTGAAAGCAGCGATGCTTAAGAAATGGCAAGTGAGGAAAAAGCCCTGCGCAATCGCACCAACCAAAATCCAAATCGCGTTTGCGGTGGAAGAAATTCGTTTGCACTGTGGTGCCGCGTCACAGGCTCACTGCACGCGGGACAGCATTGAGTATATTGAAAGATGGGGTAATCGCATTTGGCACATCGCATAGTACATCACTCCTATTGAATTAAGATTCGACCGTTCTATTTTTATTGACCTTCGCATCATTCGAGGTCAGGGAGTGAGGCGGCAAAATTTCGTTCGGTTCTCAAACATGCAGCGCGTGTGAGCGTTGCCGGGTTGCTCACACGCGACTGCTGGTTTAGTAGTAAATGGGGGAGAGAGTCCTTCACTACTAAAATAAAAAATGTCATGAAAACCAGAAATAGTCTCCGCGCCAGGAAAGGGGAGGAAACCAGCAAGCGCGGATACAAACAGAGGATATGAGAGACTGCCAATAAAAAATATCAGCCTTTGACTGATATTTTTGTAGGAAATTAGAAAGTGGCGTTGTCCATCTTTGTCCTACAAAAGCCTTTCGTAAAGGAAACCGGGTCAACGACCCAAGAAGATTTAACTCCCCTTCCCGGCGTGCGTCACAAGAATTTCTACAACTCCCCCCCATTCCACCGCATCAATCGGCTTTGGCATCTGCTTCTGCCACGATTCCCAATCATCCATCAGCGGGGGCGCGCCAAAGTGTTCTTGCTGGGGAGGGATCGAGCTTTATATGCGAACGGGAGTGTACGCCCGATGATTTTCTCTGGTACGGGCAGTTCTTTTTATCATCATCTGGTCACAATTGGAGGCTCGCGGCCAGCGGCAATTCGTTCTCGTTGGGTGCGCGGGCTTCCAGCCTGCCTGGCGTCGTACAGGCTTCGACTCTCGCAAGCATTGCACGCAAGATGCAGCGTACCCAGAGAATGAATTGCCGCTGGCTGGAAGCCAACAGATGTGGGAACAAAACAAAAAAACCTTTACCGCGTAGTGCCCAACATCTGGCTTTAGCCTGGGTATGTTTAGTATAAATATCCACGCGTACAATCATTCACCCGCTCGTTACCGCTTAGGCAATGAATTTTTGCAACTCATCTTTTGGAGGATCACGATGAAACGACTTGCCTTGTTGCTGCTCATGACATCACTTGTTACCAATCTGCCGATTCCGGCGCAACCGCTCGCACCGACACGCAAAGCGGCTGATCCTGATCTGAACGTACTGAAGCGCGAGGCTGTGTCGGAAGTCGAGAAGATGCAAAAGCTGACGCAGGAAATGGTAGACAGCATTTTCAGCTTTGCCGAGCTTGGCTTTCAGGAATATGAAACCAGCAAATACATCACGGGCATCCTCGAAAAAGATGGCTTCAAGATTGAGCGCGGCGTGGCCGGAATGCCCACGGCCTGGGCGGCAAGTTATGGATCGGGCAAGCCTGTCATTGGCTTTATGACCGACATTGATTGCATTCCGCGCGCCTCGCAAAAGCCCGGTGTGGCCTATCACGACCCGCTCATCAAAGATGCCCCTGGTCACGGCGAAGGTCACAACTCCGGGCAAGCGGTGAACGTTGTTGCCGCGCTTGCACTGAAAAAACTGATGGAAAAATACAAGCTGCCCGGCACCATCAAACTGTATCCGGGTGTGGCGGAAGAACTGGTGGCAACCAAAGCGTTCTTTGTTCGCGCAGGATTATTCAAAGACCTGGACATCATGCTCGGCTGTCATGTCAGCAATGATTTCGGAACAAACTATGGTCAGCCCATCAGCAACAGTGGTTTGGTTTCAGTGCAATATTTCTTCCACGGCAAAGCAGCGCATTCCGCAGGCGCACCGTGGTCAGGCCGTAGCGCACTGGATGCCGTCGAACTCATGAACATTGGCTGGAACTATCGCCGCGAACATTTGCGATTGAATCAACGCTCGCATTACGTCGTGGTCAACGGCGGCGATCAGCCGAATGTTGTGCCGTCAGAAGCAAGCGTCTGGTATTACTTCCGCGAACTGGAATATCCCAAAATCAAAGAATTATTCGACCTTGGCAACAAGATGGCGCAGGCAGCCGCGATGATGACCGACACAACAGTAGATTGGCGCGTCGTGGGTTCCGCCTGGCCAAATCACTTCAACCAAACCATTGCTGAGGTACAGCAGAAAAACATTGAATCCGTCGGGATGCCGACCTGGGATGAAAATGACCAAACCCTGGCCAAAGCATTGCAAAAAGAAATCAAGTCCAAAGTAGAAGGCTTGAAAACCGAAGTCCGAAAGTTGGAACCGCCCAAAGAACCACAGGGGGGCGGCTCTGATGATGTCGGCGATATTTCGTGGGTCGTGCCAATGACGTACCTGCGCTATCCGGCTAACATTCCCGGTCTGCCCGGTCACAGTTGGGAAAACGCAATTGCGATGGCAACGCCAATTGCTCACAAAGGATCGCTGGCAGGCGCGAAAGTGCAGGCGATGACGGCGCTGGATTTTATGCTCAATCCGGCACTGGTCAAACAGGCGTGGGAGTACTTCAATAATGTGCAGACGAAAGACATCAAATATCAGCCGTTGATTGGCCCGAACGACAAGCCTGCCGTCGAACTCAATCAGGAGAAGATGGAAAAGTTTCGGACGGAAATGAAGAAGTTTTATTACGATCCGGCCAAGTACAAAACCTATCTGGAACAACTCGGCATCAAGTACCCGACTGTCAGAGAAAGTAAATGACAACGCTCAGCGAACACATCACAGTTCGTTGCCCAAACTGCCAGATCATCATCGAACGCGTCACATCTGAAACGATGGTGTATTGCATCGCGTGTCGCAAGTGGTGCCGAGAAGTGGAAGCAGGGAAAGACACGCCAGCCGCGCCTGTGCTTCCAGCCCGACGACCACGTCGCCGCGTGCGTTGTCATTAGCATTGCGTGTTTGCTAAGCTTGCCCCAAGAGGTGAATTATGTCGGCACAACCAAAGTATAAATACTCGTTGGAAGAATATTTGGAGATGGATCGCCAATCCGATTCGCGCCTGGAATACTGGGATGGTGAAATCTTTGATATGAGCGGTGTGAATGAAGGGCACGCTGAGATCGAAACGAACCTGATTGCATATCTGAAACCTCGCATTTCTCCTAAAGGATGCCGCATCTTCCCTGCCAATATGCGCCTTAAAGTTCCAAGTTTGCCACCGTATCGTTACGGCGATACATCTGCCCTCTGCGGGCAGGCGCAGTTTGAAAAAATTGCCGGTGTGGATGTGCTGACAAATCCGGCGCTGATTATTGAAGTTTTGTCCGAATCTACTGAAAGCTATGATCGCGGCCTCAAGTTTTCGCACTACAAATCCGTTCCGAGCTTCTGTGAATACCTGCTGATTGCGCAGGAACTTCCGCACGTCACGCATTACATCAAACAGGATGAGCGGGTCTGGAATCAGCGTGAATACACAACGCTGGACGATGTCGTACAATTGGTTTCGGTCGGGTGCGAAATCACGTTGCGGGAACTTTACGAAAACGTGACCTTCCGGGAAATCAAACCCAGGCTGCATCCGCTGGAATAACCTCGCCCGGCGGCTGCGATTTCAGGTCAATTATTCGTGGCCGCAAACCTGTATGACTTTCAGCTTGCCTATTTTCCTCCAGTCATGAATAATCTGCCCTCGATGCGACCGTAAAATAAACGTTTTCCCCATCCATCTCGTTTCCGTTCGCTTCACTGCCCCAGCGCTATGTGCAGACTTGTGTGAAGACAAATTTCATTGGACTCTGCAAGTTTTCAATTGGCTGAAATCCTCGCTTCCAGCGCGCTGTCCAAGCCTCACGCACGCTTGCAGATTGGCAGACAGGACTCAGCCCCAATATTGATTGACTCATTTCTCTTGGAGGTACCTCATGAACCTGAAGACAACTCACCTGAAACAGGCTACTGTTTTGACTGTGGTTGGCGTCTTAGTCCTTTGCCAAAGTTTCGTTACCGGCACGCCTTTAACCCAAGTGGTGTCAAAGCTGCAAAGTTATGTCACTGGAGCAAACAGCGTCAAATCGCTCCGATTGCCATCATCCGCACAACTTTCCACGCAAGGCACAGTAATGCTCAATGGCAACGCGGCTCCAACAGGCGCGACAGTGCTTAGTGGGAGTGGTGTGAAAACCATCGAGAACGGCTCTGCTGTCCTGAGCTTCGGCGCGCTGGGACAAGTGGAACTAACCGGCGCGACCGACTTCACGCTGGCGGTGGAAGGCTCAACACTTGGCGGCCAATTGCGTGCAGGAAGTGCGACCATTGTGGCTGCGGCAGGCGTCGCGGTGAAGGTCGTAACCGCCGATGGCCCGGTTGTGACTGATGGTAAGGAAGCGGTCGTGTTGACGGTGGATGTCACCGGAGGCAAGACGCGCGTCGAAACAAGCGGCTCGCTCGCCAGTGTGAGCACTCCGGCGGGCGTCACGCCAGTTCCGACGAATCAGGCCAGGCGCATCCGAATCCCCTCCGATCAACTCCAGAGAATCAATGAGAGCCTCGCCCAGATTCGCCGGGCGGCTGAGACAATCAACCAGAAGGGCGGAACCATCAACATGGCCGATGTGGATACATTGGAGGCCGCAGCACGGCGGGCAGATCGGGCTGGTTTTGACGCCGCCCTCAAGCGAATTCTTGCCACCAAACCAAGCACCCAGACTTCACAACAAAATATCGAGCCAGCGGAAAGCGTGGCAGATAACCAAAAACAACATGGACCGTATAGTCCTCCACCATCACAATTTGGGACTTTAGACCTTTCTCAATTGTTTCAGGAAATTAGGAACCAAGGGAACCTAATAAACAATATTATTTCTTCGATTGACATTAATGACATTCCTGATCAGAACAACAACAACCCGAACAGCGGTCAGCAGAACAATGGGCAACAGAACGGCGGCAATTCCAATGTTAGAGATGTATTGACGGTAGCGGGATCAATGGCTGGAGGAGCCGTTGGCGGGATTATCGCGGGTGAACTTACTTCATCCCCTACCCCTACTCCTGCTCCTAGTGCTTCTCCTGTGAGCCCCTTTCGGTAAAGGGGAATAGTTCATCGAGCAGCATCTGCTGGATGAACCCCAAAGGGGGAATGGTATTGATTAAAGCGATGTACGACAGGCAGCTTGCCTG
>JAFDVL010000125.1 GCA_018268995.1 Acidobacteriota bacterium | reverse complement strand
ACAATGGGGTGATGAGGGCAAAGGCAAAATTGTGGATTTGCTGGCCCCGAATTTCGACATCGTCACGCGCTATCAAGGTGGTCACAACGCAGGTCATACTGTCATCATTCGCAAAGATGGCATAGACCACAAATTCGTCCTGCACCTGATCCCCAGCGGCATCACCCATCCCGGCAGCACTTGTGTCATCGGCAATGGCGTCGTAGTTGATCCGCGTGCGTTGCTCAATGAAATCGCCGATCTGAGAGCCAAAGGCATTGAAGTCACGCCGCAAAATCTTCTTATCAGTAATCGCGCGCATTTGATTTTGCCATACCACGTCGCGTTGGATCGCCGCGTCGAAAGCCATCGCGGCAGCAATGCGGTCGGCACGACAATGCGCGGCATTGGCCCGGCCTACGAAGACAAAATGGCACGACGGGGATTGCGAGCAGGCGATTTGACGGACGTCAATTCCCTGCTCGAAAAGCTTTCAATAAACGCACGTCAGGCAAATAACCTGCTGACGCATCTGGGCGGCGAGCCGATTGACGAACAACAATTGCTGGAAGACGGCAAACAATGGGCTGAGTTGATTGCGCCGCACATTACTGACACAACGTATTACTTGAATACTGAATCCCGCAAAGGCCGGTCGTTATTGCTCGAAGGGGCGCAGGCGACAATGCTTGACATAGATCATGGCACCTATCCATTTGTGACTTCATCGAACTCAACCATCGGCGGCGCTTGTACAGGCGCAGGCATTCCGCCTTCGCGCATTGATGCGACCATTGGCGTTATCAAAGCCTATACCACGCGCGTCGGCAGCGGGCCGTTTCCGACAGAGCTGCTTGATCAATTGGGCGAAGATATTCGGGCGAAGGGTGGCGAATATGGCGCTTCGACCGGCAGACCGCGTCGTTGTGGCTGGTTCGATGCCGTGATTGCCCGCTATGCCGTGATGGTCAATGGATTGGATGCGCTGGCGCTGACAAAATTGGATGTGCTGGATGATTTGCCGGAAATCAAGATTTGCGTCGGCTATCGCATCAACGACCAGGAAACGGATCAAGTTCCATACGATGCAATTGCGATGGAACAAGCAGAGCCGATTTATGAAACAATGCCGGGATGGCAGCAAAAGACGGTCGGCATTGATAAATTTGATGCCTTACCAGAAAAAGCTCAATCCTATGTGTCACGTTTGGCGGAGCTTTCCGGTGCACCGTTCGCCTTTATCTCGACGGGGCCTGAACGAAACGAAACGATCATAGATTTTGCGGTGTTAGAAAACTGCGGATTGAAACTTTCAGTGTAATTGAAACCTCGCATTGTCTTTACTCGTACTCGAAGCTGTTGGCAAGGAGGCTTTTATGTTCTGCCCGGCTTGCGGTTCCAGCATCAAAGACGAACAAAAATTCTGCCGCACTTGTGGAATGAATCTTCAGCAGATCACTCCACAAGTGGCGCAGCATCTTCAGCACAATCCCCCATCCAATAGCAAACTTCGGGCGGCATTGAATAAGGTCGAATATTTGGGCCTTGCGCTGGGCGGCAGTGGAGCAGCCTTAATTGTGGGCACATCTATTTTTGCGCTACTTGCCCTGGCATTTATTGGCCCTGAGGCCAAAAGTATGAGTCCCATGTGGTCAAAGCTGTTTGGGATAGGATTACTGTTGCTCTTGAAAGGAACTTTCCTTTTCGCATTGCCGTGGATTACCAAAGAATTTTTCCCACCAAATAAATCAGCTACAACACTAACAGATTTTGCCAAAACCAAGGAACTTCCAGCACAGCCTTTCGCAGCCGCTCAGGGCAGTATCACAGAACAAACCACACGAAATTTAGAACCCGTCGTGCGCTCCAGACAACGCGAATAAGCTTACTTCGCAATCACGATTAAGGCATCGCTGACCGGACGCTCCCCCGTTGCATCCGAAACGTTGTTGATAACTTTATTGCGAATCACCATTGTCGTCGAACCACCGCCATCCAGATTCATCGCTTCTTCACAACCTAGTTCAAGCATCAAAACAGCCAATTCTGGAATTGTCATGCCGACACTTTTTTTCGGCTGCCGCCCGTCCACTGTCACTAACACCAGCGCGCCGTCTTTACGAACGCCTATCGCAGTACGGGGGTGACGAGCATTCACAAAACTGTTGGGATTGAAGCCGTCAGGATTCGTTTGGATTTCGCCTTTTGCCAATAAAATCGGGCCGCCGCCAAGAAGAACTTCAGGCACGAAAGGTAAGGAAGGAGTTGCATTGATGGGGGCCAGAATTTTGACCTTTGTGCCACGTCGTAGCTTGCTCAAAGCAATTCTGGCCGTGCCGCTGGCTGAAATCACAAAGCCATCTGCCGGAATGACAGAACTGCCTTTGCCATCAAGAAGCGACTGCACGCGGCCTTTGCGCACGAGGACTTCGATACCATCGGGCGTCGTCAAAGTCGTGCGATGAAATTCGGGCGTAAAGACAATCACCTGCCCCACCTCGCGCGGACGATTGAAACCATTGATCGGGATGATTTCTTTCTCGTTGATTTTCAATTCAGCTTTGACTGCCACATGCGTAAACGCAACTTTTGTCCCGCCGACATTCGTGAGCGCCATTGCCGCGCCGCCTCTGGTCGGTTCGCTCATCACGTTGCCATTCGTGACCATCAATCCATCCGGCTCGCCCCGATAAGTTCCCGCTACGCGAAAAAAGCCGGAATTGATCGCCGCAATTGCGCCCTGTCGTGCAGCCATCGAACTGGTTGTTTCTGCACCAACCAATTCATCCATCGCCCGCACCAGTTTGATCGAAGCTTTCTCCGGCACAACCAGCAAAACATGAATTTGCCAGCGGTCACCCGCTTCCAGGCTGAAATCACCACGTTGAATTGCAACATGCTCCACACCAGGCGCAAGCGTTTCAGTGTGTCTCTGCTCAAGAGGAGAAGTCACCTGAGCTGAGCAAGTCAGTCCAAGGAAAACAATGCCCGCCCATAAGAAATAAAGGCGGGCCTGAAAAGTTTGATTTTTCACCATACGGATTTACGACCTTGCCAACTTCGCTAACTGGGTCGAATGCTTTTGAATCTTGCGAATTGCTGCGGCGATTTGCTCCATTTCCTGGCGAGTGCCGAGCAAAATCAGATTGCCAAACCACAATGCCTCCTGACAGAGATTGTCATTTTCAGGGCAGCGATTGCGCGCCGCCCAATCGGCCAGGACTTTCGCTGGATAAATGTGACGATAGGCGCGTGATTGCAGCGTTTTTTGAATAAAAGGTTCTTTGTTAAGAGGCCCATAACCACCCGAACACGGCACGCCTTCTGCTTGTAATGCCTTGATGAATTTCTCTCGCGGCAAACCGCTAAAATGGTTTGCATCGTAGCGCATCATGAAAATGTGATACGCATTGCGGGTTACACCGTCATACATTTTCGCGGGGCTGATGCCAGGGATTTCGCCGAGCAATTGCCGCAAATATGCCGCATTCGTTTCGCGCGTCCTTGCCTGTTCTTCCAGGCGTGTCAGTTGCGCCAGCAGGATCGCGCCCTGAAATTCAGTCAATCGCCGATTGTCACCGTTTCGTGCATATTGAAAGCCGGAATCAGGCTCGGCCCGACCTTGGTTCTGAAAGCTGCGACTGATCTCCGCCAGCTTGTCATCATTGGTCATGATCGCACCGCCTTCGCCAGAATTCAGATGCTTCGAGCCTTGAAAACTGAAGCAGCCCAGCGCGCCCAACGTCCCAACTTTTTGCCCACGCCATTCGGCCAAATGCGATTGGCAGGCATCCTCAAGCACAGACAAATTATGCTTTTTCGCTACTGCCAAAATCATATCCATATTTGCCACGGAACCGCCAAGATGCACGGGGATAATTGCGCGCGTGCGCTTTGTGATCGCAGCTTCGATCTTGGTCGCATCAATTTGCGATGTCGCGCGATCTGTATCCACAAACACAGGGAGCGCGTGCTGCAAAAATACGGTATTGATCGTCGCAACAAACGTATAAGGCGGCACGATGACTTCATCCCCCGGCCCAATATCGAGCGCCGTCAGCGCAGTCACCAGCGCGCTGGTTCCGCTGGAAGTCGCCACACAATGTTTGGCGTTGAGCCGTTCGGCCCAAACCTTCTCAAAGCGATCCACTTCGCTCCCACCCAGACGATTCCACCGCTTGCTGTGCAGCACCTTCAGTAATTCTTTTTCTTCCAGTTCGTTGAGAATTGGCCAGGACGTGACCGGCGCAGTGCGCGTTTTCGGCCCGCCCAGAATCGCCAATTTGTCATCCACAGAAGTTCTGGCGAGCGGTGTCTGGCTCGCCAACTGAGAGGTCACAACACCTGCCGCAGTCGCCGAAATAAATCGCCGCCGAGTTAATTTGGATTTCATACGGAACCTCCAAAGCGTGATTGAATTGTGAATCAGTTAGATCGTGAATGATCTGAATTATGTCACGCTCGGTGCGATTTGTTGAGGCTGAAATTTATGTTGTCACTCGTTGATGTAGCGAAAAGATAAAAAGGATATGAGCCAAAGCAATTTGGCGGAGGCGTGTGGGAATCGAACCCGACCGACGCATGCTCACGCATACGCCCAACGGTTTTGAAGACCGCGCCAATCACCAGATCAGATGCGCCTCCGCAAGGGTGGCGTCAATGTAACATATTCGTGCGCGAATGTCTGGGAATAGAAATGAAAAGTCCAGGCCATCTGAATGAAGGATGTGCCTGGACTGATTGGGTAAATCGGATTAGAGAACTTTGTTGGAATTGGCAATTGTGGAGGTGCGGCGTTTTTTCGTAGTTGTAACACGGCTCCGTGCTAAACGCACCAGTTCTTCTGAATTGCACGGCATCGCGCGAAAGGTGGGCAAGACACCTGCCAAGCTTGGGTCTTCCTGCAACCGGCTGGTATCAACCAAAACCGAAATATCGCCGTGGCCCTCACTGCCACGCAACGTTTCCAGAACATCAATCACCTTTCCTGGCTCGACATCTACAACCGCCAGATCATGGCCAGAAATACAAGCCAGGCGAACTTCTTCTGTGGTAGTAGCATTTGTGATTTCGACCCCGTTTACACTTAACTCAGACTGCAATGCTTTGAGGTGTTTTGGTTCATCCGAAACAATCAAGAGACGAGAATTCGTTGCCCGCATGATATTGATTGGCGCGGGGACAGTACGGGCAGCAGTTTGTAACAGCATACTTCACTCCTTTCAGGCACACATAAGCCCAGTGACTAACAAGAACTCAAAAGAGTAAAATTCCAAATAACAACACAGGGGGATTTAGATAACGTCATTTCGACGTTATTCGCACCTGGGGCCAGTAAATTATCAATCTGCGAGGGGAAATACAGGTGATTTCAACAGGAGTAGTTTTCTTACCGGGGGAGAGACCTAAACAGTATACTTACTTTATAGACCGCGGAGGCTAAAAAGCATCCTGTTCGGCGAAAAAGTCAGCTTGGGGCTGGTGAAATTTGCCTCAATTAGCTTAGTAAACTTACAATTGCCTCTCTTGAATGTCAACAACAAAGATTATTATTTTCACCTAAAAACCCTGATGAAAAAACTAGAAGATTTAATTGAGATGATGGCGCGATTACGCGCTCCGAATGGATGCCCCTGGGACCGTGAACAAACCTATGCGTCGCTGGCTCCGATGCTGATTGAAGAAGCTTATGAGGTAATCGAAGCTGCCGAAGCTGAAGACTGGAATGAGTTGCGCGATGAACTCGGCGACCTGTTATTTCAGCTGGTTTTTTACGGGCAAATCGCCTCAGAAGCGGGGCATTTCAGGCTACAGGATTCGATTACACGTGTTCACGAAAAGATGTGGCGGAGGCATCCGCATGTTTTCGGTGAAGAAACGGCAGAAACAACTGCGGAGGTGCTGGTCAACTGGGAAGCGATCAAAGCCGCCGAACGGAAGGCCGCCGGAAAAGCCGAAGACTCCAGTCAATCGCTGCTGAATGGGGTTTCAAAAAAAATCCCTGCCCTGTTGGAATCCTATCAACTGACCACCAAAGCGGCACGTGTCGGGTTTGACTGGGCGCAACCTGAACAAGTGATTGAGAAACTAGAAGAAGAACTTGGCGAGCTTCAGGCCGAAATTGAACGAGAAGATCGAAATCAAAATGCCGTAGCAGAAGAAATCGGCGATCTGCTGTTTGTCGCCGTCAATCTTGCGCGCAAACTTGGAGTTGAGCCTGAAAATGCACTGAAAGCGGCAAATCGAAAATTCCGCCGCCGCTTTGGTCACATCGAAAAACGGCTTGCCGAACAAGATAAGGCATTCGCCGATGTCACGCTGAACGAGATGGACTCGTACTGGGACGAAGCGAAAAAAATCGAGAAACAATCCACCTAAACAAAACTGCATGAAAGAAGCTCTGGTTATTTTTGCAAAAGCGCCGATTCCTGGCCAGGTCAAGACCCGTTTGATTGGGACGTTGACTGCCGAACAAGCAATGGAATTGTATGTTTGTTTTCTCAAAGATACATTTGCCCTCATGGAAGAAGTGCAGGAAGAGCGTGAGTACCTGTCGCTAATTCTTTGCTACAGCCCTCCCGAAGAATTGGAGGCGTTTGAAGTTGTGGATTTGGATGGATGCCTTATGCTTGCGCAACGTGGCGGGGACTTGGGTGAACGGCTGCAAAACTGTTTTATTGATCTGGCCGAGCTAGGATTTACAGCGACAGTCATAATTGGGGCCGATAGCCCTTCCCTCCCGCCCGAAATAATAATTGAAGCTTTCGAGCATCTGGAAAAAAGGAAGCCGATTGTTGTCGGCCCGGCAACCGATGGAGGCTTTTATCTTATTGGGATGGATAAAGTGCATCCCCAAATTCTTGAAAAGATGGATTGGGATACCGAAAATACGTTATCTCAATTAAAAAACCGAGCAGGCCATTCCAAGTTTGAGATTACTTTATTACCTGAATGGTATGACGTTGATACGCCAGCAGATCTTGAGCATTTGCGACTGGAAATCAAAGCAGAAAAGATCAATCCGAAAAACACGGGACGGTATCTTAGAAAAACTCTTAAACCAAGCTAAACCAATGCCTTCCGCCTAAATAATCCGCTTGACTGTTAAACGATCAACGAGTAAACTGCTTCACACAAAAGCGGAAAAATCTCCCCTTTTTATACTAGCCGGCAACTAGAAAATATCCATTTGTGAATGACTGATTGAATCCACGTAGTATGTCTGTGGTTTGCTGATACTGTCTTGATTTTTTGTGTCTTCAAACCAGATTACTTCGAGGAGACTATTACTTATGAAAAAGCAATTATGGTTGGGTGTGGGCTTAGGGATATTGTTGTTTCTAGCTACACCTGTTTTTGCCAATCCAATCAAAGAAACGTCAGATCAGATTTCGATTCAAAGAACCGAATCCCCTGTCGCATCTCAGCCAAATGGGCCATACAAGGATCGTACTGAAACAGGCGGGACTGAGGTCAATTCCCGATGGAATTGGACAGATCCCCGGAGCAGTGCCGAATTCCTGGCATTTACATCTACCTATTCCGCCAATACAGCTGCGAGTTTAATGCAAAATAATGGTAACTCTCTCAGCTTCGGCGGCTTTGGACGAGTGCCATTTTATCAATTGCTGATGGTAACGAATGATCTGAATGTCAATTCGCTCAAAACAAATACCTCACGTTCGGCCACCACATTGCCTGAGCCAACAACATTGATTTTGCTGGGCAGCGGCTTAGCAACCTTGGCAGCAGGGTTGCGCAGGAAGAAACGAAAATAGCCGATCACTGATCGCCTCAGCAGCGTGATACTGGCCTAGAAAACGGTATCAATGAACGCCACAGCCAGCGGAAAACTCCCAACGGGTGAATTCGCTTCGCGGTATATACCGTGTTCGGTGAGCAGCGTAACTGTCGCAGCCCAGGGCAAACGATCCAGTACTTTTGTGGCATCGGCTTGCGGTTTTCCTTTGAACCGCCGCGCAGCAATCTCCATCATCTTCCTGGTTTCTTCTGCAATCGAACTGAAGTTGTACATCAGGCTGGGAGTTGTTTGTGCGGGGATACGAGCTGTGGTGAAGGGTTCCGATTTCACCCAGCCGGATTGTTTATGATGCGATTCAATCAGGTGCCTGACGTGTTCAGTCTGGCTTAGCACCAGATAATTACCAAGGAAGGCAAATGCCCGTTTTCCATCACGGGCAACCGTAAGCTCAATACCTTGATGGGCAATACGGCCAATGCCCGCGCCCTGCTGCTGTAGCAGACGTGTAGCCATTTGCGAGAGTTTTTGCCGATTCCGGGCAGCGATCACCCAAACGCGATCTGATTTATTTTCTCCCAGCGCAGGTAAACTATAACGAACCACTTCAGTCCCAACAGCGCCCACAGCATCCTCGCCGGGTTCCAACCCCAAAAAGGTCTTGCGAGCGCTGGTAAAGAATTTATGAAAGAGAAAGCTTTGCGCCGCCCCCAGATGCGCAGAAACAATACGCTCCGCACCGTCCAACGCAAGTCCAGGGTCTTCCAAATTCACCAGCGTGACCTCTTGAGCAGTCGGAGGAACAAAACTCAGTGCAGGGCTTTTTTCTAATTCAGATTTCTCTGGCACGCGAAAGGCGGATCGAATGCTTGCAGCAGCTTCTGGCTTACACAAAACGGCATAGCGATCCTGCACTCCGCCGTCAGCAAAGCTGGTTGTATAGGCCATCGCTTCGACGGTTCCCTGCGTGATCTCTCCTATCAGTCCCTCTGCCAAACCCGCCAGTGGCGTTCCATCCAGTGCCTTGCCCAGTACCAGATGAGTAAAGAATTGTGAAAGCCGCGAAGCACCTGACTGACTGACAAAGGCAAAAATATCTCCACTTTGCTTCACCTCAGTTTTTGCCAGTGCCAGCAAATTATTTTCCCCCATCGAAGCCCTGCGCCCCTGCCGGACATCTATGCACGACTGTAACGCCTCTGCATCATTGGCAATGATCCACGTGCTGCCAACAGCCGCTGAAAGGATTTGACGTTCGCCCTGCGGAGCACGATAGATCGAAATCGGAGTGCCAGCATATTCACTGTTTTCCTGGATCGGTTGCCGATAAGCCCGCTCTGCCAGTTTCGGCAATCGCTCAGACATCAATGCCTTGACGCTTGCGTTTGAGCCATGCGTCTCCATAACCAAAGCGATTCGCGGCTTGACTTCGTCGCCCCGTACTTCAATCCCGCTGACGACCACCACAAATTGTCCGCGCGAAAATAACAGCGTTTCTTTCGTTCCGATGCCCGTCCAACGACCTAGCCAACTGGCCCAGCCCGCATACTGCAATCCATTCTTAACTTCATAAATCGGTGCCAGCTGTTGCCAGGCTTCTGTATGCACAAAATGATCCAGCAACTGCGGCAGATCGTTCACTTCAAGGTAACCCAGCGCCGATTCCGGCACATAATTTTCCAGCGCAACCCGGTGAAAGCGTTGATAAAAAAGCCATCCGCCAATGGCAACCAGAAGAATGACGAACAGAATAGAAATTCGATTGCGTGTAACAAAGGGCATGAGAAAAAAACGTAACCTCTAATCTCAAATCAGACGGAAACAAAATGGGTCTAAATCACGGCAGATTTTTGCGTCCATGCTTCGCCTGACAGAACATAATAAATTGTTTCCAAGCCATAGGTCTGATATCGCGATGGGCGATAAGACCAACCGAGAGGTCTCAAGAATTGGGCAGTGAGCGCTCATAATCGAAAAGGGCGGTTGAAATGTATCAACCACCCTATTAATCGGTTCAGGATGAGTCCTTAACTATTTTGCAGAAACACTTCTTGATCGTCTGGCACGTTCTGCCAATGCAGCAGCATTCGGCAATTCTGTGACAGCACGCTGCAATTGTGCATCAGTATCCGCCATAATTTGCTGCGCCTTGTCGCCGCCATATGCTGCGAGCAAAACTTCATAGCGAATTCGATTGCGTGCCCATCCCATTTGCTCGTCGAAGGCCGTAGGAGCGATCTTGAGTTCAGGGTGCTGTTGCAGATATGCGGTCAAGGATTCACGGAACTGCTTCATCAGCGCATCCGTGATGAGATATTCGTTTGGTGTCGGTTTGCGGTCGAATTGCGGAGGCCCATTCAATTTGAAATTTTGTGCTCCCGCAATCTGTCCAGCCACCAAATCACGCGCAAACATAAAGATCGGACTAAGCATCACAATCTGCGCCGAGTTAATGTCATCCAGTTGGTCAATACGCGTATCCTTCACTTTGATGTCAGGACTAATCCCGCCTCCTGCAAAAACAGGCCGCCGCAAATCCGTCATCCAGGTTTTATTATTTTTCTGTTTGGCCTCGTCAGCCGTAGTACGCTTGAAGTTGTAATCGTAGCTGGAATTATTGGAGTAATCGCGTTGAATCAAACGTCCGCTGGGCGTGAAATAACGCGCGGTCGTCAGAGTTAATCCAGCGCCACCACTCAAGGGAATAATGTTTTGCACTAATCCTTTACCAAAGCTGGTTTCGCCTACGATCAAGCCCCGATCATGATCCTGGATCGCGCCCGCAACGATTTCAGATGCCGAAGCGGATTCGCCATTGATCAGCACGATCAAGGGAAAGCTTTCGCTGGAACCCACTTCCGCCTGCAAGTCGCGATTCATGATGCTGCCTTCCCGATACCGGACAGAAACTATCGTTTGGCCACGCTGGAGAAATTTCTCCATCACGCTTAACGCCTGCCCCAAATAGCCACCGCGATTGTTGCGCAGGTCCAACACTAAAGACGTTGCGCCCTGCTCTTTTAATCTGGCAATCGCAGAAGTTAATTCATCATTCGTGGTTGAATGAAATCCGCGTGGCATATTGACATAGCCGATACCGGGCCGAACTAAAAACGCGTTGGTAATTGACAGCTGCGGAATGGCATCGCGTTCAATCGTGACGGTTACCGGATCAGGAACGCCCGCACGACGAACAGTCACATTTACCTTCGTGCCCTGTTCACCGCGCAATTTGTTTGTGACCTGATTCTGATTCCAGTTTTCGGTATTTTGTCCATCAATTGCGATGATCTGATCGCCAAAGCGCAGGCCGGCACGCGCGGAAGGAGTATCGCGGAACGGTTCCTGAATCACCACACGACCATCGCGCATCGTGATCACCGACCCAATGCCGAAGTATCGGCTATTTTGATCGTTGGTTAATTCTGAATAAGATTTCTTGTCCCAGAAATTTGAATGGGGATCGAGCGAGTGCAACATTCCCTGAATGCCGACCTTGGTCAAGACTTCATAATCTACTTCTTCAAGATAATTGTCGCGTACAACTTCAACGGCTTCCACGAAATGCCGATTCAGCTTTTCGAGAGCGGCGCGATCTTCTGAGGTTAATTGCGGCGCGGCAGCCATTGGACGCAACACTGCGGCACCAGCCACCAATGCAATGATGACACCGAAAAGTAGAAATCTTTGCCAATTTTGTTTCACATTTACTCCTTCAGGCCATGTTACTTCTTGCGCGAAGCGAGACATTCAAATATGGGTTACAGGGGAACAGCGCCTTCTCCTAAACGCTGATGACAGCCATAGTACCGATGAAAAAGGGATAGTTCAAGCACCTTATTAAGGATACACCGTGGCAGCAGCAAGAACAGCAACGAAAAAGCCGCAGAAACATTTCGGTTTTCTGCGGCTTCCTCGTTAAGAATCCCAGCTAAGCTATGTATTTATAATCGCAATCAAATCAGTTTTTAGAATCTGTAGGTAATTCCCATCGCAAACTGCGCACGGGCTTTGACGTCTACGCCAGGAGCAATTTTTCCGGCGGCTTGGGCAATCCCAAAGTCAATATTGAACGGCTTTTCGCTGTTCGGCACGATGCGCGCAAAATAGGTCATGGTGGTTGGCACGACCGCTCCGGGCAAATCCTGGATATGGCGTGGTTGTTGTGCAAACTCCGAACCCACAATCACCTGACTCTTCCTGGATGGTCCTTTCAAAACAAAAGCTGCCGCCCCAAATGCTCGTCCCTGCCAGGCCGAAGCGTTTCCGGCCAGCCCGAAAATTGAAGCATTTGTGGCTTTCACACCTGCATTCAAAAGAATGGGTAAGCCCGGAATTTGTGTAATGACTTTGGTGGCGACCAAATAAATATCACCATTGGTCGTGTCCTGCGCCTTAATCGCTCCGCCCACACGACGAACCTGTGTCCGGGCAACAAATCCAGCCGAAATCCCCGGCACCCATTTTGTTTTCTTCACGTTTTCCGGGATGAAATTCACCTTGCCATGAACGGTATTAAATCCATTCTTGAACAAAGGACTTAAAGTGGTATCGCCTGCGGAAACGAATGAACGGGTATAACCAAATTCAGCCCGTCCCATCAATCCGACGGTGATCGAACCTTGAAAGTTATTGCCAATGACGCTGCCCGTGTTGAGATAGTGAAAAGCCACATTCGGATGGCCGATTCCATCTGCGGGTGAGGGGCTGGTATAAGCAAAAGGCGTAATAAAAGCGCCTGTCTGCCCTTCCCAATTCAATCCCTGCGCCAGGGAACACACCGAAAAAACCATGAGCAAAGCCATTGGCAGAAAAAAGGACGCAATCCTTTTTGGGGTAGCCACAACATCTGTAGTTGAAATAAATAAATCAGAACCAATATTCATTGAGATTCTCCTTTAGACTCGATAAAGCTGGGGAGTTGAGGTCGCTCTATCTTTAACCATTGTCCGTAACCAGGCTCCTTTGCGAATTAAGAAACCAGAAAAAAAAGTATAGAAAGCCACGGAGCAGGCAGGCTTGCTCTTGGTATGTGCAAGTGGTATTCCCCTGAGAAATCGGAGGAGGAGAAGATGTTTTTGCGCAAAAACGCCGCAACAGGTGAGGAAATGTTAGCGATCAGAGGCAAAATTCCTCAGTGATCTTGCGCGGTTCTACGGGATGGAAGGGAAATTCTGGAGGGGAAGAAAAGAAGCAGCCGCCGTTTATTAAAGAACGATACTGCTTCTTCTGCGATTCAACGTAAGTACTATTGTGCAGTCCAGCCACCATCAACAAACAGCGTGGTTCCGGTCACGTATGATGCTGCATCCGAAGCCAGAAACAGCGCGGCCCCGGCAATTTCATGTAATTCTCCCCAACGCCCCATCGGAATCTTTTCGACAAAGGCTTTGTATTTGGCGGGATCGTTCAGCAGTTGCAGATTCATGTCCGTCGCAAACGGGCCGGGACAGATCGCATTTGCCGTGACGCCTTTGGTCGCCCATTCCATTGCCAGGGTACGTGTCAGCCCCAGGACTGCCGCTTTGGACGAAGCATAGGGTGTGCGTCCCGCCATCGAAATCACCGAGAGAATCGAACCCAAATTAATTATGCGTCCCCAATTGCGCTCGCTCATCGGCGGGCCAAAGACTTTTGCGCACAAAAAAGAGCCGGTCACATTGGTTCCCATCACGGCTTCAAAATCGGCCTGCGACATGTCTTCAATGTTACCGCGAATGTTGATGCCTGCGTTGTTTACAAGAATATCTATCGCGCCAAAGTTTTGATCCAGATCAGCTTTGAGCGTACGAACGGTCTCTTCACTCGTCACGTCCAGTGCGGCAGCATAAATCCTGCGCCCCGTTTGAGCTTGTAGCGCTTCTGCGGTCGCCTGACATTCTGACAAGGTTCGACTGGCAATCGCGACATCAGCACCTGCTTCGGCAAATGCCTGTGCCATCACGCGCCCTAGCCCTTTTGCCCCACCAGTAATTAATGCCTTGCGGCCATCAAGCCTGAATAAATCCAAGATGTTTTTGTTCGTCCCGTCGGGAAGCTCCATGAGTAACTCCTTGTTTTGAGTAGAATTTTGTTAGCGATTGGGCTGGGAGCATAACACGAAGCAATTCTTTCTTCATCCAATCAGCAGAGACCTTTGCTTTTCCTGAACCTTTCAGTAGGATACGAAAATCATGCTATCAATCAAAACCTGGCTCTTCATCGCACTAGGCGCGTTTGCGTTCTTTTACATTGCGACTTGGATTTCAGTGGCTCGACAACAAGGAGATGCGCAAGCCCCTGGCTGGCTGCGTACGGCCATCGGCTTCATCGCCAATTTCTTTGATACCTTGGGAATTGGCTCGTTTGCGACAACAACTTCCATGTTCAAGGCGTGGAAGCTGGTCAAGGATGAAGTCATTCCGGGCACGCTAAATGTTGGCCACACATTACCCACCATCGCCCAGGCATTTATTTACATTGCTATCGTCGAAGTCGAAATGACAACGTTGATTTTGTTGATCGCGGCTTCGGTTTTGGGCATGTGGCTAGGGGCAGGTGTGGTGTCGCGCTGGCCGCGTCGCTACATTCAAATCGGGATGGGCATTGCCCTGCTGGTGGCGGCGGGGTTAACGCTCATGACCATCTTCAATAAAAGCGCCAATGGCGGGATGGACATGGGATTGACGGGCACCAAACTGTGGATCGGCGTGATCGGCAATTTCATGCTGGGGGCGTTGATGTCATTGGGCATTGGGTTATATGGCCCCTGCTTGATTATGATCAGTCTGCTAGGGATGAATCCCAAAGCAGCGTTCCCGATCATGATGGGATCGTGTGCTTTCTTAATGCCTGTAGGCAGCACGCAGTTTATCCGTAAAGGCAGCTATAATCTGAAAGCAGCGCTGGGATTAGCCTTGGGTGGCATACCTGCGGTGTTGATTGCAGCCTATATCGTCAAAGAGATGGATCTAAAATATGTACGCTGGTTAGTTGTGGTGGTTGTGCTTTATACAGCATACACATTGCTCCGCGCGGCAATGACCGAACGCAAAGCCAGTTAATTGTTCTGCCGTCGTTGCCATTCAACTACGGCTATCTGACCATCTGTGCTAGATTTTCGGGGCGGTTACAGCCCCACAATTGCATTCTTTCAGCCTGCAAGCAGATTATGGTCATCGAAAATATCCGCTCACTTTTCCGACTTTACACCCGCCCGTCGTCTGCCATGAGCGACATCATGGATAAAGGCAACTGGTTGTTTGGGATTGTCGTGGTTACGGTCATTGCGTTCCTGCTCGCGATCACAGTAACGAATCGTATTTACGAGACCTATGAAGCGGTTCCTCGCACTGCGCCGAAATTGCGACTCCCACAATTCCGTCCGGTCGCCTTTCAGCCCAACGAAGCGCCATCGGAGGAAGACGAAGAGCCAGAAACTTATCGAGTGCTCGTACCGCAAAAACTGCCGTTGCCTATTGTTGGAATGCGTGGCTGGTGGTTTGTTTCATTCAAGCCAATGAGCCAATTCGGTATCGCATTTTCGCTGGCTGTTTTATATGTACCTGCCCTGCTCTTCCTGCTGATAATGATTGAACGAACCAGCAGTTTTGCCGTTGCCTTCCGGCGCGATTACGGGTCATTGCTTTCCTGTACATTTTTAGCCTGGGCCGCATCGCATTTGCCTGTTGCGTTGGCGGGATTCGCGCTCGCCCCCCTGGGACTAGGCGCAGACACAGCGTTATTGCTGTGGTTAATGGGCAATCTGTACTTTGGATTTTTGATCATTTGCGCGCTGCGAACAGTTTGTGGAATTTCTTATCAAAACGCGCTCATCATCGTTGGGCTGGCGTGGGTGTCCTTGCGATTTGATTCCTGGGTGCTTTCGATTTTGACGTTCTCGCCCTTCTTAACGCTGATCTGGCTGGTGCCGTTAGCGCTTGGAGCCTTAGCCGGAATGCGTGCGGCGCATATTCAACGACAAAGTTTTCGCCGTCACTTGCAAGCTGCTACGCTGAATGAACACGACGCCGAAGCACAATATCAACTTGGCCTGCTGTATCAACAACGCCGCCAACACACGGAAGCGCTGAAATTCTTCCGCCGCGCAGTCGAAATTGATCCCAAAGAACCGGATGCCAACTATCAACTTGGCATCATTGCCCGCCAGGAAAATCGGTTGCAGGAAGCAATCCAACATTTCAGCCACGTCGTCGCCCACGACGACAAATATCGCCAAAGCGAAATCTGGCGGGAAATCGGAGCAACCTATCTGGCAGCAGGAATGTTTGCGGAAGCCAAAGACGCACTGGAAAAATACCACGAACGTCGTCCATTCGATCCCGAAGGCTTATTTCACTTAGCGGAAACACTGTCCAAAACCGGCGAAACCAGCCGTGCCCAGCAACTCTACAAACAGTGCATCGAAGCGGTGCAAACTATGCCCTACTATCGCCGCATTGACGTCAGCAAATGGAGCAAGCTGGCCCAGGCAAAATTGTAGCGATAAACACACGAAGCATTTGAAGTGCGCAACGGTTTGGCGTCGCTTTGTGATTCGTTCAAATCCAAAGCGACGCCAAACCGTCGCATTCCATACGCTTCGCGCCCAGTCTGACTTACGTAATACAGTAGCGAAGATGTGCCGATGTGCTGTTCGCCGAAGGGCGATTTCATAGATTCTCCGCTGGCTATTCGGAAACAATCTGAATCGGTGGTCGGGGCGATTTGGGCGGCGGAAATTCGATCCCGCTGTAAACATCGGCTAAGGATAATTGGCTATGTATCGAAGCAATAGTAACCGTTTGCTCCAATCCAACCGTGCGTACATATCGCCACGAACCATCGGCTTGCAAACTGAAATGTTCAAGCTGTGGACGATCCTGCCACACTAACAAATAATCCGTCAGCGAAGACAATTGCTGATAAAAACTCCATTTTTCGCCGCGATCATAACTCATGGTCGAAGGCGATAGAACCTCAAACAGCACGCGCGGATTCGTCAGCAAAGTGGGATGGTCAGGATGAAACTGCGCATGCCCGCAAACGATGGTCAGGTCAGCGTAGGTGTTGAGTTGTGCAGATTCGATCCAAAGCTTTTGATCCGCACTGTATCCCACGCAACTCGAACCTTCCAACTGCCGATCCAGTAAACCTGCCAACTTGAAGCAAATCCGATTATGCGACGGGCTGGCTCCGGCCATCGCATAGATTTCACCGGCATAATATTCGTGCTTGGCTTCGCTTCGCTCTTCAAAGGCCAAATACTCGGCCAATGTATATTTCAAGATCGGTTGTGCGGCACCCACTGGCTTTCCCCTTTCTTGCCTCTATTCGCTTGTTGCTAAAGTCCCTACCTCTTCATCAGTTTGACGCGGCTTGCCGAACATCCATACGATGCCGACGCTTAGGAAATATAACAGCCACATCGGCACGGCGAAGATCATCAAGGTTGTGGCATCGGGGGTTGGTGTGATGATTGCGGCGACAATTACAATAATCACGACGGCATGTCGCCACCAGCGCAAGAGCATGCGCGGCGTAATCAAGCCGATCCGACCGAGGATGAAGGAAATTGTGGGGATCTGAAACACCAGCCCCAGTCCCAGCATCATGATTAAGATCAAATCCAGATAATCCTCAGCATTGAGCAATGACTGAAACCCTTCCTGCCAGCCAAGCAAAAAGTTACACGCAGCAGGAAAGGCGATCTTGTAAGCAAAGGTTGCCCCGATGATGAACAGAAGCGTGCCCATTGTGAGCACTGGAATAACGTATTTTTTCTCGTGCTGATACAGGCCTGGCGCTACGAACGCCCAAAGTTGATACAACAAAAACGGAATCGCTAAGGCAATCGCGGTGTAAAGCGCGACGGTCATATACAAAGTGAAAGCCCCACCGACTTTCGTGATGACCAGATCATCGCGCACATCGAATCCGGGCAAGGCCGATGCTTCGCCCAGAACTTCAACCAACTCTCGCTCTTGCGGAATCACCGTTTTGCCTAGAACCCAGTTTTGGGCGAGCACCGCAGTGAGCTTGCCATTTTTATTGACGATCTTTGCTGCGATTGAGGTTCCGGCAGGAATTTTGACTTTATCAATCACCGAATCCATCGCAAACGTGTATTGCAGCATGTCGCCTTCTTTGACGTTTTTCATGAAGGCTTCGCGGGTATCGGGGCCAAGTAATTTGGCCTCGCGGGCAAGTCGAGCTTTGCGCGCTTCAGTTTTGACAGGCACAGCCAGAAACTCATAAATGCGATCTGAAAAAGCAAAGCCGATGGCGAAGGCGATGGCAATCGCGATTGCGCTTTGAATCAATCGTTTGCGCAACTCATCCAGATGATCGAGAAAGGACATCTGCAATCCTTCGTGTTCCTCGTTGTCTTCAAATTCATCCGTCATAGACACATCCTGATAAAAAAATTGGTTAGCGGAGGGGAAGCCTTCACGCTAACCTGATTTTCGTTGTTCTGTAGAAACAAATCAATCCGTTGGTGGGTCAAATCCATTGACCGGGCTGCGACTTGTTCGCCGCTTGCGCAGGCGTGGCGGCAGCCTCCGCTGTTGCAGGCTCTACCGATTCGGTGAGAGGCGCAGTAGCGGTGGCAGTTTCAGCATCACTGGGCGCATTGTAGCCATACTCCGAATTGTAGGGATCGTACGAGCCGTCATACGAATGATGATTGGCATCGTAATTTGACGAATGCTCGGTGCCGCCCGATTCTGACGTTGCCGCAATGGAACTACGTGTTTTTTCTAAATCTACTTCCTGCTCCCACGTGCGTTTGAAATCCTCAGAGGCACGCTTGAACTGTCCCATCGCTTTTCCAAGAGATTTCCCCAATTCTGGCAATTTGCGCGGGCCAAACACAATCAGTGCGATCACCAGGATAATCATGATTTCTGGCATTCCTAAACCGCCCATATAACACTTCCTTTATGAAAAATTATTCCGCTTTTGTACAGAATAGTAAGTTACGCCTTCCCGTCCGTCAAATTAGTTATTTTTTTGCAGGTTTGGCCGCATAGTAGCCTTGTCGCGTGCGAACTTTGAGTGCTGGATTTTTCGTCGTCAATTCAATCGCGCGCCACTTTCCGTCCTGTTTATCGTTGGTTGATTCGTAAACCAGCGTGTATTGATTGCGCAATTCATCTACAGCTTCCTCGAACGCGTCACGCAACTTGCTGCCTCCGGGAGAGGGGAAAAAACGACCGCCGGTTTTCAGGGAAAAATCCTTGAGAATTTGGGAGCCGCTGTCTTTGGCAGGGCCACGACCAAAGGCAGCCTCGCTCATATCTACGGCATAAATCATGACATTCGCCATACTCGCCGCCCGGATCGCGTCATCAAAAGTTGCCTTGCTCCGCGTGTCTGCCCCATCCGAAATTAAGAGAATCGCGCGGCGTTGTTCGGCTCGTTTTCCTAAAGCTTCTGAAGCCGTCACGACAGCATCGTAAAGTGGCGTTTCATCCTTCGGATCAGTATCCCAAATGATCGGATCAACATCGCGGACCTCAGTGAAATCCTGCATCAGCTTTACCTTGAAGCCGCTGAAACCATAAATCGCAATGGAATCCCCAACCCGAATGCCAGAAGCAAAGCGAGCACAGGCAGAACGCGCGAGGCTCATTTTATTTCCCATACTGCCACTTAAATCCAACAAGATTGCAGCCACAAAAGGAACCTGTTCCATTCCGAAGCTGACGATTTTCTGCGGAGCATGATCTTCCAGCAATCTGAAATGCTCGGCTTTCAAACCGGAAACGTGATGATCAAAGGCATCGGTGACGATGGCATTCAGAACGATTTGGGTCGTATCCACCCGAAGCACCTGTTCCTCTTCGGGTGACGTTTCTTCTTTGTTAGCTGGTTGCGCATCCTGATTCTTCTTTTTGGCCGGAGGCTGAGTGGTAGTCGGAGGTTGCGCAAACACAAACGGCACAAACAGCATCACCGCAGTGATCATCAGCAGGCACTGGCGGAAAATTTGAGAATTGAGAGTCTTTCTTTTCGTCATTTTCATACAACCTACACAAGTAACGATCTGAAATCTCAAATTTCAAATCCCCAATTAATTCACATATTCCCGCAGGATTTTGATCAATCGCAACATATCACTGGCAGTAACAATAATCGTGGCGGAAATCATCTGCCGCGAAGTTTTTTCCATTTGCTGGCTGAGCGTTTTGCTGGTTTCTTCCAGTTGTTTGATCGCGTCGTCCAATGTCTTCGGCACAACAAAATCTTTGTCGTCATTTGATCCGCCGATATTGTTGCGGATTTGTTTGGCGGCTTTCTCGATTTCCTTGAGCTTCTTTTCAGCGCCACGATCCAGTTTTGTACCGTTGGAATTCTGGAGCAAAGTGCTCGCAATCTCGGCGGCCTGCTTCGAGCTTTTGACCAGCTTTTTATGTTCCTCTTCGGCGCGTTTGATTTGCATGCGCCGCAAGGTATCGTTGAAGCCTTCGCTGGGGGGTTCTTTCTTTTCTTCTTCCTGTTGAGCGTATGCAGACAGAGAAAGCAGAACCGTCATCAAAGTAACGCTTATTAATATTTGAAATCCCCGGTTCAAAGTCTTCATCCCAGCTAGTATTCACAGTTCATGAGGCGTCTTTTGCCATTCGATTTTTTGCTCAAATCAAGGCCGATAATCTTCCCGGCCAGCCCGCGCAGAGCATCATCTTCCAGATTGCCATTCGATGGGCTATCAATCCACTTCGTTCCTGCCATATCCGCAATCTGCCCCTGAATATAAGCAATGATCTGCAACTGCGACCGCTTTTCATCCAGTGGCAAAATATTGATCTCCAGCGCGTAGCGTCCCTTCAACCAGTTGCGCGCATCTCCGGCAGGCAGGCGTGACACATGTTCAAGATCATTTTTGACGTTCAATCCCTGCGTAAAAACCCAGGGTTTTGTCACAAAGCGGCCTTTTTCCACTTTCGTTTTTTCCGTGTCTATCACAATCTTGCACGTTTGCAACACCTCCTGAATCTCCCGCGCAATTTGCTCACGCGGCACGTTTACCGTGTACGGATTTTCGAGGTCAGGTTTTTCCTTGGGTTTATCAAAGACAATCTGCGCATTGACCGCAGCAACAAAAGCAAACGTAACAAGAACGGCGAGTGCGAGTGATCGAAGTTTCATGATTTCTCTGGATTATTTTTTGCTTCAAAATGTAATCAGACTCGATCACATTGCAGCAACTACAAAATAGCAGTTAAAAGCGGGCGCTTCAAGCGGAAGGACTTTCGACGCAGGGTTAGGAGACGGTCAGGATTTCAGAGGTCGCGACAACTTGTTTGGCAGGACTTGATCTGCCAAACGATCTAATCAACAATCCCACCAGAAAATGGCAGAACGAACAAGTAAGTCGAAGACCCGAAACACGAAACTTTTAGATTCAACACACAACCCATGAGCCAATCCAAATCAAATGTAATTCAGGTCTCCTGCGTGCAGATGCACTGGGCCAAAGACCTCGGATTCAATCTGCGCACAACGCTCAAGTACATTCAGGCAGCCTCAGAATACGGCAGTCGTGTGGTGCTCTTCCCGGAAGCAAACTTAACCAGTTATTACTTCCCTTACCTGATCAAACTCAAACCAGGCCAGATTCAGCAGGCACTCAATGAAGTTTGTGCGGCAGCGGCAAAGCACAATATTTGGGTGATCGTCGGCACGATTCAAAAAACGGCACACAAATTCCTGAACCTGATGCACGTCATCAATCCGAGCGGAAATAGCGTACACGAATATGCCAAAGTGAATATGGCAGGTCGCGACGAAAAGAAATATTGTCGCGGTGGCAATAAACTCTCCTTGTTTGAAATTGACGGGATACTTTGCACGATGGTGATTTGCCGTGATGGTCGGCACCCGGAACTTTATCGCATCCCGGCAATGGCGGGGGCGCAGATTTTCTTTCATCCTTCGTGCAGTTCCGACGAAATCGAAGCCGTCACATGGAAGCGAACATCAGGACGGGCGCAACAACCTGTCGGCCCAAACTCGAAAATCTTTCACTGCGTAGCCAACACCATTGGCGAATCGCCTGATGGCAAACAAACTTCCAGCGGATCATCATTTATCCGCGAGCCAAATGGGATTCCGCTGGCCGAAGCGGGCTTTTATCAGGAAGAAATGATTACCGCCGTGCTGGATTTATCGCGCGCAGATCGGTCGTATGTTTTGGACAGCTTAAAAAATCCGCCGTTTTTATCAGACTATTGGCAGCAAATGATTGAAGAAGTAAAACGGCATGCCAATGACAAGCCGGAATAAACGCCATGGAATCAGTTCTGATCGAAATCACCATTGTCTTTATCCTGTTAGTCATCAACGGAGTCTTCTCGATGTCCGAATTGGCTATCGTTTCCGTGCGAAAAGCGCGCCTGCAAAAACGCGCCGAACAAGGAGACATCAAAGCACGCGCAGCGCTGGAATTAGCTGAACAGCCCAATGATTTTTTGGCTACCGTGCAAGTTGGCATCACATTGGTTGGAATCCTGGCGGGTGCCTTTGGCGGGGCAGCATTATCAGAAAAACTGGCCGTCCCGCTGAAGCAGTATCCCTCGCTGGCTCCGTATGCCGATAACCTTGCGTTTGCGTTGGTGGTGCTGGTGATTACCTATTTTTCATTAGTCATCGGCGAATTAGTCCCGAAGCAGCTTGCGCTCAATCACGCTGAAGCTATTGCCCGCACAGTGGCGAATCCGATGCGCTGGATTGCCAAACTGACTTCGCCTGCGGTGCGATTACTCAGCGGTTCGACCGATGCCATCCTCAAACTGCTGGGCATCAAGCCATCCGATGAGCCACAAGTCACCGAAGATGAAGTCAAAATCATGGTGCGGCAGGGTGCCCAATTCGGCATCTTTGAAGAAGCCGAACGGCACATGGTCGAAAACATCTTTCACATGAGCGATCAACGCGTTCGCGCCCTGATGACACCACGGCGTGATGTTGCCTATCTTGACCTGAACGATGCCCCGGAAGAGATTCAGAAGACGCTCAAAGACAGCAGCTATTCGCGCTATTTGGTCTGCCGTGACGGAATGGACAATGTTGTAGGGATGGTTCGCGCGAAAGATTTGTTGAAAGCGCAGATCGAAAACAACTTTGACATCCAATCTGTCATGCGACAGCCGCTGTTTGTACCGGAATCCATGCCCGCGCTGAAGGTATTGGAATACTTCAAAAAAACAGGCATGCACATTGCCGTGGTGATGGACGAATATGGCGGCACACTCGGAATTGTGACACACCACGATATTCTCGAAGCCATTGCGGGCGATATGCTGCTGATTGATGAACCCGACTATCAACCGATTCAGCAACGCGAAGATGGTTCCTGGATTTTGGATGGGACGTTAACAGTTCATGATATCAAAGAAGCATTGGAGTTGAGAAAACTCCCCGGCGAAGAGCGCGGCGAATATCACACCTTGAGCGGATTTGTGATGTACAAGCTGGGGCGAATTCCAGCGGAATCCGATAGCTTTGAATTCGGTGGTTTGCGTTTTGAGATTATTGATATGGATCAGCGCCGGGTGGATAAAGTATTGGTGCGGCGCATTGAAGACTGACCTAAAAAAAGGAGCAATATGAAAATGAAAGCGTTTCTCTTGGCAAGTTCCCTGCTGCTGTTAACCGGCGCAGCGCAGGCGCAAAAAGTAATTCGTCTCTATCCTGGCCCTGCGCCTGGTTCAGAAAACTGGAAGCAGCCAGAGAAAGAATATTTCTCCAACATCTGGCAAACGCAGGTGGTCACGAACGTTGTGAACCCAACCTTAACGGCCTATTTACCCGACCCGGCCACCGCGAATGGTACGGCAGTCATCATTTGCCCTGGCGGTGCCTTTCACGCGCTTTCCATCAACAGCGAAGGGAATGACGTAGCCAAATGGCTCAACACCAAAGGGGTCGCTGCTTTTGTGCTGCGTTACCGATTGGTACAAACCAGCGAAGATGGCGTGAAAGAAGTAATGTCGAAAATGAGTGGCAGCCTAGGGCGAACGCATCACTATT
>JAFDVL010000124.1 GCA_018268995.1 Acidobacteriota bacterium | reverse complement strand
ATCGTTTTGTCTAGTACAAAGATTTTAATATTGAATCAATGGCGCAAAGCCAAAGTGAATGGTGTGAATCCCCGGACCCATTCTGTCTTTGCATTCACACTACTTTTCCTAACAAAGAGTGTTGGATAGAGTATTGTGATTATGGCGGACAGTACTTCGAACTTTACGAAATGTGCATTATTTTTTAGAATTTGAGAAACGAGGAAGTATATGAAATCAATATTAGCTAAACCACAAAAATTATTTCTTTTTGGCCTCTTAATGCTCTTGATTATCTCAGTTGGGTTGTGGGCCACGACTCGCCCAAAAAAACTTATTTCTGATACTAATAATTCACAGAAAAAAGTTGAAGTAAAAACAAAAGGTAAATACCTAAGTAAAAAGCTTGATCTTCAATCACAGGCGATAGGTGATAATCAACCAATAACAATCGCGCTTAGAAATTGGGCCGAACAAGATTTAATTAATGTCAGGCCAGGAGGGAATGTTATCGCGGTAACGGCACAACGATTGGTAAAAAGGGAAGATTGTGATACCTGCTTTACTAATCTTACGTTTGGCGCTGAGTTATCAGATAACATACTAGCTATAACTCCTTATAGCATTGGCATTGATAGGCCTCAGGTATCAAATAATGATGTGATAGCAATAGACATAGAAATCCCTGACAATACAAATATCAAGGTGGTCAAGGGCGGTGATATACTTTTAGCTTCAAAAATAGGGAAACCAATCGTCCTAAAAAACAACTCTTGGATAGGGGGAATAGACAGTAAAATTAAATTTTTCGTTTGGGCAATAAGTCCACCCATACAGGAGAATGGGTTCCCGCCTGAGAAAAAAGCAAGATAGCGCTGAAAATGCTAAAAACTGAAAGAGTGATGTGACTTCTTAGAGCCTGCAACTAACCTATCACTCATACAACCAGTATTCATTCCAAGAAACCAACAAGGCCTTCCACACTTATCCAAGGAGGGTCTTGTTGAAATAATCCGCTGCTCTTTTCAGCCTCCATACAGCGTAGCCAATAATTCGCCGATGTTGTGCATGCCAAAGACTTTGTACACTTCACAGTGAATGCGTAGTTTTAAGCTTCCCGTTTTCTGTGCCTTCTCAGCGATCCAAAGACCTGGACAATGCCTTTCGCCAGTCATTTTCAAGCAAGCGCACTGAATGCTGAATACAACCTTCCCCTTCCATCGTTATTCTTAAATCCTCCCCGCCAACCTCACCAATTACAGAACAACTTGCATTGTGCTGAGCGGCAAGCGCCTGCACGGCGGCGACATTGTCCGGCTTGACAGAAACGATGATGCGCGAAGGACTTTCGGAAAAGAGAGAGGAGCGATGAGGAATGAGGGATGAATTAAAATTGACGCTTGCGCCAATTGCAGGACGGGCATCGTGGGAGAAACAGCTTTCGGCCAGTGCGACAGCTAAGCCACCCTCGGAGCAATCGTGTGCAGAGCAAATCAATCCGGCTTGAATGGCGGCAAGGCAGGTGTTCTGGACGGCTAATTCGGCCTGCAAATCCAACTGCGGAATCGCCCCAGCGACTTCACCAAACAGCGCCAGCAATTCGCTGCCGCCAAAGTCATTTTGCGTCGTTCCGAGCAATAAAATCACGTCGCCTTCGCGCTTGAACCATTGCGTCGTGATGTGGCGTTGATGTTCGATCAGACCCAGCATGCCGATAGTTGGCGTTGGGTAAATCCCTTTGCCTTCGGTTTCGTTGTAAAAGCTGACATTCCCGCCAGTCACGGGGGTGCCAAGGGCGCGACAAACTTCGCCCATACCCTCCAGCGTTTCCACGAATGAGCGCATGATTTCAGGTCGTTCCGGGCTGGGGAAATTCAAACAGTTGGTGATTGCCAGCGGCTTTGCCCCGCTGCACACAACATTGCGGGCGGATTCAGCCACCGCAAGCCGAGCACCCTCTTTAGGACTCAGATAGCAATAGCGTCCATTGCAATCCAATGACATTGCCAGCGCACGCCGCGTTTCCTTCACGCGAATGACAGCCGCATCAGAACCAGGCAACACAACCGTATTTGTTCGCACCATATGGTCGTATTGGCGATAGACCCATTGCTTGGAAGCAATGTTTGGCGCGGCCAGTAACCGCAATAATGCTTCATTGCAGGCATTTTCTTCGCCGACTTCAGAGGCAAGCTTTTGCAATCCGGCTTCGACTTTGGCTGTCATGTCTTCTGTTGCAGTCGGATAATCAGATTGCGGGCGATTGTATTTCGGGGCTTCGTCCGTGAGGGCAGCGTTTGGAATATCTGCGACAACTTCGCCGTGATGAACGACGCGCAGGCGCTGATTGTTAGTGACTTGGCCAATCGTGACCGCGTCCAAATCCCATTTGTGAAAGATTTCAGCGACCTGCCTATCATGCCCACGTGCCGCCACAATTAACATCCGTTCCTGCGATTCTGAGAGCATCATTTCATAGGCCGTCATGCCGGTCTCACGTTGTGGCACCAAATCCAGATTAATCTCGATCCCCGTCCCAGCACGCGCACCCATTTCACAACTTGATGAGGTCAATCCGGCAGCGCCCATATCCTGAATGCCAACAATCGCGCCTGCGCGCATGGCTTCAAGGCAGGCTTCGAGCAGCAGTTTTTCATAGAACGGATCACCAACCTGTACCGTTGGACGTTTTTCCAATGCTGCTTCATCAAACTCAGCCGAAGCCATCGTTGCGCCGTGAATCCCATCTCGGCCAGTTTTCGCACCAACGTAAATCACGTGATTGCCAACCCCTTCGGCTTTGCCATAAAAGATTTGTTCACGCCTGACCAATCCGAGCGCGAAGGCATTCACCAATGGATTCAGTGAATATTCGTCAGCAAAATAAACCTCGCCGCCAATCGTCGGCACGCCAAAAGCGTTCCCATAATCACCTATTCCCTTCACCACGCCAGCCAGAATATGACGGTTGCGATTGACGATCTCCGAGGACTTCTCATCCTTGATGTCTTCGTCACGAATCGGCCCGAAACGCAGTGAATTCATGGCCGCCACCGGACGCGCGCCCATTGTAAAAATGTCGCGCAGAATCCCGCCCACGCCTGTCGCTGCGCCTTGATATGGCTCGATAAACGACGGGTGATTGTGAGATTCAATTTTAAATGCCACACACCAACCGTCGCCAATGTCTACAATCCCTGCGTTTTCGCCGGGGCCTTGCACCAAACAATCCGCCTCGGTCGGCAAATTCTTCAGATGAATGCGCGACGACTTGTAAGAACAATGCTCGGACCACATCACCGAAAAAACGCCGAGTTCCGTGAAGCTTGGTTCGCGTCCCAGCAGTTGCTTAATGCGGTCGTATTCATCAGGCGTGAGGTTGTGTTGGTCTAAGAGTTCGGGAGTGATTTGCATGGTGATCATCGGTCACTGGTCATCAATCACTGGTTATTGGTTGAGAGAAATTCCGCTGCCCCCAAACCAATGGCGAATGAACAATGACAAAATTTATTTAGATTTTAGCTTTTCGCGCAGTGCAACGGTCATTGAATGAAACATCGCCAATCCGTCATGACTGCCAAGGACATCTTCGGCAGCACGTTCTGGATGCGGCATCAGCCCAAGGACATTTCGTTCACGATTGCAAACGCCTGCAATGTTGTTCAGCGAGCCATTTGGATTGGCGGATTCTGAAATCTCGCCCTTTGCATCGGAATAGCGGAAGAGAATTTGCTGATTGGATTCCAATTCACGCAAGGTCGCATCATCGCAAAAATAATTTCCGTCGCCGTGCGCAATCGGAACGCGCAAAACCTGATCGGCAGAGTATGCGCTGGTAAAAGGTGTTTCCGTATGCTCGACACGAACATTTACGTGTTCGCAAATAAATTTTTGATCGCGATTTCGCAATAATGCGCCAGGCAACAAGCCGGATTCACACAGGATTTGAAAGCCATTGCAGATACCGAGCACCAATCCCCCATCACTGGCGAACCGTTTAATGGCCTGCATGACGGGCGAGAATCGGGCGATGGCACCAGAGCGTAGGTAATCGCCGTACGAAAAACCGCCCGGCAAGATGACAGCATCAAAGCCTTCAATGGATTCCTGTTTGTGCCAGATGAAATCTACGGGCTGGCCGATAACCTTGCTAATGACGTGATAAGTATCGTGATCGCAATTTGAACCGGGGAAAACTACAACGCCAAATTTCATTGGTTGAACGCCTTCGGCTGAAAGGGTACGAGCTAAGCATGGTTTTTACTACATGAAGTCCCGAAAAGTCTAGGGAAGTCTGGAAAAGTCAGGGGAAGGCACAGGCTTATTCAAAATCTGACTAATGCCGAAGCCCGCACGCAGTAAGGGCAGCACTAGGGTGTGTTTGTGACGCCCTTACTGCGTGCGGGCTTCGGCATCCTGTCTTTCCGCCTACGTTGTAAGGGAAAGGCACGAGACCGGGTGAAGCCTCGCTTGCGTTGCTCAATATCTCTTTGTTTTCAGGCTTATTGGGAACGACGTTTTTTCCAGGCATTGACGTAGCGTTCTGTTTTTGGATTGGCCTCGTTCCATTTCGGGGCAATTGGATTTTCAGCAATCATCAATAATCCAAGTGCGACCATGCGATTCGTGCGGGCCATATTTTCATAGTCCACTTTATCCCAATGATCGCCAAGTCCGTGGTAGTCAGGATAGACAAATGCTACGCACATGGTATGCGCTGGAACGCCCTGATCGGCGAGCGCCTGATTGTCGCTTCGACCAAAAAAGGCATCGCTGTTTTGTGGATGCTTGAAGACGGTGATTCCGGTTGCCTCTCCGGCTTGTCTGAAGATGTCACCAACATCAGAAAAATCAAATCCGGTCATACTTGCGCGGTTTACCTGTGACCCTTCGGTATCATCGGTGCGTCCGACCTGCTCCAGATTGATGTCAGCAACCGTCTTCTCAATCGGGAAGATCGGATGTTGCCCGTAGTAGCGTGAGCCAAGCAAGCCACGCTCTTCACCGAAAACGGTCATAAATACAATGCTGCGCTTCGGACGGGTTTCGCGTTTGGCAAGAGCCGCCGCTAATTCAATCACCGAAACCGTCCCACTGCCATCATCGTTCGCGCCATTAAAAATCTGATCGCCCTCAGCATTCGGGTTCATCCCAACATGATCGTAATGCGCTGTTACAAGCACGTAAGTATCCTTGAGTTCCGGGTCTGAACCACGCAACACACCAATCACATTCCGCAGCTTCAGTGGTTGTTCTTTGGCAGCGCTCAGGTTGAAAGAGAGCGCGGTCAGGGAGGCTCCGGGCTTCATCGCATCATACATTTTTGCGACTTGAGCATCGTGAATCGTCAGTACCGGCATGGGCGGGTTGAACGATTGCCGTCGTTCAGGGTCAATCATTCGTTTTGCGCCTAAGCCTGCGCCGCTCGATGCCTGACGATCAATCGAAATAACCAGAGCAGGCTTTAGTCCACGTAAGGTGTTGAGGAACGTGTTCTGTGCTCGCTGCAAATCGCGCCATTTGGAGCGATCTTCGCGGCGAAAATCGGGGATTTCGGTGATGATGACTTTGCCAGCCAGTTGCGGGGGCTTCAGCGCCGCCACCGCCTTTGCATCGTTGTAATCCACCTTAAATAACAAGGCGCGCGGAAGTTTTACTTCTTGATCCCAGGCAAAACTCACCTGTTGCGGCGGCACTTTGATGACCTGCTTTGCACGTCGCAGTGTCAAGATAAACCCATCCGTGTTGGGTGCGGTTTGCAACCAGTTCGCAGTCTGGAAATAACCATCATCTCCAACGGGTTCCAAACCTGCGCGGCGAAACTGTGCAGCGATGTATTCCGCCGCAATCTCCTGCCCGCGCGATGGCGTGCCTCGCCCTTCCAACAAATCCGAAGCGATAAACGACAGATGCCCTCGCAAAGAATCGGCAGAAATGCGATCCAACACAGCTTGATCCGCAGATGTGATTCTTGTCGGCGCTGTTTGGGCAAAAACTACAAGATTAAGTACAAATAAACATATGATGAGACGAATAATTTTCATGATTTTCAGCGTACCTTTTTCGCGTGACCAATTTTAATTTTCCTGCTTAATTTTCAATGCTCTTTCCCGCCTGTCATCATCAAACCAATTTCTTCCTGGCTTACTTTGGTGGGATCAACTTCGCCGACAACGCGTCCCTGGTACATCACCAGGACTCGGTCTGAGAGGGATAAAACTTCTTCGAGTTCGGCAGACACTAATAAAATTGCGGCTCCGGCATCGCGTAACTCGACCAGTTTGCGGTGAATGAATTCTATTGCCCCAATGTCTACGCCGCGTGTTGGTTGCGAGACGAGCAATAACTTCGGAGCAATATCGAACTCTCGTCCAATGATGAGTTTTTGCTGGTTGCCACCGGAAAGGGTTCTGGCCGTCAGGGCTTCATTCGCCGGACGCACATCGAAATCGTGGATTAGCCGCTTTGATTTGGCGATTGCAGCGACATTATTCAGCAAGCCCATCACAGAAGCCGCAGGCGAGCGATAATGCGTGCCGAGAATGGAATTGTCGGTCAGATCGAAATCCAATAACAATCCGCGACGATGCCGATCTTCGGGAATATGAGCCACGCCAAGCTCTTTAATTTGTCGAGCTGTCAATGCCGCACAGATCGTCCCATTGACCATGAAGTTTCCGGCCTCTGACTTTTTCAAACCAGCCAGCACTTCAATCAATTCGGTTTGCCCGTTGCCTTCAACCCCGGCAATGCCAACGATTTCACCTGCGTGAACCGTAAACGAGATCGGTTCGCTGTCGGGAAAAAGTCGCAGATGATTTACGACGAGAACATCGTTTTTGGGCTGAGCGGGAGGCTTTTCAACTCGCAGCAGAACTTCACGCCCGACCATCAACCGAGCGATTTCTGCGGCGTTGGTGTTGGCCGTGACCAGATTCCCGACGACCTGACCATCTCGCATCACGGTGATATTGTCCGAAAGCGAAAGCACTTCGCTCAACTTGTGCGTAATGATGATAATCGTTTTTCCCTGTTCACGCATGCTGCGCAAAATGCGGAAAAACTCTTCGACTTCCGGCGGTGTCAGGACAGCGGTAGGTTCATCCAAAATCAAAATACGTGCGCCACGATAAAGTGCTTTGACAACTTCGACTCGTTGCTGTTGTCCGACGCTCAGCGATTCGACAGCTTTGTGCAGGTCTAACTTGAAACCAAAGTCATCCAGAAGTTTCTGTACTTTCGCTTCAGCCTGCTTGAAATCAATCCGTCCGGCCTGAGTGGTTTCTGCACCCAGAATAATATTTTCCAGCACAGTCATCGGTGGCACCAACATAAAATGCTGATGCACCATCCCAATGCCAAGCGCGATGGCATCGTGTGGATTGCGAATCACGCGACGTTCACCATCCACGAAAATTTCCCCCTCATCAGCCGTGTAAAAGCCATAAAGGATTTTCATGATCGTAGATTTGCCCGCACCATTTTCGCCAACGATGGCATGGATGCTCTTGTCGTTGATTGTGATATTGATGCCTTTATTCGCAGTGACTGCGCCGAATCGCTTGGTGATGTTTTTGAGTTCAATCATCTGGCTATTTGGAAGGAGTTATTTTGCCATGACATCTGTGACTTTGATTTCGCCGGCAATGATCTTCTTTTTGGCTATCTCGACCTTGTCAATGATGGCTTGAGCGATGAGATGTTTGTTGTATTCATCCATCGCATACCCAACGCCATCATTTTCCAATCCATACACATGGACGCCACCTTTGAATTTGCCTTCGACTTCTTCTTTGACCACTGCAAAAACAGCATTATCAATGCGCTTTGTCATTGAAGTCAGAATGGTGCCCGGCTTGACGTAGTTCTGGTTTGAATCCACGCCGATAGCAAACTTCTTCATGGACTCAGCCGCATCAAAAACCCCCAGGCCGGAATTGCCAGCGGCTTGAAAAAGCACATCTGCCCCCTGCTGAATTTGAGCGGTTGCCAGTTCTTTTCCCTGACTTGGATTATTCCACGCGGCATCGGTAATTCCGATAAAATTCGGGATCACGCGAATGCTGGGATTCACATATCGCGCGCCTTCTTCGTATCCTTTCAGAAACTTGCGGATCAAGGGAATATCCATTCCGCCAACAAAGCCAATGGTATTGGTTTTGCTGGTCGAGGCAGCGATCATGCCAACCAGAAATGAGCCTTGATGCTCCTTAAAAAGCAGGCTGGCAACATTTGGACTGTCGCATACGCCATCCACAATTGCGAAATGTGTATTCGGATAATCTTTGGCCACTTGTTCAAGGATTGGAGCCTGTGCAAAGCCGACACCGATGATCAAATTGTACCCGTACTGTGCAAACGCCCGCATCGCAGGTTCCAGCGAGGTCGCATCGCCCGGCTCAGCATCACGCAAAACTATCGGCAATTCCTTTTTCGCTCGCAGGACCCCCTGATTGGCGGCAGAGTTGAACGAACGATCATCCTTTCCGCCGATGTCGAAGACAATGCCAACTTTGATCTTGTTTGCGTCGGCGCTGTTGACAGAGGAACTGCAGGCCGAGACCAGACAACAGAGGACACAGAGAAAACAGAGAGTGATTCGTACAAGGGGCATTTCTGATCCTTCTCCTGAATAAGAGGAAATGACAGATTAAATAATTTCTTTGATCAGCGGTTCTATTGTAGGCGGTTCTGCGCCAATTTCATACGCGGCTCGCACCCGTGTCTGCATTTCTTCCAGTTTGGATTTGTCATTGAAGTACATCATCACCAAAAGATCACCCAGCTTTACCGCATCGCCCAACTTGGCGTGAATGTAAAGCCCAACGCCATAATCAATCGGATCAGTTAACTGCCTGCGACCACCGCCCCAATCCATCACGATTCGTCCGATTTCATCCGTTTTGATGCCACGGACAAATCCAGTTTGTGCAGAGGCAACAAACGCGGAATATTTGACGTAGGGTTCCAGGTTGTAGGTCGCGCCAACCCAATCAACAATGGATGGATCACCGCCCTGTGCCTTGATAACAGCAATAAACTTATCCAGTGCAGCGCTAGATTGAATAACTGCGCGCACCTGCTTTCTCGCTTCGGCTAAATCCGTCGTAATCCCACCGACGATCAACATCTGAGCTGATAATTCAATGCTCAGTTCAGCAAAATCACCGTCCAGCTTGCCACGCAAAACTTCAATCGCCTCCATTGTCTCAACCGCATTCCCAACCCAGCGACCAAGCGGTTGATTCATGTTCGTCAGCAATGCAACGGTTCGCTTACCCATTGATCGCGCGGCTTGCGTTAACATCTCCGCCAGTTTTCGGGCATCGTCGAACTCGCGCATAAACGCACCATTTCCAAATTTCACATCCAGCACAAGTCCGTCAATGCCTTCGGCTAATTTCTTCGACAGGATGGAGGCAACGATGAACGGGCGAAAAGGAACTGTCGCCGTCAGATCACGAAGCGCGTAAAGCTTACGATCCGCCGGGGCGATTTCCCTGGTTTGGCCAATTAACGCAAGGCCACATTTTTTCAAAACTGCCTTGAATTCCTCCAGCGACAAATCGGTGCGAAAACCAGAGATTGCTTCCAGCTTATCCAGCGTGCCACCCGTGTGGGCAAGTGCGCGGCCCGAAATCATGGGAACGCAGAGGCCGCAAGCCGCGACAACGGGGGCAATGACAAGTGATGTTTTATCGCCTACACCACCAGTTGAATGCTTGTCTACTTTGGGTACAGGAATTTCATCGTGCTGCAAAACAATGCCGGAATGCAGCATTTCTTCGAGCAAAGTTGTCGTTTCTGAATCACTCATCCCATTCAAAAACGAAGCCATCAGAAAGGCCGCCATCTGGTAATCAGGGATTTCATCGCGGGTATAGCCACGAATCAAAAACGCAATTTCATCGTGGGTCAATTCGCCTCGGTCGCGTTTTTTTTCAATCAAATCTTGTGGTCGCATAGAAGGCTTAGGTTAGGACACGGGGGAGGTCAATGAGGCAAGCATTACAGGCACATGAGAAATGCTGGCCAGTCGGATGAAATCCTTGTCAGCCAATTCTTCTTCAGGCACAAGTTCATGGACCCAGGTGGTCTCAAAAGGAATGTAAATCCCAATCCCTCCAATCGCCAGCACGGGCAGGATGTCGGATTTCAGCGAATTGCCAACCATCACAAAATTTTGCGGCTGCACCTGATGTTTATTGAGGATGGCCTGATAGGACTGAGGCGTTTTCTCAGAAACGATCTCAATACTGCTGAAATATTCGCCTATGCCTGACCGAGCGATTTTTGCCTCCTGCTCAAACAAATCGCCTTTGGTGATCAGCAGGACTTTGTAGGTTTCAGCCAGCGCCGAAATCGTGTCTCGCACACCATCGAAAATTTCCATTGGTTTGCGCAACATATCCCAGGCGATAGCGATTACCTCCTGAATTTCATTGCCGGTGATCCGCCCTTCGGTCAGATGGATCGCAGTTTCAATCATCGAAAGGGCAAAGGATTTAATGCCATAGCCATAACGATTCAGGTTCTGTAATTCTGTCGAATCCAGCTTTTCCTCAATCCAGCGTTCGTCGTGGTAACGCGCCAGAATTTTGGTGAAGATTTCTTTTGCCTCGGTATAGTGACGCTCGTTGTGCCAAAGTGTATCGTCTGCGTCAAATGCGATTACTTCGATCATCTTGTCAGCCTAACTTGTTTTGCGAATCATTTCTATGAATCAAGGCAATTGCCTGCGCGGCGATTGCTTCTCCGCGCCCCACCGCATCCAAACCTTCGTTCGTTTTGGCTTTGAGGCTGAGACACGAATCATCCAGATTCATGGCTGCGGCCAGTTTTGCCTTCATTGCCGGAAGATGCGGCATCATCTTCGGACGCTCAGCCATAATCGTAGCGTCAACATTACCAATGTGCCAGCCACTTTCATTGAGTAGTTCACACACCCGCCGCAGCAACATCAAACTATCGGCCCCTTTCCACCGTGGGTCTTTATCAGAAAAATGAGTGCCAATGTCGCCAAGCGCAGCTGCCCCCAGCAAGGCGTCGCAGATTGCATGTGTCAGACTGTCAGCATCCGAATGTCCCAGCAGGCCTTTTTCAAAAGGGATTTCTACACCACCGAGGATGAGCTTGCGACCTTCGACCAGACGATGAATGTCATTGCCAATGCCAACACGAATTTGAGAATTGCAGGGTGAACTTTGCGGTGAATCAGACATCGAGACTTGGATGATTTCAAAAAGGAGAGATTATTTTTTCTGCGAGCTGAAGGTCTTCAGGCGTCGTGATTTTTATGTTATTGGGCGAACCTTCGACAATGGCAATTTGGGCACCCAGGCGTTCCACCAGCAATGAATCGTCGGTCATCCATTCTGAAGGGACGAAATCTGCACGGGCAGATTCATTGGCTTTCAGCAATAAATCATAGCGAAAGGCCTGCGGCGTTTGGGCACGATAAATCCGGCGACGATTCAGCGTACGCATGATCATTCCGTTTTCGACTTCTTTGATCGTATCTGTCGAAGGCAAGGCGAGAATTGCTGCCCCGACCTCACTGGCGCGAGCAATCACAGCGGAAATTTGCGTCGTCGTGACAAATGGACGCACTGCATCATGCACAACGACGATCTCCGGCAACAATCCGGCAACAGCTTCCAGCGCATTCAGAATAGAGTCGCTACGTTCTTTGCCGCCAGGGACAAGATGAAAAGGTTTCTGGAAATCACGGCGGGTGATTTCCTCGCCGAATTCGACAATATCGCTAATAGGCAATGCTACCGCAATCGCATCTATTTCAGGACAGGTCTCAAAACGCTGTAGCGTATGAAAAATGATCGGGATGCCAGCTAAAGGTAGAAATTGTTTGGCAATGCTTCCACCGAGGCGTGTACCGCTGCCAGCAGCAGGAATAATGGCGACATTCATAGGCAGTTTCGAGTTTGAAGTTTCGAGTTTTATGCCTCAAGCAACCTGCCTCGAAACGCAAAACCCGAAACCCGAAACTAAATGTTAGGATTCAATTGCCTGTGGGCGTGGTGGACGGAAATCGCGTGCTTCGCGGGGATAATCGCGCTGTTCACGAGGATCAGGCTTTTGATTATCTTCGGCACGACCGAAGATCATTTTTCCTGCCGTCGTTTGCAAGACGCTGGTCACAATCAAATCCACATTCTTGCCGATCAGGCGACGTGCATTGTCTACAACGACCATCGTGCCATCATCCAGATAAGCAACGCCCTGATTGTATTCCTTGCCTTCTTTCAAAACGAAGACGCGCATCGTTTCGCCCGGCAAAACAACCGGCTTCAGCGTGTTGGCCAGTTCATTGATATTCAGAACGTCCACGCCACGCAGGTGCGCAACTTTGTTCAGGTTGAAATCATTGGTCACAATCGGAGCATTTAACTGCTTGCCAAGCTCGATCAACTTCAAATCCACTTCGCGCACGTTCGGGAAATCGCCTTCCCAGACTTGCACATCCAGGTTTCCGTTTTTCTGAATGCGTTGCAGGATGTCCAGCCCGCGCCGTCCGCGATTGCGTTTGGCGGAGTCAGATGAATCGGCAATCTGTTGCAATTCCCGTAAAACAAATTGTGGAATCAGAATCGTCCCGCTCAGAAATCCGGTTTCGGCAATATCTGCGACCCGACCATCAATGATGACGCTGGTATCCAGAATCTTGTAAGTAAGTTTCGTCGTCGAACGATCACTCAGAATCCCGCCCAGCGCGCCTAAATCCAGATAGTCGCCCTTCGCCGCGCCAACCATTAACCCGACATATCCCATGAATAAGGTCAGGGCGATGGTCGCAAACGCCTGTAGGGGGTGATCCCATTTCTGAGCTGTAATCAGAAAGCCGATCAACGTTGCCCCGATGATTCCCAGAGTTGATCCAATGGCTGCGCCGATCAAGGTCTTCAACGACGCTTGTCGAATTCGCAACTCAAAAAAGATGACTCCAATTGCTAAAACTAAAGCTACTACTGCGGATAGTATTGAAGCAGAAAGCCCGATTTGATTAGCAGCATTTGAGGGAAACGGTTGAAGAAAATATCCAGCTCCGACCAGTAAAATGGTAAACACCGCCCGGATTACAATTGTATCTAATGTCATATTTCCTCAGCATAAATAACCTCCCAAAGAGGTCTGGAATTAAACTTATTAGTTATGAACCAATAGAGTGGGGGATGCGTCTCAAATGACCTTAAGTTATAAAAATAAATTAATTAACGACGGCGGGATTGTAGCACGGAGACAAACAAAAGCATAAGAGCTTGCGTTGAAACACTAAAACAAAGCTTCCAGGGCCTCGACAACAGAACGCACCCCAATGACTTCCAGCCGATCATCCGCTTCAATTCCGGGCAGATTATTTTGAGGAATGACCGCCCGCTTAAACCCCATTCGCGCGGCCTCCCGCAGGCGAATCCCGGCTTGCGCGGTGGCGCGAATTTCGCCGGCCAGACCGACTTCGCCAAAAACGATGGTCTGATGATGAATCGGAATGTTACGAAAACTGGACACTACAGCCGCAACGATTCCCAAATCGGTCGCAGGCTCATCCAAAATCATCCCGCCGACCAGGTTCACGAAGATGTCATCGCCAGACATCAACAGGCCCACGCGTTTTTCCAGCATTGCCACCAACAGCGCTACCCGATTGATTTCTACGCCCTGCGTAGTGCGCCGACCATTTCCAAATTTGGAAGAACTGACCAGCGCCTGCAATTCCACCAGCATCGGGCGGGTTCCTTCCATCGCGGCAATCACCGCTGACCCCGCAACCCCCAAAGGACGTTCGCTGAGAAAAAGCTCAGAAGGATTTGGCACGCCGATTAATCCCTGCCCTGTCATTTCAAAAATGCCGAGTTCATTGGCGGCACCAAACCGATTTTTAGCCGCACGCAGGATTCGATGATTGTGATAACGCTCGCCCTCGAAATACAGCACGGTATCCACAATATGCTCCAGCGCTTTTGGCCCTGCAATCATTCCTTCTTTGGTAATATGCCCGATTAAAAACACGGGAATCGTCAGGTTCTTTGCCAGCAACAAAAACTGTCCTGCCGCCTCGCGCACCTGCGAAACTGATCCGGCAGCGGATTCAATCTTTTCTGAAAATACGGTTTGGATTGAATCAACAATGACAGCTTGCGGTTCGAGGCGATTGATCTCATCGAAGATTCGTTCCAGATTCGTTTCTGAAAGCAAAAAAAGGTTATCAGGATTCACCCCCAAACGTTCGCCGCGCAATTTGATTTGCCGCTCGCTTTCTTCGCCTGAGACATACAAAACCTTCCCATACAAATTGCTGAGCTTATCCGCCACCGCCATCAACAAAGTGCTTTTGCCAATTCCCGGCGCACCACCAATCAAAACCAGTGAACCGGGTACAATTCCACCACCTAACACGCGGTCGAATTCTTCGATGCCCGTGACTTCGCGCAGATCGGATTGGGTTTCGATGTTGGAAAATGGCACAGGACGATTTTCACGAAGTCGCAACCCTGATCTTGAGATCGAAGATTGCGGTGTCCCGACAGGGCGTTCCCGCTCTTCAACATAGGAATTCCAGGCCCCGCAATCCGGGCACTTGCCCAACCACTTCCTTGATTGCGCACCGCATTGCTGACAAGCATAAACAGTTCGTGGGGTTTTATTTGCCATAGCCGCATTGTACGCAGGTTGAGTTTTCGGGCGCAAACTTGTACCGTTTATTTATTGATGGCTTTGTTTGATTCTCTCAATCAAATTACAGAAGAACGGCGGCGCACCAATCGTCGCAGATTTTTATTCGGCGGCATTGCTGCGGTCATCGGGTACGCTGGGTTTCGCTGGTGGCGTTTTCGCGCCAGACCTGTTGCCAATCGTCAGACGAAATATCTCACCACTAATCAAGATTTCTACACCGTTTCGATTGACGAAGGGTTTCGACCAACAATCAGGCCAGAGGAATGGCGGATGGAAGTTGTCGGCCAAAATTCATTCGCGCTCAGCTATGACGAATTATTAAAACTACCGAGTTCGGAAGTGCACAAAACATTCATTTGCGTAGGCAATGAACCCGGTGGCCCGGCGATGGGCAATGCTGTCTGGACAGCCACTGCGCTGGCACCGATGCTGGAAAAAGCGTTAGGGACAATGTCACGCGAAAACCTGCGCGTCGTCTTTCACGCGGCAGATGGTTTTTATTCCAGTGTGCCATTGGAACTGGCGATGAACAGTTTGTCCTGGATCGCGTACAAAATGAACGGTGAGGCATTGCCACTCAAACACGGCTTCCCTGCCCGCGTGTTGTTGCCAGGGATTTATGGAATGAAACAACCGCGCTGGCTTAGCAGGATCGAAATCGTAAAAAGTCCCTGGTTCAAAGGCCATTGGGAAACGCGTGGCTACTGCGACGAATGCAAAATCAAGATGACTGCCCGCATAGATTCTGCCCGACCTCAAAAAGACGGCTCATGGATTGTGACCGGCATTGCCTTGTGCGGCGCAGAAACCGTCGGCAACGTCGAAGTCAGTTTCGACGACGGCACGACGTGGCAGACAGCAACCATCACGAGCGAGCAACTGCCCGACGCCTGGGTGACGTGGCAAATCACTTGGAAGCCCGCCAACAAAGGCGAATACGTGTTGGCCACCCGCGTCACGGATGCCAAAGGCAATCGTCAAATCGAACGCAACAGCACCAGCTTCCCTTCCGGTTCGACCGGATTGCATCGTGCAATTGTGGCTGTGTAGAATGAGAGCGTTTTTTCACCGCAGAGGTAACGCAGAGGCTCACAGAGAATTCTCTGCGAATCTCTGCGGTTTCTCGGCGTCTTTGCGGTGAAAAATTTAACTTCTTGCTCCGTTCGTCTTCAGCCCCGAAAGGAAGGGTTTGCCATGCCCACGTTGCTTGAATTTCATCTTCAGCCCAACGCCGACGAAAGCTTCAACGTCACGGTTTTCGACCGCAATTCATCGCAGCCGCTCGCGTCATCGCGCTTTGACTATCGGCTGAATGATTTGGCGCAGTTTGAAATCGGTCGGCTCGACTTCAATCCACGCGATCCGCAAGGACGGCTTGAACGATTGCAGGCGTTTGGGCAGAAGCTCTATCAAAAGCTCTTCCCCGCCAAACTCCAAACCCTCTGGCAAGAGCAACGCGAGCGCAGTGATTTTCTGACGTTGTGTTTGCGCATTCCCGAAAATGCCAGCTGCTCGAAGCCGTCAATGCGCCTGCCGGGCAAGGCAAGTTGCACGTAGATTTCGAGGACGAAGCGAAGCTGGAAATCCTGGAACCCAGTCTCGAAGTCGGATACCATATTTTGCATTTCATCGGTCACGGCATCGCGCCCGAAAATGGCGGTGGCTTGTTGTTGGAAGATCAAGACGGCAAACGTTTGCCCGTCAAAGCGGACGAGTTTTTGGCCTCGCTCGCCAAAGGTCTCAGCCCGCTGCGGCTCGCGGTGATTTCGGGCTGCAACACGGCGCAGACTTTGCACACCAGAGGTTTCCGCGATCTGGCGCGCGCGTTGCTCGCCGAGAAAATCCCCGCCGTGCTGGCGATGCAGTTTGCGATTTCAGATACTGCCGGATTGAAGCTCGCCGAAGTTCTGTATCCCAAACTCATCGCCGGACAATCGCTCGAAGCGGCCACCCATGCCGCGCGCCGTGCGTTGTGGCGGAGGGATGATCCTGTGTTGCAAGCCGATGCGTTGGCGATGGTGTTACGGTACAGTACCGGGAGCGGTAGCGACCGGGTCAAGCGATGATGCCACCCAGTCCTACCGCTCCTCGTACCGTACCAGAAGGGACTGTTGACGCCCGTGATGGAGAAAGCCTTAAGAAATGTAATGGCGCAAACAAACACGACAATGACTTCACCCGCGACGATTTGCTGCGAAAGACGCCGGTAGCGAAAAGCGCCTCGCCATACGCAAGCGTCGAACTACCGAACAAGTTGGTGTTCAAGTGTCGCGTTTGCACGGAAGGCCGCGTCGTCTTCACGCGCAGCGATTTGGAGCGGGTGCTGCACGGCTGAACGCCACACAACCCCAACCGCTCTTCGCCGCGTAGCGGTAGGTTGAATTTAGCCGTGCGGTTTCAACCCACGGAACGGTGGCAAAGATTTCTCGCGCGTCGCGTCAGCGACGGTTGAGTCTGTCGTCGCTAACGCGACGCGGGCTCGCTCCTATGCTCTCCCGGCGTTGAAACACCGGGCTAAAATCACGGCGTCGCTACGCGACAGAAGACAAACCGTGCATTGAATCCGTTCCCAGAGGATAAGACCATACCAGACGAAATTATAGATTTAGGCGACAGTCCACCAACTCCGCCCGATGCGGATTTTTGGTTGGATTACGGACGCAAGATGGTGACGGACGGCCCCGCCGCCATTCGCAGCGCCGCAACTTCGCTGATGACCGGACTCGGCGCGTTGCAGGGTATTTACCTCGGCATTCTCGGCTTTGCGAAATTCATCCCGGAAGATGCGAATGTCGTGATGAAAGGCGTGTTCACGGCTCCGCTGCTGGCGTGGATGGTGGCGCTGTATCATTGTTTGCAAGTGATGCTGACCGAAACGGCGACAGTTCATTTGAATGACCCGACCGCCTTGCGGCAACATTATGAAACCTGGCTGCCGCTGAAACAGGGGCAATTGCATACGGCTTATTGGTGGATGTTTGGCGGATTGATTATGCTGGTCGTATTGCGCTTGAAGTTGTAAAGGGTTCACAGCATCAGGGCTATGCAAACTTTTCGGAGATTTGAGGCACGATGAAAACCATCGAATTACAACTTGATCGGTCGTACTACACGCGCCTTGCGATTATGGGAGCGATGACAGGTTTTCCGGCCTTTGGGCTGGGGTATATGGCGATCACGGTTCCGGTGCTGCCGCTGCTGTTGTTTGCGATTTTGCCGCTTGGATTGTGGGGCGGCGTAACGCTGTTGGAATATCGGCGCGGAGCCAAAGCGCTGGACGAAGAAGGCGTGACGCGGCGCGATGGGAAGCGGTTTTTGTGGGACGATTTGCAAAAAATCAAGCTCGTGTACATGCCGCTCAAATACGGCAAAGGGGCGCTGAATCACGCGGAGTTGCATTTTTCGACTGGGCAATCGCGCATCTTTCCGCGCATCGTGGACAGAGGATGGGAAGCGATTTTGTGGGCGAAACGAATGGAAGTCGAGCGCAAGGCCGCCGCGCAATCGTCAGCCGCCGCACCTGAAGCCCAAAAACGCAAAACGTTCGATCTATGCAGCATTTGTTCGCAGTTGAAAGAAGTGGAGTTCGGTTTTCAGAAACACGGGCGCGAGGACGAAAATACGTTTTTACCAGACGTGTCCAAATCGTTACAGTTTGTACACGACATCAAACCGGGCCAGACACGCTCGCCCAGCCTTTTGCAGTGCTCGGAGTGCGACACTTATTATTTGTACGAAATTGAGTATGAGTATTTGGCGACGGGCAGCGAAGACGGGCAACGACTGACAAGGCTGACGGCAAACGACGCCTTGCAATATTTATAGCTGCGCTGATCCAATCGCTAAAAAAAGCAACTGCCGCGCAGCCTATGCGACCACGCGGCAGGCTCCTGCTGTTCCGCTTATTTCTTCGGGCCTAATGTCCGCACTTGAATTTCGGTGCCCTGATCGAATTGCAAATCCTTACCTTGAATGAAGACCGATCCAGCGCCCACAGTTGCGCCTAAAATTGCGCCGATGGCTGCGCCTTT
>JAFDVL010000123.1 GCA_018268995.1 Acidobacteriota bacterium | reverse complement strand
GTACAAGCTTGAGCTTGGTTTTTCATTGACTAGCGAAAAACCAAGCTCAAGCTTGTACTCCATGCATTTTCGTTGAGGTTATGATGAAAAGGATAATCCTTCTGCTCGCCACGTTATTGATAACATTATCCATGTTGTTGCTCGACAATGCCGACAAAGCGAACAAAAGCTTCAAGCTGCTTTCGATTAGTTGTGGCGACAAAGACACACTGGCCTTCAATGGCTCGAAGAACCTCGACGCGATTTTGCAGAAACGCAACATCAAACACGAAATGAACATCAGCGCGGGCGGGCATACGTGGATCAACTGGCGGTTGTATCTGAATGCGTATGCGCAAAAGCTGTTTCGTTGATGTGAGGTGATGATGGGAGTTGTGGGAGCTATGAGAGCTATGAGGTATCCGCTAATCATCCTATAACTCGTATAACTCCCATCACTCCCATGAAAACCAACTGACCAGATGAGCCTTTCCATGAACCATTTCACCACATCACGTCGCACCTTTCTGCTTGGATCAATGGGGCTGGCAGCAACATCCTTTGCCACGCCGCAAATCATCACTGCCGGGCAAGTAATTGATCGCATCAAAGCCAACGTCGGCATTGCGTGGCGCACGCAAACGGTAGACAACATCATCGCAGGCACCGCCGAAACGCCCGTCAAAGGCATTGCCACGACGATGATGGCGACGCTGGATGTGGTCAAGCGAGCGGCGGCGGCGGGCAAAAACATGGTCATCACGCACGAATCCACGTTCTTCTCGCATCAGGATCGTGTGGAGCCGTTTCAGCAGGACGCGACATACAAATACAAGCTCGACTTTCTGAACCAAAACAACATGGTCGTGTTCCACTTCCACGATCATCTGCACGGACTCAAACCGATGGATGGCGTGGCGAAAGGGATGATTCGAGAATTGGGTTGGGAGAAATACAACGACCCGCAAAATTTTCGCCAGTTTGCCTTTCCGAACGTGCCGCTGGCCAAGCTCGCCAAAGAACTACAAACCAAACTGAAGATTCGCACGATGCGTGTGGTCGGCGATCCCGCTTTGCCGATCAAACGGGCGATGGCGAGCTGGGGTAATTGCAGCCTGCAACCCGGCGCTCCCTTTCTGGCGCGACCCGAAGTAGACGTGCTCATCATCGGTGAAACACACGAATGGGAACTGGTCGAATACGCGCAGGACATGATCGCGTCAGGGCAAAAGAAAGCGTTGATTGTGCTGGGCCACGTCGTGTCGGAGCAGTCAGGCATGAAGTTTTGCGCCGATTGGTTGAAGGGCTTTGTCAAAGAAGTGCCGATTGAATTCATCGCTGCGGCTGAACCGTTTTGGCGTCCTGATAATCCAGTGCGATGAACTGGAAATAAAGATGACAAAAATCAATTTCTACCAAACGACCTGTGGCATCGCTGCTTTGTTGCTGTGCCTGTCTGCTATCGCGCGTGGTCAAGCGCCTGTGATCTCGTTGTATTCCGGCGTCGCGCCCGGTTCTGAAGACGCCAAACAAAAGGAAGTCGCCTTCGTCAATCCTGACAAACAGACGCGCATCCGCAATGTCACACAACCAACGCTGACAGCCTTTCTGCCCGAACGCGCCAAAGCGACGGGAACCGCAATTGTCATTGCGCCCGGCGGCGGATTCCAACATCTCGCGATTGAAAAAGAAGGCTACGATGTTGCCCGCTGGTTGCAGTCGCGTGGCGTCGCGGCGTTCGTTCTCAAATATCGGTTGATGGACACTGGCACAGAAGAGGAATACAAAAAGCGCCAAGCCGCACCCGCACGCCCAGCCCAACCGACGACTGCCACGACTGCGCCGACTGAGAATCCAGAGCGGCAGCGGGTGATTGCGCAGTCCATTGTGGATGGCAGGCAGGCGCTGAAATTGGTGCGACAACGCGCCGCAGAATGGGGCATTGCGACCGACCGCATCGGGTTGATGGGCTTTTCAGCAGGCGGCATTCTGACAATGGGCGTAGTGATGCAACATGACGCCGAGAGTCGCCCGAATTTCGCTGCGCCGATTTATGGTGGCGGCACGAACGGTTTGCCTGTTGCGGCTGACGCCCCGCCCTTATTTATTGCGGTCGCCGACGATGATCAGATGTTTTCTGCTAGCAGCGCCAAATTGTATCTTGAGTGGAAAGCCGCCAAGCGCCCGGCTGAATTGCATATTTACTCAAAAGGCGGACACGGCTTTGGCCTGACCAATCGTGGCTGGCCGGTAGATAGCTGGATTGATCGCTTTGGCGACTGGCTACAAACACAGGGATTGCTAAAAGCACCTGCCGCCCAGTAATGACAGTCTATGGCAGTTTCGGATTGAATGTTCAGGATAGATGGAATCAATTGCCACTCGCTTCAGCTAGTGGAAGGCAGAAGTTTAAATTCAGTGGCTTCAGCCGAATGAGAAAAAGAACCCTATGCCGAACAGCTTTGGCTAAAGCTCATTGGAAGTTGATTTTTCAGAAGTTTGGCTCAAGCCTCTGATCTGCTACTTGTCCCACTAGCTGAAGCTAGTGGCAATGGAGATCCCTGAATACTCAACTCAAAACCGCTGCGAGTACACAATTGACACGCCTTATTTGGGGAGATGGAACCGTGAAATTATTTGCTTTAAGTTTAGCTTTATTGATGGGTCTGGCTTTGCTGCCAATGCGGGCGATTGCCAATGGGAAAGTGAAAATTGCCAGTGGCACGCTCGAAGGCACGACGATGTCCTCCGGCATTCGCGTCTTCAAAGGCATTCCCTATGCCGCGCCGCCTGTGGGGGATTTGCGTTGGAAGCCGCCGCAACCACCTGCCAAATGGGACGGCGTGCGCAAGGCCGCCCAGTTTTCTGACAGTTGTATGCAGGCGCTCCGGCGTACAGGGTATCCGTGGACGAAGGAATTCATGGTGCAGAACAACGCGAGCGAAGATTGCCTTTGCCTGAATGTTTGGACAGGCGCAAAAGCTGCGACAGAAAAACGTCCCGTGCTCGTCTGGATTCACGGCGGCGCGTTTTATGAAGGCTCCGGCGAAATCATCACCTACGACGGCGAAGAGTTGGCGAAGAAAGGTTTGGTTGTCGTCACGATCAACTATCGCCTCGGCATTTTCGGGTTTTACACGCATCCTGAATTGACGAAAGAATCGCCACAACATTCATCCGGCAATTACGGCTTGATGGATATTGTTGCTTCCTTGCAATGGGTACAGAAAAACATCGCAGCGTTTGGCGGTGATCCGAACCGTGTGACGATTGCCGGACAATCTGCCGGAGCCGCAGCCGTGCATACGTTGACCGCTTCGCCGTTGGCCAAAGGCTTATTTCATCGCGCGATTGCCGAAAGCGGCTCTGGTGTGGCGCGACGCACGCGCGATCTTGCTGCTTCCGAGCAAGACGGCGTGAAATGGGCGGAAACCAAAGGCGCAACTTCGCTCAAGGAATTGCGCGCCAAGCCTGCCGCCGATTTGATGGGCGGCGCGCGTTTTAGCCCGGTTGTGGATGGATGGTTTTTACCTGCCGATACGGCGGCGATTTTTGCGCAGGGCAAGCAAAACGATGTGCCGACGATGACGGGATTGACTGCTGACGAAGGCAGCGCGTCACCAACCTATGGCAAAGTCAAAGCCGAGGATTTCACCAAACAGGTGCAACAACGTTTCGGCGATCAAGCGGAAGCATTTTTGAAGCTGTATCCATCGAACGAGCAAACGCAATCTGGCCTTTCGCAAAAGCAAAGCGCGCGCGATCAGGGCTTGGTTTCGATGTATCTGTGGGCCTCGGAACGTGCGAAGACCAGCAAGACAAAAGCCTACACCTATTACTTCACGCGCGGCATTCCGTGGCCGGAACATCCTGAATTCGGCGCGTTTCACACGGGCGATTTGCCCTACTTCTTTGCGACCCTCAAACACCTGGATCGTCCGTGGGAAGCCGTGGACCGCAAGCTTTCCGAAATGGCATCAAGCTATTGGGTGAACTTTGCCAAAACGGGAAACCCCAATGGCAAAGGCTTACCAAACTGGCCTGCATTTGAGGCCGGACAGCAAGTCACAATGGAATTGGGTGAAAAGATGGTCGTGCGCCCTGTCGCAGAAAAAGAAAAGCTGGCATTCTTTACGCAATATTTCGCCAGACAGCGATAATTGTGGATGATGTTCAGACAGAAGTCCCAGGCTTCGTTATAATCAGGACTCCAGACAATTTTCAGGCGACGATAAGGTCAAACAACATGAAAAATATCATTGCACTCTTTCTTATCTTGAGCTTTACGTTAATCCTCTCTTCCTGTGGGAATCCTCCACCTGACCAACTTTTCGCCAGGGTTGTATTAAATTGCAATCTGCTCTTTGGCTTTGCTGGCTCTGGCATGCAACGAGAATTGGCCAGCCCTTCGGTCAAGCTGACGGATGAACGAACGGGAGCCACTGCTCCGATGACAAGGGCAGAGGTCATAAAAACAAAACTGGCCACAGTGGAAGAGAATTATGGGAAAGTGAAGGCACTGAGCAGCAATGAAGAGACAAAAGAAATGCTGAGCGCGGCGATTACTTTATATGAATTTGTCATTCCTGTTTATAAAAATGAATATTCCCAATTGGCAACCTTGTATGATGAAGGCGCGCCTCCAGACAAGATTGCCGCACTGGAAAAAACAATCCAGGAAAAATATGGGGCAAAGTTTCAAGAACTCTACAGCGCCGTTGGTGCAACCGGAAAAGCTTACGCCGCAAAGCACAATATTCCAGTCAGAGAAGTGAACCCCGCGCCGCCCAAACGTTAATTTTTACAGTCGTCGCGCATCTGGAGGATTTATGCCGGAAGAATCAGTCAGGCTTTTTATCTCGTACTCTCATCGGGATGAAACTCTACGACAACAACTCGATAAGCACCTGGCTCCCTTGAAAGGGCAAAAGATCGTCGAGGCCTGGCATGACCGCCAGATTCAAGCGGGGGACGAATGGGCAGGTCAGATTGATGAGAACTTGAACAACGCCGACATTATTTTGCTGTTGATTAGTCCCGATTTTGTCGCCTCAAATTACTGCTACAACATTGAACTGGCTCAGGCCATGAAGCGACATGAAAATGGAGAAGCCATCGTCGTCCCGGTAATTTTAGAGCCTTGCGATTGGTCTTGGCTGCCGTTTGCTAAACTTCAGGCTTTCCCAAAGGATGGAAAGGCGGTCACCATTTGGAGCAATCAAAACGAAGCCTTTTTGGATGTGGTGATGGGGATTCGGCGACAGGCTCAGAGTTTATTTGAGCAGCGGCGGCAACAAGCGGCCCAGGAGAAAGAGGCAAAAGCACGGTTTCTGCAAAAGCTTGAGGGAGCGCTCGCTGACCAGGTGATTTCCGACATTGAACGTGACACTCTGGATGAACTGCGGGAAGAATTAGGGTTGACCCCGGAAGCAGCAGCAGAATTAGAACGCCAAGCCTCTGCGTCATATCGCAAGAATGAAAAAGCCCGCGATAATTATCGGAAAACTCTTACGAAGTTACTCGAAAAAGGGGCCTACCCGTTTAGTGAGGAAATCAGGAAAGAGTTAGCGCTACGTCAGCAGGATTTGGGGCTGAACGAAGAAGATGTCAGACGCATTGAGCAACCGATTTTAGCTGAGGCCGAAGCAAAGTATCAGGCGGGGCTGCAAGCGGCGGCAGGAAAGCCGCGTTCATCAGCCGGAGCGACAGAAACGTCGAGACCCTTGGAAAGACAGGGGCAGCAAGCAGGATTGCAGCGAACGCTACAGCATTCGGACGAGGGAAAAATAGACGCGGCTTTCGCTGATTACAACAAGGCCATCGAACTCGATCCGCATAATGCTGCTGCCTACAACAATCGTGGGAACGCTTACTACGCGAAGGGCGAGTATGACAAAGCGATAGCCGACTATACCAAGGCTATTAAACTCGACCCTGCGTATGCGGTTGTCTACAACAATCGCGGGACTGCCTATTACAACAAGGGCGAGTACGACAAAGCGATAGCCGACTGTGACAAGGCCATTAAACTCGACCCTGGTCATGCTGACACCTGCAACTGTCGCGGGAACGCTTATTACGCGAAGGGTGAGTATGACAAAGCGATAGCTGACTATACCAAGGCCATTAAACTCGACCCTGCGTATGCGATTGCCTACGACAATCGCGGGAGCGCTTATTACAATAAGGGGAAGCGCGACAAGGCGATAGCCGACTATAACAAAGCCATCGAACTTGACCCCAATTATGCTGATGCCTATAGCAATCGCGGGAACGCTTACTACGATGTCGGGGACTGGGACAAGGCAATCGCGGATTATGACAAGGCCATTGAACTCGACCCCGATTATGCGATTGTCTACAACTATCGAGGAAACCTTTATTTCCATGACGGAGACAGCGACAGGGCGATAGCGGATTATGACAAGGCCATCGAACTCGACCCCGATTATGGGGTCACTTACGGCAATCGTGCGAACGCTTATTATGCGAAGGGCGAATACGACAAGGCAATCGCGGATTATGACAAGGCCATTGAACTCGACCCTAATGATGCGGACGCTTATGCTGGTCGCGCGAATGTTTACAGCGAGAAAGAGAAAGCGAAAAGTTAATTATCACAGTGCCTGAACCGAATTTGATGGGAGCACCGCAATTCATAAATTGGTCTGGTACTGAACGATTGCGACAATAAAAATAAATATGAGAAAAACGATGTTGATGCCAAAAACTGCCTGCCTGTTATGGCTTTTTCTTTGTGCAGGCGTTCTCTTTGCACAGGAGCATACTCAGCAAAACGAAAAGAATCCGCTCGCTGGAAATCCCCCCGCGATTACCGCAGGCAAGCGATTGTACGAACAGGCTTGCCAATCGTGTCACGGCGGCGAAGCGCGTGGAGATCGTGCGCCTGCGCTGGTGGGCGTTCCTTTCAAGCACGGCAATTTGGACGGCGAAATCTTTCTGAACATTCGCAACGGCGTTCCCAGCACACAGATGCCGCCGTTCCGCCGCTTGTCTACCGAACAGATTTGGCAAGTGGTGTCGTATCTGCGCAGCTTGAGCGGTGTGCCCATTGCCACTGCCAACGAAAGTGCGACGGGCAATTTGCTGGCGGGCGAACAACTGTTCTTTGGCAAAGCAAACTGTGCCAGTTGTCACCAGGTTAATGCACGTGGCAACAACGTTGGCCCGGATTTGTCGGCGGTCGGGCGCTTCCCGGCAGACCTGCTGCGCCAAAAAATTCTTGATCCAAACACCAGCACTAATCCGAATGCGCGTGGTCGTCGTCGCGGGCCGAGTGTTGCTATCGTCAAAACCAGAGATGGGCAGACAATTCGCGGGCTGGTACGCAGCGAAGACACGTATTCGATGGTGCTGGCCGATACGTCAGGCAAGCTGCATTTGCTGGACAAAAAGAATCTGGCCGATGTCAGTTACGAAGCAGTTTCGCTGATGCCGAATGATTACGGCAAGCAGTTGTCAGAAGGCGAAATAAACAATCTCGTTGCGTTCTTGAAGTCGTGCAATGGGCGCGATCTGGCGAAGACGAGTAACATCGAAATCCCCGGCGGCCTCAGCTTTGAGCGCCTTCGCAACTCCAGCGCCGAGCCGCACAACTGGCTGACCTATTGGGGCGATTATCAGGGCAAGCATTACTCCGCACTCAAGCAAATCAACACGACGAACGTACAGCAATTGCAGGCGCGCTGGGCGGTGCAGATGCCGGGCGACACGTTGCTGGAAACAACGCCGATTGTGATTGACGGCGTGATGTACACAAGCGGGATGCCAGGCGATGTCTATGCGCTTGATGCGCGGAGTGGGCTGCAAATCTGGAAATATTCGCGCAAGCAAAAAGTCGTGAATCCTTACCAGTCCAACCCTTTCAATCGTGGCGTCGCGGTCCTTGGCAATCGTGTGTTTTTCGGGACGCTTGATGCCGCGTTGATTGCGCTGGATGCACGCACGGGACAACCGCTGTGGGAAGTGCAGGTTGCTGACACGATGCTGGGCTACAGCATTACGTCGCCGCCGCTCGCCGTCAACGACAAGATCATTGTCGGCGTGGCGGGTGGCGAGCATGGCATTCGCGGCTTTCTGGATGCGTATGATGCGAAGACGGGCAAGCGATTGTGGCGTTTCAATTCAACGCCCGGCCCCGGCGAATTTGGCAACGACACCTGGAAGGGCGATACCTGGAAATTAGGCGGCGGCGCGACGTGGCTGACGGGTAGTTACGATCCTGAATTGGATACAGTGTACTGGACGTTCGGCAATCCCGGCCCCGATATGGACGCCGAAATTCGCAAAGGCGACAACTTGTTTACGTGTTCCGTCGTGGCGCTTGATCCGAACACGGGACAGCGCAAATGGCACTATCAATTCACTCCCAACGACGATCACGATTGGGACGCGAATCAGGATGTGATTCTGGTGGATCGCATGTGGCAGGGGCAGCCGCGCAAGCTGCTGATCCAGGCGAATCGCAACGGCTTCCTGTATGTGCTGGATCGCATGAACGGCAAGCTGTTGCAGGCAACGCCATTCGTGAAGCAGACATGGAATGCGGGCTTTGAGGCGAACGGGCGTCCGAAATTTACGCCGAACGCAGGCGCGACACCGGAAGGGCAGGTTGTGTATCCATCGCTGGTCGGTGGCACGAATTGGCAAGCGCCTTCATTCGATCCGGCTTCCAATCAACTGTTCCTCGTCTTCAACGAATCGGGAAATCGGTACGTGCGTGCGGAAACCCCCTATGAGCCGGGCAAAGGCTATTGGGGTGGTCGCACGTTGCCGGTCGAAGGCAGTTACGTCGGCATTCGCGCGCTGGACACCACAACAGGCGAGCGCAAGTGGGAACACAAAATTTCGCAAGGCTCGCTGGCGGCGGGGGTAATGGCCAGCGCGGGCGGGATTGTGTTCGCTGGGACGCGCGAAGGGAATCTGATTGCGCTGGAATCCGCGACGGGCAAGTTGCTTTGGCGCTTTCAAACGGGCGGCACGATTGCGTCTGCTCCAATTAGTTATGCGGTTGCTGGCAAACAATATATTGCCATTGCGGCAGGCGGCGTGCTGTATAGCTTCGCCTTGCCGGATATAGAGAAATAGTCGGGAGCTTTTACCGCAAAGGCGCAAAGAGGCAAAGGAACAAAGAGCCTGATTTTATTGATGATCTTTGCGTCTTTGCCCCTTTGATCCTTTGCGGTAAAAGCTTGATTTAGAAAGGGACAACATGAATCAACGAAGAATCATTCGCAGTATTTTCATTGCTGGTCTGACAGCATTGAGTTTTCTCACAACCCTGGCGCAGCCGCGTGGCCCGCAAGCGCCACAGTTTACTTCGCCTGAAGTGCAGGCGGATCGTCAGATCACTTTTCGCCTTTACGCACCGCAGGCACAAACTGTGCGGCTTTCCGCTGGCGACATTCCTGGAATGGGGCCGGGCAAGGAAATGACGAAAGCCGAAAACGGTGTTTGGGAAGTGACGATTGGGCCGATTGACGCAGGCGCATATCGCTACACCTTCAATGTTAACGGAGTTGCGGTTATTGATCCGCGCAACCCCGCAACCAGCGAATCCAACAACAATACCTGGAGTCTGGTTGTCGTACCTGGCTCCGATTTTATGGACACGAAGAATGTGCCACATGGCTCAGTGGCGGAAGTGACCTATTACTCAACGGCACTCAGCAAATTCCGTCGCATGCACGTGTACACGCCGCCAGGGTATGAAGCGGGACAGGGCAAATATCCCGTGTTTTACTTATTGCACGGCGCGGGCGATTGCGATGATTCGTGGACGTCAGTCGGACGTGCAGGTTTTATTTTGGACAACCTGGTCGCAGCGAAAAAAGCCAGGCCGATGATTGTTGTGATGCCTGCCGGGCATACGCGTCGTGGCCCGATGACACCGCCCGCTGCTGGCAGCGCGCCGCCAGTGGACGAATTCACGCAGGATTTTACGACCGACATCATGCCGTATGTCGAGAAGAACTATCGAGTGCTGAATGATCGTGCGAATCGCGCGATTGCGGGGCTTTCAATGGGTGGTAGTCAGACATTGAATATTGCCATTCCGAATCTGGAAAAATTCGCCTACGTTGGCGTCTATAGCTCAGGCTTGCTCAGCGCCTTTACGCGTCCAACGCCTGGTGCTCCCGCTGCCGCCGCAACCGCTCCTGCACCCGGTCAACTGACGCCCGCGGGTGAAGCCTGGATAAAGCAGAATACGGCGAAACTGGATGACGCCAATCTGAAAAAAGGGCTGAAGGTATTTTGGTTCGCTACCGGCAAAGATGATTTTCTGCTCGGCACGACCAATGCTTCCGTCGCGCTTTTCAAAAAACACGGCTTCGCCCCCGTGTACAAAGAAACGGCAGGCGGGCATACGTGGATCAACTGGCGAGACTATTTGAATGAATTTACGCCGATGCTGTTTCAGGGCAAATAGCTAGTCGTAGTGTTAGATCAGTTTTCAGTTGCGTGT
>JAFDVL010000122.1:15810-21567 GCA_018268995.1 Acidobacteriota bacterium | reverse complement strand
AAAATGTGATGCGTTCGCCCTAGTGGCAGCCGGGTGAATGTTGACGCCAATAACGTAGATGTTGTGCCCTTAGCAGTGGCAGATGGGCTGACCGCGTTGAGTTATGTGCGCAAGAACGCCGGGGAATTTAATGTTGCGCCCAATCGCATTGGCTTTATGGGATTCTCAGCAGGTGGGACAGTCACCGCGTCTGTCGCCTTTCAATATTCTGCCGAAACTCGCCCGGATTTCGTTGCACCAATTTATGCCTATCTGGGCGCGGTGAAACCGGTTGAAGTGCCAAAAGATGCGCCGCCAATGTTTTTGGTTGCAGCAACCGATGACCAGCTTGGCCTTGCGCCCGACAGCGTAAAACTGTACAGCCAATGGATCGCGGCGAAGAAGCCTGCGGAGTTGCATCTTTATGCCAAAGGCGGCCACGGCTTCGGCATGCGAAAACAAAACCTGCCTACCGATCAGTGGATTGAACGCTTTGGCGATTGGTTACAGATACAGGGCTTGCTGAAGAAATAGCCACAACAGAAAGATGGATTACGCCCGTGAGGCCAGGCTTTTGGCTCGCGGCACAGTTCCAGGCAAGGATTTCGTTGCTTTCGCTTTCTTTGGGACGTCCGGGATTGGCCCTAACGTTGCAGCCGTTTCGCGGATAATGCCGCGCAACCAGAGACAGCCCGGATCAAGGTCTTGATACCGATGCCATTGCAGGGTTTCAGTCAGGGTCGGAATCGAAATTGGAAAGGGCACCAATCGCAGCGGCAGATATTGTGCATACAGGCGGGCTAATCGTGTGTGCATGGTGGCGATTCGATTGGTTCCGACGACCATCGCAGGAACCAACGTAAAGGCGGGGACCAGCACCTCAATCCGGCGGACAAAACCATAGTTTTTGAGAAACCATTCCTCAAAGCTGGGATTACGCGCATCGTCAAACGCCATGCAGACGTGCCCCATCGCAAGATATTGCTCAAACGTAATGCGGTTCCCAACCTGTGAATTCTCGGCCCAAACCACACAAGTATGCGTATCTTCAAAGAGCGTTTCTTTGGGATGATCGCTGGAGGTAAAAATGTCTGGCATGAGCAAAAAATCAATCTCTCCGCGATTGAGCAAATCCTCGTGCGTCCGGCGTGTTTGACGCAAATCCACCTTAATCCCCGGAGCTTCGCGTTCCACTCGTTGCAAAACCTCGGTCATCAAAACCGTCATCGCATAATCTGATCCCATAATCGTAAACTCGCGTTCCGCCGTTGCTGGATCAAACTCTGCGGTAGCCGCGACGGTCGCTTGCACTTGCAGCATAATGTCGCGAACAGGCTTCATCAGACTTTGAGCCAACGGCGTGAGCAACATGGTACGCCCGGTTTGAATTAACAATTCATCGTGAAAGAAAACGCGTAAGCGCGCCAAGGCACCACTGGTAGCGGATTGACTCATGTGAATCCGTTTGCCCGCACGCGTCACATTCTTCTCTGTCAGCAAGGCATCCAGCACGACAAGTAAATTCAGATCAAGGCCGCGCAAATCCATACAAAGCTCCGTGGTATCAGCATTAGCGATAGATAGGTATCACAATAAGCGATTTTTCAGATCGTGAGAAGCGTGATATATGCTCTGGCAGGTTATAAATTCCAAAACAAATTATCTCTCCTTCCCAATGTTGCACAGACGGAGTTTGCTCCAGACCAAGGCAACGCACGGTGGAGAGGGCTGAGCGTCACGCAACAACAGAAAATTCAATCGTGTCCGCCCACAACACAGGGGGCCGCACGATTTTTGGAGAGCCAGAATGAAACGGTTTACAAAATCTCTTTTCGCAGCTTCCTGCCTGTTAGCATCACTAATCACAGTTTTTGCCGCCGATCCGACCGGTAAATGGACAACGACGATTAATACCCAAATTGGCGATTTAGCCTACACCTACAATTTTAAAGCTGAAGGCGAGAAACTGACGGGCAAAGCGGTTTCGCAATTTGGTGAGGTTGAGATCACCGAAGGCAAAATCAGCGGCGATGAAATCTCTTTCGTCGAAAACATCAAGTTTGAAGACATGCCCATTCGCATTGAATACAAAGGCAAAGTCAGTGGGGATGAAATCAAATTCACGCGCAAAGTCGGCGATTTTGCGACGGAAGAATTTGTGGCCAAACGAGCAAAGTAAGAAGCACCCGTAAAGGAGACCTGCATTGAAGCGTTTCAGATGCCTTGTTTATGTTCCGTCCTTGCTCCTGGGGGTTTTCATTACTACGAATGGCTGGGCGCAAACCTGTCCTTCGCTGACGACGCTGAAATTGCCCAACCAGGCTGTCATCACCGCAGCAACAGAAGTGGCAAGCGAGAATGGTGCGCCCGCACGGTGCAAGGTGAGCGGCACGATTGATACGACTATTGGTTTTGAAGTAAATCTGCCTGCCAATTGGAACCATAAACTTTTGGTCGTGGGCATCGGCGGCAATGCGGGGGCGATTTCGGATACGTCGCTTGGTTGGAAACGAAATTACGCAACGGCGACGACCGACACAGGGCATAAAGGAAACAGCGGCGACACAAGTTGGGCACTGAATAACCCCAAAGGCGAATTGGATTTTGCGGAGCGTGCGTTTCATCTCACGACGATAACAGCAAAAGAAATCAGCAAATCCTACTACGGCGAAGCGCCGCACAAGGCTTATTTTACGGGCTGTTCCGGCGGCGGACGTCAGGCACTCATCGAAGCGCAGCGTTTCCCCGCTGATTTTGACGGCATCATCGTCGGCGCGCCTGCATACAACCTGACGGGATTTCATTTCGCGTTTATCTGGAATGGTCGCGCGATGTTTCCCGATCCGAACAATTTGTCACAGCCTGTTGTTTCGGGCAGCAAATTGAAATTACTGGAAGCGAAAGTATTGGCGAAATGTGATGCGGTGGACGGATTGCAGGATGGATTGATTCAAAATCCGCGCGCTTGCAAATTTGATCCCGCCAAAGATTTGCCTGTGTGCGCAGGCGTGGAAAGCGACGATTGTTTTACTGCACCACAAATTGCTGCACTGCAAAAAATCTACGGTGGTGCGCGCAATAGCAAAGGCCAACTGTATCCCGGCTTTCATCCCGGCGTCGAAAGCGGCTGGAATGTTTGGCTGGGCGAAGGCAATCCTGGCATCAAGCCGCTTGGCCCGAATCTTTCCTATGCGTTTGGTGAAGGATTTTTGCGCTACTGGATTTACGACAACCCGAATTACAAGCTGCATCAATTCGACTTTGATAAAAATATTCCCGACACACACGCAGCGGCGAAATTAGTCAATGCGGATAATCCGAACCTCAAAGCATTTCAGCAACGCGGCGGCAAAATCATTTTCTATCACGGCTGGGCAGACAACGCGTTTCCGGCGGCAGCGACGATTCAATACTACGAACAAATGCAGCGTGTCATGGGCGGCAAAAAGCGAACCGATGCTTTCGCCCGTTTGTTTTTGGTGCCGGGAATGTTGCATTGCGCTGGCGGCCCCGGTTGTCATCAGGCAGATTATTTGACTGCATTGGAAAACTGGGTCGAGCAAGACAAAGCGCCCGATTTCATCATCGGCAAAGGCACAAACCCCGTACGGACTCGCCCGCTTTGTGCCTATCCGAAAGTGGCCAAATATAAAGGCAGCGGTGATGTGAATGACGCCGCAAATTTTCGCTGCGAAGAATTAAAATAAGAGCTAAACGAACCCCGTGCCGCAGCCTGTCCAGGCGACAGCACAACCACTGCCTCTCACGAGAAGGACGACCTTAATGACCGCGAAAAAACAATTCCTAACCTTATTCACCCTGTTGTTCTGTGCCTGCCCCGACATTCTGGCGCAAACTCCGCCGCCGGGAGCGCCGCCCAATCGCCCACGCATCGAACCGCCGAAAAAAGGCGTCTGCCCCTTGCCGATTCTGCCTGCTTTGCCGACGTATGCTGACACTTCGTTTTACGCACAAACGAATGTCCAGCACGGCAAAATTGAACAGGTGAAGTACAAAAACTACGCCGGACAGGATAAGCGCATGCACGTCTATCTGCCGCCGAATTATGACAAGAACACGGACGCGCGTTATCCCGTGTTGTACCTGAATCACGGCGGTGGTGATGACGATTCCAAATGGTCATCCACTGATGCCAAAAGCGGTGGCCACGCAGGTAGCATTCTCGATAATTTGATCGCGGCGGGCAAAGCCAAACCGATGATCGTGGTGATGCCCAGCACGCGTGGATGCGCAACGCTGACGCCATCTGCGCCGCGCAAAGATGATGCCTGCACACAGGAATACCTCAAGGACATCATCCCGCTCGTAGACAAAAATTACCGCACCAAAGCCAGCCGCGAAGCGCGTGCCATCGCAGGGCTTTCGATGGGTGGAATGGTTGTGATGAATGTGGGATTTCCACATCTTGAAACCTTCAGCGAAATGTATGTGTACAGTTCCGGGCACATCGGCGAAGAATCCCTGAAACAATTTGAGGACAGTTACGCCGAGATGTTCAAAGACCCGAAATTCAACGATCAATTTCGCGTGCCGTTTTATATGTCACAGGGCGAAACCGACATTGCGTTGAAAAACGGGCAAAAGGTCATGGCGATCATCAACAAATACGGCATCCGCAATTTCTGGGTGCTGAGTGACGGTGGTCACGAATGGGCGAACTGGCGACGCAATCTTTTTCAAACGGCGCAGATTATGTTTCCTGACTGCCCGGCCAGCACCAGCAAATAAAATAATCAGATTAAGAATATGGCACCTCAATTTGCACTTGGCACATTTTCTAAAGCGGGAAATCAACCTTTTCCCGCTGTTGTGAAAGATCAGCAAGTTATCCCTTTACAGGCTTTTTCCGGCTTGCTTGGCGCGGGTTCAATTCTTTCTTTGCTGGAAAATTGGGAAGCGAATTTCGCTGCGTTATCAGCGCAAATTAATACAGTCGCGACACCTGCATTTTCGTTATCGTCCTTGAAAATTCATCCGCCCGTTAATTTGCCGCGTCAGGTTTTTTGTTCCGGCGCAAACTACAAAAAGCACGTCATTGATTTAATCGTGGACGAAGGCGGCGGCCCGGCAAGCGAAAATATGACAACAGACGAGCGACGCGCGTGGGCAACGAAAATGATGGATGATCGCGCGGCAAATGGCTTCCCATATATGTTCTCGAAGCCTGTTTCCGTTGTGACCGGAGCATTCGACAATATTGTGTTGCCGCCGCACGCAAAAGCGCCGGATTGGGAACTGGAACTGGGCGTTGTCATCGGACGCAAAGCGCGTCATGTCACACGAGCCGATGCAATGAAGTACATCGCGGGGTATTCAATCGTCAACGACATCACCAACCGCGATCACGTTTTCCGCCGCGACGCCGTGAAAGCAATGGGCAGCGATTGGGTTGCTGCGAAAGGCTCGCCAACGTATTTACCGTTCGGCCCCTACCTTGTGCCTGCGGCGTTTGTTCCAAATCCGCAAGACCTACAACTCACGCTCAAGCTCAACGGCGAAATTAAACAGGACGAAAGCACCGCAGACATGATTTTCGACATCGCGCGGCAGATTGAATATTTGTCGAGTCTCGTCGAATTGTGGCCGGGCGATGTGATTTGTACCGGTTCGCCCGCCGGTAACGGCACGCATTACAAACGCTTTTTGCAAGAAGGCGATGTGGTCGAAAGCACAATTACAGGATTAGGAATACAGCGCAACGTTTGCGTGAAAGAACTGCCCTAAATCACAGGCGTTAAGAGTTCAAGCTTCAGCTTG
>JAFDVL010000122.1:0-15798 GCA_018268995.1 Acidobacteriota bacterium | reverse complement strand
CAAGCTGAAGCTTGAACTCTTAACACTTCTTTCTGAGGAATCATTATGCCAATTGTAGGAGTCGAAACTGCCCTTTACGGCGTCGAAGATTTAGCCGCCAGCACAAAATTCTTTGAAGATTTCGGTTTGCCCCTGCTGCACAAATCCGAAACCGAAAGCCATTTTTCGCTGGAAGAAGGCTCAAACGTGATCTTGCGCAATCTGAACGACGCATCAATTCCCACATCCAAATACGTCGGCACAGGCGTCAAAGAAACCATTTGGGGCATAGATTCCGAAGCAAGCCTGGATCGCCTCGTCAATGATTTGTCCCGCGACCGCGAAGTCATCCGCGATGGCGATGGCGTAGCGCATTTCCTGACCGATTGCGGCATGGCGTTAGGGCTGAAAGTTTTCAATCGCAAAAAAGTGACGTATGCACCTGACCCGATCAACGCGCCGGGGAATGTGAATCGCATGAATCAAACGCGCAAATGGCGCAAACGTGCCTTGCCGAAAACACTCAATCACGTTGTCTTCGGCGTCGCTGATTACAAAGCGTCTGCCGCCTTCTTCCGTGAACGGCTCGGCTTTCGCCTCAGCGATCATCAAAAAGGTATTGGAATGTATTTGCGCTGCGATGGCGCGCTGGAACATCACAACTTGTTTTTGATGGATTACAACACGCCCGGCATCGGCGGCGTGCCTCGCTTTCATCACGCAAATTTCGGCGTCGAAGACATTGATGAACTGATGATCGGCGCGAACATTCTGGCCAGCAAAGGCTACGAACCGGGATTTTTAGGTACAGGCCGCCATCGCATTTCATCCGCCTTATTTTCGTATTGGAAATGCCCCGCAGGCGGCGAAGCGGAATACGGCACAGACACCGATTATCTGGATGACAACTGGGTTCCGCGCGAATGGGAATTCCGTTTCGGCACGATGATCTGGATGCAATCGCCGCCGCCGTTTATGCAGGGCGAAATCGCGTGGGACGTAGATTTTTATAAAGAGTTCGGCGTGTAAGCGTATGAAACTTGCAACGCTGAAAGATGGAACCCGCGACGGAAAACTGATTATCGTGTCGCGTGATTTGGCGCAAGCCGTGAGCGCACGCGCGATTGCAGACACGATGCAGGGTGCGATGGATGATTGGGACACAAGCGCACCGCAATTGCAAAAACTTGCGAACGACCTTGAGGCTGGCACGGCACAAAACGTATTTGCCTTTGATCCGCAAAAAGCCGCTGCGCCATTGCCACGGGCTTATCAATGGTGCGATGGCTCAGCGTTTCTGAATCACGGGCGATTGATGGAAAAGGCATTCAATACGCCGCCCATGCCGGATTTTGAAACAATTCCATTGATGTATCAGGGCGGCTCGGATGACTTCCTCGGCGCGCGCGACGATGTGCCGTTTGTGAGCGAAGATCACGGCATTGATTTTGAGGGCGAATACGGCGTGATTGTGGACGACGTGCCAATGGGCATTACACCCGAAGCCGCCGCCGCGCACATCAAGCTGATCGTACAAATCAACGATTGGAGTCTGCGTGGTTATGGGCCGCGCGAAATGAAAACCGGCTTTGGCTTTTTTCAGGCGAAACCTTCGACCGCGTTTGCTCCAGTTGCCGTGACGCCGGACGAACTGGGCGATGCGTGGCGGGATGGGCGCGTCCATTTGCCGCTCAACATTGAATGGAACGGCGCGTGGTTTGGCCATCCCAACGGACGCGAGATGAATTTCAGCTTTGGTGAATTGATTGCACACGCCGCCAAGACTCGACGCCTGCGCGCGGGCACGATCATCGGTTCCGGCACTGTGTCGAATGCCGAACGCAGCGTCGGCTCCGCCTGTATTAGCGAACGCCGCGTGATTGAATTACTGGACAACGGCACCAGCAAAACGGCTTTCATGCGCTTTGGCGACTCCGTGCGCATGGAAGTATTTGACGCGGATGGTCGTTCAATCTTTGGCGCGATTGATCAGCGTGTTGTGACAGCTTAAAACCTTCAGGGCAAACAAATTCAATGGCACGTGACCGGTGCGTTCTCCAACCATCTAATTGTGTCCAGGAACAAAAAGCCGTATGTCAAAACATCGAATTTATACAATGAGTGTCGCCAGTGTTTATCCTCATTATCTCGCCAAGGCAGAGAAAAAGGGGCGCACGAAAGCCGAAGTGGATGAAATCATTCGCTGGCTCACTGGCTATGGCCAAGAAGAGCTGGAGCAACTACTGAATCACAAAACCGATTTTGAAACCTTCTTTGCCGAAGCTCCTGCGCTGAACCCGGCGCGGACATTGGTCAAAGGCGTGATTTGCGGCGTCCGTATTGAGGAGATCGAAGACCCTTTGATGCGTGAGGTTCGCTATCTCGATAAATTGGTGGACGAGTTGGCGAAGGGAAAAACAATGGACAAGATTTTGCGGAAGCATGCTGCCGCCTGAGAAGAGAGGCATTGGAACTTTATGCGATTCCTAAAATATGTTTTCCCACTCATCCTGTTTTCAGGCGTTGCGGTCGGCCCAGAACTCGTCAAGTCCGCGCGACAATCACAAACTCCGGCGAATGTGGCGAATCGCGCAGAGTTCAGCAGCTTGCAAGCCGGAGACGAACGCGAGATTGGCGGCGTCAAATTGAAATGGTGTCCGCCAGGCAAGTTCGTCATGGGCAGCCCACCCAATGAACCCGAACGGCGTTCAGGCGAAAATCAAGTTGAGGTGACGTTCTCCAAAGGCTTTTGGATGTCCAAGTTTGAGGCGACGCAGGGGGATTGGCGGCGCGTGATGGGCGCGTTGCCGGGGCCACTTACGGCGGAATTGCCTGCCGGGGATGATTATCCAGTGGGCAACGTCAATTTCGCCGAAGCTGAAGCGTTTTGCCAAAAGCTCACCGAACTGGCGCGGCAAACGGGAAAATTGCCCAATGATTGGGAATTCCGGCTGCCGACGGAAGCGCAATGGGAATACGCCTGCCGCGCGGGGACGACGACGGCTACATCGTTTGGCAATCAACTGAGCAGCAAGCAAGCGAATTTCAAAGGCAAGCCCTATAACGGAGCCGAGCCGGGGCCTTCGCTCAAGATGGCCGCCAAGGTTGGCAGCTATCCACCCAACAACTGGGGTCTGTACGACATGCACGGCAACATCTATGAATGGTGCCGCGATTGGTATCACAGCCGCTTGCCCGGCGGCATTGATCCTGACTTGCACGACGCCAAAGCGACGGCGACGAAGAGCGAGCACGGCGATATTTCACGTTCGCGTCGCGGTGGCTGTTGGGCCGATGAAGGCTGGCCGTTGCGTTCCGCCTTTCGCCTGCGGTTTGAACCGGAACGTCGTTACGATCACATCGGCTTTCGCGTCGTGGTCGTAAAAGTACAGTCGCAATAACAAGAAGAAACATAAATGAAACCAATCTGGCTGATCTGGCGAAGCTGCGTACGTCTGTGCTTTACATCCTCGGCGGCAAGGAAGACATCGCACAACCGAACGGCCTAGATGATTTCAAGCAGATCAACCACGTTCCGTCCTCGTCGCCGCCCGCAACGGCGCAGGCAACTTTGATTTGTTCGTCGAGCCGAATGGCCACGGCACGAAAATCGAAATCAACTGGTTACGCTGGCAGATTGAAAAGGACGACGTAGCGAGACGCACTTTCACGGAAACGCATTACGGCCTTTGCCACGAACCGAGTTGGACGGTATATCGCAAGCAGATCGAGTAAGCGCAGGTTGGCAAGCGGCGGTTCGCTCCGTCGGAGCGGAATGTTTATCGCCACGATGCGCAGTAATTTCCCAAGCTCCGTCGGAGTGAAATGTGCAGATGCCGCTCCGACGGAGCTAGGCGGATGTGTTCGACTTGATCTATAAACATCCCGCTCCGACGGAGCTAATGTCCTAACAAGCTCTAAGAAAATGACGAACCAAATGATAAAGCTTGATGACATCAGTTTTGATCAGAGCTATCAAAATTTATTTCAAGTTGACGATGCCCGTCTTAGGGCTGATGCGTTACAACATTCGACGGTTCCGAGACTTCGTGCAGTTTTGAATGAGTGTATCGCTTTCATAAAAGACACCTATGACATTGATGCTTTGGAAGATTCTCGCATCTCCTGGTATCCGCAATTTAGACTAAAAAGAAAGAATGAGCTAACACATCTATATGATTCTGCGTATGCAAGTCTGGGAGGAAAACAGAGCAAAGAAAAATGGCACGGATTTAAGCGAAAGGATGGGAAAGTAGTTCAGATTCTTCCATTCCGCTATGGCTTAATGCTTCAAGAAAATGGTCTTTTTATCCAACTGGAAAATTATTGGACGAAAGGCTTAACGGATGAGTCCCACAGAAAGCTGTTTGATTTCCACATTGAGTGCGAATCGCTAATTCATAGCCTATGTTATCGAGCTAATATCAAACCACTCTATTATCATGGCGATGGTTGCGAGCCAATCTCAACCCTAAAAGAGCATTATGATTGGATGGCGGAAAACAGTTACTACGACAATTTCTTTGTCTCAGAACATGTCAAATACCCCATTTTGTCAGACGACCTCCATCGTATTGCAGATGATTACGTAACCTTTTATCCCGTCTATGATTCATATCTGCAAATTGCGATGGGCAAACCCGTTCGTTTCCTAGAGCTTGTTGGCAAGCTCAATCAATGGCTCAGACACGCGGACAAGTTTTCTGAAACTGAGTCGCCCGAAGATGCAGATGAGTTAGTTGCTAATCTTTCTGACGATGATCTTGCAAAGGCAAAGGAGGCAGCGGAGCAAAAAGTGAAGGTAATGCCCTCAATTCGCTGGCAGATTTTCCAGAGAGATAATTGGAGATGCGTTGCCTGCGGGCGCGGCTCGCAAGACGATATTATTTTACATATTGACCATATAATTCCTCGCTCAAAAGGGGGAAAGGATACGCTTGATAACTATCAAACGCTCTGTCATCTATGTAATCTTGGGAAAAGTAATAAGGATGCGACCAATCTCCGAAATCGAAGATGATAGATTTCTGCAAACATGCGGCTAACGAGTTGTCCGGTTTCTTATGCTGTCGTGGTTGTAAGCCGTAACTTTGGTGCAACTCAACAGTGCGCAAGCGATAACATGAAGGAAAACAAATGAATCGAATCTCTCGACGCGATGTCTTAAAAGGCAGTTTGGCAATGCCTGTCGTGGCTGCCGTTGGTTTGCCTGAAACAGAAACCGCTGTTGCCTCAGAATTGCCAATCGGCCAGCCGCAAAACAACGCAGAGCCATCCGCTTTGCGTGAACGCTTATTGCTAGATTTCGGCTGGCGCTTTCATTTCGGCCATGCCGACGATGCGAAAAAAGATTTCGGGTTTGGCTTAGGCAGATCGGGCGGATTTCAAAAGACGGGCGACTTCCTTGCCCCCAGCCACATGGCGTTTGATGACAGCGCGTGGACGCCTGTGGATTTGCCGCACGATTGGGTGATTGGATTGCCGTTCAAGAACGATCCGAACCTGACGAGCAAAGGGTCTTATCCCGTCGGGCGCGATTACCCCGAAACCAGCGTAGGCTGGTATCGCCGCGTGTTTGATCTTCCTGCTGCTGACACTGGCAAGCGCATCTCAATTGAGTTTGATGGTTCCTACCGCGAAACGATGGTTGTCGTGAAAGGTTATTACATCGGGCGGCACAGCGGCGGCTATGACCCGTTCAGTTTTGACATCACTGATTTCATTTATCCCGGTCGCCCCAACACCGTGCTCGTGCGCGTAGACGCTACGAACAGCGACGGTTGGTCGGGCCTTTATCGCCACGTCTGGCTGGTCAAGACGGCTCCGGTGCATGTGAAGAAGTGGGGGACGCTGGCGACGGCGAAAGTGCAGGCGGGGCAAGCGACCGTCGCCATCCGCACCGAGATTGAGAACCAATCCAAAAGCGCCGCGAATGTGCGCGTGATTTCTACGTTGCTCGACCCGACGGGCAAGCAAGTCGGCAAGGTAACGACCACGCCATCCGCCATCAAGGATTTTGCCGAACACACTTACGAACAACAGTTGATCGTCAAACAGCCCGCGCTGTGGTCGCTGGAAGAACGCAACCTTTACCGGCTCGTCACCGAAGTCGAAGCGCAAGGCGCGATCACCGACCGTTATGAAACGCGCTTCGGCATTCGTGATTTGAAATTCGATGCGGACAACGGCTTCTTTCTCAACGGCAAGCCGGTCAAGATCAAAGGCACTTGCAACCATCAGGATCACGCGGGGCTTGGCGTCGCGCTGCCTGATGCGGTGCAACGGTTTCGCGTGCGCAAATTGCAGGAGATGGGCTGCAACGCAATCCGCACTTCACACAATCCGCCTACGCCAGAATTGCTTGATGCGTGTGATGAACTTGGTATGTTGATTCTTGATGAAACGCGGATGCTTTCGTCCAACCCCGAAGGACTCGCGCAGTTTGCCAACATGATTCGCCGCGACCGCAATCATCCGAGCGTCTTCATCTGGTCAATGGGCAACGAAGAAAGCATCTCGCTTTCAGAGACGGGGCTGAACATTTTGACGCGGATGAAACAACACGCGCTGACGTTGGATAACTCGCGCCCGATTTCCATCGCGCCGCCGCCCGCCGGAGATTACATGGGCAAGGGCGGCCTCGTCGTGTGCGACGTGATGGGCTACAACTACGCCGACCCGCAGGCCGAGGCGTGGCATAAGAAGAATCCTACGATTGCGATTCTCGGCACTGAAAACGTCAGCGCCGTCAGCACGCGCGGCGCATACATCACCGACCTGGCGAAAGGCACGGTTGGTTCGTATGACCCGTATACGACGACAGGGCGCGCTTCGGCAGAAGGCTGGTGGCGCTTTGTCAGCGCGCGGCCTTACATCGCGGGCGGATTCGTGTGGACGGGCTTCGATTATCGTGGCGAGCCTTCGCCTTACGGCTGGCCGAACATCAGTTCGCAATATGGTGTGATTGATCTGTGCGGCTTCCCGAAGGATACGTTTTTCTATTATCAATCGTGGTGGACGAATCGGCAGGTGCTGCACCTGTTCCCGCACTGGAACTGGCCGGGACTCGAAGGGCAGACAATCGCCGTTTGGGCGCATTCCAACCTAGACCGCGTAGAGTTGTTGCTGAACGGCCAGAGCCTCGGCGCGAAAGAAGTGCAGAAAGATCAGCATCTGGCGTGGCTGGTGAAATATGCGCCGGGCGTGATCGAAGCGCGCGGATTCAAAAACGGTCAGCAGGTGATGACGGCGAAACGTGAGACAACAGGCGCTCCGGCCAAGCTGGTGCTGCGGCCCGACCGTCAGGAGCTTTCTGCCGACGGCGAGGACGTAGTGTTTTTTGTTGCGGAAGTTCACGACGCGCAAGGCCGCATCGTGCCGATTACGGAAAACGATGTGACGTTTGCTGTGAAAGGCGCAGGCAGGATTTTAGGCACGGGCAACGGCGACCCTACGAATCATCAGCCTGACACTGGCGCATCACGAAAAGCCTTTGCCGGATTGTGCATGGCGGTTGTGCAAGCTGGGAAGACAGCGGGAACGATTCAAGTCGAAGCGACTTCGCCCGGACTGGCTGCGGCGACGGCGACGATTACGAGCAAGGCGGTGCAACTGCGTCCGCAAGTCGCCGTGTGGGAGCGCGAAGTTCCCGTCGGTGCAGGTGTCACCGGATTGTGGCGGCCTGTGATGGCTGCGAATGCCGCGCCGTCAGGTGATCCGATGATGTTGGCGAGTAGCAACGCCGATATGGTTTTCAGTTTGCGGCAGGAAGGCGGCGTTATTACAGGCTATGTTGAGAACGCCGCTCCGGCTGGTTTCGGCGGCGGCTTGACTGGTGGCCCGATTGAAGAAGGGAAAATTGATGGCACGATGATTTCTTTCAAGGCCGGCCCGACGACTTACACAGGAACGATCAAAGGCGCAGCGCTTGAATTGATGCGCAACAGCCAGATGCGTCGCCCCGGCAGTGCGCCACCTGCTGCGAGTAACGAACCACGTCCCGCCATTGGCCCGCCACCCGACGGCACTGATCCTTCGTTTGGCGCAGGCTTCGGCGGACGCAGAGGCGGTGCGCCTGCTCCATTAATGCTGCGCCGCGTCAGACGTTAACACTCTGAAAATTTTTACTATGCCACTTCACACTTGTAACAACGAATGCGCGCCGGACAAACACGTCCAAACGATCCGCGCGCACAAACACTTCACGATTGATTTGCATGCGCATTTGCTGACGCCCGGCGTGGAACCACTCGTCGCCGACTGCCCGCAGAAAAAAGGCGAACCGGAAATGATGCTGCGTATGCAAGGCGCGGCTTCGGTGGCGCACAACGTGCAAAAAATGCTGCCGAACGCCTTTCGCAAAATGACAAGTCTGGATGAGCGTTTGCGCGATATGGATGCGATGGGCGTAGACGTGCAAGTGCTCAGCCCTTCGCCGAACCAGTATTACTATTGGGCGGAACCTGACCTCGCCCAAGAAATCGTGCGGGTGCAAAACGAACACGTCGCCGAGCTTTGTTCTTTGCTGCCGGATCGTTTTGCGGGACTGGGGACGTTGGCGTTGCAACATCCTGAATTATCGGTCGAGCAACTCACGCACGCCGTCAAAACGCTTGGACTCAAGGGCGTAGAGATTTCGACGGCTGTGAATGGCCTTGATCTGGCGGATGCGAAATTTGAGAAGTTCTGGGCGAAAGCCGATGAACTCGGTTGCGTCGTGTTCATTCACCCACTCGGCACCTCGCTCGGCGAGCGCGTCAATCAGTTCTATTTAACGAATATCATCGGGCAACCGCTGGAAACTACAATTGCCTTATCGAATCTGATTTTCGGCGGTGTGCTGGATCGCCACCCCGGCGTCAAAATCGTCGCGGCACACGGTGGCGGGTATTTGCCCGCCTACATCGGGCGCTCCGATCACGGCTATCAAGTGCGTCCCGAAGCGGCGAACATTCAGAAAAAGCCGAGCGAATATCTCAAGCAAATTTATTTCGATTCGCTGGTTTATGCGCCAGCGCAGTTACAAAACCTGATCGCGCAAGTCGGCGCGTCGCAAATCGTTGTCGGGACGGATTACGCTTTTGATATGGGCGATTACAACGTTCACGAATTGATTGAAAGCCTGTCTTCATTGAGCGAAGACGACCGCGCCTCGATTTTGGGCGGCAACGCAAAACGAATTTTAGGAAGGGAAACAAACCCATGAACTTTGCAGCAAAAAACTATTTGCCAATTCTTCTTTCGCTTCTCCTGCTGATTTCGCCGAGCGATGTAATCCTGGCGCAATCTGCTCCGCCGCAACCTGTTATCAATGCGCGTGTCGCTGCCATTCTGCAAGTCAACGGCTTGCTCTTCAAAGACCTCAACAAAAACGGCAAGCTGGATGTGTACGAAGACTGGCGGCGTTCGCTGGACGAGCGCGTTAACGATCTGGTCGCGCAAATGACCATCGAAGAAAAAGCCGGATTGATGGTCGGGCCTTCGTTGCCTGCCGGGCCGAACGGAAGCCCCAATGAGCAAGCTGTTTGGGGACAGAATCCGTTCAATCCTGGGCCGGTGCAATTGACTTCGCCTGCCACGACGGATGCTTTGATCCGGCGGAATATTCGCCAGTTCATCAATCGAGAAAACTTGCCCGCGCGAACGATGGCGACGTGGTTGAATGGGGTGCAGCAAATCGCGGAAGGTTCGCGGCTGGGCATTCCTGTCATCTTCGTGACGAATCCGCGCAATCAATACGGGACGCAAAATGTCTTCGGCATTCAGGAAGCGGGCAGCGCCTTTTCGCAATGGCCGGGGCCGCTCGGCTTGGCGGCTACCCGCGACATCGCCTTGATTGAAGACTTCGCCCGCATCGCCGCGCAGGAATACGTCGCGGTCGGATTGCGCGGCGCGTATCACCCGACTGTGGATGTAGCAACCGAGCCGCGCTGGAATCGCTTCCGCGAAACGTTTGGCGAAGATGCAAAGTTGACGACGGACATCGTTACGGCGTTGGTGCGCGGCTTTCAGGGCGAAAAGTTGGGGCCGCATAGCGTCGCGCTGACGACCAAACATTTTCCCGGCGCAGGGCCAGCCGATGACGGGTTGGATGCACATTTTCCGTGGGGCAAAAATCAGGTCTATCCGGGCAAAAATCTTGAGTACCATTTGCAACCGTGGAAAGCTGCGATAGCCGCCGGAACCGCGATGATCATGCCGTATTACGCCGTGCCGAAAGGCATGACAAGCGAAGACCTCGGCATGGCGTATAACAAAGAAATCATCACGGATTTACTGCGCAACAAATTGGGCTACACGGGCGTCATCAACTCCGACACGGGAATTTCCACCGGGATGCCGTGGGGCGTCGAAAATCTAAGTGTGAAGGATCGGTACAAAAAAGCCATCGAAGCGGGCGTAGACCGCATTGGTGGTGATGCCACGCCGGAACTGATTGTCGAACTCGTCAAAAGCGGAGCCCTGACCGAAGCACGCATTGACGAATCGGCGCGCCGCATTTTGCGCATCTATTTCGGCCTCGGCTTGTTGGAAAATCCCTACGCCAATCCCAACGATGCTGAGCGCACCGTGCGCAAAAAAGAATTTCAGGACAAAGCCGATCTGGCGCAGCGCAAATCCATTGTGCTGCTGAAAAATACCAACAACATTCTGCCCTTGAAAAAGGGCGTGCGAATGTATGTCGAAGGCTTGGACGCTTCGGTTGCCGCGCGGTTTGGTTACGTTTCTACCAACAATCCCGATGACGCTGACGTGTGCATTGTCCGTGTGAGCGCAACGGGTGGCGGCCCCGGTGGTGGCGGGCGCGGTGGACAAGGTGGCGGACGTGGCGGCGCAGGCGGCGGTTTTGCTGGCGGCGGTGGCAGACCCGGCGGCGGTGCTCCAGGCGGTGGCGGATTTGGAGGCGGTGGGCAACCCGTTGATTTGACAATCCCGGCGGCACGCTTAACTTCAGTGCGGGCGTTGATGCAAAAGAAGCCCACAATCATCGTGATGCAATTCGATAGTCCATACGTGATTCCTGAATTGGCGAATGAATCCGCCGCGTTGCTGGCGACGTTTGGCGTCAGCGATGACGCATTGTTTGACGTGCTGATGGGCAAGTTCAACCCGACGGGCAAGCTGCCGTTTGAATTGCCGTCGTCAATGGAAGCGGTGCGCGCACAGTTGGAAGACGTGCCGTATGATTCCAAAGCGCCGCTTTTCAAATTCGGCGCGGGGTTGAGCTATCCAATCGGACGCTAGAGAACAATCTATGCCACGCAAAATTATTGACCTCTCCATCTATCTCGAAAACGACGTGCTGTCGGATCCGCCGATGCTTGCGCCGAAAATCGAGTATCGCAATCATCATCAGACCGCGCACGAAGTCCCGCTGCTCTTGCCCGGTGCGACGCCCGACGATTTGCCCGAAGGCGAATTTGCCGCCGTTGAATATGTGCAACTCAACACGCACAACGGTACGCATCTGGATGCGCCGTGGCATTTTCATTCGACGATGAACAAAGGCGAGCGCGCCATCACGATTGACGAAGTGCCGCTGGAATGGTGTTTTCAGCCGGGCGTCAAACTCGACTTTCGCCATTTGCCTGATGGTCACGTTGTCACTGCCGCTGAAGTCGAAGCCGAACTCGCCCGCATCGGTCACACGCTGCAACCGCTGGAAATCGTGGTTGTCAACACGCGCGCCGGTTCGCGGTATGGCAACAACGATTATCTGCACGCGGGTTGCGGGATGGGCTACGAAGCGACGATGTATCTGCTGGAACGCGGCGTGCGTGTGACCGGCACAGATGCGTGGAGTTGGGACGCGCCGTTTTCTTACACGGCGAAGAAGTTTCAGGAAACGGGCGACAAAAGCCTGATTTGGGAAGGTCACAAAGCGGGGCGCGACATCGGCTACTGCCACCTCGAAAAACTCCACAACCTCGAAGCATTACCGAGCATCGGTTTTTACCTTTCGTGTTTCCCGCACAAGATTCGGGGCGCTTCGGCAGGCTGGACACGCGCGGTAGCCATTTTTGACGACGCTCTATTTTCTGCATACCGCTGAGGTGGTAAATGGCAGCAATTGACAAAACTACTTTGGCGCATAAAGATCACCTTCCGCAATTTTATTCATCCCAATTCAATCATCGCTAAGCACTGCATAAAGCGATAACTTTTAGGAGATCACAGATGGCGAAAAACTATTCTTTTGGCGCAGGCATTTGGATGTTTGGGCAATTTATTGATCGTTATGCAACCGACGCGTACGGCCCGCCTGTCAGCACGCTGGAAGCCATTGATCGCGCCGGAGCAGTCGGCGATTTGATGTGCCTGGATATTAATATTCCGTTCTCTGATCCGAGCATCACTACCACACAAGTCAAAGAAGCATTAAAGCGCAACAACCTGAAAGCGATTGCGATTACGCCCGCGATTTATTCGCGCGAATTTCGCAGCGGCAGCTTCACCAATCCTGATCCGAAAATTCGCAAGAAAACCTTTGAGCTTGCGAAACAAGCCATCGAAGTCGCGCACGAACTCGGCGCAAAATATGTGAAATTCTGGCCGGGACAGGACGGCTACGATTACCCGTTCCAAGTGGATCACGCCCAGCTTTGGGATTTGGCAGTCAGCGGCATTCGTCAGGTCGCCGAGTTTTCGCCCAAAACCCAATTCGCCATCGAATACAAAACCAAAGAACCGCGCGTTCACATTTCCTTCAGCACCGCCGCGCGCACGTTGCTCGGCATCCAGGAAATGGGGGTCAACAACGTCGGGATTGTCATGGATTTCGGGCATTCGCTGTTTGCCAAAGAAACCCCAGCAGACGCGCTGCAACTGATTCATAAGCACGGCAAGCTGGTTAGCGTCGAAGTGAATGACAACTGGCGCGAGTGGGATGACGATCTGGCGGTCGGTTCTATTCACGTGATCGAAACGCTGGAATTTTTATATGCGCTGCGGCAGATTAAATGGAAAGGCCCGATTTTGTTGGATCAATTCCCCTTCCGCGAAGACACAGTCGGAGCCGCGCTCGCCAGTATTCGTTCGGTGCGCGCGCTGGATCGTTTGCTGGATCGCATTGACCTGAAAGCATTGCGCGCCGCCCACAAAAATCAAGACGCGCTCGCCGCACAACGATTGGTGCAATCCGTGTTGTTAGGAAGCAGCGAATAGCAATGGCGTTCACCGACCAACAACTCAGCAAAAAATCGTGGCAATATCGCCGCCAGACGCTGGAAATTATCAAGCACGCAGGCGCAGGCCATACCGGCGGCAGCCTGTCGTGCCTGGATATTCTCAATGTGCTGTACAACCGCGTGATGAATGTTACGCCAGAAAATTTTGCTGACGCATCGCGTGATCGTTATGTGCAAAGCAAAGGCCATTCGGTCGAAGCGTTATTCGTTGTGTTAGCTGACAAAGGATTTTTCCCATTCTCAGAATTGGAAACGCTTTGTCAGTATCAATCGCATTTTGTCGGACACCCGACGCGCAAAGTGGGCGGCGTAGAGCAAAACACAGGCGCACTCGGCCACGGCTTGCCAATCAGTGTAGGAATGGCAATCGCAGGCAAAATGGATGACGCCAATTATCGCGTTTATACCTTGCTCGGCGACGGCGAATTAGCCGAAGGTTCCAACTGGGAAGCCGCGCTCGCTGCTTCTCACTACCAGCTTGATAATCTCACCGCAATCATTGATTGCAACACGCTCCAGATTACAGGCCACACGCGCGACGTGATGAATAACGAACCGCTTGATGAAAAATTTGCGGCGTTCGGTTGGGCGGTGCGAAGAGTTGATGGACACGATTTTGCAGCATTGACTGAAGCCTTGAGTTCACCGCTTGAAACTGGCAAACCAAGCGCAATCATCGCCGAAACGATTAAAGGCAAAGGCGTGAGTTTCATGGAAAACGTTGGCAAATGGCATCACGGCGTGCCAAGCGATGAAGAATATCAAAAAGCGCTCGCGGAAATTGCCGCGCACTTGGCGGAATGCGAGGCAACGGTATGAGCGCGCCTGCTCCGTCTCTGTACAGCGAGAATGCCAAACAAATTGCTGCGGGACTTGGCTTGAAAATGGGTCGTCCAAATTTGGAAGCCTTCGCCGACACGCTGCTGGAACTTGCTCGTGCAGATCGCAACATTATTGCCGTCACCAGCGATTCGCGCGGCTCCGGCAAGCTCACGCCGTTCGGGCAATCACTGCCGAAACAAATTGTCGAAATGGGCATCGCCGAACAAAATCTCGTGGGCGTGGCAGCAGGTTTGGCCTCAGCCGGCAAGCATGTTTTTGCCGTTTCACCCGCGTGTTTTTTGACGGCGCGTTCCCTCGAACAAATCAAAAATGACATAGCGTATTCCGACAATCCCGTGACGCTGGTTGGCATCAGCGCAGGCGTGAGCTACGGCGCACTTGGCACAACCCATCATTCGCTGCACGATTTCGCAGCCTTGCGAGCCATCAACAATTTGATCGTGATCGCGCCCGCCGATAATTTTGAAACGCAAGCCGCAGTAAAATTCGCAGCGGCTACCAATAAACCAATCTATCTACGCTTTGGCAAAGCTCCGATTTACGAACTGCCTGTTGCGCCTTTTGAAGCTGGACGCGCGCGCGTTTTGCGCGCAGGCAATGACGCGGCATTGATCGCCAGCGGGGAAACTGCCATCCACGCTTTGCTCGCCGCAGAATGGCTAGCGATCAATCACAATATGCAATGCCGCGTGCTGAGTTTGCACACGATTAAGCCGCTGGACACAGAAGTAATCCTTGCGTGCGCGAAAGATTGTCGCGCCGTAACTACTGTTGAAGAACACATGATTTACGGCGGACTCGGCGAAGCTTGTGCCGGAGTCATCGCGCAATCCGATGCACGTTGCAAATTCAAAATCGTTGGCATCCCTGATGAATACACCGTGACGGGCAGTCAGGCGGACATCTTTCGACATTACGGAATCAGTATGGAAGGCCTGGCGCAAACAGCGCTAACATTGATTGCCTAGCTTTCAGGCGGGAACACGCCTTCTGCAATAAGCGCCTGGCGCAGCGTCAACCGATGTTGCATGTTTATTTCAAGTACCGAAATTGTTGCGCGACCGATCATCGTTTTACCAAGCAGAAGTTCGTTGTTCCAAGAGAAATGTTCATCCCAAACATCGCGTCGAGGATTGAACAGCCTGATGATGCGCCCGGTCAAAACATCGCGTCCGGCAATGTTTGGTCCCTTGCGATTGTTGCAAAAAAAGCAGGCGAGAGCCAAGTTACGAGGGATCGTTTTGCCGCCGTGTTTACGCGCCAGGATATGGTCTATTTGAAAGGGAAGCGCATCAAATTCTTGTGGCATCTGACAATATTCGCAACGGTGGTTTGCGCGCCGCCAGATCAGACGCTCAAGGCGAGAATTCATAGGTGTTAAGCTGGGTTGGCGGCACGAATTGCTTTGAGTTTTAGGCGGGCTTTGGATTTCAGGACTGATAACACGTGACCGACACGCTCGTAATTGTCGAGTTCGATTTGTTCTTCCAACGTTAATTCGCCGCCGCGCGCTTTTTCCGCCAATTCATTCATGCGGTCGAGATCAGATTGCGGGAAATGCAACGCTAGTAAATATTGTGCGATGCCAGTTGAAAGCGTTGCATTAGAAGGTTCAAAAAGGCGATTCCATAGAGCTAGTTCGCCTGCGTTAATGCCGTTTTTTAGAACAGATGTTTTTTGCATATCAGACTCCAATGCAAGATTTTTTCTGAGTCAATTGTACAACTTGCAGCGCCGGAAGCAAAAGTAACAATAATTGAAAAAGCTGAATACACTGTAAAGTAAGTTT
>JAFDVL010000121.1 GCA_018268995.1 Acidobacteriota bacterium | reverse complement strand
CTGAATTGAAAACCGATCTAAAATCGAAAGCAATGGTGGGAAAAAGGAGAAAAGTGTTGCAATTAAGGTGCGACGGGAACCAACAAAGCGGTGGGGTGAGCGCGGTTCTTATTACCAGTTAGAGCCAGGTGCAAATCACTGAAGTAAAGCGTTCATGCACCCGGCCACAGGGTAAAGAGACAACCGGGTTATTAATGCCCTAAACCACGAGCAGGAGCCTGCGCACGGCGTTGCTCTTGCGCGGCACGGATTAACGATGATTCGTAAGCGGCAATCTGCAATGGATCAATATCGCGGCAAATTCCTTGCGTTTGGCAACTGGCGTTATTGCATTTTCCAATGATGCGGATGGTGGCACGTTCATCAATCATGATGGAGTCAATGGAAATTACCATATGGCAACGGGGGCAAGAAGTCAGTTGTTCACGAAACGGCATAAATGAATCCTTTCTCTGCACTTGATTTGTACACGCATAAAAAACAACCAATCGTCAACTGCTCCCATTTTTCTTTTTGACACTTCTATGACATTCCTAAAATCGCTTCGTGTGGTACACTCGGCGATTCAATTGGGGGCGTCAATCGTCACCTTGAGTAATTAAAGAGTTTATGACACAAGCAATTCAAAATGACCGATTGATCCGGGCGGCATTTCGCCAGCCTGTAGATCGCCCTCCCGTATGGATGATGCGACAGGCGGGACGCTACCTGCCGGAATATCGCGCGGTGCGCAAGCAAACGGATTTTCTGACGCTCTGCAAAACACCCGATTTGGCCGCTGAAGTTTCGCTGCAACCGCTGGATATTCTTGGCGTGGATGCCGTGATCATGTTTTCAGACATTCTCATTCCCGTGGAAGCGATGGGAATGCATCTGGAACTCACCGAAGGCAAGGGGCCCGTTTTCGACACGCCAATTCGTACGGAAGAACAAATTGACAAGCTGATTATTCCCGATCCTACCGAAAAGACACCCTACGCGCTGGATACGATTCGCTTGCTGCGCAAACAAATTAACAATGCAGTTCCACTCATCGGTTTTGCCGGCGCACCGTTCACACTGGCGTCTTATATGGTCGAAGGCGGAACCTCAAAAAACTTCGCCGAACTGAAAAAAATGATGTACAGTGCGCCAAGTCTGTTGCACAAACTGCTCGACAAACTGGCCGAGGTCATCACAATTTACCTCAACGCTAAAATCGAAGCCGGAGCACAGGCAATTCAGCTTTTTGACACCTGGGCAGGCGAACTATCACCGCAGGCGTATGCGGAATTCGCGCTTCCCTATGAACAAAAGGTTTTCGCCGGACTTAAGCGCACAGGCATCCCGACGATTATGTATATCAATGGTTGCGGCAATGTGCTGGAGCAGATGGCGACGACTGGAGCAGATGTCTTGAGCATTGATTGGCGCATTGATATAGGCGATGCCCGACGGCGTCTGGATGCCGCAGGGTTTGGCAATTTGGCCTTGCAGGGAAATCTTGACCCTTGCATTTTGCTGGGAAGCAAAGAAACTATTGCCACGTCTGTGCAGGAAATCCTCGGCAAAGCAGGCGGTGTCGGACACATTATGAATCTGGGACATGGGATTCTGCCCCAGGTGCCCGTGGAAAACGCAAAAGCGTTTATTGATACTGTAAAAAATCTCGTTTGATTGCCCTGTTACTTTTTCTATGTCGTTTACCAAGGTTACTGAATACGAAGGCATCACTGAATACAAACTCAATTCCAACGATCTCAAAGTGCTGGTCGTCCCTCGACGTGCGGCTCCGGTCGTAGCCTTTATGGTCGTGTATCGTGTTGGCTCGCGGAACGAAGCAGTCGGTCATACGGGTTCGACACACTTGCTTGAGCATTTATTGTTCAAGGGCACGCCTACCTACAACAAACAAAACGGAACCCAAATTGCTGCCGTGTTACAGAAACAGGGCGCAGTTTTTAATGCCGATACCTGGTTTGATCGCACGCGCTATTACGAAATGCTGCCCAGCGACCAGCTTGAGATGGCAATCCATCTGGAAGCGGATCGGATGCGCAATTCATTTATCTCTGATGAAGATCGCCAATCTGAAATGACCGTTGTGCGCAATGAACTTGAACGCGGCGAGAACGATCCGGCAGGTATTTTGGATGAGCGGGTTTGGGCGGCAGCTTTTCGTGAGCATCCGTATCATCACCCGACGATTGGCTGGCGCGCAGATGTCGAGGGCGTACCGACAGAGCGGCTGAAAGAATTCTATAACGTCTACTATCATCCAAATAATGCCACAGCGATTGCCGTGGGAGATTTCGATGAGCAAACAGCGCTGGATTTAATTGCCAAGCATTTTGAGCCAATCGCAGCCTCACCGCATCCGATTCCGCCAATGTATACGGTTGAGCCACCGCAGGAAGGTGAAAACCGCTTTGTGTTGCGACGTGCCGGACAATTGGGCGTCGTCGAGATCGGCTGGCGCACCCCAGAAGGCCGACATCCAGATATTCCAGCCCTATCTGTGCTGGATCATATCTTGTCTGCTGGAGTCACTTCACGGCTTTATCAGGCACTAGTTGAAACGCAGCTGGCGCTGGGTGCCACATCTCATGCCTACTCACTGCTTGACCCCGGTTTATTTACCTTGACCGTCACGCTGCGCCCCGGTGTGAAGCACGAAGAGGTCGAACAAATCGCACTCCAGGAAATTGAAAAACTCAAAACTGACCTGGTTACCGAAGCCGAATTACGCAAAGCGAAAAATATCATTTTGACCCATTTAATTTACTTACGTGATAGCCCCTTTGGAGTTGTAAGCGCGCTCGGTGAAGCTGAAGGAATGACGGACTGGAAAGATTACGTGGACTTTCCGAACAAAGTCGAAGCCGTCACTTTAGCCGATATTCAGCGCGTCGCTCAGCAATACTTCATCACTGACTCGCGTACGGTTGGTTACTTTGTCCCCAAAAACTAGGTAACTCAAAAGGCAAAAGTTAAGTAAAGAAAGCCTTGCTACTTTACTTTCGATTTACTGTTACTTTCTCACCTTATGACGAATTCATTTGTAAGTCGCACCTCGCGAGAAGAATTGTCGAATGGCATCAAACTGCTCGTGCTGGAAAATCACGCGAATCCGACGGTCTCGATTTCAGGCTACTTGATGGGAGGCTCCTATTTCAGCCCCCTCGGCAAATACGCGACTGCACGACTGACAGCGGATATGCTGAATAAAGGCACGAGCAAGCGCAGTAAGCTTGAAATCGCTGAAGCGTTGGAATCTGCCGGAGCAGGCGTGAATGTATCAAGCAACACATTCACCATTTCTCTCGGAGGGCAGTCCTTGAGCAAGGATTTCCCGATGGTGCTGGCGACCCTGGCTGAAGAATTGCGGGAGCCAGTTTTTCCAGAAGCGGAATTTGACAAGCTGAAACAACGCTCTATCGCGGCCATCAAACGCGCGCAGGACGAAACCGACCGCCGCGCGATGGAGCGATTTTCGCAGCTGGTTTTTGAAGAACAAAGCCCATTCCACATATATTCGGCTGAACGCCGCATTGCTGAAATCGAAGCTACGACAACGGACGATTTACGCCGTTTCTATGAAGAGCATTACGGTGCTGCTTCCATGATTCTGGCAGTCGTTGGCGACGTAACCGCCACAGAAGTCAGTAAACTGATGCAAGAATCCTTTGGTGACTGGCAAGGCGCAGTAAAGCCTGAAATCACGCTGGCGGAAACTCCGCTGCAAGCGACACCGTTCAGTGATACGGTCAATTTACAGGACAAGGCAAGCGTGGATATTGTGATGGGACACGCCTCGCGCTTGCGCCGTCTGAATGATGATTACTTAGCTGCGGTCGTTGCCAATCGGGCACTGGGACAATCAACTCTTTCCTCACGGCTGGGGCTGAAGGTACGGGATGAGATGGGATTGACCTATGGAATCAACTCATATTTTTCGGACTCTGGACTGGGCGATGGGCCATATCTGATTACAGTCACAGTGGCTCCTGAAAATGTTGATCTCGCAGTCAATACGACGAAAGAAATCATTGAAGAATATGTGGCCAATGGCATCACGGAGGAAGAAATCGCCGATGAACAATCTTCGATGATTGGTGGATACAAAATTGGGTTGGCGACGAATGCTGGAATTGCCGGACAACTAGCCAACACTGAAATTTACGGCCTGGGCATTCATTATCTGGATGAATTTCCGCAGCATGTCAAAGCACTCAACAAAAGGGAGATTGATAGCGCGATTGGTAAATATATTCATCCTGAAGTTCTGACCACTGTCATGGCGGGAACATTTTCTTGACCTCATTGGGAACGGTCAATATACTAGCGGCTCAAATAATGAACGAAGCAACGAAGAAGCAAATGATTGAGGGCGCTCTAAGAGCAGATGGCTTGCACTTTGCAATTGTAGCAAGCAGATGGAATGATCTAATCGTCAGCCGTTTGATCGGCGGCGCACAAGAAGCCTTACGGCGACTGGGCGCCAATGAAAATCATGTTGTGACGGTGCGCGTTCCTGGTTCTTTTGAAATCCCGCTGGTAGCCAAGAAATTAGCCAACAGTGGAAAATACGATGCAATTATTTGCGTGGGAGCCATCATTCGTGGCGAAACGCCCCATTATGATTATCTGGCTGCGGATGTAACCAAAGGCATCTCTGCGGTGGCACTGGACACAGGAGTGCCGGTGGCTTATGGTGTAATTACTGCTGACACAGTCGAACAGGCGATTGATCGGGCGGGCGTGAAAGCAGGTAACAAAGGTTTTGAGGCGGCCATGACCGCCATTGAAATGGCAAACTTACTGAAGGAGCTATAATTGATTTCTTGGCAGCTTAGTCAGCCGTCGCCCCGGATGAATCAATCAATGAATGGCTTCTTGTTTTGATAATTGAAAAATTATGGGCGCTCGACGCAAGGCGCGCGAATGCGCGCTGCAAATGCTTTTCCAATATGATTTGGCTCGTCAGCCGGTAGATGAGCTAATCCAAACCTATTGGGGCGAATTAGCTGAAGCGGCAGATGAAGTCAGAGACTTTGCCAATGATTTGGTCAAAGGCGTAATTCATCATTTCGACGAAATTGATGATCGTATTCGCCAAAGGACTGAACACTGGCGCATCCCTCGCATGGCCGTAGTGGATCGTAACCTTTTACGTTTAGCCGTCTACGAGTTCATGTACCAACCACAAACTCCCAAGACTGTAGCGATTAACGAAGCCTTAGAAATTGCGCGCCGCTTCTCAACTCACGAAGCAACGCAATTCGTCAACGGCATTCTGGACGCCATCAAACGGGACATGGAAACACATCCCGTGCCTCCCGAATCGAAAGAAGTCGCCACATCCACGTCAGCAATTTCCAGTTAAGCAGGAGGAGCCATCGCTCCTCTTTTCCGACGACTTTCCTTCCCCTACATTGTCTTTCGCAATGGAAGTAATGGAACTATCCGACAGTACACAATTGCACCATCAGGCCATCGTCATTGATATGCATGCAGATACGATTTTGCGTGTGCTGGATGAGGGAGCGGATTTGGCGCAAGGCGCGCCCGGCTGGCATTTGGATCTGAACCTGATGCGCGCAGGGGGCGTGGATGCACAGTTCTTCTCAATCTGGGCCGACCCGTACGAGTATTGGGGATTAGATGCCGCCGACCGGGCGTTTGCGCTAATCGGTGCACTCGATCAACAACTGGCCAAACATCCCGACCAAATGGAACGCGCCCTCACTTCTGCTGACATTCGCAGAATTTCACAGATGGGCAAAGTCGCCGCACTCATGGGTGTCGAAGGCGGACACGCGATCAACGACGATTTGGATGTACTACGTGAATTCCATCGGCGTGGCGTGCGCTATCTGACACTCACGCATTCCCGCACCACAAATTGGGCGGGATCTTCGGGTGATGAGATTGGCCAGGAAACCGGATTGAGCGAATTTGGGCGCGAAGTCGTACGCGAGATGAATCGGCTGGGAATGCTCGTGGATATTTCGCATGTTTCAGACAAGACGTTCTGGGAAGTGCTGACAGTAGCAGAGAAACCCGTCATTGCCTCCCATTCCGGTGCCCGCGCGTTGTCAAAGCACCATCGGAACATGACCGATGAAATGATTCGAGCAGTGGCGGCATCAGGTGGCGTGGTCTGTGTCGTGTTTTATCCGATCTTTCTGGATGAAACCTACGCAGCGCAGGCACGGGAAGTCTTTGCGGAGATCGCTCCTCAGTTTGAAGAAATTGATGCCTCAATGGATCGCGTGGCTGCCGGATATGCCAAAGATCGCCTGAGCATCGCAGCCTTGCAACGATACGTGCCGCCGATGTCATTCTTGCGCTTAGCCGATCATATTGAATACATCGCGCGACTTGTCGGGGCGGAGCACGTCGGACTGGGTTCAGACTACGACGGCATCAATTGTGTGCCCGAAGGGCTGGAAACAGGTGCGATGATGCCCAATCTGACAGCAGAGCTGGCGCGGCGTGGATTCACAGCGCAGGAACTTCGACAAATTCTCGGCGAAAATATCCTGCGGGTGATGGACGCACAGTGAGGCACTCGCCTCAAAACAGATATAATCCATAACAATTCCCGTACGCGATTCCCTCCACATAATCTGCGCACAGCGGTAGCGTTGCCGTGCGCGGTAAGGTAAAATCCGGTTTGTTGCAACCAGAAACGAATATGAAAAACCTAACCGCTATCATCATTGCTGTTTTTTTGGTGTTTGCGTTGACGCTCACGGCGTTTACTCAAGAGCCGACCAAACCAACCGGACAACAACCTCCGTCCCAGCAACAAAAACAAGACCCGACCAGGCCCAAACCAACCGAGCAGAAAGAGCCTGAAGAACAAGATCAAAAACCTTTTGTGATCCCGACCACACAGGTCGTCGTCCCGGTCATTATCACGGATGCGTATGGGAACTTCGTCACAGGACTGAAGAAAAATGATTTTCTGTTACGGGAAGATGGCGCGGTTCAGGAAATTGAGCAGTTCGATGATGAACGCTCGCCCTTCAGCGTTGCCCTTGTGCTTGATTTAAGCCTCAGCACACGCAATAAACTCGACGACATCAAACGCACGGCCATTGAGTTCGTCAAACAATTACAACCCAGAGATAAAGTGTTAATTGTCGCGTTTAATGAAAAAGTCGAATTTATTGGCGATTTTACGGATAATCAAAAAGAACTTGAGTCAAATATCAAAAAACTAAAGTCTGGTTATCTCACCAGCATTTATGATGCAATTGACCAAACCATCCGAGAAAAGCTCTTGAAAGCGCCGGGTCGTAAGGCAATGGTTGTACTCTCTGACGGCGTGGATACAGGCAGCAAACGTGCCACCTATGATGGAGTGTTAGAGCTGATTACACGCGCAGGAATTGTTTCTTATGCGGTGCGCTATGAAACGCGCAATGATGGTGGCAAAAAAAACCTCAAACCAGAAGATTTGCCGCGACTTGGCACTCCCTTTACCAACAGCTTCGTCAGCCCATCACAAGCGCAGGTTTATCAAAAGCAAAAGCCAAAGGATCGGGATTTAGTTGGAATTGATTTTTTGCGTGAACTGGCTGACCGATCAGGTGCCCGTTATCTGCGATCAGAGACCGCCGAAGGCACAGCGTTTATGCTGAAGATTATTGCCAACGAAATCCGAAACCAATACACGCTGGCGTATTCGCCAACAAATCCATCCGAAGACGGGAAATTCCGTCAGATCATGGTAAACCTGAAACGGAATGACATTCTCATTCGTGCCCGTCAGGGATACTACGCCCCCAAACCGCAAGAAGCCAAAGAACCTGAGAAGCCGAAAGAGTAAGAGAAACGCTTTGACTGTTTCAGGCACCAATCTCCGCTCATCACAGGTGATTCTGGCGCGAAACCGTGAAAAAACTCTTCGATTCCCCTGCATTTAATTCTTTATTATTTCAGGTAATCCGACCCCGAAAGAGAACTCACACCGATGAAACGCTTTTTCCTGTTTTCAAGTCTGCTCCTTGCTTCCCTGACGCTGGCAGCTTCAATTCCCAGTTTGCGTCAGCGCGTATTCAATTTTACCTCTGCGGCTCAAACGCAATCGGTAACGACACAGCGATCAACGCCACCACGGCGAGCGCAACAACCACTGGAAAACTTTGATATTCGCGCCGATCTGGATCGCTCGTTGGCCTCACCACCCAGTGAAGGAGTTGGGACGCAGGAACGCAGACAATCTGAAACTGCTGTACAGGAAATGCTCGCTGTTCATCCGCGCACGAAAATCCAGTGGAGTTCGCTGACGGGCACGCCCAGCCGAATTACCAATCTCACCGAAGCACTGACTCAACCCCGCCAAGGAGCCGCAGACATCGCAGGACGCCGATTTCTTAAGGAACAACGAGCGCTCTTTCGGTTGCTTGATGAAGAAGTAGACAACCTCGCCATTCGCCGTCAGGATCGAACACAGCACAATGGCCTGACCCATTTGACCTATGAACAGCAGGTCACAGGGATTGATATTTTTCAGGGTCGCTTTGCCGTGCATCTGGATCGGCGCGGTTCGGTCGTCGCCGCGAATGGTGAGTTGATGCCCGAAGCCACGAGCCGGGTGAATCGCACGACGCCAACACTATCCAACATTGAAGCTCTACGTCTGGCAGCACAGGCCGTCGAAAAAGAATTGATAGCGACAATCGCGCCGCGCGCTGAAAGCAACTCGGCAGACCGGAAAAGCTTATTTGGTGTCGTTCCGAATTTGTCGAATGACACTTCCGCCCGGTTGGTGTATTTCCCGTTGACCTCAAAGTCCTTGCGACTCGCCTGGGAATTCACGCTCTGGATGCAGGACACACCGGACGTTTATTTAGTCATCATTGATGCTGAGCGCGGCACCTTGTTGTTTCGGCATAACTACACGACCTACGAAAATCCGCATGGACTGGTTTACACAGGCGACAGTCCGCGTCCCGATGTGCCGCACGTGAGTGACAATCCGCCATTTGTGGATCGTCAGGATGTGCCGTTCAATGGCGCGCCGTACTTCCCTGCGAATGACAAACATTTTGATTGGTGGAATGGGCAAAGCCAGACAACGCTGATCAGCAACAATACCGATACGCATCTTGACCGTACGGGCGGCGTAAATGTGCCAGACGATCCGCGCCTGGCAGTGCCGGATAGCAATTTCTCATTCCCGGTTGATTTCACCCAGGCACCGACGACAGAGAACAATCAGAAGGCTGCGCAGGTAAATTTGTTCTATTGGATTAACCGCTATCACGACATTTTGTACAGCTACGGCTTCACCGAAACCGCGGGCAACTTTCAGACAGATAATTTCGGACTTGGCGGTGTGGGCAATGATGCGATTCAAGCCGATGCGCAAGACGGCAGCGGAACCAATAATGCCAATTTCTCGACGCCTCCCGATGGCAGCGCAGGGCGCGTGCAAATGTACCTGTGGACGTATGCCAGCCCGCAACTGGATGGAGACTTCGATCAGGGGGTAATCCTGCACGAGTTGACGCACGGCTTGAGCAATCGGCTGATCGGCAATGGAGCAGGCTTGAGCACGTTACAGGCGCGCGGCATGGGCGAAGGCTGGTCAGACTATTTCGGGTTAGCCCTGATGCGAAAAGCCGGAGACAATGTAGACGCCCAGTATCCGGTCGGTCAGTATGTGCGCAATAACTACGCTCTGGGAATTCGTCGTTATCCATACAGCACTGACAAATCCGTCAACCCTCTGACATTTGCCAACATCGCACTCAACACCGAAGTCCATCGCATCGGCGAAATCTGGTGCATGGCCTTGTGGGAAATGCGAGCGGCACTCATCAAACAGCATGGTTTTACCGAAGGCCAGCGACAAAGTATTCAACTGGTCGTGGATGCGCTGAAGTTGACGCCCGGCGAACCAACGTTTCTGGATGCCCGCGATGCCCTCCTGTTAGCTGACCGCATCAACAACAGCGGTGCCAATCAATGCCTGATCTGGCAGGCTTTTGCAAAACGTGGAATGGGACTGTCAGCAAGCACAACGAATTCCAGTGACACTGCGCCGAAAGAAGCGTTTGACGCGCCCGCCTATTGCAGCGATGCAGGAACACTCTCGCTTGACCGTCGCAATTACCTGGTCGGTGAAAACATGCGGATTTCTGTGGCAGACCGAAATGCCGGAAGCTCGGCGCAGGTCACACTTACCAGTTCAGTCACGGGCGATCAGGAAACACTCGTGTTAGCGCAAGAAGCAGTGTATCCCGGAAGTTATCAGGGGTTGATCCGCATCGCGGCTGGAAAAGCCAACTCCGGCGATGGCAGTCTGCAAGCATCCGTCGAAGCAGGTGCCCAAATTACTGTGCGATACAACGATCAAAACACGGGCGCGGGTGCAGGAGCACAAATCACGGCCACTGCTTCTACAGCCTACGAGAAAACTATTTTTCGAGATGATGTCGAACAAGGGAATCAGGGCTGGATACCAGGCGGAAGTTGGGGCATCGTCACCAATAAATCCGCGTCACCTTCGCATTCGTGGACAGATACTCCTGGTGGCTCATACAGCGGCAATACAAATTTTTCGCTGACTTCCCCGCTGCTGGATTGCAGCAACTTAAATGACATCACGTTGTATTTTGCTCACAGCTATCAAACGGAGAACGGCTTTGATTATGGGATTGTGGAATACTCGACGGATGATGGTTCCACCTGGCAACGGGCCAGCGCTTACACCGGCACGCAATCTTCGTTTGCGCAGGCCATCCTCAAACTTGATGGGTTAAATAATCAGGCGAGGGCGCGTGTTCGTTTCCGGCTGCAAATAGATCCCTACGAAAATGCTGATGGATGGTATGTGGATGATGTGCGCATTACTGGGCGCTCGGCCAATCCAGCGATTGTCAATCCCAGCGAACAACGCGCGCCGCAAATTCTGGCGATCAGCCCAGCGTTTGGGCCGCTCGCAGGAGGAACAACCGTCACGATTTCAGGCGCGAACTTCACAGAAACAACAGATACGAGCGTGACGTTCGGTGGACTGAGTGCAAGCGCAATCAATGTCATCAGCAATTCAACACTTTCGGCGGTGGTGCCTGCGCATGCGGCAGGAGCCGTTGTCGTGCGTGTAAAAAACAAATACGGAGAAGCTTCGCTAAGTAACGGCTTCCTGTATTATCAAAATGGCAGCGCCACGCAAGCACCAATCCTCGGACAAATTTTCCCCAGCTCCGGCTCAACTCGTGGCGGGTTGAACGTCACGTTAACAGGGGCAAACTTTACGCCGGAAACAACGGTTAAGTTTGGTTCCCTGCCAGCCATCGTAACATTCGTCAATGCCAACACCGTGCGCGCCCTGAGTCCGGTCGCAGGTGCAACGGGTACAGTTGACGTCAGTGCAACCAATGGCGCAAACACAGCCAATTTGCCTGGCGTATTTACCTACACTGCTCCAACGCCACCCACGATTCAGGTGATCACGCCGACGACAGGACAGACAGCATTACTCAACAACCTGTTATCCATCAGTTGGAACTCCACCGATAATCAGGCCGTTGCCAAACATCGAATTTCGCTCTTACGAGATACAACCGTGGTTGCGGACTTCGCCACTGATGTCCCAGGCAATCTGCAATCCTTCAACTGGCTGGTGCCAGCAACACAAACACAAGCCACGAACTATCGAATTCGTGTCGTAGCAACCGATGACGAAGGCGCAGAAGCAGAAGGATTCAGCGGCACGTTTGCGATCAGCCCGACGTGGCAAGCACAAACGTCAATGCCTTCAGCACTGCTGCGTACGCTGATTGCCAGCGATGGACAGTATCTGTACGTTATTGGCGGTCGTTCCACTGCTGCGAGTTCAACCGCAACGAATGCCGTTCGTCGCTTTGACCCGGCCAATAATTCCTGGACAACGCTTGCTTCGCTGCCAATGCTGTTAAGTAGCGGAGAAGCCGTCCAGTTGAATGGCAAAATTTATGTCCTCGGCGGGCAGACTGAAACAACTGCCATCAGTACAGTTTACATTTACGACATCGCGGCAAATTCCTGGACGACAGGGGCCAATGCGCCAATCGGCGCATCAGCGTATGCGATTGGAGTGGATAGTGTGCGCGGGATCATCTATGTGACAGGCGGATTGGACAGTCAAACAAATCCGCTGACAAATGTGAACGCCTACGATACCAAAACCAACACCTGGTCATTGTTGGCATCCATGAAAACTGCTCGCTATGCGCATGAAGCTGCTTTTATTGACGGCAAGTTGTACGTCGCAGGTGGGACAGGTGTAGCAGGTGGATTGAGTAGTGGTGAAGTCTACGATCCGGCTACCCAGCAATGGAACAACATTGCGTCCCTCAATCGGCCACGCGGCTTTGCCGCCAGCACGCCCTTCAAGGATGCACAAGGAAACGCCTACTGGTTTGTTGTTGGCGGGCAGGATACCTCAACGGTGACCACAATTGGCACAGCCGAACTCTATGATGTGCGTAACAATCGCTGGACAACCTTGTCGGATGCATTCAACCTGCTGACGCCCCGTACGCAGATCAACGGAACAACTGTCAGCGATTACTTTTACGTGGCTGGCGGCGGAACTGGCAGTGCATCACAGCCGACATCCAACACAGCGAATGAGCGGATCAAGCTTCCAATCACGCCCAACAGCACTGGAACAGCGCCGATCCTCGCGGTGCCTCCTACTCAGATCGCCATTGTAGGCAGTGAGATCGTTTTTACGGTGACAGCCAATGATTTGAACTCGACCGTTCCATTATCCTTAACCGCCACCGGGCTTCCAGCGGGAGCCACATTCACAACGACCATTGCCACGAACAACAGTACAAAAGGAACGTTTCGCTGGACACCAACGAACGCTGACACTGGCCGAAGTTTTACAATCAGTTTCAGCGGCAGCGATGGCAGTACCACGGAAACCCGCAAAGTCATTGTCAATGTGGTCACCGCTGCTGATCTTGCCATAGTCAATGCAGCAAGCTATCGCCGCGATTTCTTATCATCGGATTCTATTGCTTCGGCTTTTGGCGAGAATTTAGCGATTCGCACAGAATCTGCTTTTAGCCTGCCCTTGCCCACTGATCTGGCAGGAACACAGGTCTTCGTTAATGGCATCCCTGCATCCCTGCTTTATGTCTCGCCGACGCAGGTAAATTTCATCTTGCCGCCGAACCTGAGTGCTGGCCCGGCAACCATCATTGTGAGCAATCCGAAAGGCAATTACGCGATGGGGCTGTCACAGGTCACACCATCTGCGCCCGCGATCTTTACAGCAGATGCTTCCGGGCGAGGCGATGCCGCCGCGTTGGCAACCATTGATGGCGTGAACTACTTACCCGCTCCGTTTCCTGTGACTGTGAATGGGAAGCAAAACATTTTGGCTCTCTTCGGGACAGGATTTCGACATGCATCGGCCCTTAGCCCAGGCGATGAAAATGGGGTCGCAGAATCCATTCGCGTAACGATTGATGGCATTGAGGCCCCGGTGCTCTTTGCAGGTGCGCAGGGTCAGTATGTGGGCCTGGATCAAATCAATGTTGCCTTCCCTGCCAGCTTGCAGGCGGGCACGCGACGAGTGGAACTGATCTTAACGCTCAATGGTGTCGAGGCAAATCGCGTTACGATTCTTTTGCAATAAAACTCCTGTCAATATTGAGCCATGCGCGTTCTGAAAATTTGCAGAGGAGAACGGAATCACTGGCACCAGATCATCGCTTGAATTAACGGACAAGATATTGTACATTCTGCCCGTTTTAAATTCGATTAAAGGCCAAATCAAGTGGAGAAAGAGAATGTCAGAACCAATAAGTTCGACAAATCAGGATGAACAACAGGACACTCTTCGCTTCGCCGAACCCGTGGCAAAAATCCTCGAAGCTAACGGGTTGGGAGATCGAGCCTCACTTATGCCAACGACCGTGACTGAATGTGCAAAGGATGCAAGTGAAAACCGCCTGCTCCTAGCTGAAGTGGGAACACGGCGATTTTTTATTACGCTTTCTCCAGCGCTCAAAGGCCGTTTGGTTGGCGAAGACAATATTGAAGACGACGCAGTTCGCCAACATTTTGAAGTCAATATTATCGGTGGAACTTTGAAGAAGTAGCCCCCTCTGCTGCCCCATCCCCGAAAGTAGATCGCGATTCTCACACATTGTTACTTTCGCGATTTATCATCCGTGCCCTTTGCGTCCACCCAACGCAAAATTTCACCATTTATTTTTGCAAAGGCAACGTCCTTGCACAGACATACATCTGTGAGTCGTCCCTTTTGCGTATATGATTAAGAAAGGTGGGGCTACTATGGCCATTGATTTTAACGAACAAAACCCAACAAATCAGATTCCATACTTGCGACACGATTTAACCTTGGGAGAAGAAACTGCAACGGTTGCTCTTAAGCAATTTGAGTTTTCCCCATTACGCGCCAAAGTGGACGAAATCATTGATCGCGGTTTCAGCGATATGTGGCTCTTACTGGATGGAGAAGAATTTGATCGAGATGTCTCAAAAGGCATTTGGCGCGACGGACGTGCGTTCGCAATGGTCGTCGGCGATCAGGTGTGTCTGCTTGGACCGAAATTCTCGGCGATTAACGCGCTTCTCTCTGTTGGAGTGTCAATGGTCTAAAAGTTCAGCGCCTGTAATGCTAGTGGTCAGCAGCGTCCTCAGCCAATGATTCCTCACGAAGACTCGCTGACCACACCATTTACCAGCAAAGTTGCGCCAATGATCCCGATTGGCAAAACCAATAAATTGAGAATCGGAATGTGCAGCAGTAGATAACCTGCCAGCGCAAAGCCTAGTACTAGGGCGCGGCTGTGCCACAAGAGGCTGAATTTATGTCGCATGGACAGCCCTCGCATTGACAGCGGCACATCCAGAAAATCAATCCCACAAAAGCAAATCGTCACAACGATACCGAGCGGCACGCCCACCGGAGGCAGGAAAATCGTGAACAAAAATACGATGCCTAGTAGTACGAGTTGCAAGGCCACCAGCTTTACGCCCTCCCAAATCGAACGGAAAAATCCCAATTCGTTTTTTGCCAGTGAAGTTGCGCCAGTTAGGGCTGAAGTTTTATGACTGATCTTTTCGCTGAAGGGTGCCAGAAAAATCCGGGTCAGTGGCAGGTAAATCAAATACATCACAAACAGCGCCAGCAGGAAGATCAGTGCCCGAATCACAAGTTGTCCATCAACTGCCAACAACTGCGACTGCTGAAGCCAGCTTCCAATCAAATAGGAACTGCCCCAGGCCAGACCGATAAAAACCAGCACCGTCAAAATAATTGGAAATAGTGCCAGCGTAAATAAACCTGGATAACGAATCAGCAATCCGAATCCACGGAAGTAAAAATTGATGCCATGAAAGAATCGAACAAGGGGATTCATGATGCGTCTTTCCGAAAAAAGATTCTGACGATTTGATTTTTACGATAACGGCAAGCGGATTGTTTCCCTGCCATCTTTTATGAGCAACGTGAACGCCTTGTTTTTGGCGACATCTTGCTTGGCGTGAAAAAATAGGACCCCGCGTTTTTCCTCTTGAGAACCAAGCGATAATTTTTTGGGAAGGGCCATTGCCTGTAGTTGCTCAAGCGTTTGCTGACGGCCTTCAATCGTATACATTCGCACCCCTTCAAATTTCATGATTGCCTTGAGTGCCTTTTTAGGTTCCAGATAGGATACGGATTTCCCGGTTGCGTCCTGTAGTTCAAACTTCAGGGATTCAATTGATCGAGCCGAGCGATTTACCACTTGAATGTCTACGACAAGAATTCCGGCCAGGGGCAAATTGGTATCAAATCGCTCAAAGGCCTTGTCATCTTCAGTGAGGGCAGATGCAGTTACGGTTACTCTGTCATTCGTGGCGGTCTGACCAGCCTCAATCGAGGTGTTTTTAGGAATGGGGGCGACTTTATACAGGGGAACACTACAAGCGGAAAGAAACAGGCAGAGGACAACTGAAAAAGAGAGGCAAAACATCGGTGTAAAACCGTGAGCAGGAATCCTAGCAACCACTCGCGTGGTTTGCCTCTCTGCCTCTTTGCCTCTCTGTCTCTGGGTCACAACTACACGTCCAGGTTTTTCACGTCCAGCGCGTTGTCTTCGATAAAACGCCGACGTGGTTCAACTTGATCGCCCATCAGCACGGTGAAGATTTCATCCGTTTCGACCGCATCATCAATGCGCACTTGCAGAAGCGTTCGGACTTCGGGATTCATCGTCGTTTCCCACAGTTGTTCGGGATTCATTTCTCCCAAACCTTTGTACCGTTGGATATGAACGTCTTTCTTGGCGGCTGACAAGATGTAATCCAGCAATTCCTCGCGCGTTGCCAATTCAATTTCCCCGACGACAAAAGGCGGGTTATGCAACGGCGTGAGAGTGCGATAAATTTCAGCTGCGCGCTGAAACTCTACGTGCGTCGCCAAATCCCAATCAATCAGCACGCGCCCACCATTGGTGTTGAGGCGGATTTCGATTTCAGATAGACCGTGTTCCTCGTCAGAAGTCAGTTCAGTCAAAAATCCAGCGTTCGCAATGGCAGCTTCGACTTTGCCAAGCAGTTCTTCATTCTTGAAGACAGTGTGCAATTTGCGACCGAAGTGCAGCAGACCATCTTTGCCGCTCAGGGCTTCCAGCAAAGCATCCACAATCTTGCTTTCGTGCAACCGCCGGGCGAGTTTATTGTAGTACCCATTGAACTCCACCAGCCGTTCCAGCAAATGTGTGAGCGCAGCGCCTTCAATCACTTCGCCCGTCTGCTTGACCGTCACTTTGACATCTTCCGTCGCCTTCTTCATCAAATACTTGGTCATTTCCCGCTCGTCTTTGATGTAGCGTTCCTGCTTGCCCTTCTTGATTTTGTAAAGCGGCGGCTGAGCAATGTAAACGTAGCTTTTAATTTCGGTCTTGGTTTCGCCATTCTCATCTGTCGTTTGAACTTTGTGCTCAAGCAACTGCGGCATCTGGCGATAAAAGAACGTCAGCAACAACGTGCGGATATGACTTCCGTCCACGTCGGCGTCACTCATCAGAATGATTTTGTGGTAACGCAATTTGGTCACATCAAAATCTTCCTTGCCAATGCCCGTGCCAAGCGCGGTAATCATTGCCTTGATTTCACCGTGCGAAAGCATCTTGTCGTAACGCGCTTTTTCGACGTTCAGGATTTTACCTTTGAGCGGCAAGATTGCCTGCGTGCGACGATCACGGCCCATCTTGGCCGAGCCTCCGGCAGAATCTCCCTCTACCAGATACAATTCGCAGATTTCCGGGTCTTTTTCAGCGCAATCTGCCAGCTTGCCCGGCAATCCGCCACCGCTCAAAGCCCCCTTGCGCACGATTTCGCGAGCTTTACGAGCCGCTTCGCGGGCACGCGCAGCTTCGACGGCTTTGCCGACAATCTGCTTGGCAACCGCAGGGTTTTCTTCAAAATGCTGGCTCAGTTTTTCGTATAAAAACGAATCTACCTGACCTTTGACGTCAGAATTCAGCTTACCTTTGGTTTGGCCTTCAAATTGTGGCTGCGGAATTTTGACGGAAATAACCGCAACCAGTCCTTCGCGCACATCGTCCCCGGTCAGTTGCCCTTTGAAATCTTTGATTAAGTTCGACGTTTGCGCATAGCGACTGATGACTTTCGACAAGGCGGAACGAAAGCCGGACAAATGCGTTCCTCCATCCACAGTGTTGATGTTGTTGGCGAAGGAAAACACCTTTTCATCATAGGCATCGTTATATTGCAGAGCGACTTCAATAGTCAGCCCGTCACCGCTATCCTCTTTTTCAGCATAAATCGGTTCACGATGTAAAACGTTTTTGTTTTTGTTCAGGTGCGCGACAAATTCGGCGATGCCACCTTCGTAGTAAAACTCATGTTTCTTCTCAGAATCCGCGCGTTCATCGGTGATCGTGATGCGAATGCCTTTGTTCAGAAAGGCCTTCTCGCGCAACCGTTCTGAAAGCTTTTCAAAACTGTATTCTGAGGTGGTAAAAATCTCGGAATCAGGCAAAAAGCTGATCTTCGTTCCCGTCTTTTTGGTCGTACCGGTTTTGATTAGATCCGTAGACTTAATCCCTTTTCTAAACTCCATCTCATAAACCGCACCATCGCGCTTGATTTCCATGCGCATCCATTCCGACAGGAAATTCACGCACGAAGCGCCAACGCCGTGCAAACCGCCTGAAACCTTGTACGCATTGCTGTCGAATTTGCCTCCGGCGTGCAGGATGGTCATCACAACTTCGGCTGCCGGACGTTTTTCGGTCGGATGCATGTCAACTGGAATACCACGGCCATTGTCTTCAACCGTGATCGAATTATCGAGGTGGATTGTCACATTGATTGTGTCACAGTACCCTGCCAGCGCCTCGTCTACCGAGTTATCCACGATTTCATAGACAAGGTGATGTAGGCCCATTTCGCCATTCGACCCGATGTACATCGCAGGACGTTTGCGCACGGCATCGCGGCCTTCCAGGACAGTAATTTGTTCTGCCCCGTATTTCTGTTTTGGTTCACTCATAATAGTTTTTCTTTTTCCTCTAAACCCTAGAAAATTGAATAATTTATTATAGCTCAATTAAGCCGGAAAATCATCCGTGCAGAGTCCTTTTTTTCGTATTTTCTGAGGTTTTTGCGGCTTAATTTGTAATCACTTTTGCTGCGACTTTTCCGTTCGCAATTTCGATGGTCTGAGCACGTTCCCGGTAATGTTGAGCAATGGCGCGTTTGGATGTTGAAATGAAAACCTGTGAGCTGCCTTCAAGGGTGTCGAGCAGGATTTCAATGCGGTTGCGATCCAACTCGGCATCAATATCATCCACAATAAAAACGGGATAATCTTCTAAAATCTGATGGTAAATCACCATCTGCGCCAGATCAAGGATGAGCAGGGCAGATCGCTGTTGCCCAGAGCTGCCAAACCGCGATATATCGTACCCGTCACATAAGATTTCTACATCATCTCGGTGTGGTCCAACCAACGCATAGCCAATGGCGATCTCATTTTTCAAATGATGCTCCAACCGCTCCCGCATGAGCTTCGGGTAATCGCCCAAATCGCCCTTCCCTTCCAGCGAAGATTTGTATCGGACAGTAATGGATTCGTTCTGGAATAGCTGTGGCTGGAGTGCCGCTTTCAGTTTTTCGACATACCCAACGCGAGCAACATGAATTTCGGAACCAAGCGCCACAAGTTGATCATTCCAAGGCTCCAGCATTGGAAAAAATCGGGTCGGATCATCGGCATCGGAAGCAGAACGAAGCAGACTGTTTTTCTGCTTCAAGACACGGTTGTATTCCGCCAATGTGCCAAGGTAAGAAGGCAGTGTGCTGACCAATCCACGATCCACAAAACGACGGCGATTATCCGGCCCGCCGCGCACCACTTCCATTTCGTCCGCCGTAAAGGCAATCGCATCAAGAATGCCTAAATATCGCGTGATCACCTCGCGTTTGCCATTCACAAATGTTTGTTTGGAGGTTCGCGTCAGCAAAAGCTGAATATCCCGCGAAAGATGGCCGCTGATCACCGTACCACGCAAAATCGCTTCTTCTGCCTGGTGTTGAATCGCCTCTCTTGGATGTGCGGTCTTGAAGGATTTAGTCGTGCCAAGCAAATAAACGGCTTCCAACCAGTTCGTCTTGCCCTGTGCATTTGCTCCATGAATGACATTAAGACCGGGAGAAAAATCAATGGCACCGGAAAGATTGCGAAAGTGGATAGCTTCAAGGTGTGAAAGGTACATTTACAGGGCGAGCGAATTTGTTTTTCTGCCAGCGTTGTCAGATCTTTGCTTCATCAATTTAAAAATCAGTTTAATTGATTTCGGCCTTGATTGGCTAGTGCATCTGGGCATTCTTGTCACGAAAAATGCCCGGAAATACTGCTTCCGGGCATTAAGTTCTCTTCGAGAGAAAGGAAGATTTTTAGAGGTTATTTTTGCCTTTTGTCCAGCGACGACGCACCGCCGGGCCTACCATCGCGGCACCAGAGAGCAATAACAAGAGTGTTCCTGGTTCCGGGACTTCTGAAGCGGGAATAATCCGGGCTGTGCCGATTACGGCGGTACTGAGGGCCGTCACCGTAGCTTGATTTAACCCAAAGGTTGACCCAAATGCTCCTAATGCTTGCGAAGACAAGGTCAGGGCAAGCCCAGAGCCAATATTGAATAGGCTAATGCCATTGCCAACCAGCGCTCCATTCACCATTACAGTCCCAGAAATTGTATTCGTCGCTGTATTGATTAAGAAATTGCTGATCGCAAGGTTGGCACCGCCAGCAGAAAACCGCAGCCCGCTGCCATCATGAAAAATCAGATTGTCGGGCGTGTTTCCAGTGATGTTGAAAGAGGCAACTGGAATTCCACTGGAATTCGTGAAAACAGTTGCGGTTCCGGTGGGTGCGACAGCAAGTCCGAGGCTTGTCAATGTTGGGGCCGAGGTCAAGGTAACTTGCGTAACCCCGCCCACCAAAATCGAATCAGCCACCGCACTTATCGTCAAAGTAGACAACAGAAAAACTGCCGCCAGCATAATCCTCGTGAGTTTCATTGATTAACTCCTTTGCTTATGGATTGTTTGATCGGGGGATATTATTTGAATGAGGGAAGAAAAAACGCTTTGCTTCCCTCTGGCAAAAAGGCAAAGCGCGAGTTGCTAAGCCTTGCCGGAGGAAGGCTGATAACTCAATTAAGTGTATAGCTCAATAAGCAGAGGAAATCAGGCTTCTTCAGGCCTGAGAAATTAAGCATGAAAATGAGTCTCAATCTTGTCTGAAATGTGGAAAGATTTTAGCTAATCTTTTTCGGAGCAATTACTAACATTCCCTATAACTAGGGTTGGATGCTAATCCAGGGGCAGTGTCGAAATTGGTACATCCCAATGTGACAGCAAAATCTCGAAGCGGCGTGCTTCTTCTTTCTTGAAGGTTTCCTGATCAGGATACAAACGTTTGATGATTTCTTCTTCCGGGCTGGGACTGAAAGCAACGGTCGCGTTCTTGAAAACAATCGTCACGCGAAAATCCCATCGTCCATCTTCAGTTGCATGGTAACGCGTCTTCTCCAGTTTCAGTCGGGTGATACGCCCTGATTTGAGTTGCTCTTTCAGCACGGGCAAATGATTCTTGCGAAAGAGTCGCAGGAACTCATCGGCATAGCCCCATTTCGCTTTGTAGTAATATTCCACGACAAACGTTTCATCCGCTGCCATTGTGTTTTGGGCCTGCGTTTTTTCCGAGAATCCCAAAAGCAAAATCATCCCCATCAATGCCATTGAATAACTTAATTTTTTCATCAAGCCCTCCGATAATTGTGCGATAGGCGTCTCGACCGTCTGTTTAGGTGAAGACGAGACGCCCATCTGACTTACTTCTTCACTGCTTTCACGACCTCGCCCGCAGCCTGAGAAAGCAGCGGTGAAATCACATCTTCGCCATCCGAATTGGATTTGCGTTTCATCGAATTGGAAATTACTGCCGAGCCATTCACCCGTGTCAGCTGATATTCGTATCCGACCTCATCCTTCGATTTGATATTGCTGGAAGCTTCCGCAGCCGATTGCGGATTTGATGAGCCGCCACCGCTGCCGGAAGTAGGAATATTGCCCGAAGCAATTTGCCCCAGTTGCCCGGCCTTTTTCATAAAGCCACCGAATCCGCCTCCACCTTTGCCAGCTTGATAATTCAACGATGAAGTCAGCACAAAATCGCATTGATTCGATGCGGCTTCCATTGGCGAATTCAGCGGCACGACTTCCACCGAGGCATCGCCATTCAAATACCGGATCAGCGTATTGCGAACCGCAGCGCTGGCATCAAGCTGTCCGATGCGCGCCGCAGGGGCGACTACGCCAACGCGAACCGCACCCGCTTTTTTCACGGACGAGACGGTCGTACGAGTTTCTTCGCGCTTGGCCATTTCTTCGGCCATTTTGCCGAGCGAGCCAACGTTCATTCCGCCCATCATCGCCTTCATCGAATACGGATCACCTTCCTGATAGCCCGGCGGAATTTCAAACAAAGCCTGATCCAGTTTGGCCCGTGACAATTCTAAAATCTGCTGGCGCATTGTGAATGGCTTGCCGTTTTCGCCGTACATCGTCATCGTCACGTCTGCCGGATAGCCCATTTTCACATTTCCCTGCACGTTGTAGCGAAATTCGTCTACGCAATCCGGTTTGGAACGCCCTGAACGCTCCAACGCAGCACGCGGCACATATTCTTCCTGACAGCTAAAATTGTTGCGGAAGTTGATGTACCAACCATCTGATTCCATCCGCATTTGCCCTTTGGAACAGGCATCCGGCGAGGTCGTAAAACTCATTGCCATTTTCAGATGCCGCGCCGTGTAGCCAAACATCTCTTTGCGTTCGCCCGTGTCCGTCATCGTAATGTTGATCGTCACGACACCGCCCTTGCGTGTCGGTTTGGTTGTAGGAGGAGGCGTTGTCGGAGCCGTTCTCGGCGTGATGGTCGTCGGCGTATTTGACGCATCGCTAAATGGCTCGATTTTGTAAACCTTCGCCGAATCGTTGAGCTGAATGTTGCGCCGCAAATCGCATTCTTTAATCGTTACCATTTGCATGTTGATGCCCGGCAACATCTGCTCCGTGCGTTCGCGTTCGCCTTTGATATACACCGTCGAATCCATATTGAAGCTTTCCATTGAGATTCGGGTCGAAAGCTTCAGATCATTTTTGGTTTCAGCCTGTTCCGGCGGCGCAGTTTTTGCAGGCTCCGGCGCAGTCGTGGTTTTGCGTGTCGTGGTTGTGGTGCGTTGTGCGATTGCTGGTAACGCAATCAGCAAAAGAAGGATTAGTGTGTTTTTTACTGTCTTCATAATTTCCCTCCAAGAAATTGACAAAATAACCTGTGGTTGCGTATCGAAAAGAAAGTTTCCGCGTGTTCCGCGTTCTATGTCTTTCACTTGATTGCGCTCAGCAACTTCTGATGAATGCCGCCAAAGCCACCATTTGACATAATCATCACGACATCTCCGCTCCGCAGTTCAGGCGCGAGATGTCGCACAATCGCATCAGCACTTGCATTGGAATCCGCCCCGCCAATTTCAAATGCCATTTTGCCTTGTACTTTCAAATCTTCAATTACTTGCGGAACAGACAATTGATCATCTGATGCCAGGCGATGCGCTTCAAAAATCGGCGCGAGAATCACGTAATCGGCGGGCGCGAATGACTTTGGATATTCGTCCTGAAATATCTTTTTGCGCGTCGTCCACGAACGCGGCTCGAACACGGCGACAATTCGTTGCGTCGGATATTTTTGCTTGACGGCTTCGAGCGTTTCTTTGATCGCGGTCGGATGATGCGCGAAATCGTCTATCACGGTGATGCCGTTCACCACGCCGCGCACTTGCATGCGGCGCTTGACGGATTTGAAAGTAGCAAGCGCTTCAGCTACGAGCTGACGCTCAAGGCCGAGGCTTTCCGCCGCAGCGATAACGCCGAGGCAGTTGCGGACGTTGAATTTGCCTGACAACGGCGTGCGCACTTCTAAAAAATCTGCGCCTTCGCACGTCGCCATAAACCGCGTTTCTTCAGGCGTGAATTCCAGCTTGCGCGCGCTCCATTTCGCTGCCCCGTCATCAATGCCGAAGGTTTCAATCGGACACCAGACGCCTTGTGGCGCAATTGGATTCAGTACGATTTCACGAACAACAGGCGAATCCCATCCGGCGATTAACCGCCCCTGATTCGGAATCAAATTCACCAACAAACGGAATTGTTTTTTGACCGCTTCGAGGTTTTCGTAAATATCCGCGTGGTCAAATTCGATGTTGTTCAGAATCACGGTGTCCGGCAGATAACTCAGAAACTTCGGGCGCTTATCCCAAAAAGCGGTGTCGTATTCGTCGCCTTCAATCGCAAAATAATTCGACCCTGTGACCTTGAAGCTGGAGCCAAAATTTTCAGCTACGCCACCGATCAGAAACGAAGGATCAAGCTTTCCGACTTCCATCACCCAGGCCAGAATCGAGGTCGTCGTCGTTTTGCCATGTGTTCCAGCACAAACAATGGAATGCCGTCCGCGAATAAAATTTTCGCGCACGACCTCGCTCATCGAAGCGTAATTCAGTTTGTGGTTCAGCACATGCTCAATCTCGACATTGCCGCGCGAGGTAGCATTCCCAACGACCACCACATCGGGCGCAGGTTCTAAATTTTTGGCATCAAAGCCGATAAACGTTTCGATACCTAGTCTTACTAATTCATCCGACATCGGCGGATAAAATGCTTTGTCTGACCCTGTCACGCGATGTCCTTGCGCTTTGAGCATTCCGGCCAGCGAAGCCATCGCTGTACCGCAAACTCCGATTAAATGAAAATGACGTTGACTCATGGAGTACTGGGATTTTGTAACCTTTCATGTCGGCACTTGCAGGAGCAAGCGTGGATTATACGGGGGCAACGGTTCAGTGGCTAGAGGCAGGTTTGATTTACCCAAATGACTCAAGTAGATTTGTGGCCATGCAAGACGCACGCAGACAATTTCTTGAAGCTTTGCTGGCCACCCCTGCGCTGCCACTGCTGGCACAAGCACAAGACCAGTTCAAACCTGTCGTCGTTCGGGGTCGGATCGTGAATCTAACTGATGTGATGCAAGCGCAGGCCAAGCTGGAACCTGAACATGGCACAATCTATTGCCTGAAAACCGCCGAAGGCAAGTTGTATCCAATCCTTCCGACAGACCTAGCGGCGGCGATCTACGACGATGAACGTTTTCGCCAACGCGAACTGCAAATCACCGGACGCACCTTTCCCGAAATCCCGTTCCTCGAAGTCATCAAATTGCAATCCGTCAAATGGGGACGCGTGTTCGATATGACATTTTACTGTCGCGTCTGCGAAATCCGTACGCACAAAGGCGGCCCCTGTGCCTGTTGCCAGGACCCGCTGGAATTCAGCGAAGAACCTGTCAAAAACAACTAGCCGCAGATAACAGATAGCAGGTATCAGTACCGCGACCTGTAGGGAGCGCAGTACCGTCGCCAAGCCACCGTCTAACCTCCTCGCTCATCTTTCACAAAAATAATAGCTTGACACTTTCACAGCCTTAGCGTATTTTCCACGCATAGCTTAGCGTATAAACAACGCTTTGACAGGAGAATAAGGAGATGAGTTTCACTTACGAATTTGAGCGGCCTGGACTTACGGTAGACGGCGTGATCTTCGGGCTGGATTTTGAAGAGGAGACATTGAAAGTTGTCCTGGTCGAACGCGATGTCGAACCGTTCGAGGGAATGTGGGCATTGCCCGGCGGTTTCGTGCGCAATGGCGAATCGCTGGAAGACGCCGCGCTGCGCGAACTGCGCGAAGAAACGGGCATCAAAGATGTGTTTCTGGAACAGCTTTACACCTTCGGCAAACCGAACCGTGATCCGCGCGGCTGGGTCGTCTCTGTAGCGTATTACGCCCTCGTCGCGCCCGACCAGCATCATTTGTTAGCGACGACGGACGCACGCCGCGCCGAATGGTTCCCGGTCAACAAGCTGCCAAAACTCGCCTTCGATCACGCCGAGGTTTTGCAAACGGCGCTGCAACGACTGCGCGGGAAGCTAACCTACGCGCCGATAGGCTTTGAGTTGTTGCCCGATAAATTCAGCATCCGGCAATTGCAAACGCTCTATGAAATCGTGCTGGGGCAGAAGCTGGACAACCGCAACTTTCGCAAAAAGATTTTCAGTTTGGATGTGCTGAAAGAACTGAACGAAATCCAAACCGGCGTTGCGCATCGCGCCGCGCGGCTCTACAAATTCGACGAGCGCAAATACAAACAACTGACGCGGCAAGGACTGACGTTTGAGATTTAATTTTAGAGGCGAAGAAAAAGACTTCCGCCTTTGTCCCAGCGGGACAGTTGATATTAGCCCGGCAATTCATTGCCGGGAGAGTGCGACCAATTCATCGCGTCCCAGCGGGACGCCTGAAGCTAGTCGAAATATCTTTTTCATAAAATAATATGAGCCGAGAACAGCGCGTAAAATTAGCTGAACAAACCGTCGAAATCATCAAACGCGGCGAATACACCAGCTCATCTGGCCAAACGATTCGCATTGCCGATGAATTGGACGCAGCGGTCAAACACACAAAACTCTTTCGCCCCGCTGACTTCCCTGCTGAGATCAATGTTGTTGGTAATGAGGTCAACACAACCATCGAAGTCACAGCCGAATCAACGCTCGAAGCGGCATCTCGATTGGTGAATGCCAACCTGGACAGCCGCCCTTTGTGCCTGAACTTCGCATCAGCGCGCCATCCTGGCGGCGGTTTTCTCGGCGGCAGTCAGGCGCAGGAAGAATCGCTGGCGCGTTCGTCAGGCTTATATGCCAGCCTGACTTCGCAAATGGAGATGTACGCATTCAACCGGCGGGAACGCTCGTTGTTGTATTCAGATCACATGATTTACTCGCCAAATGTACCGGTGTTCCGGGATGATGCAGGTCGCTTGTTGGAATCACCGTACCTCGCGTCGTTTATCACCGCTCCAGCAGTCAACGCTGGCGCAGTGAAACAAAATGAACCAAACAGCGTGAAGTTGATCCAACCCACGATGGCAACGCGCTTACAAAAGCTGCTATGGGTCGCTACCGAACATGAGCACAAAACCTTAGTGCTGGGTGCGTGGGGCTGCGGCGTATTTCAAAACAGCCCGATCATGGTCGCGTCATTGTTTGCAGAAATGTTAGGCGCAAACGGAACGTTTCGCAGTTGTTTCAACCACATCGTGTACGCGATTTATGACCGAAGCAAGAATCAGGAAGTGTTGCGGACATTTCAGAATATTCTGGCGCATCAATTGTCGCCAACGGCGACAAAGTGCCAGAGCTAGATTTTTACCCCGAAAACTTAGCGTATGTTTTACGCACAGAAACGGAGAACACTATGAGCAAACGAGTTGAATTACTGATTATTGATCCGCAGATTGATTTCTGCGATCCAGACAAAGGCGCGTTATATGTCCCGAATGCGGAACACGATATGCGGCGACTCGCCCAGATGATTCGGCGCTTGAAGGACAAGATTGATGACATCCACATCACGCTGGATTCGCATCACTTTATTCACATCGCGCATCCGATCTTTTGGAAAGATTCGCACGGCAATCACCCGCAGCCGTTCACGCGCATCACGCTGCCCGAAGTCGAGGACGGCAAATGGACGACGACGCAGCCGGGCTTGTACAAACGCGCGTTGGAGTATGTGCGCAAGCTCGATCAGAACGGGCGCTACGACCTGACGATCTGGCCGCCGCATTGTTTGATTGGCAGTCCCGGTCACGCGGTGTTTCCGCCACTCTTTGACGCGCTCAAGGAATGGGAGCAACGGTTCGCCTTCGTAGATTTCGTCACCAAAGGCAGCAACATTCTGACCGAGCATTATTCCGCTGTGCAGGCCGATGTACCGGACGCGAGCGATCCCGGCACACAGATCAACACGCGATTGATTCAAACGCTGGAACAAGCCGACCTCGTCGCCATCGCAGGCGAAGCGCGTACGCATTGCGTGGCGAACACAGTGCGCGACATCGTCAACAGCTTCGGCGATGCGTCCTACGTGAAGAAGCTGGTACTGCTGACCGATGCGTCCAGCGACATTCCCGGCTTTGAAGCGCACGCGCAAAGCTTCCTCAACGAAATGATTGCACGCGGGATGCAGCTTTCGACGACAACGGAGTTTTTGAACTAAATGGGGAGATGCTAGATGCTGGATGCTGGATGCTAGTTTTTTTTTCCAGCAGCTAGCATCCATCATCCAGCATCTCCATAGGAGAACACTATGCCAGTTTTGACCAACATCACACTTGACCAAATTGATTTGCCGAACAGCAACTACGGCTATTCGGCGACGCGCATCGAAGATTTAGGCGCGACGGAATACACGATTGTGACGATTGCCTGCGATGTCAGCGGCAGCACCGCGAGCTTCAGTTTGGAAATGGAGGCCGCGATCAAAAAGATCGTGCAAGCCTGTAAATTCAGCCCGCGCGCCGACAATCTTTTATTGCGACTCGTGCAATTCGACGATCACCTGGATGAAATTCACGGCTTCAAACTGCTCGAAAACTGTCATCTGGCGAATTACGGAAATGCGTTGCGTTCGGGTGGGGCTACGGCGTTGTATGATGCGACCGAAAACGTGATTACGGCAACGACGAGTTACGGGCAACGGTTGGTCGCAGGCAATTTCTCGGCAAATGCGATTCTCTTTGTTATCACAGATGGCTGCGACAACGCTTCCAAGCTTTCTGCCAAAGCCGTCAAGAAAGCGATGCAAGCTGCGATCAAAAGCGAAGCCATCGAATCGTTGGTTTCGATATTGATTGGCGTGAATGTGCAGGATCAGCAAGTCAGCCAATATTTACGGGCGTTTTATCAAGATGCTGGTTTCACACAATACATTGAAATCGAGAAGGCCGATGCGAATTCATTGGCACAACTTGCCGATTTCTTTTCGCGCAGCATTCTGGCGCAATCGCAGGTGCTCGGATCGGGAACGGCATCTTCATTAATATTTTGAGATCAGCCCGCGAAGTCGGGCGACAGCCGTAGGCAAGAATCACGACAACATCTATCGCCCACCTTCGTGGGCTAAGGGTATTGGTTTTGCTATCCCAGGGTTCCGGCTATCGCCTTCACCCTGGGCTTTATTCTTGCCGCCTGCATCCGCAGGCTTTCTTATGAAGTTCTATCTCTCAAACAAAACAGAAATCACACTAACGCAAGCCGATTTCAAAGCAGCAGGCGGTCAAGGTTCGGTGTACGTCAAAGGCGCAACGGCCTATAAAGTCTATGCCGATCCACAACAAATGATCCCGCGCGCCAAGTTGCAAGAGCTTTCCGCCCTCACGCAAACCAACATCATTCGCCCGCTAGATGTGATCTACGATCCACAGAACAACGCCGTCGGCTACACGATGCGCCACGTTGAGGATGCGTACGCGCTGTGCCAACTCTTCCCAAAGGCCTTTCGCCAACGCACGAATCTGACGCCGGAGGTGGTGTTGCAACTCGTTCACAACTTGCAAGCAAGCGTGCGCCACATTCACCAGCAAAACATCCTGCTCGTAGATTTGAATGAGATGAATTTCCTCGTCGCTGATGATTTCCACGAGTTGTATTTCATTGACGTAGACAGTTATCAAACGCCTTCGTTCCCTGCGACAGCCCTCATGGAAAGTGTGCGAGATCGGCATGCGAAACAATTTGACGAACGCTCCGATTGGTTCTCGTTCGCCGTCGTTTCCTTCCAAATGTTCATCGGCATTCATCCATACAAAGGCTCACACAAAAAATTGACGACGATGGATGCGCGGATGCGCGCGAACGTTTCGGTTTTGAATCCAGCCGTGACTGTGCCGTCGGCGTGTTTGCCGTTCGATGTGATTCCGACCAGTTGGCGCGATTGGTACAAAGCAGTTTTGGAAGACGGCAAGCGGTTGCCGCCGCCGGAAGATGTGCAGGCGGCGATTACGCTCGCTACAATTCAAGTGCAACCACAAACGGGCAGCCATCAGTTTGTCATCACAAAATTGTTTGAGCTCGATGACGAGATACTTTCCCACGTAAACAACCTAACGATCACAAAAACCAATATTTATGCGGGTGGCAAGCGTGTTGATTCACTTCCCTGCCCGGACGCAAAAATCACAATCACACTGCGTCAACATCACGTCATCGCCGTTTGGTTAGAGGGCAATCAACTTCGTGTGCGGAATCTTTCGACTGGCGTTGAGGTGCCAGCCGATGTGCGCGGTGAACGATTGATGATGAATGATGGGCGCATCTACATGAAAGCGGGCGCGAGTCTGTCTGAACTCACTTTTATCGAATTACCCAATAAGTTGCTGGTTGCAGCCAAGCTCGTCGGCAACGTGCTGCCGAACGCGACACAACTCTTCGACGGCGTAGCGATGCAGAATCTGCTCGGCGCGTATTACGCTTCGTTTTTTCCCGCTTCCGGCGTTTGTTATCAAGCGCGCCTCAAAGAACTCGACGGCTATCAAATCATTGACGCCAAAGCCGAGCGCAATGTGCTGATTGTGATTGCCGCAAAGAGCGGCGCGTATGACAAATTCATCTTTCGCTTCGGCGAGAATTTTGCGGACTATGATGTGCGCGTTTGCTCTGACGTGACATTAACCGACATCAATTTTGCTGTGTTGGCGAGTGGCGTCTGCCTGCACCTCAACGACCGCGACGAATTGGAATTGTTTGCGAATCGCAAAGGATCATCAGAATTGAAGGTCATTTCTGATCCAGCCATTTGTGGCAATGACAAGCTATTTTCTGACGGTCATCAGGCGCTGATTGCGCGTGGGAATACGCTGTATCGAATTGCGATGTCTTTATCTGGCTGATTGAATATCTATGTATTCTTCAACAAAGATGGACAAATTTCATGTTCAGGGTCCCACCATAGCAGCTTCAATACTTGCTCCTCTCTAATTCCCCAAACTCGTTCTTTGCCCTGTAAGCGCAAAGAAATTAATTCGTCAACGTCATCTTGTTTGATGTCCTGAAGGCGACCTTGCGCCTTCTTTGTTAGATCCGAAACGGGAATAGAATGATGCTGCTTTTTGGCAACTACCAAGATTTCATTCCAAGTCATCGTTTCAAAACCGCTTAATTTCCCCTGAATTTCAATCAATTTTGCCTGATCTAAGGTGTGCCACCCCCAAGGGTCAACAAGCTGTAGCAAGGAAAGACGCCAAGCAGGACGAGCTTGGTTGAAGCTGGTCTCACTTTCTGTAACGGGTTTCTTCTCAATTTTTGGTTGCTGAACGTACTTTGGCTGCTTATTCTTTTTTGCCACGGAGCCTCAAGATAAGGAAATTTTTGAGTAGTATTCAAGCATATCGTCAAGAGTAATTTCTTTATCGCCTCGCTCCCCTAAGCTCAGCCCTTCACGTGCAATCAGCCAAGGGTCTTCTCGATGAGTAAGGTCACTTAACCACTGAGAAGTTTTGTCCCCATAAAATTTTAGGACAGAATCAACTGTCTCTTTCTGGTTAGGGGTAAGAACTTCAACATTCCCTTCGCAAGACGAAAGCTTGTATTGCCCTTTATACTTAAAATAAAGATCAGGAACCACAGGCCCATTTGCCCATGCTTGAATAGGGTTTGAGAAAAGAGGAGCATCATCCCAAACCAACGACCAGGCTTGTGAATAGTAAACAAGCTTTTGTAACTTCATCGTTGTGATTGCCCCTGTCTTACTCAAAATGTATGCAGCAACATCGAATGCGTTTGCCATGATTCACTCCATTAAAATCGTTTCACCTATGAAACAGATCGAATTATAGTATCCTTTCGTTTTCCTTGCAATATGATTTTGCAAGAAGCATTTTTTGCTGTCTTGCCCATCCCTTCCCCGTTCGCTAGAATCTGGCATTTGCACTCATATCCAATAATTTGCCGAAATCAATCTATATGGCTATTACGAAAATTTCAGTGCGGGGCGCACGCCAACATAATCTCAAAAATATCAGTGTCGAAATTCCGCGCAACCAGTTAACGGTCATCACGGGGCTGAGCGGTTCTGGGAAATCATCGCTCGCGTTTGATACGATTTATGCTGAGGGTCAGCGCCGCTATGTTGAGTCCTTGTCGGCGTATGCGCGGCAATTTCTCGAACAACTGGAAAAGCCCGATGTAGATTCTGTCGAAGGGCTTTCGCCAGCGATTTCGATTGAGCAGAAAACGACTTCGCGCAGCCCGCGTTCGACCGTCGGGACGGTGACGGAAATTTACGATTACCTGCGCCTGCTGTTTTCTTCGATTGGGCTGCCGCATTGTCATCTGTGCGGTTCTCCAATTGCGCGGCAATCCACTGATCAAATTATTCACAGCATCCGCGAACTGCCACATGGCGAACGGGTGATGATTCTGGCTCCGCTGGTGCGTGGACGAAAAGGCGAGTTCAAGAAGGAAATTGAAAACCTGCGCACCAGTGGTTTCACGCGGGCGCGAATTGATGGCGAGATGCTTTCGCTGGATGATGAAATCAAGCTGGACAAGCGCAAGAATCATACGATTGATGTCGTCGTAGATCGCCTGATGATTAAAGATGGCGTTGGGCATCGGTTGGAAGAAGCCGTCAAAATCGCTACGAAGTTGACCGATGGAGTCGTCATCGTTTCTGTCGTGGACGGCGAGGAAAAAATGTATTCCGAGCGGATGGCGTGCGTGAATTGTGGCGTTTCGATTCCGCAACTGGAACCGCGTTCCTTCTCGTTCAATTCGGCCTTCGGAGCTTGCAAAGAATGTCACGGCATCGGCAGCAAGTTGGAAGTTAATCCGCTGAAACTGGTCGTAGACGAATCCGTGCCCATCGGCAAAATGACGTTCTTCGACAACTCCTATTTGGATTTTTACCTGAAAGAAGGCTTGCTGGCGATTGCGCGCCATTTCAAAATTTCGGAAGACACGCCGTTTGAAAAGTTACCGAAAAAGGTGCGCGATGGATACTTCTTTGGCTTGTCAGATACGCTAACGTTTCATCACGGCTCGTACAAATATCAATCGCAATGGAAAGGCGTGAAACAATGGTTGCAAGATCAACTGGATCGCGCGTCAGCCGAAATCGCGAAGGGCGAAGATGGCGAAACGCCGCGCACGCAGTTCGATGATTACATTGCTTCGGTCAAATGTTCCGAGTGTCAGGGGCAGCGATTGCGACCAGAGTCGCTGGCGGTTCGTGTCAATGGGCTTTCGATTGCAGAATGCACAGCATTGACCTTGATTGATGCCGCCAAGGCATTCGCCAAGCTGAAACTCAATGCCCGCGAAGAAATTATTGCCGGACGCATTCTGAAAGAAATTCGGGATCGGCTGAGTTTCCTGCAAGCAGTGGGACTGGGCTACCTGACGCTGGATCGCCCATCGGCGACCTTGTCAGGCGGCGAAGGGCAACGCATTCGACTGGCCACACAAATTGGTTCGCAACTGCGCGGCGTGCTGTACGTGCTGGATGAACCTTCCATCGGCCTGCATCCGCGCGATAATCAGAAATTGCTGGACACACTGCAAAAGCTGCGTGACATCGGCAACACAGTCGTCGTCGTCGAACACGATGAAGACACGATGCGACGCGCCGATTACATCGTAGACCTTGGCCCCGCCGCAGGCACACACGGCGGCGAAGTTGTCGCAGTCGGCAAACCCGCCGACATCGAAAAGGTCGAAGCCTCGCTGACGGGAAAATATTTATCGGGGGAAACCACGATCCAGATTCCACCGCAACGCCGTTCGCCCAACGGTAAACACCTAACCGTCCGCGATGCGACAGAGCATAATCTGAAGCATCTTGACGTGACGTTCCCACTTGGCCTGTTGACTGTCGTCACGGGCGTTTCCGGCTCTGGCAAATCAACGCTGGTCGAAGATATTTTGTATCGTTCGATTGCGCGCAAACTCTATCGCAGTCTGGCCGAACCGGGCGCGCACAAAACCATCGAAGGCCTGGAAAACATTGACAAGATCATCGAAATTGACCAGTCCCCGATTGGCCGCACGCCGCGCTCAAATCCGGCAACGTACACAGGATTGTTCACCCCAATTCGCGAGTTGTATGCGATGCTGCCCGAAAGCAAAGAGCGAGGCTACAAGCCGGGGCGATTTTCCTTCAACGTCAAGGGCGGGCGTTGCGAAGCCTGTCAGGGCGATGGCGTCAAACGAATCGAAATGAATTTCCTGCCGGATGTGTACGTGACCTGCGAAGTTTGTCGCGGATTACGATACAACCGCGAAACACTGGAGGTTCGTTATCAGGGCAAGAACATCGCGCAGTTGCTGAACACGACGATTGAAGACGCGCTGGAACCGCTGCAAAATCACCCGCAGATCAAACAAAAACTGCAAACCCTCATAGATGTCGGTTTGGGCTATGTGCAACTGGGTCAATCCGCGACGACGTTGTCAGGCGGCGAAGCGCAACGCATCAAGCTTTCCAAAGAACTCTCCAAACGCGCGACGGGACGGACGGTGTACATTTTGGATGAGCCGACAACCGGCTTACATTTTGAAGACGTGCGCAAGTTAATTGACGTGCTGCAAAAGCTGGTGACGATGGGCAACACGGTGATTATCATTGAGCATAATCTGGACGTGATGAAATCGGCGGATTGGATCATTGATCTAGGGCCAGAAGGCGGCGAAGGCGGCGGGCGCGTCGTCGCGGAAGGCACGCCAGAAGAAGTGGCGAAGAACAAAAAATCGTTTACAGGACAGGCATTAAAAGCTGTGCTGAACGGGCATCTGAGGAAATAAGCTATAAATGCTATAAATATGCCGCGCCGCTGGCGCTAAAAACGCTTGCCCCCTCAATCAATTGGTGAAGATGTATGAGTCTCGAAATGTATCGGCAACTCATCGAGGGCGTTGATGAGTTAACGTCGCAACTCAATGAACGTTACCAAGCGCATTTGCAATGCGGCGCGGGATGCAGCGGCTGCTGTCATCATAACTTGTCCGTTTTTGCAGTCGAAGCCGCAGTGCTGACCGAAGCTATCGCCGCGTTGCCCGAAGATCAGCAAGGGCGCATTCGTCAGCAGGCTGAAGATGTCAAAGAACGTGAAGCGAAAGGCGAACTGGTCGCGTGTCCATTGCTGGTGGACAATCTCTGCTCGGTCTATGAATCGCGCCCGTTGATTTGTCGTACGCAAGGATTGCCATTGCTCTACGAAGCGGATGATGGCGCGCAGGAAATTGATTTTTGTCCGTTGAATTTTGCCTCTGATGCAGCGATTGCGGAGTTGCAGGACGAACATCTTGTGCCGCTGGATTTATTGAACCTGAAACTGGCGATGGCGAATGTGAAGTATTGTCAGGCGAATGAAAATGATGAACCGCACTTGCGCATCAAGATAAGCGAGGTCATTCTCCGCTCCGTATGAAAATCTCCGCCAAAATCAACGTCTACAACGAAGAAGACAACATCGCTGCCGTGTGTGAATCGCTCGATTTTGTGGACGAAATCGTGATCGTAGATTCTGATTCCACCGACCGCACGGTAGAGATCGCGCGCCGCTACACGGACAAAATCTTCCAGCATCCATTTCGCGGCTACAAAGACAAGCACGAGTTTTCGGATTCCAAAACGACAGGCGATTGGATTTTGTGGATGGATGCGGATGAGGTGGTCACGCCCGAACTGAAAGCTTCGATTCAAGCTTTGCGCGAACGCGATCCTGCAACGCTGCCCGATGGTTTTCGCATTGCGCGGCGCACGCAGTATCTTGGTCGTTGGATTGCGCATTCGGGGTGGTATCCCGATTATCAAATGCGACTGTATCGCAAAGCGGCGAGCTATTGGGACGGCGTGTCGCCACACGAAGTCGCTCACGTGCGCGGGCGCATTGAAATTCTGCCGGGCGAATTGTTGCATTACACCAAACGCAATTTGAGCGATCATCAACTGGTCATGGATCGGTACACAACGCTGGCCGCAGAGTATTTGTACAAGCATGGCAAGCGTGTTCGCGCCATTGATTTGCTGGTCGTGCCGTTAGCAGCCTTTGTGCGGACGTACCTGCTGAAACAGGGCTTTCGCGATGGCGTGCAAGGATTGATTATTGCGATGCAGACGGCATACAGTGTGTTTCTGAAATTTGCGAAAGTCTGGGAGCATCAAATCGAAAAATGAAAACCGTCATCCTTTGCGGCGGGCGCGGCACACGGCTCGGCGAACACGGCATTAATATCCCGAAAGCCCTGATTGAAATTGGCGGCAAGCCAATTCTCTGGCATCTGCTCAAACTTTACGCGCAACACGGATTGAATGATTTCATTCTCTGCCTTGGCTATCTGGGAGATTCCATCAAGCGGTATTTTTTAGACCAGCAATGGCTGGACAATGATTTCACGTTGCAAATGAAGGCATCGGGCGAGTTTGAGTTACACAATCACCGCATCAATAGTGAAAACTGGCGGATCACGTTTGTGGATACGGGGATGGAAACCAACACGGGGGGGCGATTGAAACGAATTCAGGAATACATTGGCGATGACGAAACGTTTTGCGCGACCTATGGCGACGGGTTGGCCAATGTTGATCTGCAAGCGTTGCTGAACTTTCATTCTGCCCACGGCAAACTGGCTACGTTGACTGCCGTCAATCCACGATCCCAGTTTGGCTTGCTCAAGCTGGATGAAAGCGACGCTGTGGTTGAATTTCAGGAAAAGCCACTGTTGCAGGAATGGATCAATGGCGGTTTTTTTGTTTTCAATCGCGGCGTCTTTCAGTATCTGCAAGACAGCTCGGTTCTGGAACGAGAACCGTTTGAGCAACTTGCCCGCGAACAGCAGATCAGAGCCTTCAAACACGTGGGGTTCTGGAAGTGCCTTGATACCTATAAAGACCATCTGGAATTCAATCAATTATGGGAAACAGGCCAATCCGAATGGAAAAATTGGTAAAAAACGAATGTCATGTCGAATCCAACCGCACTCACCCAAAATCGCACGCGCCTTGATTCCATAGACTTCCTGCGCGGACTGGTGATGATTATCATGGCGCTGGATCACACCCGCGACTTCTTCTCAAGTACAGCCTTTGAAATTGACCCGACTGACCTGACCAGAACCTCTTCAGCGTTGTTCCTGACACGATGGATCACCCATTTTTGTGCGCCTGTGTTTGTCTTTCTGGCCGGAACGGCGGCGTATCTTGCCGGTTCGCGTGGGAAAAGCAAGGCAGCGCTTTCACAATTTTTATTCACACGCGGAGTCTGGTTGATTGTGCTGGAGCTGACGGTGATTCGCTGTCTGGGTTGGTACTGGAATTTTAATTATGCCCACAGTCGCGGGCAGGTGATCTGGGCGATTGGTTGGTCGCTGATTGCACTGGCGGGGCTGATTCATTTACCGATTCGGGTGATCGCAATCTTTGGCGTCGTGATGATCGCAGGCCACAATTTGCTGGATGGAATCAAACTGGAAAGCGTTGGAGCTTGGCGTTGGCTCTGGGCGATTTTGCATGTCCCGGCAGAGTTGGAATGGGCGAAGGGGAAAATCTTTTTCACCCAATATCCGCTCATTCCGTGGATTGGCGTGATGGCAGTTGGCTATGCTTTTGGTTCAATATTTCGGCGCGAGCAGGCAGAACGAAATAAGCTCTTCCTTCGCCTTGGACTGGCGCTGATGGCCGCGTTCATCGTCATTCGCGGCATCAATGTTTATGGCAACCCACAACCCTGGGCAGTGCAAAAGAATTGGTGGTTTTCGATCTTTTCATTTTTGAATTGTGAGAAATATCCCCCGTCATTGTTGTATTTACTGATGACGCTGGGGCCTGCGATTGCGTTGCTGCCGCTCCTTGATCGTGCCTGGGGAAAGCTCGGTCAGGCGATCATCACGTTCGGGCGAGTGCCGCTGTTTTACTACCTCCTGCATCTGCCGCTGCTGCGGGTCATCGTGGTGATCGTCGCGATTGCCAAATACGGCTCAGACATCTTCAACCTTCCACAGGATCAGCCGCCTCCGGGTTGGGGTTTTCATTTGCCTGTGGTGTACCTTATCTGGCTTGGCGCGATCCTTTTGCTGTATCCTCTTTGCCGTTGGTTTGCAGGCGTGAAGCAACGTAGTCGAAAAGCGTGGTTGAGCTATTTATGAGTCATGGTGAAGTTCATATCGGCACACAAGGCTGGAATTACGATGACTGGCTGGGATCGTTTTATCCACGCGGGACACGCGCCGCAGATTATCTGGATTTATATGTAAAAGTTTTCGATACCGTCGAAATTGATTCCAGTTTTTACGCGATTCCGTCCGAAGCTTCGATTCAATCGTGGTACAAACGCGCTCCCACCGGCTTCACCTATTCGCTGAAATTGCCTCAGGAAATCACACATCACAACCGGCTCCAAAACAGCGAAGAAGTGCTTGCACGATTTTGTGAACGCGTGCGTGACTTGCAGGAAAAACTGGCATTGATCCTGATCCAGATGCCACCTGATTTTTCCCCGCGTTCGTTGCCAGCGCTCGAAAAATTCCTGCCGCTGCTGCCAAAAGACCTGCGGTTTGCGATTGAGTTTCGCGATCAGCATTGGTTGCAGGACGATGTCGGCGAATATGTGTTGGAAATCCTGAGGTCGAATCAAACAGCACTGGCGCTTATTGACAGCAAATGGCTGGTGCGCGAACGGATGCTTGAACTGGCTGAGTTGCCAACGGCTGATTTCGCCTATGTTCGCTGGTTAGGGCCACAGGAAATGACGGACTATTCGCGCATTCAGATCAATCGAGATCGTGAATTCGAGCTGTGGCAACAGATTTTTCAAAAGCTCCAACAACAAGTCAGCGCAGTGTACGCCTATTTCAATAATCATTATCAGGGACACTCCCCTGGATCAGCGAATCTCTTCAAACGACTGCTCGGTCAGCCTATCGTTGAGCCATCCACACTGGAAGATCAGCCCTCGTTATTTTGACGATAACTCCCCAAGTCCGTATAGTAACCGACGTTTCATCCGACTTCAGAAAGGTAAGAATAAAATGGGATTGCTCAGAAACTTATTTGGCCCCAGTCGTGAGGAAATTTGGCGGCAACTGGCAGCAGAAACTGGCGCGGAATATGTGGAGGGTAACTGGCGGAAAGCCGACAAAGTGCAGGCGCAGGTCAAACAATGGACGATCACGCTGGATACCTATACGGTTTCAACGGGCAAGACGTATGTGACCTTTACGCGCTTTCGTGCGCCGTATGTGAATGCCGATGGCTTTCGCTTCAAAATTTATCGCAAAAGCATGTTCAGCGGATTAGGCAAAGCCCTTGGAATGCAGGACGTCGAAATCGGTGAGCCTCAATTTGATGAGGCGTTTATTATTCAGGGCAATGACGAAGCCAGGCTCAGACAATTCTTTGCGAATCCGACCATCCGCCAGTTGCTCAGTTCGCAGCCAGAGGTCAATTTGGAAGTCAAAGACGATGAAGGCTATTTTTCGACGCAGTTTCCTGAAGGTGTAGATGAACTGCATTTTTTCGGCCCTGGTATCATCACGGATGTGGAGCGCCTCAAACAGTTATATGAGTTATTTGCGACGGTTCTGGATCAACTGTGCCAAATCGGCTCAGCCTATGAAACCGACCCGCAGGTTGCGCTTTGAGCGGATCAATTCAGATCGCGCGCCCCTTTATTGCAAGGGGATAAATCGTTGTATGGCAGCAGTATCGCCTCTTCCATATAAATTTCCTGCTTTACGAACGGCGATTTGTTTGTTTTACTTTGCCTTACATTATTGATCAGGGAGTTGGAAGAGTTTGGTGATGCAACAACGAGCTGCCGTGGAATCAATCAGCCACTACGAACCCATCGTCAACAAATTTGTCAGTGCTTTACATGCATCCATTGCACGATGGAATGTTACGTTGCCTGCCGCACAGATCGAGGCCGAAGCCACACACAAATTTCAGAATTTATTGTCAGGCCAATCGGAAAGTAATCTGTCCCCTAATCTGCTGTATCAATTCAGTGTTGCAGCCACGTTGGACGCCGTCCGCTCCGTCAAAAAACAAGCAGGGGGAAAAGCGATCAAGGACACAACGGTGGAGGGTGAAACGAAACTCCTTGCCCTGCTGCAAAACGCCTTAGCGCAGTTGCCGGAAAATCGCCGCCGCGTTGTAGGTTTGAATTGTATCGGGCTTTCGACGGCAGAAATCGCCGAATTACTGGATTGGAACGAGCATAAAACCCAAAGTCAGATCGAACGCGGAGTCAAACCCATGCTGGCGAAATTGCAGGAAGCCGATCAACAGCTTGGGATTGATGACCTTATTGCGATTTATCAATCACAACCTTCGCGAGCGGAATTGAACCGGGCGGATTGCCTGGCAGATGAGTTCCTAACCCGTGCCTGTGCCGGCGATGTCAGCGAATCTGACCGCTTGTTTGTGGCAGATCATCTGACGACTTGTAAGGATTGTGCAGAAGAATATCAATTAGCTCGATTGTTGAAATCCTGGCCGGAACAGGCCCTGCGCGTCGCCGCAGACACGGATGAAGCTGAGCCGAGTCTGGATTCCTCATCGGAGTCTGCCATCGAGGTCGAGGCACTCACCGAAACTGCGCCGAAATGGTGGCAATCGCTCATTCCCCAATTTGTACACTACACAGGTTTCAATCTTTTCACCGCCTCATTGACTGCGTTATTTCTGATCACAAGCTTGTCATTAGCCACGTGGCTGGTGGCGCTGCATTTCAAACACAAGGTGCAAATTGCGCAAGTGCAACGGCAACAGCAAGCTGCTTTTGAACCACCCGCCTCAACAGAACCAGCGACACCTGAAACGCTGCAAGCTCGTGTGGACGAGGCGCAAAAGCAATTGACCGACATCCAAACGCAAATCACAGAGCAAAACGCCGATAAGGTGCTCAGCAATCAGGAATTGCTTGGCATTCAAAACAATACCCTGCTCAAAGAGCTGGAAGACCTGTCAAAGCCACAACTGGACGCACCAGTGGTGGATATTGATTTAGCCGCATTGCGAACCACATCCGAAGCAGGCAAAGAAATCGTCACCACGATTGATGTCCCAAATACCTCTTCTGTTTTCACCGTCATTCTGCACAAACCCGCCGATAAAAACGCGGCCAACTATCTGGTGGAACTATTCGACGCCAAGAAAACCAAGCCCATCTGGAGCGCACCGAAAAAGCTGGAAAATCAAACCAAAATCCCCATCACGCTAGCCAAACGAAACTATCCAGCGGGCAAATATCGGTTCACACTTTCTGGCGTAGAAGGCAAAAAGAAAGATTTGCTGGAAACCTACCAAATTGAAGTGAAATACCAGCCCTTACCCAAGCAAAAAAAGAAAAAGTAAGTTTCGTGCCGCCTGGCAATGTATTGGTGCGAATGAGTTTGCAGATAACCACAGCGCCGAAAGTTTCGCAGTCAATTCCGATTGATCTGATTTCCGGCGGCAGCATCTTGCGGCTGCGGGATTTCCTGCGTTGAATTCCCTTGCCGCACCCCGCCAACATTGACAAGCTTTCCTTGCGGCACGTAGTATCGCCCCTTCGTTTCGCAGTCTAATTTCCCTGAATAGTTGAGACTACTACCCGATGAAAATCGTCCTCGTTGCATCAGAAGCTGTGCCGTATTCCAAAACCGGCGGATTGGCCGATGTCAGCGGTGCTTTACCTAAAGCGCTGAAGCGGATTGGGGTTGATATCCGGGTGATTCTGCCGCGTTATACGGGAATGAGCTTCCGGCACGGCGATGTCGTCAGCCAGGCCAATGGCTACCAGATTTTCAACGACTTGGCCGTTCCATTTGGCGGCGGCGTCAAATACGCCTCCGTCTATGAAGATTGGCTGGATGACACACCGTTTTACTTCATTGACAGCCCGGAGTTCTTTGCCCGTGGTTATATTTATGGAGCTGGCGATTCTGAGGTCGAACGATTTGGCTTTTTCAGCCGAGCAGCGCTGGAATTAATTAAGCGGCTCGGAGACCCACCCGATGTAATCCATTGCAACGACTGGCAAACAGGGCTGCTGCCAGCATACTTAAACTCGGCCTACCGGGGCGATCCTTACTTCTGGCGAACGGCCACTTTTTTCAGCATTCACAATCTGGCCTACCAAGGCATTTTCAATTCTGCAATGTTGCCGCATCTGGGTCTGGGCTATGACGTTTTTGAGCACGGATTGGAATTTCATGGCAATGCCAATGCGCTAAAATCCGGCCTCTACTTTTCGACCGCACTTTCAACCGTCAGCCGGAAATACGCTGAAGAAATTCAAACCCCTGAATATGGCAATCAACTGGATGGGTTATTACGGTGGCGAAAAAATGACCTGATCGGGATTTTAAATGGCGTAGATTATTACGAATGGAATCCAGCGCACGATCCGTATTTGCCAGCACATTTCTCGCTCGACCACCCGGCAGGCAAACGGGAATGCAAGCGCGCCCTACTACAACAATATCATTTGCCCGAAGACTTAGACCGACCGTTGATCGCAATTATCACGCGCCTCACCACGCAAAAAGGCATTGATCTGCTGGCCAATGCGATTTGGCGCATTCTGGATACCGGCGCGATGTTTGTGATGCTCGGTTCCGGCGCGCAGAGTTACGAGGATTATTTTCAGCACGTGCGCGACTCTCGCCCGGATCAGGTGGGCGTATATTTTGGCTACAACACAGCCTTGGCCCATCAAATCGAAGCCGGAGCCGATATGTACGTCATGCCTTCGGCCTATGAGCCGTGCGGGCTAAATCAGATGTACAGTCTTAAATATGGAACCGTGCCGATTGTGCGTGGCGTTGGCGGATTGGAAGATACGATCACCAACTTTGAGCGCACCAGCAAACAAGGCAACGGATTTAAGTTTTATGATTACTCAGCTGATCGGTTGGTCGAGAAGTTTTATGAGGCGCTGATGGTTTACGATGACAAATCCCTGTGGCATCAATTACAGCGCAATGGGATGATGGCCGATCATTCATGGGAGCGCGCCGCACGAGAATATCTCAATGCTTATCAATTAGTTGCTGCCAGTAAGAGATAAGCCACAAGACTTAGGGCTTCGGGTTTGCTATAATCCGCGGTCTTGTCGTGGAGCGACCGATTGATTGGTTGTGTTCTATGACAGGATGCGAACAGGGAAAGGGCGAAGATGAGCTTCGCCGTAAATTCAGAGGAGTTTTCAATGAGCGATTTTGTACGTGAAGCAACGGATGAAAATTTTCAGAATGAAGTGTTAGGTTCTGACCAGCCGGTACTGGTGGATTTCTGGGCTGCGTGGTGTGGCCCGTGTCGCATGATCGCCCCGACGATTGAGGCCGTAGCCGAAAAATATCAGGGCAAAGCGAAAGTCATGAAATTGAATGTGGATGAAAATCCTAACACGCCCATGCAATTTGGCATTCGTGGAATTCCGACCTTGATTCTTTACAAAGGCGGAGAAGTTGCAGAGACCATCGTTGGCGTCCCTGGCAATGCACAGGCGACGCTTTCGAACTTGCTTGATAAACACGTTGCTTGAGTAAGGATAGAGGAATTAGGAGCTGGGATTTCGTTATTCCCGGCTCCTGGCCCCTAAATCCCAAAACCAATATTTTATGGCTGATTACGATGTGATCATTATTGGCGGCGGGCCGACAGGCTTGGCCGCTGCTGTTTATACGGGCCGGGCGTTGCTGAAAACGCTCGTCCTGGAAAAGAAATTTGTCGGTGGGCAAATCGCAATGTCTGCCGCGATTGATAATTATCCTGGATTTGCTGACGGCATTTCCGGGTTCGATTTTGCCCAATCCTTTCTCAAACACGCCCAACGCTTCGGAGCCGAAGTGCGCGAAGGAGTAGGAGCCGATCAAATTACGCCCGAAAACGATGGCACGTTTACCATCAAGTTAAGCGATGGTTCCAGCGTCACAGGGCGCACGGTAATTCTGGCGATGGGACGATTCCCACGCACGTTGAATGTGCCGGGCGAAAAGAAATTTGAGGGACGCGGTGTCAGCTGGTGCGGAACTTGCGATGGCGCATTCTTCCGTGATGTTCCGGTAGCGGTTGTCGGCGGCGGGAACTCTGCGGTGGAAGAGGGACAATTCCTGACACGTTATGTTTCGGAAATCAAAAACGTGCATCGCCGCGATCATTTCACTGCACAAAAGATTCTGATCGAAGAATATCTGCATAATGCCAAGGTGCATCCGATCTGGCATTCAACCGTCGAAGAAATCATCGGTGAAACCGAGGTCGAAGCCATCCGCGTCCGCAATCTAAACACCAACGAATCCGAAGTCATCCCCGTCAAAGGCGTTTTTGAATTCATCGGCTGGATTCCGAGTTCCGAGATCGTGACGGAATTGGTCGAGTTGGACGAATCCGGGCGCGTGGTCGTGAACGAATTGATGGAAACCAGAATCCCTGGCTTATTCGCGGCGGGCGACCTATGCGTGCGCCCGGTTTATCAACTAGCGAACGTCGTCGCGGATGGCGTGCAGGCAGCAATTTCTGTCGAGAAATATCTCGAAGCCAAGAAACATTAAATCGAACCACGGAGAACACGAAGAACACGGAGAGACTTAGGCCGGATTGATAAGATTAATATGATCAATCAAACCGCCATTCTGGGAATCCTGTAAATGCGGTTCCCGAATTTTCTCCGTGTTCCCCGTGTCCTCCGTGGTTCATTCCTCTTATGAATCTCGCAATTATCGGCA
>JAFDVL010000120.1 GCA_018268995.1 Acidobacteriota bacterium | reverse complement strand
GCTGCGCGCCGGGTGATTGGCCGGAATGTTCAGCGAATCGAAGTTGTAAAAATTGGTTTCGATTTCGGGGCCATCTTCAATTTCGTAGCCCATCGAAACGAAAATATCCTCGATCTTATGACGTAGCAGGGTAATTGGATGCAGGTGCCCCGCCGGAATCCGACTGCCCGGCAGCGTGATGTCTATGCTTTCGGCGGCGAGTTGCGCAGCTTCGCGCTCAGCCGCAAAGCGGGCTTGCAGGGTTTCAATTTCTGCTTCGACAATATTTTTGAGGTCGTTGATTTGCTGGCCTGCGGCTTTGCGCTCATCAGGTGAAAGCGCGCCGAGCGTTTTCATCTCCGCTGTAATTAAGCCATTTTTACGGCCTAACCAGCGATCCCGCAGCGTGGTAGCCTCGGCGTCCGTTGTGGCGGCGATTAATTCTGTGCTGAAAGTGGCGCGCAATTGGGATAGGCGATCTGACATAGAAAAAGTTGAAAACTCAGATTTGAAATTTGAGCAAACACACAGGAAATGGGGAAGTCAGCGAGCTAAACCATGAATGAGTACGAATGGTCACGAATGTCTTGACTTGGGTCGCGACTCAATCAATGTTACTTGTCAATCATCAGTTGTTACAAATTCCTTCGTGAAAATTCGTATTCATTCGCGGCTGGACAATCCCACCGCCTTTGCCCATCACCAAGACGAAATGTGCTTTTTTATCTCAAATCGTGATGTAAACAAAAACCCAAGACCTCAAGTTGAAGGGCTTGCGATCTTGGGTCGGTAATTCTGAAATAACGGAAACAGAATTATCAAGCTACTGCTTTGTTACAACGCTTTGGCTTGCTCGATCCAGCCTGTGATTTGCTCGACCGATGGTACTTCTTTGACCAGATTCTTTTCCGCATTGAGGGCGATCAAGGTGCCATTCAGGATGTCAGCGTGACTTTGCGCCAGTGCTTGCACTGACGTGACGCCGCCCGCCACTAGAATTTCTGCGTCTTGATCGGAAAGGCCTTCCAGCCCCGCCAATTCAATCTGACCAACCCATTTGCCCAGCAGGCCTTCGCCAATGCCAGCGGCTTCTGACAATGCCTGCCGACCTTCGGCATCTTTTTGGAGCAACTGTGCGCGCGAGGTAATTCCCACCGCAGCCAGTTTCTTGAGATAGGTCGGGCCGATTCCTTCCACATCAATCAAATCCGAACTGCTATCTGCCTCTGGCGTTGCTGCTGCTGGCGCAGGCGCTTCTACCGCCGCTTTGGTTACTGTGGCTGCCGGGGCCGCAGGCTTGGCTGCGGGTGCAGGCGTTTTAGTGCCGTTATCCGTTTGACCCAACGCTTTTTTGGCCAGGCTCACTAGCTCAGCGAAAGCGTTTGCATCACTGACCGCGAGGTCTGCTAACAGTTTGCGATCCAAATGAATCTCCGCTGCTTTCAGTCCGTGCATAAACTGACTGTAATTCAGGCCATTCAAACGGGCAGCAGCGCCGATGCGGACAATCCAGAGCGAACGATAGTCGCGTTTTTTCAATTTGCGACCGACGTAAGCGAATTTCAGGGCGCGTTCGACGGATTCTTTCATCGAACGGTAAAGTTTGCTCTTGGTGCCGCGATAGCCGCTGGCTAATTTCTGTAAATCTTTACGCTTCTGTAAGCGCTTATTACCACGTTTTGCGCGAGGCATAGTTTCCTCCTAAAAAATCCAGCAAAGTTTGTTGCTGTCGCTAAAAAATGAAGACGCAGGCCGTCACTAAAGGGCTGCACCCCGTTAACTTCTGCCGTAGGGAAGCATGGCTTCGACACGTTTCTGATCGCTTTCGGCAACCATTACGTCAATATCAAGAAAGCGTTTCCGCTTGGCAGTTTTCTTGGTCAGAATGTGACGAGCATGCGAATGCCCGCGCTTGATTTTACCGGTCGCGGTGGTGCGAAATCGTTTCGCCGCGCCTTTATGTGTTTTTAATTTTGGCATAATTACTCCAGGTAAAAGTTAGTAGTGAATAGTTAATAGTGAATAGAAAAAGAGCTATTAACTGTTCACTGTTAACTACTAACTGTTCACTATTTCTTCGGATTAAAGATCGCTATCATCTGCATCCCTTCCAATCGCGGACGGGCCTCTGGTATCCCATAATCCGCCAAATCCGTGGTGAGGCGATCCAGTAAGGCTGCACCCAGTTCTTTATGGGTGATTTCGCGGCCCTTGAAACGGATGGTAGCTTTGACTTTATTGCCATCTTTCAAGATTTCCTGCGCGTGCTTCATCTTGAAATTATAGTCATGTTGGTCAGTCGCCGGGCGGAATTTGATTTCTTTGACTTCGATGGTGACCTGCTTTTTCTTGGCCTCGTGAGCACGTTTCTTTTGCTCGTACAGGTATTTGCCGAAGTCAATAATCTTGCAGACAGGCGGATTGGCAGTGGGCGCGACCTCAACTAAATCCAGGCCCCGCTCACGGGCGAGGCGCAACGCTTCCTGTGGCGTCATCACCCCAACCTGACCTTCTTCGTCAATCACACGAATTTCTTTGGCGCGAATCCGCTCGTTCGTCCGCACCTGCGGGCCTCGTTGATTCCCACGTTGCGGCCCACGATTCGGCCCACGATAACCGCCTTGAAAGGGAGTGGTAGCGATAAATTCACCTCCTAAAATTAAGGATGTTAGAGATAGGATTTAGGTCGTGATTATCTTCACCTAAATCCTAAATCCCAAGTCCTGAATCCTACGTCGTTAACGCGCGAGTCTTATTTAACTCGCTGAGTCGCGCCGCAAATTCCGCGACGGGAATTGCGCCTTGATCTCCTTTGACACGGTCACGAACCGCTACCGTGCCAGCTTCAGCTTCACGCTCGCCAATAATGAGCATGAAGGGAATTTTCTTCAATTGTGCATCCCGAATCTTCGCGCCGATTTTCTCGCTGCGTTGATCTGACGCGACGCGATGGCCAGCAGCTTTCAACTCTGCTTCGACCTTTTGCGCTTGCTCGTTGTACTTGTCCGAAATCGGCAACACAATCGCCTGCACGGGTGCGAGCCAAACCGGAAATGCTCCGGCGTAATGCTCAATCAAGATGCCAAAGAACCGCTCGAACGAACCGAGAATCGCGCGATGCACCATAATCGGCTGATGTGGTTTGTTGTCCGATGAAATGAATTCAATGCCGAAGCGTTGCGGCAAATTGAAATCCACTTGAATCGTCGAAAGCTGCCACGTGCGTTTGATCGCATCCACGACCTTGAAATCAATCTTCGGGCCATAAAACGCCGCTTCGTCTTCCATTCGCACGTACGGCAACCCATATTGATTCAGGCCATCGGTCAACGCGGCTTCCGCCATCGTCCAGACTTCATCGGAGCCGAGATATTTGGAATGATCCGTCGCGTGGCGAACAGACAGTTCGGCTTTATATTCAAACCCAAATGCCTTCATCACAAAATCCACAAGGTCGAGGCAGGCAATTACTTCGCCCACCAATTGCTCCGGCGTGCAGAATAAATGCGCATCGTCCTGCGTGAAGCCGCGCGCGCGCATCAGTCCGTGCGTGACGCCCGAACGTTCATAGCGATAGACCATTCCATATTCAGCGTAACGCTGCGGCAGGTCGCGGTACGAACGCTGCTTGGACTTGTAAATCTGGATGTGGAACGGGCAATTCATCGGCTTCATCCGATATTCGATTTGCTCGTTCTCTTTGTCCGTCATCGGCGGATACAAGCCTTCCTGATAATTTTCCAGGTGGCCTGAGATTCTGAATAATTCCGACTGCGTGACGTGCGGCGTGTTCACGAAACTGTATCCGCGCCGATATAACTCATCATTCAAAAACTGCTCAATCACCTTGCGAATTAACGCGCCGTTCGGATGCCATAACACGAGTCCTGGCCCAATCGCATCGCTGAAGCTGAACAAATCAAGTTCTGGCCCAATCCTACGGTGATCGCGTTTTTCTGCTTCTTCCTTTTGCTTGATCCAGTCGTCAAGCTCTTCCTGCGAAAAGAACGACGTGCCGTAGATGCGCTGCATTTGTGGGCGCGTTTCATCGCCTTTCCAATGCGCCCCAGCAATCGAAAGCAACTTGATCGCCTTGATTTTACTGGTCGAAGGAATATGCGGCCCTAAACAGAAATCCACGAACGGCGTGCCTTCAATCGTGTAGCAGCTAACCGTTGCACCAGCCTTCTCTTCGATCAACTCGCATTTGAGTGGTTCGCCAAGTTCAGCAAATTTCTTTTCTGCTTCCGCCTTTGGCATCTCAAGGCGTTTGTATTCCAAATTGCGCTTGATCAGATCGCGCATTTTCTTTTCGATCTTCGGCAAATCTTCCGGCGTAAAGCGTTCGCCTTCAGGCCGCTGAAAATCGTAATAGAACCCGCCTTTGGGATCGTCCAGCAGTGCTGGGCCAATGCCGAGTTTTGTGCCGGGATACAAATCCAGCACCGCTGCTGCCAGCAAATGTGCGGTGGAGTGCCGATAAACCTCCAGCGCTTCGTTGCCCGATTCCGGCGTTAACGGTTCAAGAGTTTCGCCTTCTTTCGGCACGTAGCTCAAATCAACAGGGTCTTCCTGTTTTACCCCGTTGCGCAGCAAGCGTGCGGCAATCGCCTTTTTCGCTACCTCACGATCTTGACGCTTGAAAAGGTCGAACGCTGATAACGGCCCTGATTCTGATGAAACTGCCTGGTTTGATTGATTCTGTATTTCGCTCATTGCCCAAATAAAATAATGGCAACACAGCCGGGACTGCTGTAGCCGAAATCGGATTTCAAATCTCAGATTTCAAATTCGAGATTTACTGATGGACAGTCCCAAAAGCTAACAAAAAGTATTAATGCTTCAGGTAAGGTCCTACGTCAGCGGTCGTCTATGCAGAATTATGCTGCGATGAATGATCTTGGAATCATCGCAGCTAGCTAGTCCGTGTGGTACGAAATGTCGGAAACCGTTTCTGCATATAACCTGACAACTCTTCTGGAGCTGACGTTGAACTAATGAATAACGACCTCAAAAACCATTTATAAAAATGGTAGGCTCGAGCGGATTTGAACCGCTGACCCCTACCGTGTCAAGGTAGTGCTCTACCCCTGAGCTACGAGCCTAAGGTCGCTTCCAAGAGGCAGGGAAAGTAGCAAATTGCAGGTGGCTCTGTCAAGCAACTCTCCAAAATTGAGTTGCATTCAGGTGATAAAGGGTATCCATAAAGTTACGCCTTGTAAGGTGGGCAGATTGACGCAGTTTCAACTTTCTGCGTATTATTTCCTCCGAACGGGTTCTACGTTCCTCACAAATACCGGCAAAAAAAATATCTTTTCTAGGAAACGCCGTGGCGTTTATATCGCTACGGAAAAGGTTGGCTTGGTGCATTGGAAAAGCCTGTTATCTGTTTTTTGCATCCTGGATGCTTGAGTCCCCTGTCCGCTGTATAAGGTGTGAGAACAGCGGATATTTGATCGCAGGTGAAGTGCCCCTTCTTCTTACACACCTCACCTGCGATTTTGCTGAACGGATTGCTCCATCCGTCAGGCTCCCGGCTAAAGCTAATGGTCAACAGCCGTCGGCTTTGTCGTCTCTGTCTTGATTTTTTATGCGTGTGTATCCGGTGATTGAGGCTCGGCTTTGAAAACGTGGTAGAGATAGTAAAACGAAGGGAAGAGTAACAAAACTCCCGCCAATAAAGCGATCAACACGAAGCGCAAGGTAATCGGCGGTGCCGCTGAGTTATAAATTGTAAAGTCTGAAACCAGCAGATAAGGATACTGAGCATTTCCCCACCCCCACAAAATCAACGTGACTTGCGATGCCGCGAGCACGCGGGCAAGCCGAAACTTTCGCTGCCACAAGGTCACTATCGCGCCAAACGCAGTCAGGGCTGTAGCGATTTGCAATGGCCATGTCCACCAGCTTGCGCTCAAATCTCGTCGAATGACGGGTGCTCCTGCGCCGGAAAGCAAATACACGATTAAGGCCATGAACGCGACGACCAGAGCGGCCACTGATCGCGTGGGAACTCTTCCAGCCCTTTTACGATTGCCTGCGGTTCGTGAAAGGCCAGCAGGCTTAGACCGTAGGGAATCTCAAGCGCAAAACGAGTTGTTTGTGTCGCTTCGTTCGGCCAGCCGCCAATGCGCAACGGTGCGCCCTGTTCGGTTTTGAATTGCCCTTCCATTGCTGCCAGTTTTGCAGGCTGCGTTTTGGCTAATACCTGACCGACGATGTCGCCGCTGATGGGCTGTAAAACTGCGGCGATTCCTCCGACCAGCAAGGCGATTTCCAGCGCGTGCGGCTAAAAGGTCGTCCATTGCTCTTTTCTTCCTTCGTCTTCAAATCCTGGTAGTGGCTCAACAGAGAGACAACGGCGGAAGCCCGACTGTGAAGGAGGGCGCAGGAATAGTGCGCAAAACGCCCTCCTTCACAGTCGGGCTTCCGCCACTTTTCCCCTGTACCACCACCCAAATCCTTAACTGTCAGCATAGCGTATACGCGACGCCCCACAAGATAAAGTACGGCAGATGAAGAAATGGGGAATAGGGAATTGACCAGAAGGCCAATCTGCCATTCCCCTATGCCCTTATTTGATATGGATTGTTACCGCGTTCGCAGTTTGTCCATCAATCGTAAGCTGGATTTCTACCTCACCGCGCCCGACCAATGAACGCGGTACGGCAATGTTGATTTGATCCACACCGACATACCCGCCTTGTGTTCCTGCATATTGCACGCTGGCGGCTGTGCCACCGACCTTGGCTGTAACATTCGCCAGATTGCTGCGATAGCGAATTCCGGTGCCATACAAATTCAGAAACACCTGATCTGTTGACGCGCCAAAGTCTATTGGAGCGGCGACGAATTTTCGCAAGGTTTCATCATAGCGCGCGACTGGCTCAACACTTTGCGATCCATCCGCCCTGATGCGTTGCACTTGTGCCGCCGCCAGTCCCTTGCCATCCGAATTGACCGAAAAAAGGCCTGGTGCCGTTGCTGCGGTAACGGTCGTTCCAAAAGAAATGGAGTGATCACTGCTGATGATGGTCACTGTCGTTGCCCCTAGTTCTGTGCCAACCGGGATTTGATAGTTGATTTGTCCCGGCGACACATAAAACAATGGGGCCAGACGTTCTTTGCCCGCGCTATCGCGGACGATGACCTCCGTGCCTGCCAGCGTGGTCGGCAGCGGGATAGACGCTGCGCTGGCAGTTGTCGTCGCCAGATTGGTGCCAAACACCGAGGCAATTGCTTCGGGGGCAAGCTGCGTGGGGCTGTAGTTCGCTGCCTGGACATTGGCTGTTTCCAGCGCGGAAACATTGCCCAAAATGAAAGCATGCGGAACCTGATTGTGAATCCCCCAGCCCACAATTTGCCCGCTATCATTGATTCCCGTGGCTGCTGTCAGCACCCAATCCGATCCCATTGGCAACAGGGAATTCAAATCCGTCATGACGCCATTTTGCCAAAGAAATGCGTGTCCATTCGTGCCCACGACTTGCCCTTTGTTGTTGACTGCATAGGCATAACTGTAAGGACTGCTACGTGCGCCAAGATCGTTTCGTTCGCTGACACCGCCTGATGCGTTTAGCTTAAAGAGGAATCCGTGCGTCGCGTTGCTGGCATTATCCGCATTGCCTACGATCTGGCCGAGGTTGTTGAGCGCATAGGCTTGTCCTTTTCCTCCGCCGAGCGTGCCGAGGTTGTTGGCGATGCCGTTTTGCCACAGCACCGCACGCGGTTTGCCATCGCTGCTGAAGATGGAATCGCCAATGATCAAGCCGTTGTCGTTGATGCTGAAGGCGTGACTGTGATCGCCGCTCAAGGTGCCGAGGTCGGTGAGTGTGTTGTTCTTCCACCTGCAAGCGTGATCGAACCATTCTGTGTTGTTGCGCTTGACGCTCATCGTGCCCACGACTTCGCCCGCTTTATTGATAGCTCTGGGATTGAAAATGCCGATGTCAGTCAGCGTTCCGTTTTGCCAGAGAAACGCGTGCGGTGTGGTGCTGCCGAGGTTGGTGGCTGTTCCCACAACCTGGCCGACATCATTGATGGCATAGGCATAGCTTTCATTGAGATTCGCTACCGTTCCCAAATCTTTCATGATGCCATTTTGCCAAAGAAATGCGTGATATTGGTTGTCGGCATTTTCCGCATATCCGACCACTTGCCCCAGGGAATTGATTCCGAACGCCTTGCTTTCAAAACCGCCCAAGGTGCCAAGGTCAACAATTGCACTCTTGCTGGTCGTTTGTGCTTGTGAAAGCAGCGCTGGGATACCGATGGCTCCGCAGGCGGTTGCGATCAGTAAAAGAAACATAAATCTGATTCTCATATTTCCTCCTTTCTGTGATTAATCATCGCTGCGACGATGGAAAAATGGTTCGTCCGGGGGCGTGCGGTGACAGACCGCGCATTGGTTGATTTTGCCGGGATAGCCCTGTGCTGCAATTGCCTGCACATTGTCGGCGGTTGTGATTGTCGGCGTAATCGCGTGTGGCGCACCGTGGCAGGCGGTGCAATGCACATTTTTATGCCCCAGGGATTCTTTGTAGAGCGTCCCAGGCTGCTCGAACTCAAAGCCTTGTCGCCGATGACAACTGTCACAGCGCGGTTCGTCCAGCCACGGGCGACGATTTGGATTTGCAACCGCCAGCATCGAACCGTGACAGGTGGTGCAGGTCACGCCTTTGGTTGAGTGAATGTCGCGCTGGCATTGCGAACGAAAGCCGGGATGACAGGCATAGCAGGAATTGCTTAGCCCGATGCCTTCGACGCGACCGGAATGCGAGTTGTGCATGGCGCGTGACAAACTTGGTAATCCCGGACTGCCCGCCGTGCCAAGCGCATTGTCGCTGTGGCAACTGGCGCAGAGCACAGGTTTTTGTTGCTCCAGCTTTGTGCCGTGCAACCGATCATGCTTGCGCAAAATATCGGTTGCGATGGATTTGCCCGGCCCGGACGTGTGGCACAGGTTGCAACTGATTTCCCACGAGACGGGAACCACAGCGCGGGTTTGCCCGACGGTCTGGCCATTGCGAACGACCGTAATATGCGCGAGTTGATACGGGTCATTAATTCCTTGATCGTTTACCTGCGTGATGGGGATGCCAGTTGCTTCCCAATCGTTTTGCGTGCGCGCAACCATCGTTCCAGCCAGCGTATTGCCTGTTAGCCCGAAATCCGGCAGCAGGTCAACCCCAAACAGGGATTTGGAAAATAACCAAAAGTTGGTTTTGTCTGCTGAATGGGTATTGCCGGGAATACTGTATTTAACCGTGACGCCACTCTTCACAATTTTGGGTTCTTCGCCGGAGCGATCAATAATTTGTGCCCGCAGCGTATTGAAGGGCGGCAGAATGGCCATCTCTGAAAAATCCTCGTTCATGCAATGCATGCCCAATTCGTTGTAGCCCAGCACAAGCATTTGATCATTCAGCAATTCAGCCTGAACGTTCGGCGTAATTTGTGCGGCCTGCACCGTAGATTCGGTTTGCCTGAAAGTGGAATTCGCGAACCATCCTGTCATTGTCAGAAAGATCGCCACCAGTAAAACCTTCATTATCCTGATCTTATTCATGGTTTTTCCTTTCTCCGAAAACTCGATAAACCCTTGAGACAATTCCCCGTCCTTCCTGTTCGTCAGAAACAGGGATCATGAAGCGCCAATTTACCAATGCGATCTTTGTCCTGAGGCCGGACACGACGACACACAAAGCATTAGCAGGCGCAATTTCTACAGGGGAATTAAGGTGTTTTGTGCAGGAGAGAACACCGTTTCTTACATCAATTCAGAGAGGCCGATAACGAAATAAGAATACGCCTTTTGTGAGGCAAATCAAGCATCAATGTTGCATAAATAGTTACCTTTCGTGCTTTTCATCTCTCGCCGCCCAAACAAAGCGGTTGATTTTCCAGCAGAGAGATTTATACTGATCTTGGATCAACTATATTCCTGTATAGTTATTTTATCAAGTAAGGAGTTTGTATGGCAGGGAATAAAAAAAGAATCTTAACGCCCGAAGCGATGAATCTGGTGGCGGCTCGTTTCAAGGTCCTCAGCGATCCCATGCGATTGCGTATTCTGAATGCATTGGAAGCAGGCGAGATGAGCGTTTCGGAAGTCACCGAAGCCGTTGATGCTTCGCAGCCGAATGCCAGCAAGCACTTGAAGACCCTCCAGGACGCGGGGCTGGTGCTGCGGCGGCAAGATGGCAATCTGGCTTATTACCGTATTGCTGACGAAACGGTCTTCCAGCTTTGTGAGGTTGTTTGCAACAGTCTTCAGCAACATTTGACCGCGCAGGCGGATATTTTTACCTCTACGCTCAGGGCAAAACGCTAGGCTTCGTGGCCACTTCAGCCCCTGTGCAACACGGTGTCGGATTATCTGCGCTCTGTCGTCTCTCCCTCCTTGCGTTGTCTCGCAAATGAGGCGTATATTGCCAATGTCCTAGCAGAACACTAGCTCAACAATTAATTTAGCCGGCACTCGCAACATCCAAGTTGTTTTTCGAGATGTTAACGAGATTTTTCTTATTCGTCAGAGACTGGGTCTGACTTAGCTCAGAAAGGAAAATCTATATGGCACAACTGCGAACTTTGGGCCTCACCTGTTTGGCAGTGGTGATCTGTTGCGCTGCCTCCTCAGTACGAGGAGATTCAATTACCATTTCCGGCGATTTCAAAACAACCTTCACGGTCAAATGCCTGAGTAACGATTGCGCCAAATTTGAAGCACCCTATACAGGCGTTGGTTCGATTATTCTGAACGGTTCGGCATTGACCAATGTCACAGTTTCCAGCTTTCAGGTGGTTGATTTTACGCTTCCTGTGCCAGCCCTGAATGGGACGGTTACCTTCACGGCAGCGAATGGCGATAAGTTGTTTGCTACCGCAACAGGGATTCCTGGGCCTCCAATTAACGGTTCCGCTTCGCTGGCGGGACTGTCGCTTATTTTGAATGGCGGCACCGGATTATTTGCGAACTTGTATGGAACTATCACGATCACGGCAGGGAAGGCCACCTTTACCAGTCCCGGCGGAGGCATTGGCGAATTTACCTTAAATGGCACAGCCAACACCGTGCCTGAGCCTGCAACCTTGTTGTTGTTGGGCGCGGGTCTGGCCGGAATCGCCGTCACCTTGCGGAAGCGAAAAAAGAAATAACCTCACCCCCAACATAATTTTGTAAGCCATCAGCCAGGATTACGACTGATGGCTTTTGTTATCGCTGGTTCGATTTGCCTTTCTTCCGCTGCTGCGAGTATCTTTCCCGCTTAATCTTTCCATTTAAAATTCAATTATTGGAGTAAGGAGCTTCCGCTGATGTCGAATTCATTCGAATCATTTCTCAATCAGCATGACGATACGGACTGGTTACAAGTCTTGTTCAAATTGGAACCAAACATTCACCCCGTAGACCAGCGTGCTACGCGCATCTGGTTTGCATTCTTTCCCCTGAAACTCAAACGGGCTTTTGATGCGGCTGAAGATCAACAGAAATTTGAGGTTAGCTTGACCCTCAAAGGCAAATACCTGTTGCGCGATCAAGTAGATGAATCAGCGCATTTCCTGTATGGGCATCGCTATTGGCCGCAGGTCAAGCAAGCGGTCGTGAACTATGCCGAGGCGAGTGACTCGACTGCACCTTTATATGAGCAAGTAACAACCGTTGCCAATCAGGTTGCTGCGCAGGTCAATGTTTCGCCCTCGCTGTTGCTGGGAATTACCGCCGTTGCATTTATGACACTGGCACAGGTGGGCTTGGAAAAAATGCGCTTTGCGGCGGTCATGACTGTACGCCATTCCACGAAATCACCGGAGCAAGTCCTGGCCGAGCGCAATACGGATGACAGCCAGGGACTTTTCGGTTTTTTGCGTACGGTAGACAAGCGCTACACAGTTACTTTCAACGAGGATGTCGAAGCTGCGAAATTTCCCGTCGTCCACATGCAGGACATCACGATGGCTGCGGCAGAGGACAAACGTCCCCATTACCTGAATGATCCGCGTTGCAAAGAGGGAGAAGGGCCGTTGCCGGTGGAATGCCGCACTTGTGCTTGTGGCACGTGCTGGGTGGGCGTGTTATCTGATCCGTCCAAACTCTCGCCGCCCGCCGCCCGCGAAATTGATAAGGCCCAAAACGTATTCTGCTACGACGGCTTTACGGGCGAAAAAGACTCGCCGATTCGGATGGCCTGTCAGGTGAAATGCTACGGCAATGTTTCCATTGTGATCCCGCCGTGGCATGGATTATTGCGAAAATTAAAAAATCAAAGCTACATCGCGAATGGCGAGTAGCGGCAACGCATTTTTGGCGTGGTGACGATTTGCAGATCGCATAGGACGCTCGACCGTGAGGAAGGGCGTTCTCCACATTGACAACTTGAATAGGAAGAACGATTCGGCGCAACAAACAATAGATTTGTTGTACCTCTTCTGTGAACTTGTAACGTGAACATCTTGTTTGCGCCTTCAATGGTTTCTCTGGCCCTTCCTCACGGTCGGGCTTCTACCCGCATCACCCTGCTCGCGGAGGATCTATGAAAAAAACACTGCGTCTGTTTTTTACGTTGTCTGTTTTCCTGCTTCAGCTTTCTCTCTTTGCCCAACCAGCGAAAACTGACCTGGACAAACTTGCCAGCACCGTCACAATCTACCGCGATACGTGGGGTGTGCCGCACGTTTACGGGCCGACAGATACCAGTGTGATGTTCGGCTTCATCTACGCACAGGCGGAAGACAATTTCTGGCAAATCGAAGACAGCTACATTCAGGCGTTGGGACGTGCATCGGAAGTTCACGGCGAACGCATGCTGGATTCTGACATTCTGAATCGCCAGCTTGAAGTTGTCAGGGTGTCACAAGCGGAATATCAAAAGCTGAGCAAGCAGGTGCAAGGTTTTTGCCAGGCGACCGCAGATGGCTTGAATTACTTTCTTGCCAAAAATCCGCAGGTCAAACCGCGCCTGATCACAAAGTTTGAGCCGTGGCATGTCATTGCGTTTCGCCGTTTCGCTGAATATCAATTGTTCATTTTCAACAAGGGCGGTTTGTCAGCAAAGGAAAAGCGCGATGCCGTGGTCGAGGTCAAAACCAATGGGATGACCAGCGCACTGCCTCCGCACACGCCGGAACAGTTGGCGGAGATTGCTGCCGCATTAACCGACTCAGCTCAAATTGGCTCAAACACCTGGGCGATCACGCCGCAAAAATCTGCTTCCGGCCACGCGCTGTTGTTTATTAATCCGCATCAACCGTTCTTCGGCCCTGGTCAATGGATTGAAGGCCATTTACACAGCGACAGTGGCTGGAATCTGTCAGGCGCATCGTTTCCCGGCTCGCCTTTTCCAACGCTTGGGCACAATGAGTATTTAGGCTGGAGCCATACCGTTAATGATCCCGACATTGTGGATGTGTGGGCTGAAAAGTTCGATGATCCGAAAAATCCATTGAATTACAAATACGGCAACGGTTACCGAGCTGCGTCCGAATGGACGGACACGATTAAGATCAAGACAGAGAAAGGGCTGGAAACACGCACTTTCAAATTCCGCAAAACACATCACGGCCCCGTCGTTGCTTTGCGTGATGGCAATCCGCTGACGATTCGGATGGCACGCTACGAAGACGGCGGATCATTTGAGCAGCGCTATCAGATGGGCAAAGCAAAGAACCTGAAAGAATTTCAGGCAGCGATGGCGCGCACCGCAATGGCGATGTTCAATACGATGTACGCCGACCGCGACGGTAACATTTGGTATCTGTACAACGGCGCGATTCCGATCCGCGATCAGAAATACGATTGGTCGAAAGCGGTTGATGGCAGTGATCCCGGCACCGAATGGAAGGGGTATCACAAGATGGCAGACTTGCCGCAGGTGCTGAATCCGCCCTCCGGCTACGCGCAAAATTGCAATGCAACCCCGTTTCTGGCGACTGACCTGGGCAAAGGCAATCCTGACGCGGCGAGATTTCCCAAATACATGGTGACGGAAAGCGACAACGCTCGTTCGCGCACCTCACGCCGCATTTTATCCGGTCAGGAGAAATTCACGTTTGAGGATTGGGCAAAAGCTGGCTTTGACACGCGCGTTATCGAAGCCGAAGCGCAAATTCCCGCGTTGATTGCTGAGTGGGAACGATTGAAAAATGCAGATGCGACGCGGGCTGAGAAAGTCGCCGAAGCGATCACGTTGCTCAAATCCTGGAATGCCGTTAGCACCGTTGATTCCGTTCCCATGACGGTTTTCACGCTCTGGTTTTACACGTCGCAGCAATCCGCAGCGCAACGCATGGTGAAGGATAATCCGTATCCTAAAGTTACCGTGCTGGAATATGTGTTGGGAGACTTAGCCAAAAAGTGGGGCAAATGGCAGGTTGCCTGGGGCGACATCAATCGCTCGCAACGTGTTCACACCAGCGGGGCAATGGAACCATTCAGCGATGAACGCCCAAGCTTGCCTGTGGCAGGCGGCCCCGGCAACCCGATTGGCATCATCTTCAATTTCTACTCGCCCGAAGCCAAAGGACAAAAACGCCGCTATGGCATCGCCGGGCACTCGTTCGCCAGCGTCGTTGAATTTGGCCCAAAGGTGCAGGCGCGTTCGATTCTGCAATTCGGCCAACGCCACGACCCAACCTCCAAACACTATTTTGATCAGGCAGAATTGTACGCCAAAGGTCAATACAAGGCCGCGTGGTTCACACTGGAGGAAATCAAAGCAAATCTGGAAAGCGCGTATCATCCGGGAGAAACAGTATTGCGAGCAGCAGCGAAATAGCGAGGAATCAACTTGTACATCACTTCCATCAAGATTGAGAACCTGCGTTGTTTTGAAGAAGCAGAATTGACGTTCCAATATCCGGGGCGCGAGGCGAAAACTCCGCTCCGGTTTCCGAACATCAATTTGTTGCTGGGCGATAACGGCGCAGGTAAGACAACCGTGCTGAAGGCAATTTCATTAGCGTCTTTGTCGCCTCTTATGATTGATTCGGGCTTTGTCCCTTATCGGCTGGTACGAAGGTCAGAAATACATGCAAAAGAAATCAAAGAGGCAAAAGTATCAGCAGATATTTTGCCGCATGCGCAGGACCTGACATTACCAACGTTAACCGAGCAAACGCCTCAAGATGTTGGAATGATCGTGTTGCGAAGAGGTGACTATGAGTCCTTGCAAGCAAGATATGACGCAACATGGCGGGACATTGGGATGCAAATGTATGAGGATAATTCTTCCGCTGTTTTTATGGTAGGTTATGGCGCATCACGTCGCGTCGAAGATTCAGAAAAGCTTGATCTGACCGCACGCAGAAAAAGTCGTTTGCTTCGCTATGAACGAGTCGCAGGCTTATTTGAAAATCACATCTCGCTCATCCCGCTCGCCTCGTGGCTGCCCAGCTTTCGCAAAGAAAATCCCGGTCGTCACAAACAAGTCGTCAATCTCATCAATCGCCTCTTGCCCGAAGGCGCTTCGTTCGCGGGGGAGTTTGAGCATGGCGAATATTTGTTTGAAATCAACGGCACGAAAGCGCCGTTTGGCGCGCTCTCGGACGGGTATCGCGCATACATCGGTTGGATCGCAGATTTGCTCTATCACATTTGTATGGGCGCGCCGAAAGGAGCGAAGCTCGTAGAAAATCGCGGCATCGTGCTCGTAGACGAAATTGATTTGCACCTGCACCCTGAATGGCAACGCTCGGTCATCAAAACGATTTCGGAAACGCTGCCGAACCTGCAATTTGTGTTTACGTCGCACAGCCCCATCGTGGCGGGGTCGCTACAGAAAGAAAATATCTTCGTGATGGAAACGACGGTAGATGGCGCGTCGGTGGTGAAACAATACGACGAGGAAATCTACGGACGCACGGCGGAGCAAGTGTTGTTGAGTTCCTACTTCAACCTGGAAACTACGCGCGCCGAGCCGTTTGAAGATGAACTGAAAGCATTGTCCCTTAAAGCAGGCAAAGGTGATTTGCAGGCGGCGTTGACGTTTATGGAAAAGCTGTCCGCGCCCACGAATGGGACGAAAACCAAAGCCAAAAAAAACAGCCGCAAAACAGTCAAAACACAATGATTCGTTATCCAATCACAGCCACCGAACTCGAAGCTGCTATTGAGCAGGAAAAGCAAGGCTGGCTGGCGAAGGCAAAAAAGAAAACGTCGGCATTTCGTCGCGCCAAGCAATTCAATGAACCTGATAGTCAATATTCGTGGGGTGAAATTAAGGATGTTTTTATTCGGCTTCAGCACAATAAATGTGCATTTTGTGATCGGTTGCTAAGCGGCCCACCGTATGGTCGAATTGAGCACGATCTAGAACATTTCCGGCCAAAGAAAGCCGTCAAGGCTTGGAATGGGAATAACACATACGGTTATCGTTTTGCCTTGGGCGATGCGGCTGAGCGGGGTTATTACTTGCTGGCCTATAACATTTTCAATTACGCTACTTCGTGCAAAACCTGCAATACCAAATTCAAAGCGAATTATTTTCCAATTGCGGGCACGCGCCGCTTGACCACAGATGATTTTACGTTGCTCAAGCAAGAGCAACCGTACTTGGTCTATCCGCTCGGCAATTTGGACGATGATCCCGAAACGTTAATCACGTATCGCGGCATCCTGCCTATTCCGAAATACCGCAACGGACATAAATACCGACGCGCCAGAATTACGATTGATCTGTTTGAGTTGGATAGTCGTGAAGATTTGCGCCGCTTGCGAGCGGAAGTTATCCAGAAACTTTGGCTAGCATTTCGTACACTTCAACAGCGCCGCAGCAAAGCAGATGCACCATTCGCACGTCGCATCATTGACTGTGCCTGTTCCCCGCAAACCAGTCAGGTGGCCTGCTCCCGTGCGTTCTACGACTTGTGCCAGAACGATGCAAACACTGCGCGCCTGTTTGCTCAAGAGGCTGACGAATATCTTTGCACCAACTGAAACAGCTTTACTTATCCAGCACACTGTAACTTTCATTGATCAGCTTTGGATCGTACCTGAATTGTTGTAAGAGCTATGATTCTTCGGCTGTCAGTAGCTCTTTTATTACAGTTATAAACATCTCATAACGAAAGAGAGGCTCATCACTTTCAATGCGCGTGAATGTGTGGATCGCCTTCTGCCAACACTACGTCCTCAGGCCAGGCGAGTTCCACGCCTTGTTTGGTCAGGCGTTGCTGAAACTCGGCGAGTTGATTCTCTCGCACCTGATGTGGCGTTGTTTGATGTTCCAGACAAAATGCTGCCAGGGTTCCTGCCGCTTCGCCAATGTTCCATTCCACCGGGTGCAGGCGATAACATCCGTTTGTGATGTGTGTGGTGCCAATGTTTTTACAGGCGGGCAACAGGTTTTCCATTCGCACGGGAAGCAACGCGCCAAGCGGAATTTGAAAGGGCAGGGAGCCGACATCAATGTAATTGTTGCCGCCGGTCGAAGGGTGCAGATCAATCCGATAATAGCCAATCCCAACGGAATCTGTAAATTGCTCCGCTACGTTTTGCCCCGGTTGCAACACTTCAGCTACGTGTTGTTCGACGATGGTGAATGCGGCTTGAATGCGGCGTGATTCGCGGATGTAAGGCATTTTGGCTAATCCGTCGCGCGAATTTGTCACATCGCCTCGCAATCGCAACCCTTTCCACCCCGTTCCGCCATCTGGCCGTGGCGCTTCTGTTTGCAGCCAGTATACAAGCGACAGACTTTGTTCACGGGCGGCAGCGAAATGCGCGGCTCTTTCTACTTCAGTGCAATTGCAAATATCGCCAAGCAGGTAGTCAGTTTGCGGCCAATTGACCAAGCAAATGTCTGAGTCAAATCGAGGCGCAAATTGGCTGCGATCCAGAATGCGGCGATAGCTCCAAAGCCCGGCGAACGCCTTGCCAGACTCGTTGTGCGGCGCAAAGTGGTATGTCAGCGGCGTCATCAGGCGCGGATGTGTGATCGTCCACGAAAGCAATTTGTCTGGCCACGCCGGAGCCAACGCAGGCACGAAATCGCGCCAGAAATCGTAGCGTGCAGGCTTATCTATCGTGTGATCTTCGCCTTCGTGGTGCGACATGGCGAAGCAGATCGAAAAGGCTTGCACATTGTTTGGCTGATACTCATTCGGCGCGCTTGGCTCGCCCGTCATGGCTTGTGATTCAAATCCCGTGACGTGTTCGGTTCCTGACAATGGCAGCAATTCGCCTAACTCGGTCGCATCCAAAACGTATGCGGCGGTGAAGGTGATTTCCTTGCCTGTACACAAATCAACCATCGTCACCGCACGGATGCGATCTCCGGTCACGTCTACTGCACGCGGCTTGTGTTCGCGCAAAATGGTGATCCGCCCGCTGCTGACAAAAGGCGCGAGCATTTCTTCCAGGACAGCCAATGCGATGCGCGGTTCGTGGCAGAGCGGCGAGACCCATCCATTGCCGGGGTTCAAGTAACGCTGGCTGCGTGCGGCTTCGGTGAGCGGATAATTGCGCCAATAGTACAAGCGAATGCGATTGCGAAAGCTTCGATAACTGGCTGTGCAGCCGAAATGCTCAATCCACCCATGCTCATCAGGTGGCACGGCCTGCGATGTCAACTGTCCGCCAATCCAGTCAGATTCTTCCGTCAACACAACACTGTGTCCCGCCTGTGCCGCCGCCAAAGCTGCTGCACAGCCGCCAACGCCGCCGCCAACAATCAGGATTTCCGTTTTCATAGGTGAGTAATTACCGCAAAATGCGCAGAAAGCAAAAAAGTAGAACCGCCTGCCATTTGTGCTTTCTGTCAGAGTGTGTTTGAAAATTCGGCGCTCACAACCCGCGAATGCGGGTGAAAGCATAAAGCCTGGGGTGAAGGCAGGAGCCGAAACCCCAGGGAGAGTCAGACCAGAATTGTAGAGCCTGTCAAACAGGCGACAGCGCCTAAGCTATCGCCCGTGCCACGGGCTAGTGCGCTCTTTTTCTCATTCTCCTGGGGCTCAACGCCCCAGGCTTTATGCTGACGCCTGCCTTGCAGGCTGAAGGAAGAAATTCCAGAAAGACTCTCAGATAGCAGTTTGTCTTATGTTTCCCGTAAATCCGCTAAGCATTCTTCTGCCAGCCAATCAAAGGACAGTTCGCCCAAATCAATCATCTTCGCCATTTCTTCAAGCTTGTACCGTCCGCCTGTGTTCCAGAGGTCAATCAGGAAGTCGCCAGCTTTGCGAGACGTCCACCACCGCGATCCGTACTTGGTTTTCAAGTGCTCGCGCAATTGTGCTTCAAAGGCCCAGGCACGTAGGTCATCCGCAACGGCAAACCCATCCTCGACCTCGCGTAAGTGTTCGGATTCATCGTAGCGCACACGGACAGCATCCATCAGTAATTCGCTGAAACGAGTTCCGGCAGTGCTGCCAAGTTGGCCCGCATGCAGTTCGACTTCGTAATTTAGTTTGGCAGCAGCGCGGCGGATTCGCATCAGTTTCTGCACAGCCAGCAGATGCCGTAGCTCATGGCTTTCATAAAACGTGAGCAAATCTGCCAGCCAGCGCGCGTCTTGTGGCAATTGGCTGAAAAGCAGTGCGAACCCTTTGCTTCGGGCCGCATCCCCGCAGTAGCGAAATTCCGTGTGTAGATTACGCGACATCCAGGCTTCTTGCTGGGCGTGATTGGTTTCTTGCAAAAATGCAGTAAACGTCCTGACCCCATCCGCAGTCGTAAATAAAACTTTGATGTCTTCGGGGACGCGAATCGGAAAATGTCTGACCTTCAGGGTTTTATTCGCGCGCGGCTGATCGTCAAGCGTGATGTTGGGCTGTTGGTACGTCAAAATCCCAAGTCCGGCATAGGTTTCTCGATAGACATGCTTCAGTTGCCACGCAGGAAAATGTTTGTCGAAGCGATGAAACTGTTGCCAATAGCCAAGATCGGCACTGACAGCCTCGTCCAACGTGACGCCCGCTTCACGCGCCAACAGCGGGGCAAAGACGGAAACGTATTTGTTTTCCGTTTGGGCCAAAATCTGTTGCGCCTGTTTGGCCAGTGCTTCGTAATCAACGTCGCGCAGCTTTTGATACAGTGCCAGATAGCTTGTCTCGCCCATCCCTTTCGCTGCGTCATGAAGTTTTTCCCATCGCTCTGCCCGCAAGTCCTGTGCGCCTTTGACGGTTTCCCGGCAACGCGCCGCCAGATCATGCCGCCTTCTGGCATCGGGTTCTCGATTAAGCAATTGCCGCGCTGTCTGGAACTCAATTCTTTTTCCCTCCCATATCGGGGAAGCTTGCGATTCGTAGGCCTGAATTTCTTCAGTCAGCTCCCACCCCGTCGCCAGCAGATTTTCATGCGTAGCATTCGCGATCAGCAGTTGAATGGCGGCCCGTTCGGTTTCACGAAAAGCAGCTGTTTCGGTCAATTCTTTTTGTAATTCGTTGCGGACAGTAGCAGAAAACAAATCGCTGTAATCTGCCGCATAGAATCTGGTTTCAAGTTGGTTTTTTTTGCCGGAATCAAAAAGGTAGGTTTCGCGGTGCAGTGCGGAGTAATACTCCCGCAATCGTTCGCGATATTCGATCAGAAAATTACTTGGCATCGTCCTTTGTTAGTTGTCTGGTTATCTAGTGTTGGCAAACGGGCAGCCCGGCACAATTAACAATGCAAAGTAGCGAAGCGATTCAGACGTGTCAAGAAGTAGCGTGAAGAGATAGGAATGGAGACAGGTGATGCTTTCGATTATCTACCCCGATAACAAACAAGGGTGTAAATCAGATGGCACGCAACTCTAACCTGCAAGCGCATCCCCTGCTGCCGTCGTTACGGGCCAGAGCACCTGCCATCTGATTTACACCCTCGCCTGAGATACGGGGGGATAATTGCCGGTCGAAAGAACTGTTGGGCTTGCAAAATAAAAGGCGCTGCAGTCGTGGGATGCCTACAGCGCCTGTTCAATGCGATTACCATCCTCACCTAAACTGGTAATCACTGACACCCAGCATAGCATTCGCTATCGGTGTCTCTTTGCCCCACACTAGAGATTGCAACCTGAGTGCCAAACATTTTGAAAACTGTTTCCGGGGAGAAAAGCCAATAAAAACGGCCTTTTTAGCCAGCGCTGAACATGTCGCTGCCGCACAGTTTGGCGTGTAGTGCGTAATTCTTACTTGATGAGCTATGAAAAAACTTCCATCACTGGGAAAGGATTTCCTAGTAGGTGTCTGAAGCGGTTTGTTCTTGCACATGCAGCTTTTTTGAGGAGGTCGAGAGCTGAGCATCTGTCATTATTTTCTCCAAGGGGAAAAAATATTCAGAACCGGACGTGTTATTGGGTCGTACGCATTCGGGCAAGCCCAAAAGCTTCATTACGCATAAAGGAGTCTCTACATGAAAGCCAACGTCTGCACTTCGTTTGCAACAGTCGCTTTGTTGATGGTCGTGTGTTTTTCTTCGGGGATAGCACAGGACAAAGCTATTTGGACAGGGACATGGAAGATGGTTCCTGAAAAGACACAGTTTGCCAATGGCGATGGGCCATCCAGCATTGTGATTAAATTAGAACTGAAAGAGGGAGCCGTGACGGAGACGCTGACGGTGGGAACACCCGGCGGCGAACGCAACTTCACAGCGACGTACACGACCGATAGCAAACCCAGCACGCAGGATGTCTTGGGGGGGACGGCGCAAACCACTGCCAAATGGGATGGGGCGGCATTAGTCATAGATTTCAAACGCGAGGGATGGGGATTTACGCGGAAAATTAATCTTTCATCCGATGGCAAGACCATGACGATTGCTGTGCATCACAGTGGTGATAATGGTGAGGCCGATGAAACCGTTGTGCTGGAACGTCAATCATCCTGACTTGGTAAGCGCGATCTTTTCGGGTCTTTCGGCTCAATATAGAGAGGCGGCGGCGGAAGCCCGACTGTGAGGAAGGACGTTTTATGCGCTGTTCCTGCGCCCTCCTTCACAGTCGGGCTTCCGCCACGCTACATCTCCTCAGCTTTGTTTCCCTAAAAAAGAAGATGCCGGAAAAATTCCAATCCCTTCTTGACATACCCTATGTAGTAAACTATAAGAGTAGCATTCTATACGATCTGGAGGGACCCATGGGCAAAGGTTATTTATCATTTTCGGTGGCTGTGATCTTACAAGCGTTAGCCAATGGCTATCAGTACGGCTTTGACATTATGGACATCACAGGTTTGCCGAGCGGCACCGTCTATCCGGCGCTGCGGCGGCTGGAAATGGCAGGCTTGGTACGTTCCAAATGGGAAAAGCACACGATTGCACAGGAAGAGCAACGACCACCCCGCAAATATTACGAACTTACCAAACAGGGACACGAAGCGTTGGCCGAAGCTGTAAAACGCTATCGCCTGTTGGAACAGTCAATGATTATCAATGACGCAGAACCAAAACCGGCAAGCAGTTAATTCACTATGCCGAAGTTGTTTCCGGGAAAATTGGCCAGTCCTTATTTCCGGCTGATTGCGTTGATTGGCGTAATCGTCCCACGTCGTGTCCGCGCCGACTGGCGGTTAGAGTGGGAATCAGAATTACGCTATCGCGAATTGATGTTGGCCGAATGGGACAAACTGAACTGGCACACCAAACTTGATTTGTTGGGGCGGAGCCTCGGCGCGCTTTGGGATGCTCTGCTTTTGCAACCGCAACGATGGGAGGACGATATGCTTCAGGATTTACGATTTGGAATTCGGATGTTGCTCAAAAAGCCTGGATTTACAGCTGCTGCATTGATTGCGCTGGCACTTGGCATTGGGGCAAACACCGCGATTTTTAGCGTTATCAACGGCGTCTTCTTAAGCCCACTGGCCTATCACGAACCAGATCGGTTGATGATGCTGTGGGAAAAGTTGCCGCGCGCCAATGAGGTCGAAATTTCGGCCAATGATTTTCAGGAATACGAAAAGCGCAATCCGGTTTTTGAGCAAATCGGGGCCGCCGAAAACGTGAATTTCAATCTGACGGGCGGCAACGAACCTTTGCATGTAGATGGGCAGGCCGCAACTGCCAGCCTGTTTCCGCTGCTGGGTGTCAATCCTTTGCTGGGTCGCACCTTCACGCCGGAGGAAGACAAAGCAAATGCGCCAGTCGTTGTGCTCAGTCATCGTTTGTGGCAAAGCCAGTTCGCGGGCAATGGCGCGATTCTGAATCGGGCGATTCGACTCAATGACAAAAGTTACACGGTGATTGGCGTCATGCCGCCGGAGTTTCAATATCCCCCGCCCGTCCGGCAGGGAAATATTCCAAGCGACCTGTGGGTGCCGCGCTCATTGGCGAATGAAACAAATCGCAATAGTCACAATCTGAAAACCATTGGGCGGCTCAAATCGGGCGTTACCTATCAGCAAGCGCACGCTGCGCTGGAAACGATGATGCAGCAACGACAACAGGAAAACCCGAAGGATCACACCGGCATTCGCATCAATCCGATTCCTCTGCCCGCACAAATCGGCAGCCAGATTAAGCTGGCCGTGCAGGTGTTATCGGCGGCGGTGATGTTTGTGCTGTTGATTGCCTGCGCCAATGTTGCCAACNNATTGCCTGCGCCAATGTCGCCAATCTTTTACTGTCTTTTGCCTCGGCGCGACAGAAAGAATTTGCGCTTCGGGCGGCGCTCGGTGCGGGACGGTTTCGCATTGTGCGGCAACTGTTGACCGAAAGCATTTTGCTGTCCCTGCTGGGCGGCGGTTTGGGGCTATTGCTGGCATATGGAATGCTGAAGATTTTTCACGCGTATGGCGCATCGCAACTGCCCCGTGTCGAGCAAATTACGCTGGATGGGCGCGTGCTGGTTTTCTCTGCCGCCCTGTCGTTATTGACTGGAATTGTATTCGGGCTGGCTCCGGCCTTGCAGGCTGCGCGTAATGATCTGAATCAGACGCTCAAAGAAGGTGGACGGAAAGGAGGCGGTGTTGGATCACAACGGTTGCGTAATGCGTTGATTGTCGCGGAAGTAGCGATGTCCTTAATTTTGTTGGTCGGCGCTGGGTTAATGATCAAAAGCTTCTGGCGCTTGCAACAGGTTCATCCGGGCTTTAATCCTGACAATTTGCTCACGCTCGAAATTTCTTTGCCCGAAGCGAAATATGCTGACCCGCAAAAGCGCGCTGCCTTTGCCCAATCCGCGATAGAACGCCTTGCTGCTTTGCCAGGCGTCCAATCAGCCGCCTTTATCAATCACATTCCCTTCGGCACTCGTTTTGGCATCAACGATTTCAAAATTGAAGGTAAACCCGATGCGCAAAGCATCAATGATGCACGGCTCGCCGGGCAACGTTCGATTACGCCCGATTACTTTCGTGCGATGGGCATTCCGCTGCTGCAAGGCCGCGTGTTTACTGGGGCCGACGGTCTTGATGCGCCACGGGTTGCCATCATCAGTCAGACTTTTGCGAACAAGTTTTTGCCGAATGAAAATCCGCTGGGCAAACGCATCAACAACGGTGCGGATTGGTTCACCATTGTTGGCGTCGTTGCCGAAGTGAAACACGGCGGGCTGGACAGCGAGCTTTCGCCGCACGTTTATCTGGCCTATGCGCAATCATCTCCAACCCGCACCCGCATTGTCATTCGCACGAACAACGATCCGCTGAGCTACGTTGCCGCCGTGCGCCAACAAATTCAGGCCGCAGACAGCGAGTTGCCAATTTACGAAGTGTTCACGATGAACCAGTTGATTGATAAATCCATCGCCAGTCGTCGCTTCAACCTGTTGTTGCTTGGCGTGTTTGCGGTGGTTGCCTTGTTGCTTGCAGCAGTTGGAATTTACGGCGTGATGTCGTATGCCACGGCGCAACGCACCAATGAAATTGGCATTCGGATGGCGCTTGGCGCGGCGCGCGGCGACATCTTCAAGTTGGTCGTAGGGCAGGGAATGCGCGTGGTGACGACGGGTTTGATTCTCGGTTTGCTCGGTGCATTTGCTTTGACCCGCTGGATGGAAACGTTGCTGTTTGAGGTGCGTGCGACCGATCCCTTGACCTATGTCGTGATCGCTGCATTGCTTACGGCTGTTGCCTTGTTCGCGTGCTTTGTTCCAGCACGGCGGGCGACGAAAACAGACCCGATGATTGCTTTGCGGTATGAATGAATTGAGTGCGGAATGCGGAGTGTGGAATGCGGAATGAAGCGCGAAAACTTCATCTATGGCTGATTCGCTTCATTGGCCTGATTGTGCCACGGCGATTGCGTGCGGATTGGCGGCAGGAATGGGAGGCCGAACTGCGCTATCGGGAAATCCTGCTGGCCGAATGGGACAAGCTAAATTGGAGAACCAAACTGGATTTGTTGCGGCGCTCGCTCGGTGCGTTTTTGGATGCCCTGCTGCTGCAACCGCGAAGATGGGAGGATGAAATGATTCAAGACCTACGCTACGGCATTCGCACGTTGCTTAAACAACCCGGCTTTAGTGCGGTTGTCATGTTGACGCTGGCATTAGGAATTGGCGTGAACACAGCGGTGTTTACGGTCTTCAATGCGTTGGTGCTCAAGCCGCTACCGTTGAAAGACGTAGATACGATTGTAGAAGTAGAAGCTGTGCCGCAGCCGGGTAAACGGGCGACGCGGTTTTCGTATGCCGATTACCAGGATTATGTCGCGCGGTCGCAGACGATGGTTGGGATGACACTGATAAATGAGATGAGCGCGACACTTGGGATCGAACAGGCACAGGCGGGAGAATCACAGACGCAGCGCGAAGAGTTCGGCTATGTCAAATGTCAGTTGGTAGGCGCGAATTATTTTTCGCTGTTTGGCGCGAAAATGACGTTGGGACGTGGCTTTTCGCCAGAGGAAGAACGCACGCCCGGCACACATCCGGTCGCAGTGCTAAGCCATTACTTTTGGGAACACGCTTTCAAAAGCAATCCGCAAATCATTGGGCAAACCGTCAAACTTGCCGGGCAATCTTTCGTCATTGTTGGCGTTGCCGCCAAAGAATTCATTGGCACTGCGCCGAATCGCCCTGCGTGCTGGTTGCCGTTGATGATGCGCGACGTGTTGGATGGTGCAGTTCCGGGTCAGACGGCGCGTTGGCTGACAGATCGCAATGCCTCTTCGTTTGATTTGTGGGGGCGAATGAAACCCGGCGTCACGCAAGCGCAGGCACAGGCAGAGTTGAAAACCTTGACGGAGCAATTGGCGCGCGAATATCCCGGCGAAAATCGTCACGCGACTGTGAAGCTGAACCGCGCTCCGGGTTTTGTCGCCATAGACAACGAAGTTGGGCAGATTTTGCTGATCTTGCCGCTTTCGGTGGGGTTGGTATTGCTGATCGCCTGCGCCAATGTCGCCAACCTGATGCTGGCACGCGCAGCAAAACGGCAAAAAGAAATCAGCACGCGGCTCGCGCTTGGAGCAACACGCTGGCGTATCGTCCGCCAACTGCTGACGGAAAGTTTGTTGGTGGCAATGGTTGGCGGATTGTTTGGTTTGTTGCTGACGTGGTGGTCGTTGAATGTGCTCTTTCCGGTGTTGCTAGCGCAATTTCCGACTTCGAGCCTGTTTCTGGCGTCCGTTGCCATTGACCTGAAACCGGATTACCGCGTCTTTGGTTTTGCCTTGTTGATGGCGTTGCTCACTGGCATTGCGACAGGATTGGCTCCGGCGTTGCAGGCTTCGCGCCCGAACTTAACGATGGCGTTGAAAGGCGAAGGTTCGGCTTTTGGCGAACAGATGAGCCAGTCGCGCTTACGGAACGGTTTGATTGTGGCGCAACTGGCGCTTTCGCTTACTCTGCTGGTTAGCGCGGGTTTGCTGGTGCGCAATCTGCAAAAACTGCAAACGATAGACACCGGATTTGAAACGACCCGGTTGTTTACGGCAGAAGTTGATCTGGGTTTTGCTCGACCGCAGCAGACCGAAACACTGCGCCAACAGCTTGAAATGCGGCTGCGCGCGTTGCCGGAAGTGCAAACTGTCAGCCGCGTGTCGCGTGCGCCTTTATCCGGCCAGATCCCGCGCACAGCCGTGGCGCTTTCCGGGCAGACAGACCGGGCTAGTTTGCCGAACCTTCATTACGATTTTGTTTCGGCAAGTCATTTGGAAACGCTTGGACTTCGGTTGCTAAACGGGCGCAACTTTACCGAACAGGAAGCGAATGCAGATGCGCGCGTCGCAGTGCTGAGCGCGGCAGCCGTACGCAAACTCTGGCCGCAATTCCGAGACCTCAGTCAGGCGTTAGGCCAATCCGTTGGCGTAGAAGAAGGCGATCTTCAGGCGCAGGTGTCAACTCCGAACTCATCTGCGCCGGTAAATTTCCCTATCTATCAGGTAATTGGCGTGATGCCCGACACCCTGACCGGACTGGTCATACAACGCAACTCTCCCTTGATTTACCTGCCGCTCAATTCTGCCAATCCATCTGGTGGTCATTTCTTGGTGCGAACGCGCGGCAACGCCAACCGTGTAATGGCGTTGACACGCACGGAAATCACTACGCTGAATCCCGAAGCGACATTGGCAATGAAGCCGACCGCCGAATGGCTGGAACTCCAAACTACGCCGTTTCACATTGCTGCGAACATTGCGCTGGCACTCGGCCTTGCTGCACTCGTACTTGCGTCTCTCGGCCTGTACGGTGTGATGGCCTTCGTCGTCGCGCAACGCACACGCGAAGTCGGCATTCGCGTCGCGCTGGGCGCAGAACCGCGCGGCATTCTGGCCCTGTTCTTCAAACAAGGAATGCGCTTGATTGGTGTCGGCATTATTCTGGGATTGCTCGGCGGTATTGGTGTCGCGCAGTTATTGCGTTTGATTTTGGTAGACATCAGCCCGTTCGACCCGTTGACCTTCATCGGCGTTTCGCTGTGTTTGATGGCGGTCGCCTTGCTAGCCACTTATTTGCCAGCCCGCCGCGCAACGAAAGTTGATCCAATGATCGCACTACGACACGACTGATTGCGGATTGCGGAATGAAGAACTACAGATTTCATCTCTGGCTCATCGCATTCATCGGCGTCATCGTGCCTTACCGACTGCGCGCGGATTGGCGACAGGAGTGGGAAGCGGAATTGCGGTATCGGGAAACGATGCTCGCCGAATGGGACAAGCTGGATTGGAAACATAAATTCGATTTGCTGCGACGCTCGCTCGGCGCATTCACGGATGCGTTGCTGCTCCAACCCCAACGACTGGAGGACGATATGATGCAAGATTTACGCTACGGCATTCGGAGACTGCTCCAACGACCGGGCTTCACCTTGATTGCGGTCGTCACGCTGGCCTTGGGCATCGGCGTGAACACGGCGTTGTTCAGTGTGGTGAATGCGTTTCTATTCAAGCCGCTGTCGGTGGCGGAGCCGGAACGATTGGTGGCGGTCTACAATTTCGACGCGAATGATCTGCTGGGGCACGTTCCGCTGGCCTTTCCTGACTTTGCCGACCTGCGCGCGCGTAATCAGGTCTTTGACGAAATGATCGGCTATGCGCTGGTGCGGCTGGCGTTGGAACGAGGCGCGGAGAATCAGGCGATTCTGGGCGAACTGGTGACGGGGAATTATTTCGCTACGCTGGGGCTGCGGGCGGCGCGTGGGCGGTTGTTCGACGCGAACGATGATCGCACGCCGGGCGCGCATCCACTTGCCGTGTTGAATTACGGAACCTGGCAGCGACGCTTTGGCGGCGATGCGAACATCATCGGACAACCGGTGCGGCTGAACGGACAGGTCTTCACGGTCATCGGCGTTGCGCCGGCGGGATTCAATGGTTTGATGCGCGGGCTGGCGGCGGAATTATGGGCGCCGATGCAGATGACGGCGACGTTGCGTGCCAGTGACCGCGAGCGACTGACGAACCGCGACATTCGTTGGTTGAGCGTGATGGGGCGGTTGCAGCCGGGCATGACGATGGCGCAGGCGCAGTCGAACCTTGAAATGCTCGGTCGTCAATTGTCCGCCGAGTTTCCCGCGACCAATAAAGACCGGGGGATTCGCGCTGTTGCGGCGGCACAAATTCGCGTGCTGCCCAACGTAGACAGAATCCTTTACGCGGTTTCCGGCGTGTTGATGGGACTGGTCGGAATGGTACTGCTGATCGCGTGCGCCAACGTAGCAAATCTGTTGCTGGCGCAGGCGACGGCGCGACGCAAAGAATTAGCCGTGCGCATGGCATTGGGCGCGGGGCGTTGGCGATTGGTGCGGCAGTTGTTGACGGAAAGTGTGTTGCTCGCGTTGCTCGGCAGTGCGCTCGGTTTGTTCGCCGCTGCGCAGAGCAATCGTCTGATGTCGAACCTGCTCAACAGCGGCGCGTTGCCGTTGCCGGTGCAGCTTGATTTGGTGCAGTTTGATTTGGGCTTGAGTTTGGATTGGCGTGTGTTTGGTTTTGCGTTGCTGGCGGCTCTCGGAACCGTGCTCTTCTTTGGCCTCGCGCCCGCGTTGCAGGCGTCGCGTACGCAGTTGACCGCGGCGCTCAAGGAAGAGGCCGGAACCACGACGGGCACGTTGGCGAAAGGCCGCTTGCGCAGCGCGTTGGTCGTGGCGCAGGTGACGCTTTCGCTCGTGCTGTTGCTGGTGGCGGGCTTGTTTTTGCGCAGCCTGCAACAGGCGGGAAACATCGCGCTGGGCTTTGAACCGCGCGGCGTGGCGACGGCGGCTTTCGATTTGAGCTTGCAAGGATACAGCCCAGAGCAGGGCGAAAATTTCTATCGCCAGTTGCGTGCGCGCGCCCGTGCGCTGCCGGGCGTTGAAGCGGTCGGTTTTGCTTCGCATCTGCCGCTGACGTTTGAGATTCGCACGACGGACGCGGCGGCGGAAGGACGCGATACAGCGCCGGACAAGGAATGGCCCAGAGTGGAGAGGGCGACGGTGGGGCCGGGATATTTTGAAGCGATGGGCATTCCGCTGCTGCGCGGTCGCGCGTTTGCCGAACACGATACGCCGCAATCCACGCCCGTCGCCGTCATCAATGAAACCCTGGCGCAGCAGTTCTGGCCGGGGCAGGACGCGCTGGGCAAACGGCTGCGCGCGAGCGGACGCAAGGACTATTACGAAGTGATCGGCGTCGTGCGCACCGCCAAATATCGCACGCTGAGCGAAGAACCGCGTCCTTTTCTCTACGAACCGCTGACACAAGAATACCGACCAGCGCAAACCGTGCTGATGCGTGTGGTGGGCGATCCGCGTCAAATGTTGATGGCTTTGCGCGCCGAAGCGCAGCAGCTTGACGCCAACGTGACGATCATCAGTTTGCGCACGCTCGAAGAAGCCACAAGTGCATCCATGCTGTTGCCGCGCGCGGGCGCAGCCTTATTCGGATTGTTTGGCGCGCTCGGTTTGCTGCTGGCCGTCACGGGCATTGCCGCTGTGATCGCCTATCACGTCAGCCAGCGCACCCACGAAATCGGCATTCGGTTAGCCTTAGGCGCGCAGCCGCGTGACATCCTTGCGCTCGTCGTTCGGCAAGGCATGCGACTGGTCGTCATTGGTACGGTGTTGGGGCTGGGATTGGCGGCGCTGCTGACGCGCTTTCTGGCCGCCGGGTTGTACGGTGTTAGCCCGCTTGATCCCTTGACCTTCATCGGCGTTCCGTTGCTGTTAGGCGGCGTAGCACTGCTGGCGTGTTATTGGCCCGCGCGGCGTGCAACCAAAGTTGATCCGCTGACGGCGCTGCGACAGGAGTGAGCGCGATGAGTGATTCAACCAACACAACGCGCGCTCATTTCTGTTTATGGCTGATTCGCTTCGTCGGTCTGATTGTTCCAGAACGGTTGCGCGCGGATTGGCGGCAGGAATGGGAAGCCGAAATCCGTACCCGCGAAATATTGCTGGCCGAATGGGACAAGCTGGAAAGAAAACACAAATTCGATTTGCTGCGGCGCAGTCTGGGCGCGTTCTGGGATGCAGTTTGGTTGCAGCCGCAGCGATGGGAGGACGAAATGTCTCAGGATATTCGCTTCGGTTTACGAATGGTGCTTCGGCGTCCTGGGTTTACGGGGCTGGTCTTACTGACATTGATGTTGGGCATTGGCACGACGATCACGATTTTTTCCGTCGTCAACAGCATTATGCTGCGCCCGCTGCCGTATCGCGATGCAGATCGGTTGGTCAAAGTGTTGGAGTCCATGCCGCAGAAAAAGCTGGAGCGGAATTATCTTTCGCTCGGCGATTTTCAGGCTTGGCGTGAGCAATGTCAGAGCTTCGAGGAAATGGCGGCGCTGATGCACACGGGGTTTCGTGTAACGGGAAGCAATGAACCGGAGAACGTTTCCGGCAATCAGGTCAGCGCGAATTTGTTTGCGATGCTCGGTGTGAAGGCAGTATTGGGACGAACGTTTCTGCCTACGGATGAAAGCCCAAAAAGCGACTCTGTGGTGATTTTGAGTCAGACGCGCTTGGGTGCAGATGCCGAAGTCATTGGCAAGACTCTGACGCTTAACGCTCAAGTGCATACGATCATCGGCGTGTTGCCAGCTGAGTTTCGAGAAGCCTTTGAAAGCTTCCCCGGTCGCGCGCAGCTTTGGACGCCTGTCGTGTGGACTGATCGCGCGCGCGCACAACACGGCACAGGCGGTAATATGATGCTGGCGCGCTTGCGTCGTGAAGTAACACTGACGCAAGCGCGGGCGGAGATGATGGCAGTGGCAGAACGATTGGCGCAAACCTATCCGCAGTCGAATGTGGGCGTCAGCGCGAATGTGTTTTTGCTGCACGAAGAAGTCACCAGAAACACGCGCGAGATGCTATGGATTTTTATGAGTGCGGCATTGTTTGTGTTGCTGATTGCGTGCACGAACATCGCGGGGTTGATGCTCACGCGCGGGCTGGAACGCGAACGCGAGATGGCGATACGAGGGGCGTTGGGCGCGGGGCGGTGGCGTATGCTGCGACAAGTCCTGACGGAAAATTTCTTGCTTTCATTGCTGGGTGGCGCGGGTGGAATGTTGTTCGCTTCGTGGTTGTTGCGATTGATGATTCCACTGCTGCCGCGCGATTTGCCGCGAGCGAATGAAATTCGTTTGGACGCGCGGGCGTTGTGGATGGCATTGTTGGCGGCAGCCTTCTCTGCTTTGTTTTTTGGACTGCTTCCTGCGTTGCAAGCGATGCGCATAAAACTGACTGAAGTGCTGAAAAGTGCGGGGCGCAATGCGTCGGCCAATCGGCGACAGCGGTATTGGCGCAACGGTTTTGTTATCGCACAGATCGCGCTCACGCTGGTGCTATTGCTTGGCGCAGGCTTGCTGACACGCAGTCTGCAACAGTTGTATCGCGTTGATCCCGGCTTTCAGACCGAGAACCTGTTGACGATGTTTGTCAATCTGCCGCGTGCGAACAATGAAGTGCCGCAGCAATGGAATCTCTTCTGGAATTCGTTGCTCGAACGCGCACGCGGACTCAGCGAAGTGCAGCAGGTCGCAGCGGTGATGCCATTGCCGTTGAGTGATTCGATGTTTTTGACGCGCGTACGGCTGACGAGCGGCGCGAATCTCGATGAAGATTTGCCCGTCGGAAATTTTTATGTCAGCGATGGCTTCTTTGCCACTATGGGAATGCGCATCTTGAGCGGACGCGCGCTGGACACAAAGGATCAAGCCAACACGGCAACCGTTGTCGTCGTGAACGAAACCTTTGCGCGCAATTTCTTTCCGAACCAACCAGCAGTCGGACAAACCATCATTGTGGACAGCAATCAGAAAGAGGCAAAGCCCGCAGTAATTGTCGGCGTTACTTCCGATGCGCGGATTCGTCTGACCGAGCCGGTGCGCCCACAAATTTATAAATCCATTCAGCAGTTCCCTTCGCCTGCACTTTATCTCGTCGCACGCACAGAGCAATCGCCGCAAGCAATGAACACAACGTTGCGCGGCTTGGTATATGGTCTCAACAAAAATCAACCTGTCAGCGAATTGCGAACGATGGAATCAATCTGGGCGGAATACACCGTCGCACCGCGCTTTTATTTGACATTGCTGGGCGGCTTCGCCTTGCTTGCATTGCTATTGGCGTTGACAGGGATTTATGGCGTGTTGAGCTACACGGCTGCACAACGCACACAAGAAATCGGCATTCGCCTCGCGCTCGGCGCACAGCAATCTGACGTATTGAAAATGATTGTGCGGCAAGGAATGACGTTAGTGCTGACAGGCTTGGTGATTGGACTAATTGCGGCTCATTACTTGACGCAATTGATGAAAGGCTTGCTCTTTGGCATTGGTACGCGCGACCCGTTCACTTTTATCTTCGTTCCGTTGGTATTGATTATGACGACGCTGATCGCTTGCTATCTACCCGCCCGGCGCGCAATGCAAGTTGATCCGATGGTCGCTTTACGACACGAATGATTAGAGTGTGAAATGAGAAGCCGAAAACTTCATCTCTGGTTGATCTCACTCATCGGCGTCATTGTGCCGGAGCGGTTGCGTGCGGATTGGCGACAGGAATGGGAGGCGGAGTTGCGATTCCGCGAATTGTTACTTGCAGAGTGGGATAAATTGCACTGGCAAACCAAACTTGATTTGTGGTGGCGCAGTGTGGGTGCATTTTGGGATGCGCTCTGGTTGCAGCCGCAGCGATGGGAGGACGATATGATGCAAGATTTGCGGTATGGCGTGCGAATGCTTGGTAAACACAAGGGCTTCACGTTGGTCGCCGTGCTCACGCTCGCGCTGGGGATCGGCGCAAACACGGCAATTTTCAGTGTGGTTCATACGGTGTTGTTGCGGCCTTTGCCCTTTTCCGAACAGGAGCAACTTGTCGCGTTATGGAAGCGCGATACGACTTCTAATCAGCCGTTTGTCGAATTGGCAATCGCTGAAGTGCGCGATTGGGGACAGCAATCACAGAGCTTTTCCGGTGTGGCGATGTTGCCTGCGACCGTTTATGGATATGGCTATGTGCTGACCGGACGAGGCGAAGCGGCGCAACTGGAAAGCGCGAAGGTCTCTGGAAATTTCTTTTCAACGCTGGGCGTGCAGGCTGCGATTGGGCGCGTGTTTGCCGAAAGTGACGATCAACTGAATGGGCCGAAAGTCGCTGTCCTGAGTGATCGCGTTTGGCGTGAACGTTTCCAGGCTGATCCGAATGTGATCGGGCAAAGCATTACGCTGAGCGAAAATAACTTCACCGTGATTGGCGTGATGTCGGCGAAATTTGAATTTCCAAAAGGCGTGGATTTGTGGTTACCGATCAAAACGACGGTTACGGCGCGACAGACGGAAAGTTACGGCGCATCGTTTTTGACCGCAGTCGGTAGGTTGAAGGAGGGTGTCACGCTGGCACAAGCCGAAGCTGAAATGAACACGATTGTTGGACGAATTGCGGCGGCACATCCCGAAATGAATGCCGGTGGGCATCGTATTGTCATCACGCCGCTTGCCACGCATTTGTTTGGAGATGCGCGTCCGGCGCTATGGTTGTTGCTGGCCGCGACAGGGATGCTGTTGCTGATTGCGACGGCGAATATCGCCAATCTGTCTTTGGCGCGTGCCACTGCCCGGCGTCGTGAATTTGCGGTACGTGCGGCGATGGGGGCAGGGCGATTTCGTTTGGTGCGGCAGTTGTTGACCGAAAGTTTTTTGCTTGCATTGGCGGGTGGCGTCGGCGGTGTCGTGTTATCACATTGGCTTATCAAATTGCTGGTACGCGTCGCGCCTGCTGATATTCCGCGCATTGAAGACGTTTCATTGAACCTCACCGTCTTGCTGTTTAGTCTGGTTGTGACGTTATTGACGGCGATGCTGTGCGGTGTAGTTCCGGCGTTGGCCGCATCGCGTATCAACCTGAATCAATCGCTGAACGAAGGCGGCAGCAAAATGTCAGGCGAGCGTTCCAGCCTGCGTACTCGAAGCACGTTGGTGATTGCCGAGGTTGCCGTGACGGTGGTTTTGCTGGTTGGCGCGACGCTCATCCTGCGCAGCTTCGTCAATCTCAGCCGCCTTGATTTGGGCTTTGATTCAAAGAATGTGTTGACCATGCATCTGCGTTTGCAAGGATCGAAATACGGCACACCGGAATCGCGGCGTGAATTTTATCGGCAGTTGATTGAACGCCTTGAAGCAAAGCCCGGCATCGAAGCCGCCAGCGCTGTATTGATCCGTCCGATGGAAGGTCACGTCGGCTGGGATGTGCCGTTTGCACTGGAAGGACAATCAGAAGCCGAAATGAAGAAAAATCGCGTCCCGAATTTTGAAGCGATCACGCCGCATTACTTCCGCACGATTAAATTGCCGCTGAAGGCTGGGCGCGAATTCACGGACTTCGACACTGATCAATCCCAACCCGTCGCGATCATCAGCGAGACAATGGCGCAGACGATGTTTGGTGCGGGCGTTGATCCGATTGGCAAGCGGCTTCGATTGGATTTGCGGGATCAGCCCTTGCGCACGATTGTGGGCGTTGTTGGCGACACGCGCTACCGTGCATTGCAAGACTCTCGCTTTGATTTGTACATCCCGTTCGCGCAATGGCCGATGGCCTTTGTCAATCACTTTGCTGTCCGAACGACGATTGACCCGCAGGCGATGTTGCCCGCAATTCGCAGCGAAGTCGTAGCACTTGATCCCACCCAGGCCATCACCCGCGTTGCCACGATGGATGAGTTAGTTGCCACGCATCTGGCGCAGCCTCGCTTCAGTGCCGTGTTGCTGAACTGGTTATCAGGGCTGGCGATGTTGCTGGCGGGCGTCGGGATTTACGGCGTTTTGGCGTATTCGGTTGCCCAGCGTACCGGAGAATTTGGCATTCGCCTCGCGCTCGGTGCCCGTGGCGCAGACATTTTGAAGCTTGTCATCGGGCAGGGATTGCGCCTGGTTGCCATCGGTCTGGTTGCGGGACTGGTTGCCGCATTCGCGCTGACGCGATTGCTCAGCAAATTGTTATTTGGGGTCAGCGCCACAGACCCCCTGACGTTTGTCGTCGTCGCATTGATTTTGACCGCAATTGCACTGTTGGCCTGCTGGCTCCCGGCACGGCGCGCAACACAGGTTGATCCGCTGGTGGCACTCCGCCACGACTGACGAAGACTGACGAACCACAAAAATAGAATCCTAAATCAGGCCACCCAAATACCCTCGACTGACTTAATCCTCCAGAGAATTTCGCGTATACAGATTTTTTGCATCCTTCGCCGGGTAGTTTTCGTAAAACCGCAAAACACTGCTTGTGCATTTTGTGCGAGTCTCCCTTGCTACATTGCCTGTCGTTTCTGGCGGGCAATCTGCAATCGGTTTCCATTAGGTTTCGTCTGAAAACGAAGCAACTCAATCGAAGGAGAGGTATGCAAGAAATAGACGCAAAAGAATTCGACGCGAAATCAAAAAATGAGCTGTTGCCAGTACATCGGCAGCCCTTGCGGTTATGGCCCGGCGTCGTCATTGCCATTGTGCTGGGATTGGTTCGATACGGGGTGCCGCTGGTTGCTCCGAACGCTGAAATCTCTTCGTTTCCGCTCGCGTTCCTCGCGATTCTTGGTGGCCTGTTGGGCGCACTTGCCATCTTTGTCTGGTGGATGTTCTTTAGCCGCGCGCCTTGGCTGGAACGGGTGGGCGCATTTGTTCTGATGATCGTCGCGTTGCTGATAACCCGATTTGTTGTTCACGAATCCATCGCCGGAGCCGGAATGGGGATGTTGCTTTACCTGTCGGCGATTCCGGGACTGAGTCTGGCGCTTGTCGCGTGGGCCGTGGCGACGCCGCGTTTTTCGGATAGCGTGCGACGCGTGTCATTGGTCGCGGCGATTCTTTTGGCGTGTGTGCCGTGGGTGCTTTTGCGGACGGCAGGGATTATGGGCGCAGGGTCGGAGTATCATTGGCGCTGGACGCCGACGCCCGAACAGCGGTTGTTGGCGCAAGCCAATGACGAACCCAAGCCGTTGCCTGCTGCAACACCAGAGCCGCCAAAAGAATCAGCGGCAGCGACCCCGGATGGCAAATTGCCATCCGCCTCGGCCACGCCAGCCGCTTCGACGACTCCGCTTGTGACTCCGACTCCGACCGTGCCGTCAGCCGAATGGCCGGGTTTTCGTGGACGAAATCGTGACAGCGTCATTCGTGGTGTGAAGATCAAAACCGATTGGGCTGCCTCACCACCCGTCGAGTTGTGGCGTCGTCCGATTGGGCCGGGCTGGTCGTCTTTTGCCGTGCGCGGCGATTTGCTTTACACGCAGGAACAGCGTGGTGACGATGAGATCGTTGGGTGTTACAAATTGTCCACAGGTGAACCCGTGTGGCGACATCGCGATGCGGTGCGTTTCTGGGAATCCAACGGCGGTGCTGGCCCACGTGCTACGCCAACGCTGGATAAAAATCGCGTGTACGCATTTGGCGCGACTGGCATTTTAAATGCGCTCGATGCCAGCAACGGCAAGCTTGTCTGGACACGCAATGTGGCAACCGACACGGACAGGAAAGTGCCAGACTGGGGCTTTGCCAGTTCACCGCTGGTCATTGACGATCTGGTCGTAGTTGCTGCCGCAGGGACACTGGCCGCCTACAATCTTGCGGATGGCAAACCGCGCTGGAAAGGGCCTTCCTACGGTGGAAGCTACAGTTCGCCGCATCGCGCGACCATTGATGGGGTGACTCAAATTGTGCTGCTGGGTGGCCCTGGCGCGATCAGCGTCGCGCCCGCGAGCGGTGCAGTTCTGTGGGAACACAAATGGGAATCCGGTGCGATTGCACAGCCTGCTTTGTTGGCGAATGGCGACATTGTGGTGAATGCCCTCGCAACTTCTGGCGGGCTTGGGACGCGTCGCCTGGGCGTGAAACAATCTGCTGGCACTTGGACACTTGAAGAGCGTTGGACATCGAACGGCCTCAAGCCGTACTTCAACGATTTCGTGACGCACAAGGGACATGCCTATGGTTTTGACGGCAACATTCTGGCCTGCATCAGCCTCGAAGACGGCAAACGCAAATGGAAAGGCGGACGTTACGGCAATGGCCAACTTGTGTTGCTTGCCGATCAGGACTTGCTGTTGGTGTTGTCTGAAGAAGGGGAACTGGTTTTAGTCAGCGCAACGACTGAGCAGTTCAAAGAACTCGCGCGCTTCCCGGCGCTTGAGAGCAAGACGTGGAACCACCCGGTGTTGGTTGGCGATGTCCTGCTGGCCCGCAACGGAGAACAGATGGCCGCGTTTCGGCTACCCGTTGCAGGTCGCTGACTTGGGGGGAGTGGCTCAATGCAGGGACGGTGGCGGAAGCCCGACTGTGAAGGAGGGCGTCTTATCCACTGTCTCTACGCCCTCCTTCACAGCTTGTCATTTGTCATTACCCAGTTTTTTTTGCACATTGGCTGAGGCGTTTACCAGCCCGCGAATGCGGGCGACAGCATAAAGCCTGGGGTGAAGCGCCATGAGCGCGAACCCCAGGAAAGATGCAGTAATTGACAGGCAGCCTGCGAAGCAGGCGACAGCGAATGTGCAAACAATCGTTGTGGCTATCGCCCGCTATCGCGGGCTATCGCGTTGTGCCACGCATTACCTGGGGTTTCGACTGACGCCTCCACCCCAGGCTTTATGCTGTCGCCCGCATTCGCGGGCTGAGTTCTGCAAAAAAACTAAGTAATCACAAGGCTCACGGGCGGGCTTCCGCACGGCATGCTGTGATGTTCAGGAAAAATTGGCCACTCGACTTCAGCCCTTGACGCCCTCTTCTTACCCTATGTAGAATCCTGACTAGATAGAATCCTTACTAGCAGGGTTTTATCTTCTCCATAAATCCCAAGGGAATTTACATGGGCAAAGGGTTTCTCACTTATTCATCAGCGGTCATTTTACAGGCGGTTTCGCATGGCTATCGGCATGGCTTTGACATCATAGACATTACAGGATTGCCGGGCGGGACAGTCTATCCGGCGCTGCGGCGGTTGGAGGACACCGGATGTTTAGCGTCCAAATGGGAGAAGCATGCCATTGCACAGGCTGAGGCACGCCCCCCGCGCAAATACTATGAAATGACCCGTGTTGGGCGAGAGGCTTTAGCGGAAGCCATAAAGCGCTATCGGTTGTTAGAATTGACGGAACTCAATCCGATACGTGACCCAAAACCTACCAATGCTTGAGGGAAAAATTGCCCTATGTTTGCTTTCCTCAAACATCCTGTTCTCAAACCGCATCTGTGGCTGATTCGCTTTGTCGGCTTGCTGGTTCCGCGCCGCCTGCGTGCGGATTGGCGACAGGAATGGGAAGCGGAACTGCGTTGGCGCGAAGCGATGTTGGCGGAATGGGACAAGCTTAGCTGGCAAAACAAACTGGATTTATTTTGGCGCAGCACCAGTGCCTTCTGGGATGCGCTGTGGTTGCAACCCAAACGATGGGAGGACGAAATGATGCAAGACTTGCGGTATGGCATGCGAATGCTGCGCAAACACAAAGGATTTTCGGCGGTGGCGGTGTTGACGCTGGCACTGGGCATTGGCGCGAATACGGCAATTTTCAGTTTGCTGAATACCGCGTTGTTACGTCCTTTGCCGATTGCCCAACCAGAACAGATGGTTTCGATCAGCCAGGGAGAGGGAAACGGACGGTTTTCCGGGGTTTCCTATCCGAATTACCGCGACGTGCGAGATCGCAACGATGTATTTGCGGGCGTCATCGGCTATCGGTTTGCGCCCTTGAGCCTGAGCCACGATGGCATCAATGAACGGTTATGGGGATATGTCGTCAGCGGAAATTACTTCGATGTCCTGGGTGTGAAACCCCTGCTGGGACGCGTCATCACACCGGAAGATGATCGCAATCGTGGCGCGCATCCAGTGGTCGTGTTATCGCATCAATGCTGGCAACAACGTTTCGGCGGCACCCCCTCCGTTCTTGGCAAAAACATCGTCGTGAATGGAGGCAGCTACACGGTGATTGGCGTTGCACCGCAGGGATTTTATGGAACCGAAGTCATTGCTGCGCCTGAGGTCTGGTTTCCGATGATGATGCAGGCGCAATTGGAAGCGGGCAATGACTGGTTGGACAAACGTGGTGTAGACAACATCTTTGTGATGGGCCGTCTCAAACCCGGCGTCAACGTAATACAGGCACAATCCGCGATGGACGCCATTGGACAGCAATTAGCGCGCGAATATCCCGAATTCAATGAAGGCAAAGGTCTCAAATTATCCGCGCCCGGTTGGATGGGAGGGGGAATGCGTGCGCCGTTGCTCGGCTTCGTCGGCGTGTTGATGTTCGTCGTGATTCTGGTGTTGCTGCTGGCCTGCACAAATCTGGCGAATCTGTTGCTGGCGCGTGCAACTGAACGACGCAAGGAAATCGCTGTGCGTTTGGCCTTGGGCGTCAGCCGCTTTCGGTTGCTGCGTCAATTGCTAACGGAAAGCGTGTTGCTGGCTTTGGGCGCAGGCGCGCTCGGCGTTGTGTTGGCATGGTGGTTGATTCGTCTGGCCATTCGCTTCAAACCACCGATTGATGTGCCACTGCAAATTGATCTGCATCTGGATTATCGCGTGTTGTTGTTTGCGGCCGGGATTTCGCTGCTGACAGGCGTGCTGTTTGGTTTGTTGCCCGCCTGGCAGGCGACGAAAACCGATTTGCTGACTGCGCTCAAGGATGATGCGGCGATAGGTACGCAGCGGCGTTCGTGGCTGAAAAATAGCTTGATTGTGTTTCAAGTGGCGTTGTCGCTGGTGCTGTTGGTGGGCGGCGGATTGATGGTGCGGGCGTTGCAAAAAGCTGAGACGGTGCAGCTTGGGTTCAATCCGAACAATGCGATTGAGCTATCGTTTGATTTGCGCTTGCAGGGCTATGAACAGGCGCAGATCAGAGAATCGCAAAAGCGGCTGCTGGAACGTGTGCGCGCCTTGCCGGGCGTGCAGGAGGCGGGATTGGCCGATCTGGTGCCCGTGGATTTACATATGGGAACAGAAGCCATCTTTATCGAAGGCCAATTGCCAGAACGCGACGCTCGCGCCCCGCGTGCCTATTCCAATCGCGTCACGCCCGGTTATTTTGGCGCAATGGGAACACGTTTGCTGCAAGGGCGCGATTTTACGGTGCAGGACAGCGAAAACGCGCCGCGCGTCGTGATCATAAATGAATCCTTTGCTCGTCGCTTCTGGCCGGGACAAGACCCGATTGGCAGGCAGTTCCGCCTCAGTCGGGCTGACGCGCAACCCGTGCAGATCATTGGCGTCGCGCAGGATGGCAAATATGCGAACTTGAATGAAGATGCGAAGCCCTTTGTCTTCCGTCCACTCTGGCAATCTTTCATGGGGTCTTCGACCTTAGTCGTGCGCTCCGTGGCGGAATCGCAGCAGATGATGGCTGCCGTGCGAAACGAATTGCAGCAGCTTGATCCAAATCTTCCTATTGCCAGCGCAAAGACAATGGTCGAGCATTTGAGCTTTCCGTTATTGCCCACACGCGTAGCGGCTTCTGTCTTCGGCAGTTTTGGTTTGCTCGGACTCGCGCTGGCTGCGATTGGCTTGTATGGCGTGATGTCGTATTCCGTTTCCAAACGCATCCGCGAAATTGGCATTCGGATGGCGCTGGGTGCGCAAAGCAAAGACGTCCTGCGTCTGACGATCAATCAAGGCATGAAACTGGTGCTGCTGGGGGTAGTGATTGGTTTAGTCGGTGCCTTAGCCCTGACACGCGTGATGAAGACTTTGTTGATGGGCGTGAGTGCTACTGATCCGCTGACCTTCGTCGGAACCGCATTATTATTGACGTTCGTGGCCTGGTTGGCCTGTTTTTTACCCGCACGGCGAGCCACCAAAGTTGACCCGATCATCGCCTTGCGGCACGACTAACCGTGGCAGAAGCCCGACCGTGAGGGAGGGCGTAGAGTCTTTTAAGGACGGAACGCCCAATGTACGATAGGCGTCCCGCCTGTCGCCGCTGCGATTTTTCAGCCAGCGACAGGCGGGACGCCTATCGTACATTTTCAACCACGCCCTTCCTCACGGTCGGGCTTCTGCCGTTGTCAGGGGAATATCACGGGCGATCAGCTCAGCGCGTAATTGGGCAGGAGATTGAAAATGGATGGACTGAAAGCCAAGTTCCACGGCGGCGTTGTAATTCGCCAGCGAGTCATCAATGAAAATACATTCGTTGGCCGGACGCCCAATCAGACTGAGTATGTGCTTATAGATGCGCGGATGCGGCTTACAGACTTTCAATTCGCCGGAAATGACGACGGCGCGAAACCATTGCAGAAATTCAAAGCGTGCGTAGGCGGTGGGATAGGTTTCAGCCGACCAGTTGCTCAGCGCAAACAGGTCATAATCCTGGGCACGTAATTCAGCCAGAATCTCAACCGTTGGATCAATCGCGCCGGGCATCATTTCTTCCCATCGTTCGTGAAACGCGCGAATGTAATGTTCGTGATGCGGAAATTGTTCGCTTAATTCCGAGACCGCTTGTGCAAACGGATAGCCGCCGTCTTGCCGCGCATTCCAATTCAGCAAATCCGTTTCGGCAAAAAACTGCTCCATCGTTGCTTCATCAGTAAACAGTTTGCGATACAAATGACGCGGGTTCCAATCAATCAGCACTGCGCCGAGATCAAAAATAACAGTCGGTTTTAAATTCATCCAGAAAGCCTCTACTAAGGTTGTAAAGTCAAAGCAGGCATCATAGATTATCGGGTAGGATTCAGCCACAGATTTACACGGATTCACACAGATTGAAAACGATCAGAAATCTGTGCTGATTTGCGTGCATCTGTGGCGAGCACAACTGGAGGCTTTACCAATGTCACGCTGGCTCATCATCGCAATTCTGCTTGGCTTGCCGTTCACGCTTAACTCTTCTGCGCCGAAAAAAGAACTGAAGGCTGGATTTGCCGCGATTGCGATCACTCCGTTCGGGCAAAATTCGGACTGGGATGGCACGGTTACAGATTCGGGTGTCTGGGGCGAAAAGTTTACGGATACCAATAAAAATGGCTATTGGGACAGAGGCGAGCCATTTGAAGATGACGACAGCAATTCGCAAATTGATGCCAGTGCAAAAGACAAATACGACGGCATTTATCTGGCAGGATTTGGTACGAATCGTCTGGCGACCGGGAAGCATGATGATTTATGGGCGCGCACGATGGTGCTGAATTACGGCTCGACGCGCATTGCCATCGTGGCGGTTGACCTGATCGGTTATTACTCAGACGGTTCGTATTACGGCATCAAGGAAGTGAAAAAGCTGCTTGATCCTAAGCTTGGCATTCAGGAAGTTCTGGTTGCTGCGACGCACAATCACGAAGGGCCAGACAGCATTGGCGTGTACGGCGATAATTTCATGAAGGATGGTAAATATCCGAAATACCTGCGCTTTGTGGATCGGATGATTGCCAAAAGCATTGCAACCGCAGCGCAAGGGTTGCAGCCCGCCAAATTCAAAATCGGCACGACTGATCCAACCCAATCGCCGAGCATTGCCGGGATGCAGGTGCGCAACGGAGGCCGTCCGCCAAAATTCTTTGACGAAGAAATGCGTGTGATGCAATTCATCAATCGGCAAACGAATAAAACGATTGGCACGTTCATCAACTGGAACACGCACCCCGAATCTATGGAAGACAAGAACCGCGAGATCACGTCAGACTTTATCCACGCGGCGCGCGAAATGGTCGAACAGAAATTTGGCGGCACAGCAGTTTACGTTTCCGGCCCGATTGGAGCGGTGGAAATCGTCGGGGATTCCAATACCAAAAACACGGATCGCATCAAATTCGACGGACAGGATTTCGCGCTCAAGCCTAATAGCACACGGCCTGTCTTCACTCACGAACGTACCGCCGCGATTGGTCGCGACATCGGCAAAGCTGCGATTGAAGCCCTGGCAAAAGCTGAATGGAGCAAGAGTACCGCGCTGGCAATGAAGAAGGCTGATTTGCGCGTCCCGATGGATAATCAGGGCTATCTGCTTTTGCTCAAGCTGGGCGTCCTGGATACGGCGATGGCTCCTGATGAGTCGGGACAACCGCAATCGCGAACGACGATTTACGCGATTGATTTGGGCGATGCGCAAATTGTGACGACGCCGGGCGAATTGTTTCCAGAAATTTATTACGGCCTCGACAAATACCGTCGCAACGATTGTCCCTCCGCCGACACCGGAGCACCGATTGAGCCAGGCATTCGTGGCGCGATGACGAAAAAATATCGGTTTATGCTGGGGCTGTGTCCCGATGAATTCGGCTATATCGTTCCCGCGCACGACTTCCGTCGCGAACCGATTGACCTGAAAAATCCGCAGATTAAAAAATCACCGGATGTCTGCAAGGCGCAAGGAGTACCGGATCATTATCACGAAACCAATTCGGCCAGTTCAGTGATGGCTCCCGCTTCGGCTTGTGTGACGGTGGCATTGCTGACGGGCAAAATGCCGAGCGATGCAGCGTGCAAGGATGTGGCGAAATATTCGGAATATGTGAAACGCTTACCCACGCGATAGTCCTGAAAGAAACGCGAAGCGCCTGGGAGCGCAAGCGGGACGCTTGCGCTCCCAGGCGCTCCGCGTCATCGAATCTTCAGCACGACGAACGTTACATCATCATCGGCCAAACGGCTCTGTCCCCACTCGTCGCCGATTTGTACCAAACGCATCAAAATCTCCTGCGACGACAACTGTGCAGCGCTTGCCAATGTGTGTTTCGCTTGATCGTAGCCGAGCATTTCATTGGCGGGATTGAAGCGTTCCTAGTGACAAATCTGACGATTGTTTCGACTACGTGGCCCAGCGCCAGCAGTGGCATTGACCATGTACTCAGCGCTGTAAACGTTCCAAGCATCAGTAAAAAAAGCAGCGCGAAGATCAACAAGCCGAAACTGAAACGAGGTCTATTTTGCATGAACGGATTGCACCAGACAGCTTTGATGGCAGGCGTCAAGAGTACAAGCTTCANNTGAAGCTTGTACTCTTGACGCCTGTGTTTCGTGCGGTCACTCATTGCCGTGGCGTTGCTCGGCCAGCGCGTGGCGATGCGGCAATAGTGGGCGAAGAGGTAGGTGTTGCTACCCCGTCCGCTTTCAGCAGGCCCAGTTCCTTGGCCTTGACCAGGACATTGGCGGCAATGGGCGCGGCAATCTTTGACCCGTAGCCGCCGCCTTCGACCATCACGGCCCAGGCAATTGTCGGATTATTGATTGGGGCAAATCCGATGAACCAGGAATCAATGCGATTTTCCTTTTTAATTCGTTCCTTACCGCGCGAATCTTTGTATGTGGCGGGTTGCCCTGTTTTGGGATCAATGACGGGAACTTCGCGCTGTGCGGTTCCGGTCTTGCCGCCTGCGGTGATGCCCGCTTGTCGAACGGTCGTGCCGAAGACGCCTGCCGCTGTCCCGCGCTCAACGACACCGGCCATTAATTCCCGGATGCGTCGGGCGGTTTCAGGTGTCATTGCCTGGCTCAGCACGGCGGGTTGTCGTCCCATTTCTATCATTGGACGCATCACATTCCCCTGATTATTGGCTGCTGCGGCTGCGACGAATGCCATTTGAAATGGGGTCAGCTGGACATATCCCTGCCCAATGGATTCCAGTGCCAGATCATATTTGGAAATCTTGTTGCCGTTCACAAAGGTCGAATTCAAGGGGGCCAAGACGTCGCCCAGAATTTTGTTTTCGGTGTTCCATAATCCGCGTGTTGCACCTGTGCCGATGGAATCGTCAGCGTTGGTGAAGACCCGCAGACCAAAGCGTGCTGCTGCCTCGCCCATTCGTTGTCGTTCGACCTCAACGCCAAGTTGCGCGAAGTATTGATTGCAGGATTTCACGTATGCTTCTTCCAACGTAATGTTGCCGTGAACGTGGCCCTCATCATCCTGAATGGGGCGGCCCGAACCCGGTGGCGTCCAACCTCCGCCCTGGCAGAGAAAGGATTTATTCTCGCTGATGCGAACATCCAACGCCGCCGCCGCCGTCAGGGTTTTCAGGGTCGAACCTGGGGGATAATATTCATTCAGCGCGCGATTCAGAAGCGGACGGTTTTTCAAATCGCGTCGGATTTCTTCCCATTTTACGTCGTTGTTGATGTCGTCTGGGTCAAAGCTTGGATTGCTGGCCATTGCCAAAATCTCACCCGTTTGTGGATTCACCATCACGACCGCGCCCTTGTGTCCTTTGGCATTGAGTTGTTCAAAAGCCGCGCGCTGCAAATCGTAATCAATAGTCAGTTGCAAATCCCGTCCGGCCTCAATCTTTGGCTCATCCGATTCAAAGGAGGCCGCCGCAACAAATTTCTCCCACCAGGTTTTTTCGACTGGTTTGGGCGGTGGTTGTGCCACGACCGCACGTTCCAGTTCTGCATCACCACGCGCCAAGCCGCTGTAGCCAATGACGTGCGAAGCCGCCGCACCAAGCGGATAGTCGCGGATGATCTTGCCGTTCAGATAGCGATATTTCGCCAGGCATTTGCGGTAATCCTTGCTGCGATCAAAAATCCAGCCGCGCAAATTGGCTTCGGCATCGCGGCGATTGCGTTGATCGCGTGTGTTCTTCAAATGTGCGAATTCTTTGTTTTCACTGATTGGCCCCGCCGCAAATAATCCCCAGTACACATGAAAGCCGAATGCCGTCACCACCAGTAAGGCAAAAATCCAGCGCACATATCGCAACCGATTGCTGGTGAGCTTCGGCCCGAAATCATCCGGCACATTGCTTGAATCTGTCACCGCTGTACGCGAGGCGCGCCAAGTGGAAAGAAAAAGAGAGAGCAAGAGGAAAATGATTCCCAGCAGGAAAACAAGAGTCGCAATGAAAGGAAAATTCATAGGGCATTGGATGGAAGGGGGATGGTCTTGCCGATGGTACTAATACCTTAAGTGTTTGTGCTTGACTCCAAACTCAATTCAACATCTCCGAATCGTAACCGATCTCCAGACTTCACGATGGTTTTATCGCCCATTGCGATTTGGACGCCGTTGACGAATGTGCCGTTGCTGCTGCCGAGATCGGTAAGATAAAGCGTTCCATTCGCTGCCAGCGTGAAGGCCGCATGCACACTGGAAACCATCGAGTCTTCAATTACCAGCGTGTTGTCGTGGGTGCGCCCTACGCTGACGCGCGATCCGCTGGAAATGCTGGCTCGTAGTTCACGTTGTTTGTTCTTCAGCATCAGCCGCGCCTGCGCTTGACTGGTGGCGGCGGGTTCTGTGTTTTGGGCAGAAATCGGTTTCGGCGCTTCGTCAGAAAAATTTGCCGTGATGGTCAGCTTGCGCGTAAACATATCGTATGCGATTTTGACTTTGACATCGCCGAGCGTGCTGTAGCGCCGATTGTGAATGTATTCGTAGACGGACAGCCGTAATTCCCGTTCCAGAAAATCAATCCGCTTGTTTGTCAGTTGCTGGTAGGTTTCGTAATCGTACCGCAACTCAATCAGATTCGGCGCGATCATCTTGCTGCCTTCGTGCCGCAGCTTGTCATCAATGGCTCGTTCAAGCGGTGGAATCAAGGCGGTGACGTCGGTGCGCGGTTGAGGATTCAGCGGACGACGCAACGCAAAATCCAAGGCTCCGCCGAGACGCTCGAAGAACTTGCGGACGCCGCTCTCGACGCGATTGGAAATGGCTTCATCTTTCGGAAGTTCACTGTTGCTCATTGCAGGGCACTATACGAGAAATCAGAGTGAAAGGTTTAAATCGGGCTTTGTGCTTCGGTTTTTGACCTTGGCAACGTCCTCAACATCGTTTCGCTACTGCCGACGTTGCCGCGCGGCTTCAAAGAGAATCGCCGCCGCCGCCGCCGCAACATTCAGGGATTCAACCGGGGCGGCCAGAGGAATGCGCATTTTTACGTCACAGGCGTCCAGCAAATCCGCCCGCACGCCCTGTGCTTCATTCCCTAAAATCACCAGCGTTGGTTGCTGCCAGTCATAATCACTATACACCAGCGAAGTCCGCGCCGTTGTTGCTGCGACGGTGATTTTCGCAGCTTGGCAGCGATCAAGCAACTCTTCTGGTTCGACATCCGTCAAGATCGGCAGCCGAAATGCTGCCCCCATTGCGCTACGCAACGTTTTTGGCGCAAAACAATCCACCGTTCCTTTTAAGGCGATCACTCCCTGTACGCCTGCTGCTTCCGCTGTGCGCAAAATCGTTCCGGCATTGCCCGGGTCTTGCACTGCATCCAACGCAATCAATAAATTGGCTTGCGGGGGAATCACCGTTTCAATTTCCCAATTTGGACGCGCGGCAATCAGGATAATGCCCTGTGGATTCACAGTATCACTGACGACGGCAAAAGCTTCGGGAACAGTTTCGTAGACGTGACATTGTCTGCGCCACAGTTCTTCAATGACTGCCGTTGTGCGTGGCGTGGGATCGGGCGTGTGGAAGGCCACTGTCAACGGCAAATTTGATTTTAGACATTCTTCACACAAACGCTCACCCTCGACAAAGATCGAAGCGGGTTCCTTACCCTCACGCACGCGACGGGCAAATTTGAGTTGAGGATTGACCGGACTGGAGATGATCATGATTTTGAGCAGTCAGAAAATTATTGCCGAGGTAGTCAAGAGCTCGGCTGAGCGCTGATAACCGACAGTGAAATTAAAAAAGGCAGGTGATCATGTGACCACCTGCCTTTTGTTAAGGTCGTATTGCTACGACTATTTGTTAACGACGCTTCTTCGCAGGCTTCTTCGCTTTACGTGCCGGAGCGGCCTTCTTCTCAGGTGTGACATCACCCAGAGTAGCTGGCGCGCCGTCTTGCGGCAGTTTGGAAGCATCCCCACCTGCTGGCAGGATCACCAGGCGAACTTGACGTCCATCCGTGGAGACACCGCTCGGGCGTACAGTAATACGGTTGGCATCAATTGCCGATCCGAGTCCACCATCAGCCAGACGGTCGCGGACATTCTTACCACGTTGCAGATCGAGATTGGCTGGTTTCTCTTTCTCGCCGAGGTAAGAGTACACGAACAACTGGGCTTGCGGATCAGATTGCAACTGACGAATCGCGTCTTGCAGGATCGCCTTGCAAGGATTGTCAACGCGTGCGTTGTTCTTCTTGAAGGTAGTGCAAGATGACAGTTCAATCGGGTCTGGTTTGACCGGCTCCGGTGGCTTGGCCTTCGTCGTAACCGTCGCTCTGCCGCTCGCGGAGCAGTTGCCCATTGAGCTGGAAGCGGTGACAGTCACTTCGATAGTTGAGCTATTCGCAACGCCTGTCGTGTCGAGACGTGCGCTGGTGCCGTTGCCTGTGATTGTGCCAGCTGAAGCGGTCCAGGTGTAGGTGACATTGCCAAAGGCTCTGCCGCCGGAAACGCCTGATGTTGAGAAGGTCACAGCTTCACCAGGTGCTACGTCACTGGTCGAAGCTGGTGTGACATCCAACGAGCTGCCGAAGCAGACAAGCACTGGCGGGCATTCAGAAACGCGCACGACTTTGGTGTCATATGCGACGCATCCGCAACCATCATCCACTTCGCAGGTAACGGTGTATTCGCCGGGTGCCAGTCCGGCAGATTCAAAGGTGACATTCGGGCCTTCACCTACGATGCGCCCACCCGTGGTCGTCCACTTGTAAGTTAAGGTGTCGCCATCAGGATCAGACGCTCTGGCGCTCAGTGCAACCGAATCGCCTACGCAAACTGTGCTTGCATCAGCATGCACGCGATCTGTGGTGTTGTTGGTAACTGCGCCCAATGAAAGCGCAATGGTTGGCGGATTGTTGGGCAGGATCGCTGGCTCACGCTTGTTGACGTGACCGAGTGAAATACCTGCGATAAAACCATCCGGGCTGCCTGTGTTCTTATCGAACTCTGACAACCAGTTCAGGTGACGTTGATACGCTGCTGTGATTGAAAACCAACGTGCCGGGAAGATTCTAGCACCGGCAATTAAGTCAACCGGATTGTTGGTCAGGAGCATTGGAGTGCGAGAGCCGACATAACGCGTCGAATTGACTTCCGCCATAAACGCCAGATATTGGCTGAGCGGGAAATCAACGCCGATGCCGGAACGCCATTCATTTGGTAAATCAAGTGCGCGTTCGCTGCGGCCAAATCCCTGGATTACACCAGCGCCACCTGCTAATGCGCCCAAACGCATATCTTCAGCACGCGGATCGCCACGTTTAATGAAGCCCGTGTTTGCGCTCAAATGGATGTGTTTGTGCAAACGACCATCCAGGGCCAGTACCAACCCGTAATCAAACGCGCCTGTAGAGCGACCACGCTCCAGACCCGTGTTAAGTTCACGTGTGGTCGGAATTTTAAAGAGCGGAACTAATGCCAAACCAAAAGCATTGTTTGGCGCAGTCATGCGAATTTTGGCACCGAGTGTAATGTCGCCAACGCCCGTGCCCGTGAACCGTGAAAGGAACGGCGCGCTCGGCAGATAGTTAGGGACTACGCCTGCTGGGATCGCAGGTAAGATGCCGCCAACGGGAGCACCCAGTCCCGGATAGAGCGCCGTATCATTGCCTGTCGGTTGTGAGCCAAACGCACCAAACGGTGCGCAAGGTCCGGCAAATCCGCCATTGCCGCACGGATCGCCCACTGTAACGCCGATCACATTGGTTCCGGGGCGAATGGTGACACGGCCTGGGGCCAGTGTTCTGGTTCTGACATCAGGCAGGTAATAGCCGCTTAATAATTGCGGTTGTCTGGCCGTGACAAGCTTTTGCGCTTCGATATTAACGAAGAACTCGAAATAATCATTGAAACCAACCTGGAAGTTGGCGGGATACACCTGAAACCGTGCATCTCCTGCATCACGATGATAGAAATTAGCAAAAAAACCAAAGTTAAACTCGCCTCTTCTAAGTGTCTGCGCATCGTAGACAGTGAAAAGTCCGGTTCCGCCATTGACGGTAGGAGCCAGATTGCGAGGGTCGTCTTCCGAACGAGGAGTTTGCGCTAGTGTACACATCGTGCCGAGCACCAGCATCAGCAGCAAACCCAAGCTTCTTCTCGCGGAACTCATATTTGTCCTCCTGGAAGTGATTGATTGAATTTTGGCGTCCCGCTTTGGAGTAGTTAAGTCGAGCGAGACCTGCACATTTTGTTGACGTCTAGACAAAATCAAATGATGACTTCTTTCAGTACGTTCTGTTACGGTTGTGGGGGAAATGCTTACCGCGCGAACTCTGCTTAATCAAATCTTATGCCAGTTACGCGCTGTATTTACCGCCACTGGAAAATGATTTTAAGTCCTTATCTTTGTTTTTCAAGTTACCAAAGACTTATAACAGTCTATGATACATCTATGATAAAACTTTTCCGCGAGAATCTATACGATAGCCTGTGTTGTGTCAACACTTTAATGCACTGGACGTTACCCCTAAATACTTAAAGTCGCATCACACGAATTCGCAATAAAGCATAGAGACTTATCGCATTTCTCTTCGCCTTATGGTTTAGCCGCCATCCAATTGTCACCAACACCGATTTCGACAATCAATGGAACCTCTAATGAAAAGGCAGATTCCATTGCCTGTTTGATAATGGAACTGGCCGCGTCCACTTCGTTGACCGGGATTTCAAATACCAACTCATCATGGACTTGCAGGATCATTCTAGCTTGCAGATTTGCCCGGCGTAGCGCAGCGTCCGTTTTTAACATGGCCAGCTTTACAATGTCGCTGGCCGTACCCTGCATCGGCATATTGATGGCTTCGCGTTCAGCCCGCGCGCGCAAATTATGATTCTTATTACTAATGTCTGGTAATTTGCGCCACCGACCAAGTAATGAGCGTACGATGCCATTGTCCGCACGAACTTTTTCCGGCATTTCCTCCATGTATCGCCGCACCCCTTTGAACGTAGCGTAGTAATCTTCGATCACCTTTTTAGCTTCGGTTCGCGTGATCCCGACGCGTGGAGCCAGTCCGAACGCGCCGACGGCGTAGGCAATCGCAAAATTCACGATTTTGGCAACGCGACGCTTTTCTTTTAGCTCTGTGTCTGTTTGTGCGCCGAAAACTTTTCGTGCGGTACGGGCGTGAATGTCTTCGCCTTTGCGAAACGCGTCCAACATTTCCTCATCGTGTGTAATATGTGCCAACAGTCGCAGCTCAATTTGCGAATAATCGGCTGAAAATAGTACACAGCCATCAGCCGGAATGAAGGCTCGGCGGATATGGCGTCCTAATTCGGAGCGAATCGGGATGTTCTGTAAGTTTGGATTTTCACTGCTTAATCGCCCTGTGGCGGCAACCGTTTGATTGAGTGTTGTGTGAATGCGTCCATCGTGAGGATTAATCAGGGAAGGTAAGGTATCCGCATACGTGCTTTTGAGCTTGGCTACCTCACGATATTCGATGATCAGTCGCGGCAATTCATATTTTTCAGCCAGTTCCTCCAGCACTTCACGATTGGTCTGGATCTGGCCGGTTTTGGTGCGCTTTGAGACTTCAAAGTTGAGTTCTTCAAAAATCTCTCCGAGTTGCTGCGGCGAACTAATATTGAACTGCCGCCCCGCGAGTTCATAGATTTGTAAACTCAAGCGGTTGAGCGAGAGCTGCATTTCGGCAGAAAGTTCCTGTAACGCCTTGGGATCAACCCGAAAGCCTGCTTGCTCCATTCTCAAAAGTAACGGGACGAGCGGCAATTCAATTTCGTCATACACCTGACGAAGTTCCGCTTCGTCTAATTTAGCCGCGCAAACATTAGCGAGTTGTCCGGTCAAGTCAGCGGTTTGCATCGCCACCTCAGCCGCATCCGTAGCTTTAGTAACTTCAATCCCAAGGTATTCGCGCACCAATTGCCATAATTCATAGTTCGCGCGTTCGGGTTCCAGCAGGTAGGCCTGTAGTTCCGTATCGTCTGCGATAGCTTCCAGGACTAAATGGTGACTTTCCGCCACGGCTAAGGCTTGCTTGTAGCCATGTACTGCCTTTTCAATCAAACCGTTTTCCAGCAAATCTTTGATCATCGCTGTTGCATCCGTACGATCACCGATTTCGGCCAAATCTATGTAATCTGCTGTACCCGCCGCAGTCGAAAATGCGATTCCCGCGAGTTGCGGGCCATCATTTTGCTCCGCCAAATCCAGCAAGCTCTCGGCTTTCGCGGTTTTGCCAGGAGCCGTAACCGCAAAGGCGAAGGCAAAACGATCTTTGGCCAGCAGGGAATTAGCGAATTTCTTCAATTCGTCTAAAGATTTAATGTGCCGATATTGTTGAGTGGGCGATGCCACAGCCGTACTGACGCCCGCCGGTTTAGCTGCCCCTGCGAATTCGCGAGCGAGTTGATTAAACTCCAATTCAGTGAATAGTTGATAGGCTGCTTCCCGGTCTGGTTCTTCTGTAATCAAAGCAGCCAAATCAAGGGTCACTGGCGCATTGGTTTCAATGCAGGCAAGCTGGCGCGAGAGCCGAATGATTTCGACGTTATCGCGCAACGACTCACGATAGGTTTTCTTTTTGACTTCTTCCCAACCTGCCAGCGCGGCTTCGATGGAACCGAATTGCTCAATCAAGCCAATCGCGCCTTTTTCGCCAATGCCGGGCGCGCCAGGAATATTGTCAGAGGCATCGCCCATGAGACCGAGCCAATCTATGACCTGATCAGGACGGACGCCCAGGCGAGCTTTGACAGCGGCCTCGTCATACCACGTTTCGCCCGTCTTATCTTCCTTAAGAATCACGATGTCAGGATCGCGAACGAGTTGGCACAGGTCTTTGTCACTGGAAACGATCACCGCTTTTAGCCCTGCGTCAGCAGCCTGATGCGCCAGCGTGCCCATCAGATCGTCTGCCTCAAAGCCAGGCATCTTGACGACTGGCACGCGATAGGCGGCGCAGACGCGATCAATCAGCGCCAGTTGCGGCACGAGGTCTTCGGGCATTTCGGTGCGATTGGCTTTGTACTGATCGTATTGTTCGTGGCGAAAGGTTTTTTCTTTGGAATCGAGCACGACGCCGATGTAATCCGGCTTATGCTGCGTCAGCAGTTTTCTGAGCATCATGGCAAATCCGAAAACTGCATTGGTTGCCATCCCGCGCGAGGTCGAAAGCCCGCGAATCGCATAGTACGAACGGAAAATGTTCGACATTCCGTCAATCAGGAAGAGGCGTTTTTTGTCTGACATGCGGTGATCATGAACCATAAGAAGCGCAAAATACACAAATGAACTGCCAGGATTTATTTTTGTGTCATCTGTGCGTTTTGCGGTGAAAAGAGGCGTTACTTGATGCTGACTTCGACTGAGAACGTCCCTGTCCCTTTTTTCGCGTCAAAGCTCAAACGATAGTCGCCATTCGTTGGTAATTTTACACTCCAGGCTTGGTTCAATTTGGGTTGAGCGATTTCAGCACCTTCCGGCGCTTGCAGATTGACCTCAACGTTGGTGGCAGAAATTTTCAGCGACATCGTTTGCCCGGCGCGTGCTCCAATCAAATACGCCTCACTGCCTTTGGTTGCGCCTTTTACCACAGTTGCGCTTGCACCGCGCTGAAATCGCAGCCGCCGCACAGCGTAGTTTCCATCTTTGCTGACATAGTCGCTGATAACCGCTTTACCCGTTTCCACTAAGCCTTTGCCCGTGAGTTTGTAGGAAAACGTCTCAATGTAATCCGGGCAACAGGCCCCGCTGTTTCCGCCGTAGCGAGCAACTTTCAGCAGACCATTCGCATATTTGATTTCGTGAAGGCCACCGTCTGCACGATCTCCGACGCCCAGGCTGCCAATCCAGACGGGCTTGGCGTTTTGCATTCGATAGACTTGCCCATCAGTAAACTGGCCTGTCCCGCCGCTGTTGCAAATGGTGTCAATGACGGCTTCCTCCTGTCCGTCACCGTCTAAATCGCCATACACGATGTTTCTGACTTCAAAATACACCGAATAACTGCTGTCGCCTTCTTTGACCTTGCGCGAATATTTGCCGTTGGTAATGCGCGTCGTTTTTTTCTCTTCGTCAAAGCAGGTTGGATAGCTGAAGTTGCGGAAATCCACTTTGCGAATGGCTTGGGATTGCGCAAGGCTCGAAGCAAAACACAGTGCGATAAGTAAAAGGGAAATTGAAAATTTAATTGTCATAGAAGGAAGGATTGGTGTTTAGCCACGAATGAACACGAATTTTCACGAATAGTTTTAGCCACAGATTACACAGATTGTCACAGATTAGTTTTATGATCAGTAAAATCTGTGTGAATCTGTGAAAATCTGTGGCTCATAAAAACTGCTTTGATTCGTGCTAATTCGTGGCTAAAAACTAAGCCAGAATTGGCTGAATGACGTTGCCGCCAAAGTCGGTTAATCGTTCATCGCGTCCGTTGTGCTTGAAGGTCAGTTTCCATTGATCCAACCCCAGCAAATGCAAAATCGTCGCGTTGATGTCGCGTGGATGATAGCGTTCGCTGACGCATTTGAAGCCGAGGTCGTCGGTTTGCCCAATTGCCTGGCCACCTTTGACGCCGCCGCCAGCCATCCACATCGAGAAACCTTCCGGGTTGTGGTCGCGGCCTTTGCCGTTTTCGCTGACGGGCGTGCGACCAAACTCGGAACCCCACACTACGAGCGTCGAATCCAGCAGCCCGCGACTTTTCAAATCTTTCAGCAAGGCGGCAATCGGCTGATCTGTCCACAAACACATCTTTTCGTGATTCTGTTTGATCAGGTCGTGCGCGTCCCATTGCGTGCTGACCGGGCCACCGCCGGAAAAGAGCATGACGAAGCGTGTGCCACGTTCGACCAATCTTCGCGCCAGCAAACAACGCGTGCCGAATTCGCGCGTGTGCGGGCTGTCGAGTCCGTACAGCTTTTTGGTGGCTTCAGATTCCTTGCTGATGTCCACAGCTTCGGGCGCGTGCTGTTGCATCCGAAACGCAAGTTCATACGAAGCAATGCGCGCCGCCAGTTCGTTGTCTTCCGCCGCCTGATTCATCTCGTTCATCTTGCGCAGATAATCCAGCAGATGTCGTTGTTGTTTGTTATTGCTATGCGCAGGCGGATTCAGGTGCAAGATCGGCGTTTTGCCGTTGCGCAGTTGCGTGCCCTGATACAAAGTCGGCAGGTAGCCGTTGTCCCACATCGGCGAACCGCCTTCGGGCAAGCCTTCCGGCTGTGTCAGCACACAATAGGCCGGGAGGTTTTCGCTCTCGCTGCCGAGGCCATACGTCACCCAACTGCCAATCGAAGGATGTCCCGACAACACGCGCGAAGTCGTCATCTGATACATCGCAGGCGCATGCACAAAGCTGTCGGCGTAGCACGAACGAATCACGGCAATGTCATCAATGCACGAAGCGACGTGCGGGAAGAGTTCTGAAACTTCAATGCCGGATTGCCCATATTTCTTGAACTTCCAATGACTGCCCATCAGTGGCGTCCCGGATTTGACGAACTGGCTTTTGAGTTCGCCAAACGATTTCGGCAATTGCTGCCCGTGCATTTTGTCCAGCATCGGCTTGGGGTCAAACGTTTCCATCTGACTTGGCCCGCCAACCATAAACAGATAAATCACGGCTTTGGCTTTGGCGGCAAAATGCGGTTGTTTGGGTGCCAGCGGATTGGGCAGCGGTTTGTCATTTGCCTGCGCCTCGCGCGCGAGAAAGGAAGACAACGCAACGGCACCAAAGCCATTGGCGGATTTCGTCAGGAAGTCACGGCGCGAGGTGGCAAAAGGAATGTGCGGATTCATCATTCTCTCCAATCAGAAATGTACGCAGAACTCTATTCAGCAACCCATTCATACACCCAGAGACACTAAATCTCCAAATTCATTTTGCCTTCAAGACTACTCGCGTCAGACATCAAACTGCGGCTCATCGTCTGGCGACTGTCTTTGAGGATCAGAGTTGACGGTGAGGGACTGTCGGGCAGAAGTGTGAGCGATGCACCCGTAAACGCGAAGCCCTGGGAGCGCAGGCATCCTTGCCTGCTATGACGTCAGAAGCGAATTCGCTGAACCGCAGAAGCTTCCTCAAGTGCCAGCAGGCAAGGATGCCTGCGCTCCCAGGGCTTCGCGCGGGTAGAGGAATTGACAGCCCTTTGGCAAACGCATATAACATTCGTACGATGAGACATTGCCCCGCGTCACGTCTGTTGTTGGTGCTTGGCTTGCTGGCGATGAGCGTTTCGCTCACCGCACAACAAAAGTCTTCCTATCCAAATTACACTGCCCATGTTAACGACTTTGCGAATGTCGTAGCTCCAACTACAAAGTCACAACTCGAAACCATTCTGACGAATTTTGAAAACCGCACTGGCACGCAAATCGCGGTTGTCACGATGACCACGATTGGCGAGCGTCCGTTGGAAGAATACGCCAACGGCTTGTATCGCGCGTGGGGGATTGGTGCGAAGAGCGGGGCGAATAAAGACAAAGGCGCGTTGTTGCTGGTTCTGACCCAGGATCGCCGTTCGCGGTTGGAGGTCGGCTATGGCTTGGAAGGCGATCTGCCGGATGGCTTGGCGGGCGAACAATTGCGGCGGATGCGCCCCTACTTTCAGCAACAGCAATGGTCGCAGGGATTGACGGTTGGCGTGCGCACGCTGGTGGATACGCTGGCACAAAAGTGGAATGTGGATTTGGAGGGGATTGACCGCAGCTATGCGTATCAACCTGCGGCGCAAGCGCCTGAATTTCAGCTCAACAAGCGCACGCTGATTTTCTTTGCGCTGGGAATCATCCTTCTCCTGTTCATCATGTCGCGCATTGCCAAGAACAAACCGCCAAGGGGGCCAGGGGGGCCGGGTGGGAGTGGTTGGTGGGCTGCGCCAATGATCTTTCATCAGGGCGGAGGCGGTTTTGGTGGCAGTTCGTGGGGAAGCGGTGGTGGCTGGGGCGGAAGTGGCGGTGGCGGCGGTGGTTGGGGCGGCTTTGGTGGTGGCAGCAGTGGTGGCGGTGGTGCCAGCGATAGCTGGTGATTCCGTTCAGGATGTAGGGGATAGGATGTAGGTTTGGGCACGATATGGAAACAGGAACTAAATCCTAAATCCCAATTCCTAAATCCTCAGAAGGACGATATGGAAGACGATCTCAAAGAATTAGTCAGTCGCTTGAAAATTGCACACAGCGGCACGTTAGTTTCAATCATTGTCTATGGTTCCGCCATCGCTGCGCCTGGAAATGTGCGCAAGGCGGATTGTCATTTGATGGTTTTGACACGAGTTTTGACTGCCGAAGAGTTGCGCGCTGCACGCCCGATTGCAAAATGGTGGGTTGGACAAGGCTACGCGTTGCCTGTGTATTTTACGCAGGACGAATTTTTGCAATCGCTGGATGTTTTTGCCATCGAGTTCCGGCACATGAAACGCGCCTATCGGGTTTTGCACGGACAGGATTTGCTGGCAACGAATGAAGCCTCCAAGGCGAATCTGCGGATGCAAATTGAATATGAATTGCGCGGGAAATTGTTGCGCCTGCGGTCGCTGTATTTGCCTTCGAGCGAATCGGTCGAGAGCTTGACCCGGCTGATGACCGATAGCATTTACAGTTTCGTCCAATTTATGCGCCCGATTCTTGAACTGGTGGGGGAGGAACCGCCGCTCAGTCGTTTGGCTACGGTTCGACGCTTGAGCGAGTATCTTGCCCTTGATCTCTCGCCGCTCGAACAAATTTTGCGATTGCGCGAAGAGGACGAGCCGCTGACGGAAATGGGCGCACATGAGCTTTTTGCCAAATATCTTGATTGTCTGACGAATGTCATCGCAGCAGTCAATAATCTATAAATGGTACGGGGAAAAATAAGCCACAAATGAACACGAGTTTCACGAATAGTTTTAGCCACAGATTACACAGATTGTCACAGATTATTTTCTGACCAGTAAAATCTGTGTGAATCTGTGTAATCTGTGGCTGATAAAAACGGGCTTGATTCGTGAAAATTCGTGTTCATTCGTGGCTGAAATAACGGTGATCTTCAGCTCTGCACAGGAGCATAACAGGAGGTTCAAATGGGGAAATCAGTTTTAGCAATTCTCGCGGTTTTAGTCGTCCTCGCCTTGATTATCGGCGGACTGGCAGTTGGCAAATACAATAGTCTGGTGCGAGAACGAAACAATGTGGATCAGCAATGGGCGCAGGTCGAAAACCAATTGCAACGCCGCGCTGATTTGATTGGCAATCTGGTTGGCACGGTCAAAGGCATCACCAAGCAGGAAAGCGATGTGTTTGTGAAAATTGCCGAAGCGCGCTCGAAACTCCTCGCCGTTCCGGCAGGCGACATTGAAGGCAAAATGGCCGCCAACGAACAACTGTCACGCGCAATGAATGCGGGGGGCTTGCTCGGCACAGGGGGACGATTCCTGAGTATTACCGAACAGTATCCGCAGCTAAAATCATCCGAAAACTTTATGAAGTTGCAGGATGAACTGGCGGGCACCGAAAATCGGTTGGCCGTCGCACGCAAGGATTACAACGAATCCGTGACCAGCTACAACAATATGCGGCAAACCTTCCCGACCGTGTTGATTGCCGGGATGCTGGGCTTTCAGGATAAGCCATTCTTCAAAGCGGAAGCCGATGCCAAGGTGGCCCCGAAGGTGGATTTCAGCAAATAGCAAATCAGTACCGCGACCAGCAGGGAGCGTGATCTAAGGCTGGGACTCAACCGCTCGTTACGGACGCTCGCTACGGGGCGCGGTACTGATTAGAAATTTACGCGCACGCCAGCCACGAATAATCTTTCGCCTACCGATGCGTTGCTTCGCCCGAAGGTGAGCGAGTTAATGTTCATATCGAATGACGTGAACTGTGGCGAATTCAGCACATCAATCGCATCCAGCCGCAACTCAAAGTTGATTCCCTCGCGCAGCCGAAACCGTTTGATGAGGTTTGCGTCAAAGCGAAAGAAATTTGGCGTGGTCAAATAATTCTGCTGCATTGTCCCCAGCGTTCCCGGAGTCGGATTCAGGAGTAACAGTTGCCCTTGCGCGTCGGCAATCGCCATCAACGTGCTTCTTTGATTGAGGCTTTGCATCGTCGTTAATTTGGCAATGCTCGGATCAGCCACCTGTCGCAGATTGGGAAACAACACGACACCATTTTGCACGCGAACCGGATGCACTTGTTGCGCGGGGAAATTGCCGACGAGCGTTGGCGTGTTCTCAGTGCTTTGATTGAATGACGCAATGTTTGAAGTTAGGCTGAGCGGTGCGCCGGAAAACCAATTGTAGATCACGCCGATTTGCCAGCCTTCTACGGCTCGCGAAATGAAGCCGTTCCTGTTGCTCAAAAACTTACGCCCCTGTCCAAAGGGCAATTCAAAAATGCCATTGCTACGAAAGACGTGACGACGATCAAAGACGAGCAATCGTTTGTCGAGCCGCAGGTTGCGCAACGTTCGATAGTCGGCGCGTTGTTCCTGCGTGTCGCCTTCGTCCTCGCCAAGCGCTTTGCTGAAAGTGTAATTCGCCGTCCACAGTAGGCCGTTGGAAAAGCGTTTATTAAACTCAACCTGCAACGAATGATACGTCGAGTTCGCAAAATTGCCCGTCAGAATTGCGCTGTCAAATTGGGGATTGGCGACGATGAGGTTAGATGCCAGATTCGGATTGCGCCGGATTAGTCCACCTCGTTGCCCTGTAAACAGCGGGCTGTAGTTGAGAAAATACGCAAAGCCTCCCGCATCGTTGTTGGCAAAAAATTGATACGTCTGTTCATTGCTTCTCAGCGAGGCTGAAGCCGTAATCAGGCGGCCATTGACGTTTGACCCAATCCGCCCCAAGCCTAAGTTCAAGCCGCTGAAAAAACGCTCAAACAACGCCGCATCGCCGCCTTCCTGCGTGATGCGAAATGCGTCCAGAATGCCGCTCTCGAAAACGTTCGCCTCGTTGATATTCACACCGCGAATCAGCTTCGTGCCTTTGTTGCCGACGTAGTGAATTTCCAGCGCGTGGTTCTGTCCGAACTGCCGTTGCAGCGTCAGGTTCCAGTTCTGGACATACGGCGTGCGCAGGTTGCTGTCAAAGACGCGCACGTTTTGCGAACGATCCGAATCCAGAACCGTTTCCAGCGGCTTGCCCAGTGGCGTCAGCGGCAGATTCAGTCGCGCCAGATTTAGATATGACGCTGATGTAAACGTGCGCGTCGTGCGAAGCCCCGGCAAGTCTCCCGCGACAATGTCGAGCAGGCGAAATGAATTTCGTTCGTATCCAATACTGTATCCTGCACGCAGCACGAACCACGGCAACTCCCAGCTCAAGCCAACCGCAGGCGCGAAATTATTGTGATCGCCGCGATAAATATTCTGATCTTCATTCGGTGAATTTCTGCCAACCAGAATCACATTCGTTTCGGTTCCGTTGAGCCGTCCCGGCTGAAACAGATCGGCAAAGTTTGTTCCCGTTCGGCCAAACAATCCGGCTGAACCGTTCACCAGCCCGGCGGTTTTGCCATTCGCTTCAAACGGCACACCGTAAAATTCGTAGCGCACGCCGAGGTTGAGCGTGAGGTGCGAAGTCGCTTTGAATTCATCCTTGAAAAACAAACTGAATTCGCGTTGCCGCCACGTTCGCTGTTTGCCTTCGCCTGCCAGAAAAACCGGATTTGCGCCGCCAGGTGAATTGAACGCCTGAAGCACGCTGGCAACCGAGCCGGACAAATCAATCAGCAGATTGCGCGCCGCCGTGTCGTTCAATTCAAGTCCGGGAAAATTCGCCGTCGTGATTCCCGTAATGGCTGCGCCGCCTGTTCCGAAGTTGGCACGCGGCATGACCGAGAACGAATTGAATCCGTTGTTGCTGACAAAGCGAACTTCGCCGCCGCCTCTGAAACTATGCCTGCCGCGCAACCAGGTGATGACATCGGAGTATTGATAAATCGGCGAAATGCGGCCTTGCGCACCATTCGTGAAATCAACGGGCGAAGTGATGGAAGCAAAGGCGGGAATGAAGTTTTGCCCGGTTGCCGTCGGCAAAAAGCTGCGACCTTGTGGCGTTTCCCACGGCGCAAAAAAGCGGGCGAGCGTTCGCGATCCTCCGGCGCGTGTTTCGTTGACGACTCGTTCTGACAGCGTGGAAACCAGCGAGAGCGCGTAGTAATTCGATTCGTCCTTGTACGCTCCGCCCGGCGCATTCGGCAATGTCTGCGCCATAAAATCGTTCGGCTTGTCGTTGCGTTCGTGCAGGTATTCGACCGACAGATTATGGTCGTGATTGAATTGATGATCGAAGCGCAGCGTCAATTGATTCGTTTCGCGCGGGCGAGATCGCAGCCACGTATAGCCAGCGGTATTCAAACCATCACCTTCACGAAAATTATTGGGCAGCGGCGTCGCGTCCAGAAATTGTTTTACCCATCCGGTTGGGTCGTAGCCGGGGCGATTCGCATCGCGTCCGAACAGGCTGGGCGTTTGCAAATCTCCGGTCGCAGTTGCAGATTTGATCGGATTGCCGCGCAAATCCACAGTTGGTGTTGCCGCATTCGCATTTGCATTCAGCACGCCGGGAAAGTAGCGAAAGATGCCTTGGCGCGCGGTGGCTGTCGGTACGATTGCCGTGACAGGTTCGCGCACGCTCTCGCGCCAGCCTTCATACGACGCAAAGAAAAAGCTGCGATTGCGTCCGTCATAATGCAACGGGCCGAAAACATTAGGCGGAAACCACAGCGGCCCGCCCAATCGCGCCCCAAATTGATTGCGAATCAGCGTGTTGCGCGGCAATCCTTCGAGATTATTGAACCAGTTGTTCGCATTCAAAACTGTGTTGCGATGCGATTCAAACAGGCTGCCGTGAAAATTGTTCGTGCCTGATCTGGTCGAAATCAGCACCTGGCCAGAACCGCGCCCGAATTCGGCATCGGCGGGAGAGGTGACAACTTTGACTTCATCCACAGAATCCACGCTATTGAAAAACGTCGCGTTGACGCCAGAGTTGATGCGCTGATCCATCACATTGACATTGTTGCGTTCGATGTTGAGCGTGCCGATGCGTGCGCCGGAAAAGTTGCTATTCACTACGCCGCTTTGCGTGTAAACCAAATCCAGCGCATTGCGATTGGGCAAGGGCAATTCGCCGATTCGCTGCCCATTTATGACTCCGCCCACCGAAGATGAACCGAGCGCCAGCGCCGTATCCAGCGCGGCATTGATGTTGACCGGGGCAAGGCTGATTTCACCGACTGCCAGCGTGAAGTTTTGTGTTGCCCGCGCCGCAATTTCCAGCGTGAAATTGCTGATCGTCAGCTTTTTGAAGCCTTGCATTTCGGCGGTGATTTCATAAACGCCGGGTTGCAGGCTGGGGAAAGAATAGACCCCCGCTTCGTTGGTTTTGGTTGTCGTTTTAATGCTGGTGTTCAGGTTGATCGCCGTGATCGTCGCGCCGGGCAAGACGGCTTGTGTCTGGTCGGTTGTCGTGCCTGAAAGTGCCGCATTTGTTTGCGCACGCAGCCCCAGCGAAAATAACGACAGGCAAAAAATGACGAAGAAAACGACGGAACGCATGCGCTTAAATCCCTGACTGCAACGGTTGAGGGGAGACGCGCAGGATCATACGCGGAATCGGATAACTGACCAAGGGCAAATTCTTTTACCCACTTCATTTCCTTGACAGCCTCTGTTTGCTTCGGCAAAATCTCGCTTCTTTTTTGGTTTGATCCTTCAAGTAGAGGCGCGGGCTTCAAGAGTAGCTACGAGCGAAAGTACGAGGGCTTATTGACGCGTAGCAAAAGGGAAGTGCCGCCGAAGTCGGAACGGAGCCTCGAAGCCGTTCTGATTGGTTCGTCGGGTTAAATCCCGGCAACTGTCACCGCATTTGGTGGAGCGCTACGTTGAAGCCCGAAAGATATTCACTTGTGACCGTTCGCGGTTGCATTGGTAGAATCCTGACAGGGCTGACGAGCGTAAACTCGTCAGCTTTTTTATTTTGGGTCATTCAGGGCTCGGTTGCCTGGCAACTAGGCAACTGACGAATGACCAAGGACAAAGTGCAATGATTGTCATGAAATTTGGTGGCACATCCGTGGAAGATGCCACAGCCATTCGTCGTTTGGTTTCCATCGTCCGCAATCAGCTTGAGCGTCAACCTATCGTCGCTGTTTCTGCCATGTCGCGTGTGACGAATGGATTGTTGGATTGTGCGCGGTTGACCGCTGAGGGAAATGAAGTGGAAATGCGCGCGAAACTGGACGACATCACGGCGCGGCATTATCAGGCAGCGGACGATCTGGCTCTGCCTGACGAACGCGAGTCGTTGCGCGAAGCATTACAGGCGCAGTTTGCTGAATTGCTCGGCATCCTGGATGAAATTCGTCGGCAGGCCAAAGTCACGCCCGCTTTGTCTGATGCGGTTTCGGCTAATGGCGAATTGCTTTCGTCGTTGCTGGTCGCGGCAGCCTTTCGCGCCGATGGCATCAGCAGCGAGCGCATTGATATTCGACCGTTGATGCGGACAAACGATGATTTTATGCGTGCGGCGATTGACTTCGAGGTGGCCGATCCATTGTTGAAGCAAGCTTTCACGGCGAAGGTCGAAGCGGGCAAAGTGCCTGTCACGCAAGGATTCATCGGCTCAACCGCAGATGGACGGACGACGACGATTGGGCGTGGTGGTTCAGATTATTCGGCTTCGATCATCGGCGCGGCGGTGGATGCGACGGCGATTGAAATTTGGACAGATGTGGACGGTATGATGACGACCGATCCGCGCATTGTGCCGGAAGCCGCGAAAATCAAAACGATTTCTTTTGCCGAAGCTTCTGAGCTGGCGTATTTCGGCGCGAAAGTTCTGCATCCGGCTACGCTGCGGCCCGCGATGGTGAAAGACATTCCGGTCTACATTTGCAACTCGCGTCGTCCACAGGTGCAGGGAACGGCGATTTTGAGTCACGCGCCTTCGGCCAAAGCGCCGATCAAAGCGATTGCTTTTAAGCGTGGAATCACGGTTGTGAACATCGCTTCTGTGCGGATGCTGATGGCACACGGGTTTTTGGCGCGGCTCTTTGAGGTTTTCAATCGGCACGAAACGGCAGTGGATATGGTGGCGACTTCGGAAGTCAGCGTTTCGATGACGCTGGACGACACGCGACATTTGGACGCTGTGATTGCCGACTTGCAGGAGTTTGGCGAAGTCACGGTCGAACGGGATCGCGCGATCATTTGCCTGGTCGGCGAGCAGATGAAGTTTACGCCAGGCCTCGCATCGCGTATCTTTACTCCGCTGAATCAAATCAATATTTCGATGATCTCGCATGGTGCTTCGGCGATCAACGCGAGTTTCGTTGTCGAAGATGCGGTAGTGGCGGAAGCCGTCAAACGGTTACATCAGGAATTTTTCAGCGAACTGGACGAAGAAACATTTGAAAAAGTGCGTGATTAATTTTCAAGAGCATGGAGTACAAGCTTTAGCTTGGCTTTTCTCTTTACGATGCAAAAGCCAAGCTAAAGCTTGTACTCCATGCTTGTACTCCGTACTTACAGGATCAATTATGCGATTAACTGAAATGGCATCTTGCGCTGGTTGAGCGGCGAAACTGACGCCCAGCGCGCTCGCTCAAGTTTTGAGCGGGTTACCACAACAACCGAATAACCCCAATTTACTGGTTGGCTTTGAGCACGCCGATGATGCCGGAGTGTATCGTTTGCGCGATGATTTGGCGATTGTCCAAACGCTCGACTTCTTCACCCCGATTGTGGACGATCCGTTTGATTATGGGCGCATCGCTGCGTTGAATTCGATCAATGATGTCTGGGCAATGGGCGGCACGCCGATCACAGCGATGGCGATTACCTGCTTCCCGCGCAAAGGCGTAGATTTTGCGATCCTCGGCGAAATTATGCGTGGCGGGCTGTCCGTGCTGATGGAAAACAACATCGCCTTGATTGGCGGCCACAGTGTAGATAATGCCGAAATCATGTTTGGCTACTCAGTCACGGGAATCATTGATCCGAATGAGATTGCCACGAATAGTGGCGCGCGTCCCGGCGATGTATTGATTCTGACGAAACCGATTGGTACAGGGGCTATTTCCACCGCGATCAAGTTTGAAAAATGCACGCCTGAAGTTGCGGAAGATTCCTTGCGTACGATGCTCACCCCGGCACGAGAAGCGGCTGCCTTAATGCGTGAATATGGCGTCAAAGCCGCAACCGACATCACGGGCTTTGGCTTGATTGGCCACGCGTGGGAGGTGGCGAAAGCCAGTCAGGTGACATTTGAAATTGAAGCCGCCAGCATTCCGCGATTGCCGCAGGCGTTGGAATTAGTTGCGCAGGGCATGCTGACGCGCGGTGATCGTGTCAATCGAGACTATGTGGGCGAAGATGTCCTGATGGATGCAATTAGTAAGCCGATGCAGAGCCTGCTTTATGATCCTCAAACTGCTGGTGGATTGTTGATCTGCATAGCTGAAAACCGAGCGGATGACTTACTGACTAAATTGCAAACCACGTATCCGCAAGCCGCAATCATCGGACAAGTAACAAATCGTGGAGAACATTCGATTTCTGTGCGATAACTTCCAGCAAAGAAAAACGCGAGCCATCCCAAAAACAGCTCGCGTTCATTAAAAACTGACAATTACACCGTTAAGCTCGTCGAATATCGCGATCAATCATTCCGTCACGGATGAAAATTTCGCGATGCGCGTGCGCTGCGATGTCCGGTTCGTGTGTGACTACGATGATTGTATTGCCTTGCTCATGCAAATTCTCCAACAGCTGCATGATTTCGACGGATGTCTTGGAGTCGAGGTTTCCGGTCGGTTCA